>NZ_KE384681.1:14109-16149 GCF_000426925.1 Dolichospermum circinale AWQC310F | reverse complement strand
CCCAAATAACCGGCAGTAGTGGAATGGGAACAGATTTTACTTTCTTGGGTGCAGCAGTAGATATTCAGACAGTAAGCGCAATCATTGACAGAAACACCACAGATAGCGAACCCTGGGATCCAGAATTTTCCCTCCAAGGTGCAATTGAAATTCCTAAACTCAAGGGTTTAAAGGGTACGCTAACAGGTACTAATAAGCTAGTAGTCAACAAAGACAAAGCTTACCTAACAGGAGCGCAGTTATCAGCAAACGATATCCAGTTGGGTAGCTGGAAACTCCGTGACATTAAAGCAGAATTTAATGGAACTACTAATACATTTGCCGGCAGTGCCATTCTGCAAACTTATAGTGGCGAAAATATTGGAGTATCCCTACTATTTGATAGTAATGGGCTGCAAAATATCACTGCCAATAACATTAACTTTAATTTATTTGGTGCAAAAGTAAGTGGTGCTAACATCAGCTTTAAACCCGATAGAAATCTTAATGATCAAAATCCTTGGGACCCAGAATTTCAATTGCAGAGTGTGATTGCACTACCACAAGCATTAGGAGGAGTTACACTCAGCGTCACAGGTAGCGATTATCTGTTAATAAATAGCAATGGATTTGACCTAACTGGCGGGAAAATTTATAAGGAAAGCCTTGATTTTAACTTGCTAGGTTTATTGCGTGTTCAAGGTAGACAGATTAGCCTTCTATACACACAGATTGGATCAGAAAAAGTATTCATTATTCAAGGTACACTCATTCTGCCCGATCTATACAATCTCACGGGCAATTTTAGTGGTAGTAATTACATTAAAATTAGTAGTACGGGTACAGTGGAAGTTGTTGGCTCTATATCTGCCAGCAATATTAATATCGCTGCTGGCTGGACAATTAAAACCGCTACAGTATTTATTGATACTACCAATAATCAAACAAAAGTCAGAGCCGATGCCACTGTTTTAATTCCCTCTGGAATTGATGTTGCTGCTACAGTCTTATGGAATGGTAGCCAATTGCAATATATTCAGATAGGCGCATTTAACCTTAATAAACCCATCGGCGCTACAGGTGCATATCTTCAGGAAATAAGTGGGTCATATAGTGTCGGTCCAAAAACCATTACAGTGCTTGGTCAACGACAGACATATAATGATGTCTTTCAAGGTAATGTTAAAATTACCGCAGGACCACAGGTTAATTTGAATTTACCCAGTTTTCTGGGCGGTCCTATTAATGAATCTCTAATTAACCTAGATCTAACAGCAACAATTACTCCAAATTTCCTTAATGCACAGGGTAATCTTCGGGTTCTTGGTAATCTCGTTACAGGAAATGGTGAAGTTAACCTTAACTGGCAATATAACTCTTTTGGGGCAAGTGCTAACTTAAATATCCTCTATGGATTACTCAAGGCAGACGCTAAACTGGTCGCCCGTGGGCGTGATGGGACTAAACTGGACTTCTATGCCTATGCTGAAGGAACTATTAATATACCCGATCCTATTCCTGTAATTGGAGGATTTACATTAGGAGGAGGAGGTGCTTATTTTCAATATATTGATGATGGCTACTCCTATAATGACTATGTTGCCGCTTGGGGAAATCTCTTAGGTTGGACAGTCGGTATAAAATTTGGCTTCGATGGCAATGTGAGTTTATTTGGTGCAGAACTACCTCAACTCGCAAAAGCCAACATTAATAATTTGTGGGCTAATCTTAATAACCCTTACACTGCACCTGCGGCTCTTGCTCTTGGTCCGAGAGGTTCAAATGGCAATGACACTGTTAATGGCAATGATAACCCTGAGTATATTGATGCAGTGGGTGGAAATGATATCCTTAACGGTAAGGGCGGTAATGACATCCTTGACGGTGGAGATGGTAATGACATTCTTAGTGGCGGTACTGGAAATAACGTTCTTAATGGCGGTGACGGCAATGACACCCTGATTGGCGGGACAGGAGATGATACTTATGTGTTTGATGCAGATAATTGGCAAGGGTCAGACAGAATCAACGAAACCATAATTGCCCTAAAAACATTCCATA
>NZ_KE384681.1:13480-13938 GCF_000426925.1 Dolichospermum circinale AWQC310F | reverse complement strand
ATAGATGCCTGGGAAAAATTCACGATTATCAATAATAATGATGGAACAATAGCCCTAAAAACATTCCATAATGGTTACGTTTCTGCACGGAATGGATGGGAATCATGGAATATAAATGGCTTTCCCTCGACAATAGATGCCTGGGAAAAATTCACAGTCATCAACCAAAATAATAACAGTACAGATACACTAGACTTCTCTGCAACCACTACAAAAAGCATCAATGTTGACCTTAGTATTGTGGGACAACAGAGAATTAATGAAAATCTGTCTTTGACTTTAGGTATTACTGTAGGTGGGCAGACTTTTATAGATATCGAAAATGCAGTTGGTGGTAGTTTAAATGACACATTAAAAGGGAATCACTTAAATAACGTTCTCAGAGGTGGTGCAGGTAATGATATTCTCAATGGTGGTGCTGGTAATGACACCCTTAATGGTGGTGCTGGTAATGACAC
>NZ_KE384681.1:12154-12408 GCF_000426925.1 Dolichospermum circinale AWQC310F | reverse complement strand
AATCAACTTTGCTGCTAGTGGTGGCTATTATGATGTGCTAACAGGAGGTAGTGGTAATGATTCTCTCACTGCAACTAACGTGTGGTCTTTAATCTTTGGTGGTGCTGGTAATGACAACCTTGTTGGTGGTGTAGGTAAAGATACCCTCAGTGGTGGTGCAGGTAATGATATTCTCAATGGTGGTGCAGGTGATGATATTCTTAACCCTGGTTATAACCAAGGCTCAACGGATACAGTTGATGGCGGTTCCGATC
>NZ_KE384681.1:11853-12088 GCF_000426925.1 Dolichospermum circinale AWQC310F | reverse complement strand
AATGGTCAGATTTTTGTTAATGTCTCTAATGTAGAAAACTACAATATCACTGGTACACAATATGATGACATTTTTGAGGGACGTTCAGGTACAGATACCTTCAATGGTGGCGCTGGTAATGACACCCTCAATGGTGGTGCTGGTAATGATATTCTCAATGGTGGTGCAGGCAATGATATGCTGAACCCTGGTTATAACCAAGGCTCAACGGATACAGTTGATGGCGGTTCCGATA
>NZ_KE384681.1:584-11472 GCF_000426925.1 Dolichospermum circinale AWQC310F | reverse complement strand
AATGGTCAGATTTTTGTTAATGTCTCTAATGTAGAAAACTACAATATCACTGGTACACAATATGATGACGTTTTTGAGGGACGTTCAGGTAATGATACCTTCAACGGTGGTGCGGGTAATGACATCCTCACCGGAGGGCTGGGAAAAGATACTTTAACTGGAGAGTTGGGAGTAGACCGTTTTGACTACCGCACTTTAGCTCATTCCGCCTTGGGTATCTTTGATGTCATTACCGACTTCAATGCTACTACTGGCAATGATTTATTCCTCGTTACCACTGCCCGCAGCGGGTTCAATAATGTTACCACACCTGTGGCAACACTTGATGCAACCGGAATTGCAGCTAGGTTAACTACTACTGTGTTTACAGCTAACTCTGCTGCTCAATTCACCTTTGGTACTCGTACCTTTGTGGCTATTAACGACGCTACCGCAGGATTTAGTGCAACCACGGATACCATCATTGAGGTGACAGGTTTAACTGGTACTTTAGGAATCAGTAACTTTACTACTGCCTTAGTGTAGTTTCTGGTTTCCTTTAGGGAAACCACATTGTAGAGACGTTTCATGAAACGTCTCTACATCATCCTTATGATTGATGTGATATGATCACCATTCAATTATTACAGCACTTCCCAGTGTTATGAGGTACATATTTAGCGGGCAAGATGCCCGCACTACAAGAGTTTCATCATTCAACTTTGTACTTCATCAGATCGGAAACCGCTGTAATAACTGCACATTAGAAAATTTAAACGATTTATTTGATAACATGGTGCGTTACGCTGTCGCTAACACACCCTACATACCATAAGTTACTCTATTTGTCAATAGTATATTTGTACTATCAGTCAAAGTACATTATTTGTTGAATAATTTTTCCCCAATTTACCCTTGAAAACTACTGCTAATTTGTAAAGTTTTGTATTTTTTTGAAATTTGATCTCTGAAACGACTGTAAATAAAGACTTTTAAAGATCATCTTTTCAGCAGGGTACAAAATTGACAATAGTAACCCAATTATGAAATTCTCAATAATTCTAGCAAATCGCGGAAAGTATTGCAAGCTCGTTGCTAAATAAAAATAATTCTCAATTAATTGTTAAGAAAATGTTACATAGAATTGTAGTTAGATTTGAATATTAAAAGTATTATTGATAATGTATAATGTAAACTTATCATTTCATGCAGTGAGTAACTTTAGGAAAACTGTTGAGCATAATACCGCGCATATTTCCCTGCTAATTCTAACAATTGCTGATGATTTCCTGATTCGACAATTTGTCCTTTTTCTAATACTAAAATGCGATCGCATTTTCTGACAGTTGATAATCTATGAGCAATAATTAATACAGTGCGGTTTTTCATCAATCTTTCCAAAGCTTCTTGTACCAAGGCTTCTGACTCGGAATCTAGAGCAGACGTAGCTTCGTCAAGTATCAAAATTTGCGGGTTGAGCAGGACTGCGCGAGCAATAGCTATTCTTTGTCTTTGTCCCCCTGATAAATTCACACCTCGCTCTCCCACCCAAGTATGATAACCTGCCGGTAATTGCTGAATAAATTGATGAGCATTGGCGATTTTTGCGGCTTTTTCAACAGCTTGAATATCAAAATCATTCTGTCCAAAGGCGATATTTTGGGCAATAGTTCCCGAAAACATAATTGTTTCTTGGGGAACGATGCCAATTTGTTTTCTTAAACTATTTAAAGTCACATCTCGGATATTGATATCATCTATAAAAATCTCTCCAAATTCGGCATCATAAAATCGAGGTAACAGGTTCACAAAAGTAGTTTTACCAGCACCAGAAGCACCAACTAAAGCAACAGCCTGACCGGGCATTATTAATAGGCTAATTTTTTTTAAAACCGTTTCTCCCGATTGATAGGCAAAAGTAATATTGCAATATTCGACTTTACCATTAACAGCAGGTAAATTAATAGCATCAGGTTTTTCTAATACCGTTGGTTGAATTGCTAATAACTCAAAAATTCTATCAACTGATGCCTCACCTTGTTTAAATTCATTATAATTATTAGTAGTATGTCCAATGGGGTCAATTAACAAAGCTGCTGCTGTTAAATAACTAAAAAATTCACCGACGGTTAAATTACGTTGAGATATTTGCCAAGTTCCTACCATTAATAAAGATAAGGCACTGACAGCTTCTAAAAACCCGACAATAGGAATTTGAATAGCTTTTAATCTTTCTACGGAATATTTAGCTTTAAAACTGCGTTCTGCTTCAAAACTAAACCTATCAATTTCGTATTTTTCCGCTGCGAAAGCTTGAATTAAGCGAATTCCGCTAAAAACTTCCGTTAAAATAGCAGATAAATCAGAGATACGACTTTGACTTTTGAGAGAATATTTCCGTAAACGTTCCCCAAACCAACCAATTAAAATTCCCATGATTGGGGCAACAATTACCGTTGCTAAAGTCAGTTGCCAGTTTAAATAAATCATGTAAATGGGAATAGCAATTAACTGTAAAGCACAGGGAGTAAAATCATGGAAAAGCTTATTAATCACTTCTCCAACCCGGTCAATATCCTCCGTGAGACGATAAGATAAATCTCCAGCTTTAGCAGTTTCAAAAAAGCTGAGATTGAGTTTTTGTAAATGGGTATAAACCTGTTGTCGGAGATCAAAAGCTACCCTTAAAGCTGCCCTGGCCATGTATAAGTCTTGCACGGACTGAAAAAAGCCCCTGACCAGAAAAATAGCAGTGCTGATTGCGGCTAATTGAGCGATCGCTAATACATTACCATTGCCAAAGGGAACTGCCAACTTCCCTGCGACATTAATTAGGGTTAATGTTGCCAGTACATAGCCTAAAATGCCCACAAAACCCTTAATAATAGTTGGCCATTGGGTGCGGATATAGGGTAGAAGTTGCCAATAATGAGAACGAGTTTTCAACTTATAACATCCATAATATTTGCCTTAGTTACATTACCAGTTTTTGGTGATCTTTGGCAATCAAAAATAATCAATTGACATCATTGAATAAAAATTGGAGTATCTCAATAGATTTTGAATTGTGAATTTTGAATTTTTAAGGTTTATTAGCTCTATTTTCCTTAATTATATGAATAATTGAAGGTAATAAAGAAACAACCACAATTAAGCCAATTATTGGTAACAGATATTTATCTAATTGTTCCGCTGGTAAAGATTTTCCTAAGAAGAAACCTAATAAGGTAATACCAAAAGTCCATACAAAACCACCGAATAAATTGTAAGACATAAAAGACCGATAGTGCATAGCACCAATTCCTGCGACAATTGGGGCAAAAGTCCTGACAATTGGCACAAATCTTGCTAAGATAATTGTTTTCTTACCATGCTTTTCGTAAAAATCTTGGGTTTTGACAACGTGCTTTTTATGGAATAACCAAGAAGATTCTTGATCAAATAATTTTCTCCCAAACTTATGTCCAGTAAAATACCCGACATTATCACCTAATACAGCACAAACAAACGCGCCAAAAATCAGTACCCAAATATTCAGCAAGTTTTGAGAGGCGACAAATCCTGCTGTAAATAATAAACTATCACCAGGCAGAAAAAAACCAATCAATAAACCAGATTCAGCAAAAATAATTCCCCATACTCCAAAGTAACCAAGTGATTTAACTAATTCTGGTAAATCAAAGTGCATAAAATCCCACTTGTTTAAGACATTTTACTCAACATTTTAACGGTTATAAATTTATAGAAATAAAAAGTAATATTAAATTTAGATAAATTTATTTTATGTTTAATTTATATTTACATATTTAACGGATATTGGGGTCAAGGCGAAAAATGCAAAGATATTTAAAAGTGCTGAGATTATTTTGGACTGCGGCGATCGCTGCGGAAATGGAATATCGTATTAATTTTATCATTGCTGCTCTTAGTAGTTTAGGCAATTTGGTCGGTAGTATCTTTGGTTTGTTCCTATTTTACCGCACAGGCTACACTTTTACAGGTTGGTCATGGGAAGCAGCTTTAGTGGTCTTAGGAATTTTCACCTTATTACAAGGCTTTAGTGCTACCTTTCTCTCTCCCAATTTAAATCGCATTGTGCGCCATGTCCAGGAAGGGACTTTAGACTTTGTATTATTAAAACCTATTCGCAGTCAGTTTTGGTTATCTTGTCACACCTTTTCCCTCTGGGGAATACCAGATTTAATCTTTGGATTATTGATAATTGGCTACGCTGGTACTAAACTTAGCTTAGGAATTGACAGATATCTATTTACCCTCTGGCCATTATTTTGCGGTTTAGTTATTCTTTACAGTTTGTGGTTTATACTAGGAGCAACCAGCATTTGGTTTGTTAAAATATACAATATTACAGAAGTATTAAAAGGCTTCTTAGAAGCGGGAAGATATCCAATTACTGGCTATCCTGCGGTTTATCGCTTTTTCTTTACCTTTGTATTACCAGTATCTTTTTTAACTACTATTCCCGCCCAATCCATGTTAGGAGAAATTGAATTTACCTCGTTGCTAGGTGCAGGATTATTAGCTTTTGTATTATTTTTCATTTCTACTCAGTTTTGGCGATTTGCTCTCCGTTTTTATACTAGTGCTTCCAGTTAGGTGATAGGTGACAGGTGATAGGTGATAGGTGACAGGTGATAGGTGACAGGACATACTGAAATCCTTCTTCCCTGTTCCCTGTTCCCTGTTCCCTGTTCCCTGTTCCCTGTTCCCTTGGGTCATAGACAAAGTAATCTGAAGTATGGAAAGTCTGTTCGTACAAGTCTTTTTTAATTCCCTTATCTATTACTGCTGTAGACCGTGACATTAACTCCACAATTACATCAGGATAGCGACCATTTTCTTCCCAAACTACCCAACCTTGTCGAGGATTTCTACCATCAACATTCAGAACCACAAAAAAATCAGGACCGCGAAAATCACGATGGCGAATTTGGCTACTGCTGTAGTATATAAACATATTGCCCCCAGTAAAATAATCATTGCGGTCAGACCAAAGCTGCTGCAACGAACGAATGAGGACATTCATAGCAATAGGGTGACGATTTGATTCCAAGACTTCACCATCATCAAATATTAAATCTGTTGATGGGTTATGAGCTTCCCAGTCCACAACGGCTAGATTGTTGTCGGTAGTCATGAGTAATTATCACCTTTTTCATCAAGCCCTAAACCCCTATGATAATCTGAATCAATATCAAAAGCGATACAAACTAGCAAAGCAGTGGATTAATTCAGGGTGTGCTATCAAGATATGAAACCTGCTGTAACTGATAGAACAACATCACAATATATCTGGATTTTCACCCAATTCTCTTAATCTCGCAGCTAATTTCGCCGCTTTGTCCTTAGCATTTTCCGCTTGGATTTTAAACTTCTCCGCTTCTACTCTTACTTTTTCTACTTGTGCTTTTTCCGCCTCCTCTGGTAACAAAACTAAGTTGCCAGTAATATCATAAAAGCGTAACCAAGTCGCAGTTTCCCTCTGTATAGTTCCTTCCCACGTTCCTATCCACAAACCCAAATGTCTACACCACAGCCAATCATTTTCATTAGGTGTTAAAGAGCGATATTCTTGGTGATGATCTAAGTGTAATCCCTGTAAAGAACTAGAGTCAAAGGGGTTGTAAACAAAGTAGTCTGAGGTGCAAAAAACCCGATCATTAAGGTACTTTTTAATACCTATATTTACCTCTGCCGTCGCTGGTGATATTAATTCTACAATCATATCAACATAGCGACCATTTTCTTCCCAAACCGCCCAACTTTCTTGAATATTACTACTATCAACATTGAGAACAGCAAAAAAGTCAGAACCGCGAAAATGACGATTCTTGACCTGGCTACTGCTGTAATAAATGAACATATTACCCTCGGTAGAATAATCATTGCGGTTAGACCAAAGTTGCTGTAAAGAACCCATGAGGACATTCATAGCAATTCGGTGACGATTTGATCTCAATGGTTTACTATCATCAAGTATTAAATCTGTATGTTGCTTATGGTGTTTCCAGTTGACAATGGCTAGATTGGTACTCATATTAATTATCACCTTTTTCATCAAGCCTGAAACTTCTGTGATCATCTGTTTCGCACTTTTTTAGGGTACTTTTCTATCACGGTAATTATTGACGATTGATAAACAACAGAATACCCCATACCCTAAGAGTCCAATAAGACATTAATGTGCTACTTTCCGAGTTTACCAATGATCTATCATCTCCTCCTGTGAAATTAACTAAAATACATTATCACCTTCCCCCCCCTGACAGAAAAGGGGTTACTTATCAGTTTCTTGTATCTTAAACCACAAAAAACCTAGCAACCTCCTCCTGAATACTACTATCTTACTGAGTTTTCATGCAATTATTTAGTCCAAAAAAATTACAAATTATTGTTTATTTTTCTAAATCCTTAATTTCCTTGGGAACTCCCGCAGTTAATACCTCATTTCCCTCAGAAGTAACTAATACATCATCTTCAATTCTAATCCCAATTCCTAGCCAACGCGGGTCAATTTCCGGTTGGTCTTCTGCTGGTTTAGTGTCAGGGACTATATACAGTCCCGGTTCTATTGTCAGCACTTGGCCAGGTTGTAAAATTTGCGGGTTTTCTCCATGTTGATAAATTCCTACATCATGCACATCTAAACCTAACCAATGACTGGTACGGTGCATATAAAATGGTTTATATTTTTCTTCACTGATTAATTTATCAATGTCTCCTTTGAGTAAACCTAATTCAACTAATCCCTCCGTTAATATCCGCACAGCTGTATCATGAGGTGCATGAAAGGGATTACCTGGTTTTACCGCTGATATTGCCTGTTTCTGCGCTTCTAATACAATTTCATACAATGCTTTTTGTTCCGGTGTAAATTTACCACTGACCGGAAATGTCCTAGTAATATCTGAATTGTAATAACCATAAGCGCAACCAGCATCAATCAATAGCAAGTCCTGTTCTTGCAGTTGACTGTTATTCTCAATGTAATGTAGTACGCAAGCATTCTTACCAGCAGCAACAATAGAAGGATAAGCAGGTCCCATTCCTCCCCGTAAGCGGAAAAGATGTTCTATTTCGGCTTGAATTTCATATTCATAACGTCCCGGTTTACTGCTTTGTAAAGCATAATTATGAGCTTCTACCGCAATTTCTACAGCTTGACGCATTAGGTCTAACTCTATTTTACTCTTATAAAGTCTCATATTATGCAGAACAACGCTAGGATCTGCGATCGCAATTGGCCCTGTACCTCGTTTAGGATAAGTCCGCAGTAAATTTTGGTAATGTTGGATGATTTTATCATTAAAATTGCGATCGCGTCCCAAATGATAATAAATGCAGTCCGCTTTTTCTAAATATTGCGGTAACTTCTCATCTAACTCTGCAATCGGGTAAGCTATATCTGCACCATAAAATTCTTTTGCTCCCTCTACTCCACAACGATAACCAGTCCAAACTTCCTTTTCTGGATCTTTCGGTTGCACAAATAATATAAAGCGATGCTCTGGATGATGAGGTGCTAATACCGCTACTGCTTGCGCTTCATTGAACCCAGTTAAGTAAAAGAAATCACTATCTTGACGATAAATATACTCAACATCGTTGTGCATGACCGCCGTGGGCGCACTTGTGAAAATCGCTGTACTACTGCCTATTTTCGCCATTAAATCCTGACGACGTTGCTGATATTCTGTTTGCATAGCTGATTTATTAATAGTGTTGTTTTTAGCTTTAACAATTAAAGACTACTGAGAATGTTGTCGAGAAAATTGCTAATTCTACTTATAATAGCTAATTTTCTCTTGATTTGTGTTCACCAATCTTTTTTTTGGATGAACCACAGAGGACACAGAGGACACGGAGGTGGAGTTTTATGCTTACCAAGACGCAAAGGAACAAAAGCAATACATATATTATATCATGTCCGGTTGAACACTTATCATATCTGTTGAGGCTGGTAATGGGTAATAGGTAATTGGGAAAAGGCAATGCAATGATGAACTATATTGTAAGTGATTGGGCGGACATGATATTATTTGGGATCTCGATGTCAAGAAAATAGGATTTTATTTTTAAATCATGACTTTAATAAATAAAATATAAAATATTTTTTGATTGTTTAGATATTACTTTTAATTTGGAAAATTTCCTATTTATAAACATGATGTAAATGTCTATAAATACTGACATTTAATAAAAATAATTAACCAGATGTTTACTGTTTACAGAATCTTTATCAAAAGCAAATTAAAAATGGATATTAATTACTCATAAAAACACATCATGCCTGATCAATTATCTTTAGATACAACAAATTACGGGTTACCAGCTGAAGTTAATAATCCATCAAATCCATTAGCTCAAATCCCCATTGGTGGGAGTGCTAACCCCAATCCTAATCCTTATTTAACCAGTGCAGCCATTGTTCCTGATTTTAATGGTGATGGTAAAACAGATAAACTTTGGGTTAACGTCCAAACTGGTGAAATTTTGGTTCGCTTAATGAACGGAACACAAGTTTTAGAACAGGGTTCTTTAGGTAAATATGACTTAACAGCTTATGACTATAAACTTGCGGATTTTAATGGTGATAATAAGACAGATTTCTTATTACGCAATAAGACAACAGGTGAAAATACAATTGTGCTAATGAATGGCACAAAAGTCGCTAATTACTTAACTTTAGATCGAGTTGATCCAGGTTGGACTGCTAATATTGGCGATTTTAATGGCGATCGCAAAACTGATATTTTCTGGAATAATGCAACTACTGGTGAAAATGCCATTTGGCAAATGGATGGTATAAAGGTAATTAGCGCCAATGTCTTAGAAACTACGGGGCCAGGATTAACCGCAACCATTGTTGATTTTGATGGTAATGGTAAGAGTGACATATTCTGGCGTAATACCACCACTGGTGAAAATAGTGTCTGGTTTATGGATGGTAGCCAAACTACTAAGTATGATCTCCAGGCTCAAGATGGTTCCTGGACTTCTACTCTTGGTGATTTTAACGGTGACTTTAAAACTGATATTTTGTGGCGCAACTCCCAAACAGGGGAAAATAAGATTTGGACTATGAATGGCGTTTTTGTAACTGAAGGTACTGTCAGCACCTTGAGTACAGATTGGACTGCAAAAATCGGTGATTTCAATGGTGATGGCAAAACCGATATCTTCTGGCATAATGCCTCTACCGGTGCAAATACTGCTTGGTTGATGGACGGTACAACCATCAGTTCTGAAGCTTTCTTACCTAGCAATACCCCTGGTTTGACAGCATCTCTAGGTGATTTTAATGGTGATGGTAAGACTGATATTTACTGGCGTGATCAACAAACATCCGCTGATAAAATCTGGACTATAGATGGAACTTTAGCTACTGAAACTCCTGTTGCTGATGCAGATAAGCTGACACCAGAATGGTATACAGGTTGATTTAATCAGTAGTTATTGGTTAAGATATATTGTCAGTATGACTAAGACTTTCTAAATTCAGAATCAGTGATCACTTTCCATAAAGTTACGGGAAGCGATCGCTTTTTTTATTGCAACTTATATTTTTATATAACTAGAAAATATCGCAGGATTCACCCCCATTTAACGGCAAAACTGTCTTTTATCATTAATTGCTGCTCTACTGATTGCTACAACTTTACAGGTATAGAAAAAATTTTACGCAAAAGACTTGCTTTTTCAGAAAACCTATGAAATACTGTCTGTATATTCTACTAAATACCGACCGATAAACCGGATTTTAATTTGAACTGGTATAAATATCTTCCAGTCCAAAGCAACTTTCATTTTCTTAGGACACTTTAACTGTGAATAGTGAGGGATTTATGCCTAGTTTTAAAGGTGCTTATGACACTCCAGGTGCTGCTTACCGTGTCCAGGTGGTAGGCAACTTAGCCTATGTAGCTGATTTTGATTCAGGATTGCAAATTCTCGACATCAGTAATCCTGGCGCTATTACTCTCATAGGCAGTTATGATACTCCTGGAAATGCCAGGGGTATTCAGGTAGTAGGCAACTTAGCTTACGTAGCCGATCAGACTTCAGGGCTACAAATTATTGATGTCACTAATCCTGCTGCTCCTATTCTCAAAGGTACTTATGACACTCCTGGACTTGCTTACCGTGTTCAAGTAGTAGGTAACTTAGCTTACGTAGTTGATGATACTACTGGATTAATAATCCTCGACATTAGCAACCCCAGCGCTCCTGTTCTTAAGGGTACTTATGATACTCCCGGCTCCGCGAGAGGTATCCAGGTAATAGATAATTTAGCTTACGTGGCTGATTTTGCTACTGGGTTAGTAATCCTCGACATTAGCAACTCCAGTAACCCTATTCTCAAAGGTACTTATGATACTCCAGGTGCTGCTAATAGTGTTCAGCTAATAGGTAACTTAGCTTACGTAGCAGATAATGACAAAGGACTGCAAATCATTAATGTTAGCAATCCTAGCAACCCCACACTCGTTGGCACTTATGATACTCCTGGAACTGCTCGGAGCGCTCAGGTAGTAGGACGGTACGCTTATGTGGGGGACGGTCCGACAGGACTGCAAATCTTCGATATCAGCAATCCTAGCAACCCCACTCTTGTGTCTACTTATGATACTCCTGGAACTGCTAGAGGTGTTGAATTGGTAGGACTCAACGCCTATGTAGCTGATGAGACCACAGGAGTGCAAATTATTGATGTCAGTGAGTTCGATAATAACCTCATCGGTAACAGTAGTAATAACAGCCTTAATGGTGGCGCTGGTAACGACACCCTTGATGGTGGTTTAGGTACTGATACCTTGATTGGTGGTACAGGAGATGATACTTACATTGTAGATAGCACTACTGACACAATTACGGAACTGGCCAATGA
>NZ_KE384681.1:0-508 GCF_000426925.1 Dolichospermum circinale AWQC310F | reverse complement strand
TAATGGTACAGGGAATGCAGGTAATAACATTATCATAGGTAACAGTGGTAATAACTCTCTGGATGGTGGCGCTGGTAACGACACCCTTACTGGTGGTTTAGGTACTGATACCTTGATTGGTGGTGCAGGTAATGATACTTACATTACAGATAGCACTACTGACACAATTACGGAACTGGCCAATGGAGGTACAGATACTATTCAATCTAGTGTCACCTTCACTATTGCCACCCTAGCCAACATCGAAAACCTGACTCTGACTGGCACTGCCAATATTAATGGTACAGGGAATGCAGGTAATAACATTATCATAGGTAACAGTGGTAATAACTCTCTGGATGGTGGTTTAGGTAATGACAATCTTGATGGTGGTGCAGGTAATGATACTTATCTCTTCACTCTCACTGGACTAGGTAACGACATCATTAGGGATGCCTCTGGTACAGATACCATTAGCTTTGCTGGTGCTGCGGCTACATTAGCTGCTCGTGTGAATTTGGGTGTCAAC
>NZ_KE384680.1:62509-65648 GCF_000426925.1 Dolichospermum circinale AWQC310F | reverse complement strand
AGAGCGAATAATAGTAAAAGTTTCGCTCTTTCTTCTGCTAGAATTTAGAAAATGAAAACGCCCTGCTTAATAAGGGGAGGGTTAGGGTGGGGTATAATTTATGTATTTAAGGAGCAAATTATGTCAGAAAGCATCACCATTACCCAATCAGATATTTTACAACAAATTAAATTATCCTGTAAAATACCTGAGTTAGTTGAGCAAATTATCAGCCGAAAAGTGATTATAAATGCTGCGGAAGAAGCAGGGATAAAAGTAGAAGTTGAAGAATTACAAAAAGCAGCGGATTTTCTGCGATTAAATAATGACCTGACCAGTGCTAATGACACTTGGAAATGGTTAGAAAAACATAGTTTATCTATAGATGATTTTGAAGATATAGTCTATACTGGTGTGGTTACTGCTAAGTTAAGCAAACATTTATTTTCTGATCAAATCGAACCTTTCTTCTTTGAAAATCAGCTAAATTATGCTGGTGTGGTTATGTATGAAGTTGTATTTAATGATGAAGATTTAGCAATAGAACTTTTTTATGCAGTCAAAGAAGGAGAAATGAGTTTTTATGATGTAGCTCACCAATATATTCAAGATATAGAATTACGTCGTCAGGGGGGATATTTAGGAGTATTAAATCGTCGGGATTTAAAGCCAGAAATATCTGCTGCTGTCTTTGGTGCGAAACCCCCACAGGTAATTAAACCGATAATTACTTCTAAAGGGGTACATTTAATTTTTGTTGAGGAGATTATTCAGCCGGAATTGAATGATAAATTGCGTCAGCAAATTGTTAGCGATTTACTATTAAGTTGGATCAAAAAACAGGTTAATCAAACAGAGATTAATGTGAATTTGGAGTGATTTAATCACAAAAATGAAAAATGTTCTCGTTCCCATACTCTGTATGGGAATGAATTACAGAAGGCTCTGCCTTCATTGATACTAAGTCACGGAGGCAGAGCCTCTAGGTAGCATTCCCAGTCGGAGACTGGGAACGAGAAATTGGTTTTATGCTCTGAGATTACACTACTCAAATTCTGAGATTAAAACAGACCCACTACCCATTTAACGGCTTTAGTAACTGCCCAAGCTACGTCATAAGCAAAGCTAGTTTCTGGTGTTGGTTTACCGCCAAAAATCGAATTAATAAAACTATCCTCTGTTAATTCTTGCAAGTAGTCTGAATTGATATCTAGAATGCTGATTCTACCTTTCATGATGTTAATTTTCTCCACACTAATAACAATTGATTTCTGCAAAACAAAAAGGCAACTTTTAATTAGTTAATTTCCATTCCAAGCATCAGAAACACCTTTTTTAATATCGGACCAATGGTTTATAACATAAACAGCAGCAGCAACAACCCAAGGCCAAATACCACCTTGAATTAAAGATTGTTCTTTAGCAGTCAGTTCAACAAAGTTTTCACTATGCAAGTCAGCAATTTGAATCTTAGCCATCTTCGTATTCTCCTTGGTTTTAAAAAGTCAAAAAATCTAGAAAAAATCGGAAATTCAGATTATGGTGCAAAATATTCAGTTAACGAGCCGTTGGTGTGGCCACTTGAATTGACAATTCAGAAGCATTGTAATTATCCGTAATTACTTGCGGACAACGCATACAAGCCGCCTTCCCTTCCTGTTGCCACCAACGACAATCAGGACGTATAGAACAGGGAGGTAATTCCTCTCCTACTGTCGGTAAATTTTCGACAATTCGTGTAGCTAAACCACAATTTTTCCCATCAAAATGTTGACAACCATTTGTGGCACAAGTTGAAGCTGTACGAAACACTTCCGCTGGTGTCACAGGACTAACTTTAGCTATTAGTTCATCTGTGATAGGTTGAGGCTGTTTCAGATAAGCTACACGAGGTTCTGCTACTGTTCCACCAATGATACCGAAAACAAAACTTTCCCCTGGTTCTGGTCTAGCACTAGGGCAAAGTGTAGTTTTTTCAGCAATTTCCTTCATCCATTTAGCCTCGAAATAAGAGGATTTTTATGCCACAAGAGCTTTAGTTGGGAGTGCGATTTGCGATTAGCCCTATTGTGATAGGTTCACGGATGATTATTCCACATATTATGGGTTTGATGAATCTCGGAACGCTTGTGGTAATAGCTATACCACCAGAAACGTTTTTAGCTTCTTCATCAGATACAGATGCTAAAGCCTCGTTACGACGCGCTACTGCATTATTAACAGCACTATCAATTAGGTCGTTGATTTCAAGACGATGATTATTCATGTTAATTTTCCTCAGAAGTCTGTAAGTGAATTAATTTGTTAGGGTTGTTATTCTTTATTGCCCCACTACATCCTATTCAAAATAAAAACCTCTGTCTAGAGATTTAGACAAAATAAAAGTGACATAATTGTTTCAGTTTTGTCACCTTCAATAGCTTGATGATAACATCATTTCACGCACAATTATCCGTAAAATTGCCCTTTTAGGTTGAAAATATCACTAAAAAACAGACAATTACGGATTAAAAATAGCTAAAAAAAGGGACATAATTGTTGCACTACTGTAGGAATTTTGTCACTTTTGCCTATTAACTTAAATATAAACAAATCTCTGGCTTATTTAATAATTTAGATATATGTATTAGCTTTTATAAACATAAATTATACAGCAGTTCCCAATCTTATGAAGTACAGATATTAATAATAAAACTCTTGTGGTGCGGGCATCTTGCCCGCACAAGGTATACCTCACTCAAAGCTACTTGCTGTATGATATGTGCAATTTATTTTACACAACTACTTAATCAGATGGTGGGTTACGCTGTCGCTAACCCACCCTACATATATTTTAAGACTTCAACAAGAGGATTAATTTAATTGCAACCAATTAAGTAAATCCGCCATACTGCTAAAATCTAGTAAAGCCTCGCTTAAATTTTCCAACTGATTAACAGAAAGAGATTGAATAAGCTGTGTCGTTTCCGGTGATAATTCACCCAATCGCTTTTTAAGCAGTTTTAAAATAACTAACCGTTCTCCTTCCTGTCTACCTTCCTGTCTACCTTCCTGTCTACCTTCTTCTATTCCCCGCTCGTAACCTATGCGCTCACCAGTGGTAATATATCTCATAGTTCGCTCCTGCTCGAATTGTTTATACTCCGACCACAATTGATTT
>NZ_KE384680.1:44833-62400 GCF_000426925.1 Dolichospermum circinale AWQC310F | reverse complement strand
GCGAATTAAACTGAATTTCCAGATTTTGCGTTTTTGGGGATATGAGCGCGTTTGCTGGGTTTTCAAATGTGCCATAACCACTGTTGCAAAAGGATTCTTACTATTTTCTAACTCTTGCCACCGTTGTTCATAATCTAACAGTTTCAGTACTACTTCTAACAGTTAACCCTTGTCTTTGTAAATCATAATAAATTCGTGCTGCGAAAACCCAAGTATTATCAGTTGCTTCAATATAGTCTTGTTCTTGCAGGTAGGTTTGCAATAACATCCACTCCCTTTCATCCCGACAACCTTGTAATAATTCCATCTGAGTAAATCGAGTGAGAAAGACATTTTCATCTTTGATAAGTGTCTGGAGATTTTGACGTGCAACTCCTGTTTTATCTCGTAAAACATTTATCCAAACGGAAGTATCAATCAGAAACATTTCGATTTTCTCGCAATGCTTTGTAGTCGTAGTCAGGAGTAAATTGAATTTGTCCACTTAAATCAAGTAAGTTCCGTTTTTTACGAGCGCGAATTAGTTCTTGTAATGCTAGATGAATTAATTCTTTTTTGGTTCGCACGTTAGTTAAACGAAATGCTTCTTTTATTAACCCGTCGTCAAGTTCAATATTGGTTCGCATGATGTTGAGGTAGATTATGTGTATGGATATGTGTATTATACACTATATTCCAGCAACAACCTACAAATTACCATCCTGTACATCCTCAAATCCTGGACATCCTGATTTTGACAAAAAATATGAATCGAATATTTTAATTATGTTGGGTTGCGTTCCTGAATCTAAGCTACGAATTACTAATATATGGATTCAGGTTTCCAAGGATTAATAATAGAAATACCACATCCTTCAAAATCAGTAATATTGCGCGTTACTATAGTTGCTTTATGAGTGTAACAAATAGCAGCAATTTGAGCATCAGGTTGAGAAATTGGAGTACCATTTTTTCGTCGTCCAGATGCAATATGAGCAAATGCTACAGCAGCATTTTGATCAAACGCTAGAACTCATCCAGCGAAATCTTCAGAAAACATTAGTTGTGCTGTTTGACTAAGTTGTTCTCGTCGTTTTCCTCCTGGAAGCAAAGCAATACCATAGAGAATTTCTGCTTGAGTAATTGTTGTAGTAAACAAACTCATTAAAGGTTGTGCTGCTACCCATTGACGAACTATTGCTGATTTTTGAGTTTTCATTAGTTCGGAAATGACGTTTGTATCAAGAATAATCATTTTCTAATCTGCAAATATTGACACTGTGCGAATCGCTTCTCTCTCTATTTCTGGTAATTCCAAATCTTCAAAATTGGCAAAGCGTTTTTCAATTAGAGTTGCTAAATTAATCGGATTTTCAGGATTTTCTGTGAGAACAAGACGGAGAATTTCTGTAATTTCTTGTTCTAGAGAATGTCCATGTTGTTCTGCTCGTTTTTGTAACTGATTTTTTAGATCATCATCAAGGTTAGAGATTGTGATATTAGTCATAATCAATTTAGAGTTAAAGGATATGTTTATTATATACTATCAATCTGATTCAGACAATGACAATTTTAGTATCCCACCAATAACCTACAAATAACAATCCTGAAAATCCTAAAATCCTGGACATCCTGATTCAGACAATGACAATTTCAGCATCCCACCAATAACTTACAAATAACAATCCTGTAAATCCATGAACACACCTAATAACCAAAATAAAAAATTAGATGAAATCACATATATCATTAATGCCTGTGCAATGAAAATACACCGAACTTTGGGAAATGGTTTTCAGGAGGTTATTTATCAAAGATGTATGGAAATTGAATTCAAAAAATCAGGTTTAGGTTTTGGAAGAGAGGTAGAACAAGTAATTTATTATGAAGGAGTTGAAGTAGGAACACGAAGAGCAGATTTTATAGTTGAAAATCAGGTTGTGGTGGAGTTGAAAGCGATAATTAATTTAGAAGATGTTCATTTAGCGCAAGCGAAAAATTATTTGGTAGCTTATAATTTTCCCGTGGGATTATTGATTAATTTTGGTGGGTTGAAGTTGGAATATAAGAAGGTTTTTAATCCTAGATATCAGGTTTAATTTGTCTGAATCAGGATAACCAGGATTTAAGGATTTACAGGATGTGGTTGTTTATTTGAAGTGGGGATTTTGAGGATTTTTTTTGTCTGAATCAGGATGTCCAGGATTATGGGATTTTCAGGATGTGGTTGTTTATTTGAGGTGGGGATTTTGAGGATTTTTTTTGTCTGAATCAGGTGGTTATCGAGCGAAGTCGAGATAATATCCAGGATTATGGGATTTTCAGGATGTGGTTGTTTATTTGAAGTGGGGATTTTGAGGATGTTTTTTGTCTGAATCAGGATATCCAGGATTTTAGGATTTACAGGATGTTATAATATTTATAAACTTTCACCAAAATATACAGTTATGGCGATCGCTATTTCCCTAACTCCAGAACTAGAAGCAAGACTACTTGAAAAAGCAACCCAACAAGGAAAAGATATCAGTTTAGTTGCGGCTGAATTATTAAAAAATATCCTAGACTGGGAATTAGAAGACTCACAAGCAGCTATTCACGGTATTCAGCAAGGATTAGATGATTTTGAAGCAGGAAGATTTCGGTCTTTTGATGATTTTGCCAAAAAATCAACATTTTGACTTGAAATATTAACTATAAACATTAACAAAAATACAAGGTTGTGGCAATCCTTATGAGTCAAATAACATTACCAGAAGTTCTCACAATTGATGAAGTTGCCGAATATTTGCGTTTACCTCAAGAAGCGGTAATTCGTCAAACATTACTGGGGAATATTCCTGGACAAAAAATAGAGAATAACTGGAGATTTTTAAAAGTTGCAATTGATGAATGGTTAAGTTCTCCATCTCACCGATATATTCTCATTCAACAAGCTGGCACTTTTGCTGATGATGATTCATTAGCTGATTTAAGAGCATCTATTTATGAAGCAAGAGGAAGAGCAGAAGTTGATGAGGATGAAGAGATTTAATGTACTTACTTGATACTGATACTCTAACGCATCTACACGCGGGAAACAGTAATGTAGTTAAGCAATTAAACACTGTGGAAGATGATTTAATTGCAATTACTATCATTACTAAAATTGAGGTTTTGCGGGGAAGAATTGATTATGTTTTGAAAGCTGATACAGGAGAAAAATTAATAAAAGCACAGGAGTTATTATTTCGTACAGAAGAACTTTTAAATCAACTACCAATTATTCCCATTAGTCAGTTAGCAGCAGACGAGTTTAACAGGTTACGTGCTATTTCTAAACTGCGTAAAATAGGACAAGCTGATTTATTAATTGCTAGTATTACCTTAGTAAATCGTGCTATCTTAGTAACAAGAAACCTGCGTCATTTTCAACAAATACCTGGGATAAAAGTTGTTAATTGGGTTGATTGAGATTCGGTTAAATTTGAGATTTTTGAGCATTTTTGTGTCAAAATCAGGATATCTAGGATGAAAGGATATACAGGATGTAATTTTTTTAGGCTCTACCGTTCCCTTTATGTAACACAACATTTATTGTAGGTTGGGTTGAGGCACGAAACCCAACACCTCTTACTATCCTCCCGCGAATGTTGGGTTTCACTTCGTTCAACCTAACCTACAAAAATTAAATTAATATTCTCTTCCATAAGGAGAGCGGTAGAACCTTTTTTTATTGTTTAGGAAAAATGGCAATTTTTGGATGATAGATAATATCCTGTGATTGTAATTATCATTTTTCAATATTCACAGACAATTCATAAATTACAATCCTGAAAATCCTAAAATCCTGGACATCCTGATTCAGACAATGAAAATTTCAACATCCCACCAATAACCTACAAATTACCAACGAACCATACAAACTGTAGGTTGGGTAGAACGCAGTGAAACCCAACAATTTAATCATCATCTATATTATTGTGAAAGTGTTGGGTTTTCTAAGTTAAAGGTAAAAATTGAGCAGTAAGAGGAGTGTTTACACTTAACTTTGTATCTTATATTAGAAAGACAATTGGAAAATCTTCACTATTTGGTACTCTACGTAAACTGCCAGGAATTTTACTACCACTTGCAGTATAAGCATACTGTTGTATGTCTGCTGAATTATCCCAAAATATTTTATACTGTAAGGTCGGTAAGTGTCCATTGGGTACATTGGAAAAATCCTGACCATATATATCTTGTTGAATATCCTTCCATCTTCTATCAAATATCCATCCTTTTCTCCATCCTACTTTATCGCCAAATTTTTCCCAGTTTTGTGGATAATATGCACCTCCATATTGTCTGCTATAACCAACAATATCCCAGAAAATATCTCTTTGAACACTGAATCCGAATCTATTCTTACTGTAACTTTGCCACCATGGGTCAATTCTGACGAGTAATTCTCGTAATCCTCTTTCTGAGAATTCAGATTTTGTTAAATTACTAAAAGAATCTCTACCTAAAGTTCTCAAAATTATTTGCTGAGTTGCTTTATCCGCTTCCCTCCACTTCTGTTCTTCCAATAGTAGTCTTAGTTTGACACACTCATTGTTAATTGCATCCGATTCTGATACTGATACTGATCTCTCCAAAGCAAAAAATCTTATTATTTCTGCATATATTTGACTCATTTCTTTGTTACGGCAATCCCAACGGTGAAACTGCTTCAATTCTTTATGAGTATTTTCTAAGGTGTTTATCATTCCATCTATTGTATCGGCGAGGATAAACAAGCCTGTTTTAATGTCCGGTCTTGTGGCTAAGACTGTACTAAAAAAGTAGTCTATTTCTTGTGCTTGTACGTCCCCTACACCATTATTACTAATAAATATGAAAAACACTGTGATGTGATTTATTTCATTAAGGATTATTTCCATCCACCTATTAAATGGTTCGATACTATTTTCGTCATAAAATGTCCTGACAATGCCAGATTCAATTAATAAATCGTTAATTTGTCTCACTTGAGGCTTATCTTTACTATTGTGGCAAATAAAAACGTAATCCTGATACATTACTCCTCCTCCACACCTGCAATTTCGGCCAAAGCATTCGCATACTGTTCTAACCCATCTCGCAAATCTTTCAACTCTTGTCGTAAAAGTGTTTCTTTGTTCCACGTAACCTCATGTTCCTTGGGACTTACCCCCGCAGGTCTGCTTGCTTCCCAAGCCTGTAATAAAGGATGCCACTTAGCTAAAAACGGTCTTAACGCATTATTTAACACCAAAATAGCAATACCCCCGACTGATTTTTTAGAAGCACCAACACTGGGGCCAGCAGCTTTAAGAATTTCCCGGGTAGTACCGAATAAGCTGTATAATGAGTTCATCGCTTCCCGTACTAACCCTTGATCATCCTTCAACGGTTGTACGGAAACTCTTGTGACCAATTCTATATACAACGACCAAGCGGCCTGACGCTGAGTAGGATCAGCTTGCCATTTAGCAGAAATACCAAGAAAGGGAATTGAGACGGTTACTTCTTTTAATTTTGCAGGATCTGACATAGTAATAGGAATATGTGAATTTTTAGTTAATGATGGATATATTAACAGATTTTGAAAAAACTAAGCTTCTGCGTGAAAAAATATTAGTCCGTAGGGTGCGTTAGCGTCAGCGTAACGCACCTTATCCCACAATGAAAACTGTGCGTTACATTTCATTAACGCACCCTACAAATTAACTATAAGCCTCCATCGGTAAACAAGAACAAACAAAATTCCTATCCCCAAAAGCAGCATCTATCCTACCCACACTTGGCCAGAACTTATACTCCTTACTCCAACTTGCAGGATAAGCAGCTTGTTCACGAGAATAACCATGATTCCACTCACCAACAATCAAACTTTCCGCAGTGTGAGGCGCATTTTTCAACACATTATCTTGCAGATCCATCTTACCAGATTCAATCTCAGAAATCTCCTTTCTAATTGCAATTAACGCCTCACAAAAACGATCCAATTCTTCCTTAGATTCGCTTTCCGTTGGTTCTACCATAATTGTACCAGCCACAGGCCAAGAAACGGTAGGTGCATGAAAACCATAATCCATTAACCGCTTCGCAACATCATCAATTTCAATCTGCGCTGATTTCTTCAAACTTCGCAAATCTAAAATACATTCATGTGCTACAAAACCATTTTTTCCCTGATACAAAACCGGATAATATGACTCTAATTTCTTAGCGATGTAATTAGCATTTAAAATTGCAACTTTGGTAGCTTCCGTTAACCCCTCTGCACCCATCATGATAATATACATCCAAGAAATTACCAAAATACTCGCACTACCCCAAGGTGCAGCAGAAACAGCACCCAAATTACCACCCATTTTCATTACAGAATGTCCAGGTAAAAACGGTACAAGGTGGGAAGCGACACCAATCGGACCCATACCGGGACCACCACCACCATGGGGAATGCAGAAGGTTTTGTGTAAGTTCAAATGACAGACATCTGCACCAATATCACCAGGACGACAAATACCCACTTGGGCGTTCATATTAGCGCCGTCCATGTAAACTTGTCCACCGTGAGAATGAATTACTGCACAAATTTCTTGAATTGCTTCTTCAAATACGCCATGAGTTGATGGATATGTCACCATTAAAGCTGCTAATTCATAACTATGTTTTTCAGCTTTGGCTTTTAAATCTTCAACATCAATATTACCATGATCATCACAAGCAATTCCCACTACTTTCATTCCACACATTACCGCACTTGCAGGATTTGTACCGTGTGCAGATTGGGGAATTAAACAAACGTTTCTGTGTCCTTCACCGCGACTTTGATGATATTCATGAATTACTAAAAGTCCCGCATATTCTCCTTGAGAACCTGCATTTGGTTGTAAGGAAATTCCCGCAAAACCTGTAATTTCTGATAACCATGTTTCTAGTTGTTGGAAGAGGATTTGATAACCTCTGGTTTGGGAAATTGGCGCAAAAGGGTGAATTTTGCCGAATTGTTCCCAAGTTACGGGAATCATTTCGGAGGTTGCGTTTAATTTCATGGTACAAGAACCCAAGGGAATCATTGAAGTTGTTAATGATAAATCCTTGTTTTCTAGTTGATGTAAATAACGTAATAACTCGGTTTCTGAATGGTAACGATTGAAAACTGGGTGGGTGAGATATTTACTTTCTCGTGATAATGGGTAATGGGTAATGGGTAATTGGTAATTGGTAAGAGAATTAAGTTCTGTTTCACTGAAAGGTAAGTTATCTGTACCTGCGAAAATTTGCCAAAGGTCAATTAAATCTGCTTCTGTGGTAGTTTCATCTAAGGAAATACCCACGGTGGAATTATCAAAAATTCTCAAGTTGATATTTCTCTCATTCGCAGCGTCAAGAATTGCTTCTAATTTGGTATTTCCTAATTCTACCCGCAAGGTATCAAAGAAGTTTTCCGAAGTGATTTTATAACCTAACTTTTTCAGTCCTGCGGCTAAAGTTGCGGTAAGTTCATGAATATTTTCCGCAATTTCTCTGAGTCCATCAGGTCCATGATAAACTGCATACATACTCGCCATCACTGCCAATAAAACTTGGGCTGTGCAGATATTACTGGTGGCTTTATCTCTGCGGATATGCTGCTCACGGGTTTGTAAGGCTAAACGGTAGGCAGGTTTACCATGAATATCTTTTGATACCCCCACAATGCGCCCTGGAACTAAGCGTTTATACTCTTCCTTGGTGGCAAAATAAGCAGCGTGTGGTCCCCCAAAGCCCAAGGGAATACCGAAGCGTTGGGTACTACCTACGGCAATATCAGCCCCTAATTCGCCGGGGGGTGTGAGTAATGTTAAACTTAAAGGATCTGCGGCTATTGTCACCAATGCACCCTGAGCATGAGACTTTTCTATAAAGTTGCGGTAGTCGTAAATTGTACCATCAGTTGCGGGATATTGCAGAACTGCACCAAAGATAGTTTCGGTAAAATCAAAGGTTTGATGATCACCGATAATGATGTTTATGCCTAAGGGTTTGGCGCGTGTTTGCAATACATCAATGGTTTGAGGATGACATTCACGAGATACAAAGTAGTTATGGGATTTGTTTTTGCACACACCATAACTCATACTCATTGCTTCTGCGGCCGCCGTCGCTTCATCAAGCAAAGAAGCGTTAGCAATTTCTAAACCGGTCAAGTCAATGATCATGGTTTGGAAGTTTAACAACGCTTCTAAACGTCCTTGGGCAATTTCTGGCTGATAAGGAGTGTATGCTGTATACCAACCGGGATTTTCTAAAATGTTGCGTTGAATGACCGCCGGGGTGATACAATCATAATACCCCATGCCGATAAATGAGCGATAAACCTGATTTTTATCAGCTATTTGCTTTAATTTGGCCAATGCTGCATATTCGCTTTGTGCTGGTGGTAATTTCAACTCTTGCTGAAAACGAATTGCCTGTGGTACTGTTTTATCAATTAGGTCATCAAGATTGGAAATACCTAATGTATCAAGCATTTGCTGAATATCATCAGGGTTTGGTCCAATGTGTCTTTGTGTAAAGTTACCCAATTTTTGATTAGTTTTGGGTTGAGTACGGGTAAGATTAGCTACCACAAATTGTTCTCCAAGGATTTATATCTTCATATATTGTAATGATTACTTTTGGATCTTAGGGTTTTTGCTAGATTTTTTGCTAGATATTGATTTTGTTTCGCGCAAGAATCTAAAGGTTAGGTGTGGGTTGAATTTGTGAGTTGGTATTGTTTCCATTTTTCTTGTTGTCGTTTTCTTTTGTCTGGTGTTAGACTGTGGAAGCAGTGGGGGCAAGAAATTCCCGCTTCATATTCAGATGATGATTTATCTTCGTCGGAAATGGGGTTTCCACAACAAAAGCATAATTCATGACTTCCCGGTTTTAAGCCATGACTGACAGCAACTCTTTCGTCAAAAACAAAACATTCTCCTTCCCATAAACTTTCTTCCTGGGGGACTTCTTCTAAATATTTGAGAATGCCGCCTTTGAGGTGATACACTTCTTCAAAGCCCTGAGAAAGTAGGTAAGATGATGCTTTTTCACAGCGAATACCTCCAGTACAAAATAAAGCCACTTTTTTATGTTTGCTGGCATCAAGATGCTTTTCTACATATTCAGGAAAATCTCGGAATGTCTGAGTTTGGGGATTTTCTGCACCTTTAAAAGTCCCAATCGTGACCTCGTAATCGTTGCGAGTATCAATAACAGTGACTTCGGGGTGAGAAATTAAATCATTCCATTCTTGAGGTGTGACATAAGTTCCCACTTTTTCATTCGGGTTAACTTCTGGTATTCCCAAAGTCACAATTTCTTTTTTTAAGCGGATTTTCAGCCGCTCAAAAGGGGGAATTTCGGCATAAGATTCTTTATATTCTAAATCTCTAAACCGCGAGTCATGACGGAGAAAAGCTAAAACTGTATCAATTCCCTGACGAGAACCAGCAATTGTACCATTAATTCCTTCGGGAGCGAGTAATATAGTTCCCTTGATATCCTGTAACTGACAACAATTTAATAAAGGTGTTTGCAGTTGGCTATAATCAGGTAAACTGACAAACTTATACAATGCAGCAACGACTAAAAAATTTTCTTGGTTCATGGTCTTGACAAAATAATCATAAGAGTTTAGGATGGTGTAGTTATATAATTCCAATCTTTGTATTAAAAACAGAGTTTGGGGGTTTAGCTCAGTTGGTAGAGCGCCTGCTTTGCAAGCAGGATGTCAGCGGTTCGAGTCCGCTAACCTCCATTTATTTGCGAAATATGTAAATATGTCTCACGCAAAGGCGCAAAGAGTCAAGGGTGATAGATTGCGTGGCGTAGTCATATTTTCCGGTTTCATATTTTAATTCAGCAAGGCCTAATTATGTTTAAATATTAGCGAAAGGTTATTTGCTGGCATGGGGTAAGTTTGGTGCAATATCAGATTTTGTGCTTCAGCAGATTTAACCACATCCTCTAAATTACGGACTCCCCAAGCTGGATCTTGTGTTTGTAAAGACTCATCAAAAGCAGTGTTACTGGGTGCTGTATGTTCTCCATTTTGTTTATAGGGACCATACAAGTAGAGTATACCACCAGGTGGTAAAATTCTTCCAGCCCCTGCCATTAGTCCTAAACAAGCAGACCAAGGAGAAATATGAATCATGTTAATGTTTACTATAGCAGAAATTGGCGGTTCTGGCAATGGCTGTTTTTCTACAGGCCATATTGGTGCATTGGCATCTAAATCTAGGGGTGGCTTAAGATAATCACAGGGGAGATATTCAGCCCATGCTCTAATACTAGCACGCAGTTCTGGGTTGGGGTCAGATGGTAGCCATTGCCGGGGTGCTAAATGTTGGGAAAAAAATACAGCGTGTTCACCTGTGCCGCTGGCTACTTCGAGTATTGTCCCATTTTGAGGTAATATTTGTAAAAGCACTTCTAGAATGGGTTCGCGGTTGCGCTGGGTTGCGGGGGCAAATTTCCGCCAGTCTGGTGTCATAATTGGATGGGAGGGTGTTTGAGAAATGTTGGACGAATGATAATATGGTAATATGGCTTCGCTACAGGGAAACGCTACTACACAGGCTAAGGCCACCTGGGTGGACAGGTTTTGTCTGTGTAGACGCGATTTCTAATTGCTTTCTTCGCTACACCACAGGAGAACAACTTGCCTAAATCTATTCATTCTACCCAACCACCGCTCAAGTTTATTCCCCAATTTCATAATCCATTGGTTGTAAAAATTATATCTTGGTTTTTGCCCTTGATTTTGCGGGTGAGAACTAGACCCTGGCTACCTGCGGGTATTGTGAATATTGAAGCTAAAAATGCCGAAGTCCTAGCTGAATTATACCATGAATTTCAGGCTGGTAAAGTCCGATTTTTAATTGCTTTTCGTCACCCGGAGGTAGAAGATCCTCTATCTATGTCATATTTGCTATCACGGATTGTCCCTAAAGTGGCGCGAAAAAAAGGTATTAAGCTCAAATATCCACTTCACAGCTATTTTATGTATGAACGGGGGATGACAATCTGGGCAGGAAATTGGTTAGGATCGTTATTTTCTAGACTTGGTGGTATACCTATTCGTAGGGGTAAACGCATAGATAGGACAGCTATTAGTCAGGCAAGAGAATTATTTGCAACCGCAGAGATGCCCATAGCGATCGCTCCTGAAGGTGGTACAAATGGACACAGTAGTATAGTCAGTCCCTTAGAACCTGGTGTAGCCCAATTGGGTTTTTGGTGTGTGGAAGATCTAAAAAAAGCTAACCGCGAAGAACAGGTTTTTATTATTCCGATTGGGATTAAATATAGCTATGTGAACCCCCCTTGGAAAAGAATAGATTGGCTATTATCTAAATTAGAACTTGATAGCGGTTTACCTGTTAGGAAAACTAGTGAAATTGGCCAGGAAAGGGAAGAAATTTTATATCAGCGGGTGGTGGGTTTATCTGAATATCTAATTTCGGAAATGGAGGAATTTTATCGGCGTTTTTATCATCAAGAATTTCCAGACATTATAACTTGCGAAATTCCCAAAAATGAAATTTTAATTACTAGATTACACCGATTGATGGATGCAGCTTTAAAAATTGCAGAACAGTATTTTAATATCCAGCCTCAAGGTAATTTTATTGATAGATGTCGCCGTTTAGAAGATGCTGGTTGGAATTATATTTATCGGGATGATATTGCTGATATTCAAAGTTTATCACCTTTCCAACGTGGTCTAGCTGATTGGGTAGCCCAAGAAGCAGATTTGAAAATGCAACACATGAGAATTGCTGAAAGTTTCGTCGCGGTCACTGCTAATTATATTCTAGAAAAACCAACCCCAGAAAGATTTGCAGAAACGATTTTATTAATGTTTGATATGTTGTCTCGCATTAAAGATTCTACCTTACCAGGCAGGCCGCGTTTAGGTTGGAAACAAGCTATGATTTCTGTCGGTGAAGCGATTAGTATTAATGAAAGATGGGAAAATTGTCAAGGCAATAAACAAACTTTACGAAAGGGTGTAAGTGATTTGACCCAGGATTTGCAGATGATTTTGGAGGGGTTAATTAAGGATTAGTTTGTCTCTCCAGACCCATAAGCGGGCAAGATGCCCGCACCACAAGGGTTTGATTATTTTGGAATTCATTTACTCACAATCTGCTGTAATTATACTTACTGATGCTATTAAGTTCGATTACCGCAGATATCGCAGATTCCCTCAACTGTCACTTCATACCTTTCTACTGTTAACCCGTCCCGCAGTTGACTGACATCAATACCGGGGAAAACATTCCAGTTAATGTCTTCAATCGCACCACAGCAGGTGCAGCGAAAATGATGATGGGGCGCTACATTGGCATCATAACGAGATATTCCCTCTTGTAATAGCACTTCTCGCACTAAACCCGCTTCACGCAGTGCTTGAAGCGCCGCGTACACCGTAGCTTGGGAGGAAGTCGGCGCTTCCTGGTTTAAGTCTCTCAAAATTTGATCAACTGTAGGATGATCTTCCCTTGCTAATAGGTTGGCATAAACCCCAAATCTTTGGGGTGTGACTCGCAACCCTCTACTTTTTAGGGTTTTGATAATATCATTAGCTTTTTGCTGCATAGGATTTACTTGATTATATAAAGATATAAACCCCCATTATAACTTTTCCTTTTTCAGAATTAAAGCTTTTTAAAAAATACATTATAAAATAAGTATTTATAACTATTGACAAATTCCTAAATCAGAATTATTCTGATTTATAGGCTAAAGACACGAGTTAAAATCTTCCATCTAAAAAAGAGGTATTTATGACTGCTATTACTCACGTTCCAAATGTAGTATTCAAGACTCGTGTTCGGGATGAATCTGTACCTGGACCCAATCCTTACCGTTGGCAAGATGTAACCACTGAAGAGATTTTTGGTGGTAAAAAAGTAGTATTATTTGCCCTTCCTGGTGCGTTCACCCCCACCTGTTCTTCTACCCATTTACCTCGCTACGAAGAACTGTTTGCAGAATTTAAAGCGCAAGGTGTTGATCAGATCATTTGTTTGTCAGTTAATGACGCATTTGTTATGTTCCAATGGGGTAAACAACAAGGTGCTAAAAATGTATTTTTGTTACCCGATGGCAGTGGAGAATTTACCCGGAAAATGGGAATGTTAGTTGATAAATCTAACATCGGTTTCGGAATGCGTTCTTGGCGTTATGCAATGGTTGTTAATAACGGCGAAATTGAAAAAATGTTCGTTGAACCTGGTTTTGAAGACAACTGTGGTACAGACCCCTTTGAAGTATCTGATGCTGATACTGTTCTTGCTTACCTCAAAGGTGTAGAACGTCCTAGTGAAGTTGCACCTCGGTTAGCATTTGTTGGTTAATTAGTAAAGTTAGAAATTTCTAACTGGCGATAGAAGTTGATAGTTTTTAATTTATCTAAAGCGAAGGAAGTTACTCAAATAAACTTTCTTTGCTTTTTTTGTTTTCATAGACAAAACACCCTTAATTCTGTCTAATAAATTAGCTTAAAATCACTTATTTTGTTAGTTACTATTCCAAAATATAAATAGGGGATAAATTGATGGTTTTATTCCAGGGAATAAAGTATTTAAGGAGGTAAACCAATAGTGAAAATCATAATTTCCGAATTAGGAAGGAGGATTCCAGAACCGATTCTGGATGAACTAACACCTTGGGACATGAAAAATATCAACGGTGGTTACATGACCAGAAGAGAAATGGCAAGATATAACATGACCAACAACAACAATACTACTACCAATACTAATGATTTTTCCACCATGATCAAAGAAATAAACAGTAGTATAGCGCAATGGAAAATAACCCTTCAAGATACAACAGATAGTCTGGGAGTTAACTTTACTTTTTAAAAGATGCTGTTGTAAATTGAATATTTTCCTTGCTTTCGTGTATTTTCAGATGTTTTAATCTGAAGATCCACGATTTTCTTATTTAATTACAGCAGATTTCAACTTTGTCAGGTACAAAAATACCCCACTTTACTACGGGGAGGGTGTAAGGGTGTAGTTCATAAACCTAAAATAGGCTGTAATTTAAACTAGGAATTTAACTTTTAATAAAAGACAAAATTCATCTATTTGTGTCTTTTTTACTATGTTAAAACTCTTGATTTTTCTATTTTTCTTAAATAAAAATAGGGGTAACAGTTAAGAAAACACAAACTTAACTGACTCACAAGTCCCATTTACAAAAACAAGGAAGTTATGGCAAGTATTACTCTTTCCCAATTAAATGTAACTGGTTCTGAATTATTCCAAGATTCCGAAAGCTATCTTGATGACCTCAATGATGCAAGTTCTGTAGCGGTACATGGTGGTTATAGTGATAGTCATCATAGCGGCTTTGGGGCATATGGCGATTTTGGCGTGAAATACCTTGAATACTTAGTTGGTGGCTATGCGATCGCTAGTATTAAGAGTATAGCTAAATCTTTTAGTCATAGCGACTCTGCTAGCACCGGACACTGGTAATAATAATTCCTTAGCTTTGTAGTTCGCAAGGCTGATTTAGCAATCCTCAAGGAATTGTGAACACAGATATAGATGTTTATAACTTCTGTCAGGATTGCTAATACCTATCCAGAATGAAAAAGTAAAAGAAACAATCTATTACTAATAATTCTGGATAGTTAATCAGATTGGTGTTGATATTTTGATCTGCGGGCAGATTAATTTACAATTTACAAAAATCAGAATTTAATTTTTGTAAAGGTAAGAAATGGCAAGTATTAGAATTTATGATCTACCTATCTCCCAGGAAATAGAGTTTATTAAGGATCTGAATAATACGGAATTATTATCTTTGTTTGGTGGTGAGGATAATGATGTTAATCGAATGTTTTATTACGGTGTTAAGGGTTTGGAATTTATGTTAGCAATTTTTGCTATGGATAGCATCTTGTTCTTAACAAACAAAATGAGAAACTTTTTGTTATCTTTGAAATAACACAACCAGTTTATTTCGGATATCATTGACTTATTTCACATATTATCATCAGCAATTATGCCATTCCTCATCAGTTCTAGCAATGTGTTTGATTACCTAATTAAACACCAAATTTGTCATCCACAAGAGCAGTCACTCAGTAAAATAGAGCTAAAACCTGCTAAAAATTTTAACTTATTAATTAGTTTAGCAGATGGTCGTCAACTTTTAGTAAAACAAGAGCGTCATGATCAAAATGGTAAAACTTTGGGTGAATTTATAGATGAATGGAAAATTCATGATTTTTGTCAAAAATTCCCAGAAATTAAGCATTTACAATCATCTTTTTCGGAAGTAATTCATTTTGACTTGGAAAACTCTATCATTGTTTTTAATTACCTAAATCAATATCAAGATCTAGCAGAATTTTACGCCAAAGATCAGATATTTCCTGTGGAGATTTCCCAGTTAATTGGTACAACCTTGGCAATGGTGCATTGCTTAACAATAAATAATAAAAACTACCAAGAATTTCTAGAAAATTATCTTCAGCAGCAAAATATTACCAAAGGATTAGATAGAATTACCCCGCAAGTATTTGGTCAAGTTCCTGCTGATGGTTTAAAGTTTTTTTCTCTCTATCAACGTTATGATAATTTAGGAAAAGCAATTAAAGAATTGAGTCAGGCTTTTACTCCTTGTTGTCTGACTCATAATGATCTCAAACTTAATAATATTCTTTTATTTTTGAATTGGAAAACAGAAATTGAGCAAAAACTAGTAGGAAATCAAAATATCATTAGATTGATTGATTGGGAAAGAGGTAATTGGGGAGATCCTGCTAATGATTTAGGGACAATAATTGGTAGTTATTTACAAATTTGGTTGTATAGCATAGTGCCTAATAAAAGCATACCGATTGAAGAATGTTTGCGTTTAGCTGCTATTCCTTTATCAATGATTCAACCTTCTTTATCAACATTAGTTAGTAGTTACTTAAATACCTTTCCAGCAATTTTAGAAACTCGTCCAAATTTCTGCCAATTAGTCATGCAATTTAGCGGTTTAGCATTAATTAGAGCTATTCAAGCTAGAGTTCAATATGAAAAAATATTTGATAATTCTAGTATCTGTATGCTCCAAGTTGCTAAGAGTTTATTATGTCGTCCCCAAGCATCTATTCCCACCATTTTGGGAATAGAATTTTCAAAAATAACTTCTAAAAATTTATCTCTTGTTTAGAAAATGAAAGCTTTTATGCAAGTATTAGATTCTATAAAGAGTCAACTTTTCCAATTACCAAAAGAGTTACAAACAGCACTGCAAAATATTGTTGATCATCTGGAAATTGAATCATTTTATTCAATTAAACATCCAGAATACAAGTTATTTCAATTGCCAGAATCAGTAATCTCTCGCTTTAAAGATTTACCCTTGGATATTCAACATAAACATTTGAGTATGCAATTGCGTAATTTTCTTTATGGTGCTTATTATAACGGTTCTTGGAATGATTTTTCTACTGCTGATTCGCAGACAAATAACCTCAGTAATAATAGCTTATTTGGCATAGATTTGGCTTTTTATGAACGACTACATACCAGTAATAAGGGTATAGGCTATTGGAGTCAAGATTGGTTAGTAGTTAATGAAGAAGAAGATGGATCTTTAGCAGTCCACAAAAGTGGTTTAACCTTGCATATCGAGCGGGATTTATATTTATCAGAAGTTGATAAGTCTGCTACTGTCGGTAACTTAGTAGCGATCAAAATGCCAAAAAATTTAGTTCAAAATGGATTTTATATGGCAGCATCTAATTTAGGAACTGAACAGAATCAAGATATTCTGAGAATTTACTTTAATGTATCACCAGAAGGTGGATTATCAGTGATGGAAAATATAACCACAGAACTCAATAATCTGCCAGTTGCTTTCTCATTTAAAGCCCTATATAGTCCCGATGAATATAAACGTTATGATTCAGCCGTGCTATATTTCAATAAACATGAATATAAGACTATTTACCCTATATTACAAAAGGTATATTTAGCAAATCAAGAGATTTTTTCTCCACAAGTACCGTTATTTACTAAACCACTAGCCCCAGGATTGAGTTGTGCTGAAGAACCAGAAAATAAATTTGGTGAAAAAGAAAGTTTTGGTACTCATCGTTGTCAGATTATTGCTAATGGTTTAATTGCTGCTTGGCAAGCAGATCAAAATGATTCAGAAAGTCGAATGACAGCTATTTTTGAACAATTTGCATTACAAAAAATCAAATTACAATATCCTTATCTTAATACACATTCACAGGATATCTATACCCCATTAGATAGATAGTTTTCCTGAAAATTATCTCATAACAAGATCCCTGCTTAAAGAAGTCAGGGATCTAACTCTTCTCAATTTTAACTGGCTTTACTCAATATTTCTGCTGGAGAAGAGGAAAAATTAGGACTTTGTCCTAATGTAGCAACAATCTCTAATTTATTAACTTGATCTTTTAACCAATTAGTAAATAAATCGCCAAGGATTTGTACACGCATTTGTTCATTTAATTCCGGTTCAATTATTTCTTCAACTATAATGATATGCACTCCTTTTGGTGTAATTACTGGTTT
>NZ_KE384680.1:16837-44823 GCF_000426925.1 Dolichospermum circinale AWQC310F | reverse complement strand
AGAATTTGTGGGGGATTAGCTGCAAATACTAGAGAGGCAATTTCTGGCCTAAAATCACTACGTTTGCGAATACCTTGATACCCTCCAGCACGTCTTATTTCAGGATTTTGGATATATTGACGAGCGATTTCTTGAAAACTAATTTCTCCTTCTTGAAGAGCATAAAATATCTCTAACGCTAAGTCTTCATCATCTAATATCACTTCATAGGTAACAGCAGCACTGTAATTAAGTTGATGAGCATAAAAGAATGGTTCAACTTTATCAGCAAATAAATGATGAGCTAATTTTGTAGATAAGATATTGAGATGTGCTATTTCTTCAAAATTATCTAAGGAAAGATAATGTTTCTGTAACCATTCCCAGGTTTCTTCAGCTTTAATCAGTCTATTAGCTAATCGTAAACTATCTGCGGACTGTTGTAGTTCTGCTGTTTCGACAGTAATCCCTACTTTTTTAGATGTTTCAGTAATAACTTTTCTAGTGGCGATCGCTTCTAATAAACTAGGGATTTGACAAGATACTTTTAGATGATAAATAATATCTTCATTGGATATTTTTAAAATATCTGACATAGCTTAATTCCTCAATTTACTAAATTCTTACTGAATTTGTTCGATCTTATTTAAATGAATTATCAGTGTATCTATCATATTTACCTGATATGTTATTTTCTTATCTCTATCTAATGATACTTTTAATATTTTTGATAATTTATATGAGAAAAATTACCAGATTTATACCCCGGAATTATCTGAAAATCCCTGAAAATCCGGGGATATGATTGTGATCAATTTATTTGGTAACTAAATAAAGAGATGGGTTGGAAAAATCAAGACTAAAAATCTTGTTATTACGGGAATTTGAACCAAATAGCCCATTCTCGCTTGATGTCTGGTTAGTTATAAAATCCTGAATGGTATTTAGCAGAAAATTCAGATCAAAACCACCCGATAAAGAGAGAATATCAGTATCTACTATTTGTTGTATTTCCTCTGAAGTTAAGTCATACAAGAATGTATGTTTATCAATAGTTTCCAGGTCAGAAATTATGATTGTAGCCATGATATGATTTCCTAATCACAAAGTGAACAGTTGTACAATTGTCACAAAATTGCCTTTGAATCTGTGTAACTATTAAGCTATATAAATCTTTGATACTCATATCCCGGACTTCAACAGAGCAATTTACAGCAGTTTCCGATATTATGAGGTACAAATATTAATGATAAAAATCTTGTGGTACGGACATCTTTCCTGCTAAAAGTGTACCTGATCAGTAGGGATTATTTGGTAAATATTCAGATTACTAAATATGCAGATATTTTGGAAAAGTCAATAGCAAAAATCTTGTTATCATGGAAACCAAATGGACCTTCATACGTTGTTTGAGGATTGTTCATTCCATCATAAACCGTGGATAACTGAACAGCAGGACGATTCCCTAAAGGCAGAAAAATACTACCTGATATGTGTGTAATTTGCTCTGAAGATAAGTCAGATAAAAATGTCTTTTTTTCAAGATGTTTTAAGTCAGAAATTATGATTGTAGCCATGATATTATTTTATTATCAAAAGTGAAGAGTTTGGTTAATTGCACCTTTAAATCAGGTGAAATAATTAATGATATACCCAAGCATTAACTGTCCGCGCATAGTCTATCGTATGGAATTTATTATCATGAAAATTCCCTGCTCCTTCATAAGTTGTTGATATGGTATTTAAACCATCATAGATGGTCATGACAAAAACATTAGGGGTCTCCCCCCAATTTGGATAATCGCCCCAAAATGATCCTCCTAATACAATACTTGATTCTATTTGTTTTAAATCATAAATAAAGCTTTCTAAATCCGTGGAATCAAAGTTATTAATTACTACCCTTTCCATTATATTATCCCCTTAATCTTCACTCTACTCTTATATTTTTACATTATTCCCTCATGGATTATATAAAAGTTGCATATTAAATTATTTTTTTATTAGACATAATTCAGGGAATTATGTCTTTAATTTTTGTTTACATTAAAGTTCTAAACCATTTTTTTGTAACTTCTTAAATGGATCTAAAATAAAGTCAATAACTCGACGTTGACGGATAATTGCTTCTGCGCTTGCGGTTTGTCCAGGGGTGAGAGGAATCTGCTTGTTACCAACTTGAATATAGGGATTTTCCAAAGCAATATCTACTTCATAGGTTTCTAGACGATTGGCACTATTTTCCTGAATTTTAGAGTTAGGTGAAATCCAAGTAATTCGCCCTGATAAAATTCCATATTCTTGGAAAGGATAAGCATCAAATTTAATTTTTACTGGCATTCCTACCTTAACAAAACCACTATGTTGACTGGCCATGTGTGCCTTTAAAATCAAGTCCGCATTTTTGGGTGCAATTTGAGCAATCATTTGTCCTGGTTGCACTACAGAACCAGGTTTTTTAATGGGTAGTTCAAAAATTGTTCCATCAATAGGAGAGCGGATAATTCGCTGTTTTAATTGTAAGTTTAGGGAGATGATCTGTCCTTCTGTTTGCATAATTTCTGATTGGAGAGACGTAATTTGATTTTGTAGGTCTTTAAATTGTTCTTGACTTTTTAATAATGCTAATTCTCCTCCTTGCATAGCACTTTTATAACTACTTTCCTCTTGTTGTAATCGTAATTTTGCTTGTTCAATATCTGATTTAAATTGATTCATAAGCGACTGATAACTACTTTCTTGTTCTTTTAACCGCAGCCGTGCTGTTTGAATATTAAATTTTGCTTCTTCTTGTAAACGTTGACTTTCCTCAGCAATCTTTTCTAATTCTACTAGTTTAGTTTGAGGAATTATACCTTCCTTTAACAGAAGACGATAACGGACAACTTCTGAAACATCTCGACGCAAACGGCTTGTAACTAACCTATAGTTACTTTGAGTAGATTTTATATTCTGTTTCATCTGATCAATTTGTGCTAATTTCTCCAAATTTTGGAAAGTATAAGCACTTTTCTTAGTTGCAAATATTTGTCTGGCTTGATCAACTTGAGCCATTTTTTCTAATGATTGAGATTGGTTTTGCTGACGTTGAATATTAATCGCCATTAAAACTTGATTTTTCAATATTTCTAGTTGAGATTTACGATTTTTTAAGCCTTCTAATTTAGCTTTTATTTGTTGTATTTCTGTTTCCATCACCTCAGATTCCATTTTCACTAAAACCTGTCCTGCTTTAACTGTTTCCCCTTCTTTCACATTAACAGAAACAATAGTACCAGTGACCGCACTATCTAATTTTTGTGTTGCACCTTTTGGTTCTATTCGTCCAATAGCATTTCCAGTTTCATCAACTTTAGTTAACATTGCCCAAGGTAAAATAATTGCTGCAAAACTGACCAGCAAATACAACATTGAACGAGTCCAGACTTTTGGTAAAGCATCTAATAATTCTTCTGTACCATAAAACCAATCCTGGGTTTTAGCTAATGCCTGGTTTTGATTTTGATCTGGGAGAAAAGCAGTAGATTCGGGTTGATTCTGCTGATTTATAGTAGTTGTTGGTTGTGTATAAACTGACTGGGGCATAAATAATTTTAGAGTTCTCTATTTTTGTAGTTATATATCCCTAACTTCTTGCAGAAGTCAGGGATATGTTGGCAATTAAACAATTAAAACAAACTATTAAAACAATTAATTTGTTTGTGCTAATTGTTGTTGATTGAGATAAAAATAATGTCCTTTTTTGGTAATTAATTCGTCGTGAGTACCACTTTCTACTAAAACACCACGATCTAAAACTAAAATTAGATCAGCATGGCGAACTGTAGAAAGACGGTGAGCAATAATTAAACTCGTACGTCCTTGCAGAATTTTTTTGAGGTTGTTTTGAATAATGCGTTCAGATTCAGAATCAAGGTGGCTCGTAGCTTCATCTAATATTAAAAGTCGAGGATTTCCTAATAAAGCGCGGGCAATTGCTAACCGTTGGCGTTGTCCTCCTGATAACATTCCTCCACCTTCACCAATTTGTGTTTCATATCCCATTGGCATCCTTTTAATAAACTCATCTGCCCCTGCAAGTTGGGCGGCTTCTATAATCTCTTCTAAAGAGGCTTCAGGATGGGCAATACTGATATTTTCCCGAATTGTTCCTCCAAATAAAAATGTATCTTGATCAACAACTCCAATTTGCGATCGCAGAGAATGCAAGGAAATACTAGTCACATCTTGATTGTCAATTAAAACTCTTCCATCTGTCGGTGGATATAACCCCAAAATCAATTTAGAAAGGGTGGTTTTCCCTGAACCGCTGCGCCCTACAACTGCTACAGTTTGCTCTGGTAAAATTTCAAAACTGAGATTTTCTAGAATGTTAATTTCACTCTCAGAGTGATAGCGAAATGTCACGTTATTAAAACGAATTCTGCCGATTAATCTGGGTAAATATTGCCGGGTTTTATGTTCTAAATCTTCTTCTGTTTCTGCTTCTAAGACATCATTAATTCGTTCGGTGGCGACGATTACTTCTTGTAGTTGATTCCACAAGATAATTAACCGTTGGAAAGGCTGAATAATGTTGCCTAACAACATATTAAAAGCAACTAATTGACCAATGGTAAGTTGGTTTTGAATAACTAACCAAGCCCCAAACCATAGTAATCCTGTACTGGCTAAAGATTGAATGGTAGAGCTAACTAATTGCAGTTGGTTACTAACTACTTGACCACTAAAGTTCTTTTTAATTAAATTATTCAGCAATTCTTCCCAATGCCAACGCACCGTTTGTTCAATTGCCATTGAGCGAATGGAAGAAATCCCCGTCAAGCTTTGAATTAAATAGCTATTTTCTAGGGTTCCTGCGGCAAATACCTCTCGACTAATTCGACGTAAAAATGGCGTAGCAAATAATGTTAATAACACAAATGGTGGCACAATTGCTAATGTCATCCCCGCCATTGGTGGACTGTACCAAAACATTAATCCTACATAAACAACGACGGTCAATAAATCTAAGCCAATAGATAAAGCTTCACCAGTGAGAAAACGCTGAATTTTCTGATTTTCCTGGACACGGGAGACAATATCACCAACATATCGAGACTCAAAAAAGGACAGAGGTAAGCCAAATGTATGCTTAATAAATCCCACCATTAAAGCGACGCTAATTCGGTTGGCTGTGTGGTCAAGTAAATATTGTCTTAACCCATTAATGGCGACACGAAACAAACCAAAAATTAATAATCCGAAGCCTACAGTATTTAAGGTTAAGGTGCTACCTTGAACGATGACTCTATCTAATAAAAGTTGAGTAAATAGGGGTGTTACTAATCCAAATACCTGAATTAATAACGAAGCAATGAATACTTCTAGTAGGACTTGAAAGTGAGGTTTAACTAAATCCAATAACTGCCAAAATGGCGTGTTAGCTTCTGGTGTTTTTTTGAGTGAAGCTGTGGGTTCTAGTAATAAAGCGTAGCCTGTCCAACCTGCTTTGAATTGATTAATAGTCAGATAGCGTTGACCAAGGGCAGGATCGGCGACAATTACCTGTTTTTTGGTAATTTCATAGACAACAATGTAATGTTTACCTTCCCAATGGGCGATCGCTGGTAAAGGTTGTTGAGCCAATTTATCTAAGCTGGCTTTCACGGGACGGGTAGCAAAACCAAGACTTTCCGCTGCTGCACTTAGACTTCGCATGGATGCACCGCTACGGTTAACATTAGCCAAATCCCGCAGGCGATTAATACTGAAGTTTTTCCCCCAATAACGACCAATCATGACTAAACAAGCAGCACCACAATCAGCGGCACTTTGTTGTTCAAAAAATGGATAGCGTTTGGTAAATTTACGCCACCAATTCCCAGCAGTTACAGTCGGAATAGGAAAGTATTTGAGGCGCTTTTTTGGTTGTGCAAGTGCGGGAATTGTCAGTTGGGTAAAATTGGCATTTTTTGCTGGTCTTGGTGTTTCTGTAGTGGGAATTTCTGGAGGTTTGACAGTGCTAATTAATTGTGCTTTTTTCAGCAAAATATCATAAGTATCAGGAAATTCTTCCATTACCTTTTTCACCATCTGTTGGGGAAGATAGGCAATTTTTAAATTCACAGAAGCTCTAGCAACGTAACTACTAAATTCTTGTTCTGGAAATAAAGTTAACTCCCCAAATGATGACCCTGGCGCGAGAGTAGTAATTAAGTTATTAGAGTTATCAAGTAATCTCACCTTACCCGTTAGCACAATATAAATTCCCGGCTTTGCTGTTGTCCCTTGCCAAAATTGCTTTGCTACTGGTGGTTCAATAATTTCTAAAGCCTTGATACAATCTGCAACTGCTTGATTTGATAGGGAATCACCCAAGACTTGCTTAATGTTTATAGTTAACTGTTCCTGAGAAAACGTTGATAGCATTTCCTAACCTCCAAAACACTATTATTGATTGGCCTGCATGAGATTAAATGACCAATGAAAACTAGGTTCAGGTAAAGAATGCAAATCATTAATTGTAATTGCTACATCCTGATTTTCAGCAGTTGTCAATGGAGAATTTTTACGTTTCGTGGAAAGTCCCATTTGTTTAAGTAAACGGTTAATATGACGATCACTAATTTTAATTCCCAACTCTTTAGCTAAATGTTTGCTCAACCATTGAGCCGTCCAATCACTAAAAGCATAGCCATATTCACGAGGACTACAATTCACTAATTCTTTCAATCTTTCAATATATTGATGATTAACAATCTTTGGTCTACCCAATGGCCGCTGATTCCATTTATGCGCCATACCCGCCTCAGCAATACCTGTCCAATACCTGGCCATTTCTTGAGAACAGCCTATGATTTCACAAATATGAGTTTGTGATTTTCCCATATCTGCTAACAACATTATCTCAATGCGTCGCCGATATTCTGGTTGTGAATTATTTTGTAAGTTTTTTAGCAAGGCCTTCCTCTGAAAAGGTGTTAAAAACTTACTTTCATAAGTATCGTAAATATTAACAACCTGATCTTGATGAGAATAAGATGACATAATTCTTACCAGTTGCCTTCTACTTTCAAATTTGCGCAAATCCATCTGTTACATCTATTGCTTAAATACAGATGCAAAAAATTTCACAGACATTTAGTATTTAATCTGTAGGATGTTTCATGAGTATTTATTTCTCCATATTTATGCAACATATTTATGCAACAAGTATAGCTGTTTTTCCCCCAATAAACAGCATTGTCTGCTAAAACACCTACAGATAAACTCCAATCATTTCTATCCCTAATACTAAATTTATTCCCATTAATTAATCATCGAAAAATCCACTTCAAGGATGATATTATTCCTAATTTAGATTTCCGGCTATTCATAAACACTGGTATTTATATTTATCAATCAAGACTAGACTATTTAAGTTCATGCAGTTTTAATTCCCCAATAATTACGACACACCTATTCCAAATATTGCAGCCTCAAAGTAGATAAGTTCAGGAAGGATGTAATCTATCTCTTACAGTAGCCTAAAATCAAAAAATTCTCATCAGCAAACTTTCTAAATATGAAATTGTCTGTCTGATAACTTAGCGTTAGCCCTTCAGTTTAGATAAAAAAGTGACAAAGCTTGGACTGTTATTTTTAAATTTTGCTATATCTTCTTTGAAAATTTATGTAAAAAATCAAATCTTTATCTAAACTTCATGATATCTTTACATAAAATTTATAGAGATTTCAATCAATAATATGTTTAGTAAATTCCCATGATCAAACTCTTGTGGTGCGGGCATCTTGCCCGCTAATATTTTACCTTAGATAAATGCACCACGCTGAATATTAGATAGGATGCGTCAAATCTTAAATATCTGCTTATTTGCAGGGTTTAAAAAATATGACACACATTACTAATATGCCAATTGCGTAAATCCTGATTTATTTAATTATTAAGAGACACAAGTGCTAGAAGCAATCAGCTTTTTGGGAAAAATATAGTCCGCCATGCACCTTTGTTTAGGCTGCTATTTCTAATTTATAAGATGTTACAAATGTATATTTACCATGCCGGCAGATAGGGATTCAGTAATTGCAGTTACCCATATTTCAGATCCTATTCTATTGAGTAACAAGCAATTACAGTATATTCAGCAACTATGCTGACTTTTTTTCCCTACTGTTAGCACGTGCTTCTGCTTTTTGCTTACCAGCTACTTCCAGATAAGCTATATCTTTAATCTTGCTTAAACAGCTAGAGGTCAGATTGCTTTCAGACTTGTCTGTGGTTGGTTTAGCAATTTTCAGACTTTCATTATTTTGTGAAGTGGACCTATTTGTGCGGGCATTTTCTTTCAATATGCGGTTATAAGTGCGATAAGGAATATAGTGCATCGGATTATAACCAACAAACCGCAACATTAAAACACAAGCCCAAGAATACTTACCTGCTAAAATCGCTTCGACTACTTGGTCTAATTGTTCAGGATGGATTTTCGGTCCTAAGTTGTTACCACTGCCAGCAATATCTTGATTCATAATCTTAGTTGTCTTTAAATTGAGTAAATTAGTCCAGTTTCTGCATTGCACTTGATAAATAGCCTCAGCTAAGTTGCTGGTGCGGGAATGACCGGAATCTATAGGTAATCAATTGCTGGCAGATGTTGAAGAAAGCAAAAACCCGTTTTAAAAGTACGGTACTTGATAACATGAATACATGATCGGTATGGAATTGAGAGAACTGCATCTCTAAATTTACCCGCTCAACTAAGCTTAAAAGCGCATTTGACCTGATGATTTTTTTCATAACCTGACCTGTGATTGAAAACCTGACTTTTTTTTAATTAATCAAGCTTCTGTACCGTTTTTGCCGTATATATCCTAGTTTTCTGGGCAGTTTTACAGTTTTCATTTAGTTGGTAAACCCTATTCCTTGTCTAAGTAATGTATATTAATCACTTTTAGGATTTAGGTTGGTACTTACTAATGAATCAAAGGTAAATATTTTCCTTTTGTCTGGTTTCTACTGAGAGAACTCGAATTTGACGTAGCTTTTCGTAGATACAGTTGTCTGCTGTTGAAACTTCCAAGGGTTAATCTTCTGCTTTTCCTTAGTTACTGCTGTATAACTTTTTACCATTACTTTTGTTGCTTCTCTGTAAAAGCTCACAATTGCTGGATGGAATCAGGAAAACCGTTGATTTTTCAATTTCAAAAGCCACATTTTTATTTATACTATTTTTTCTCGCTAATGTCATCTGCCAAACTAGCAAAATTTAAGTTAAATTTACTCAACTTATCTAGAGATTTACCCATCTCTTGTGCAGGTTTAAGTTTTGACCCCCCTGAGCAAAAAATGAGGGGTGTTACCCCCCACTTTAATCTCAATGGCGGATGCTATCATCGTTATGTAAAGCAAAAATACTAGCAATGTCTTCTATCTATGTTATTAGCATCTAGACAATGGCAAATACTATATATCTATCAACAAAAGATCCTATTTGTATTCAACAGTTTTTGATGTTTACAAAGTAGATTATTTATGAATTTTTTTAACAAAGTCTTTACTGCATAAGGATTACAAGGTTCTATGTCCTCAATAAATATCCTAAAAACAGGTGTAAATAACTGCTAAAAAAATAATTAAAGTATCGTTATTTTAATTTATTGTTAATGCCCAGATTGGGAATATTATTTTAATTTACTGGTAGATTTTTATTCAAATACAAAAATCCATCCGTTCATTTGTGAACAGGAAAAGCCGTATCAGCAGAAACATTTAGTTATTATCTCATTTATTTATGAGATAATATTGGCATTTAATTAAATAACAGACTGAGTAATTATCTATATATAAGTTATAGGAATAAGTGAGATTGCAGTGATAGTTATTAAACTGATTGAGTAGGAATAACTATTATTATTTAATATCAATTATTGCTGATGATTCTGATAGCGGAGTGTGGTGTTAGCTATGAAAAGCGGATACTTCGGTATATAAGCCAGGTTAAATAAGTATATTTAAGTAATTATAGAAATATGAAGACTTCTGAAAATCCCAGTATATAAATTGCTGCTGTTTGACTTTGGGAATACAAAAGTAAATTGCTTGACAAATAACAATGAAGAGGTTAAGGTATAACTCCCAAGGCTGTTGAAGTTTCTATAAATTTTTCAGTCATGGGAAAAGAATTGCAGGGTGATATACGCTGCACTTAGTCAAAGCTGAATTAAGATCAAAACTTTCATGATCTTCAAACTAACCGGGAACTTATAACTGAAAATAGGTGTCATAGATAGCAGCTGCATTTGAACCTGGCCAACCTGACCAAATAGATTGATAAAGCTGCTGCTGTCCTAGCCTTATTCATCTAGCGTGCAACTACTTGTATTCTTAGATGATTGAAGTCTACTGATAAATTCTGAATTTATTTCCAACTAGAGGAGAGAGTTTTTTTTAAGTAGATAACTTCAATCTTTTTATCTCCCATAACCCGAAATGAAGTAGGGAATTGGTGATTATTTTTTGCGAACCTGGGTAAAAAATGTACTTTGACAGATCATCGCTCAAATGTGCCATTATAGGCACAAACTCTGTAAAACACAATTACTGATTTCTGATTTTTCAGTGGCTTTGGGAGTGAAAATTAATAAAATTATACTTGAAAAGAACCCAGGAGGACAGGGGACACACTAGAGTAGGGGGGAGGATAAAAGTTTGAGATTTTTTGAGCAAACCCTGATTTAATTAGGGAAAAGAGACAGATTTTCCAACATAGGTTTTCAGATTAAAATTCCTTAACTCTTACCATTACTGATTTTTTCACTAAATTCCGGAAATAACAGGAAAATAAAAGAGCTTCAACGAATTAGAGTATCAGGACTTACGCAAAATCTCCGAAAAACTCTCTTTTATTCGTTTCCTTTGGGTCTGCGTGGTTTCTAATTCCGTGAATTGTGCGTAAGTCCTAAGAATACTAAAATTAACACATCAGCAAATAAATTCCCCAAATAGCCATAGCGCGGAGATAGGTACTAGCGCGGAAAGTAGCATTAGCGGTGATAGCTTCCGGGGTGCGAAATTGCAAACCATTGTCGTAAATTTGCCTGACCACAGCCTCAGTTAAGCGCATTGCTTCATTTTTCATGTCCATTTGCACCAGGAAGGCTGCTAGACCAAAATTAATTCCAGTCCAAACCTCCAGAGGGTGGGTAGAATGAGGATTTTCTGGTAAACCATTGGGAAGAACACCATTAGCAGCGCCAAATTTACCATTTTGGAACTTGAGAAAACAGGAATCATAGACAGTTTTCAAAGCAGACAAAGCGCGATCGCTGGGGACAATATCTGGTAAACTCAATAAACGAGCGTAGAATTGCCCACACAATTGATCAGCCATAACCACATCAGAACCACTTTCACTATCTAAACGGTAATACTTGCCATTCCAGAGCTTTTCTTGGTATACTGGTTTTGATTGATTTAACCAATGCTGATAAATTGATTTTTGTGTTGTTGTGTTTTGATGTTGTGATAAAATATCACAGATGGCAATAGCAGCTTCTAAAGCAGCTAACCACAAACCACCACAATAGGCGCTAACACCATTTAATCGCCAATCATCAAAAGTTTGGTCAGGTGCGCCAGAATTTTCCGGTATACTGTCCCCATCTAGATCAAATTTTTTCACATAATCGAGAGTTTGCACAATAGCATCCCAACAATCTGCTAAAAAGTCAAGATCATTAGCACCTGTCAACAAAAAATCTCGATATACCTGTAAAACAAAGTCACAACCTAAATCTTTCCAAAGATTGCAATCTTGATAACTAGTGTAATTGGTTTTTTCCCAAACGTGTTCATTGGGAGCGCCTAAATCGTGAGGTGTCGCACCTGCGACTTTACGAACTGCCAGGGGACTTTGAGATTTAATGGTGAGATAATAACCGATAATTCTAGTTGTATCATCACTTTGGGGAATTGCTCTAGCAAAGGCGCGAATTACTGATTTTTCCAGTTCAGGAAATAACATTAATAACCCAAAAGAACCATATAACCGCACATCTAGACTTTCATACCAACGGTAATCTAAACATTCTAACACAGCAAACTGACCAATGGGGTCAATTTCTGAGGCTGCATTCCAAAGAGTTCCTCCACTAGTTAAATCATAGAGTTCGTTGAACAAAGCCATTTTAAACCAGTTGGGTAAATCTGGTCTTTCTAAAATAGGATTTTGCCAATTTTGAATGTGCGATCGCCAATTATGATATGATTTGAGAGCAGTAGTAGCAATTTGCCAAGCATTCTCACCATTACACCCAAAAAAGTCCGTATATCTGCGGTAATAGTTCACTCCTGCGGCAAATTCTGTTACCGGAAAATCCCAACTGAGGACAAAGGGAACTTCTAAAGTTTCTCCTGGTTGTAAAGTCAAACGCACCGCAATTGCAGCGCCTAATCTAGAATTTTCATCTGCGGGAGTTTCATCTATATAATTAGGTAAAGAACCATTTTCCGAGAAACTTTGCCAAATATCTGCACCATTACCTAAACAATTAAAACGGGAATGATAAAATATTTCAACCTGGTTATTTTCCGGGTAATTTTTTGTCGTCGCAATACACCAAGTTCCGTCCCCTTCTTGAACAGTTTGATTATCAGAAACCTGACCGAAAACACAACCAAAATATTGATCATCTTCTGCTAAACAATTATAATTTCCTTGACTTTTTCCCCAGGCTGGCTGATATTCATAAACAGGACTACCATCATCTCTAACTCGCACTTCGGGAGATTTTAAAGTATTAGTAAACCAACCCACCATATTTTCCCAAGTTAGCATGATGCTAATAGTAATTGGTGCATTTGTGGGGTTGTGCGCTTTCCACAAAAAAACCGCCACAGGATAACTAGTTTCTTGATAATTATCTGCCCAAATTGGCGAAAATTGCTCACAGGTTAATTGAGTTTTGAAGACATTTTCATAAACAAACCAACTGCGAGGATAAAGTGCATGATAAGTTCCTGACCTCACCCCCAACCCCTCAAGGTCCACAGAGGAAGGTGGATACCATTGCCAAGATTGTAGTGTATCATCTTCTGGAGGTTGGGTAGATAATGCGTAGGCTTGGCCAGATTCAAAGATACTAAATTGACAAGCAGGAACAGTTTTGAAAGTATGTTCTCCCCCGTCAATGTGCCACAGGTTAAAGTCTCCCCGTGAGGAACGTCCTATACACCCTGCACCAAAGCCACCAAGGGGCATTCCGTGCCAGGGACCATCATCTATATTACTAGGATAACGGACGGTGTAGGGCTGATTCCAGCCTAGCCCAATGGGACGTTTCCAGGTGCAGGGAGGTATTTGGGGGTGGTTGGTCATGGTTGTGAAAATTACGTTTTTGATGTTAATGCAGGGTAGCTGTTTATGTGCTTTTTTTCAAGTAGTTATGAGGTTGTTTTTTTCTCACGCAGAGACGCAGAGGCGCAGAGAGGAAGAGGGGTTTTTGTTTCGCGCAAAGGCGTTAAGGTTTGGGTTATGGATAGGAATTTTATTTATTAGATATTTAATATGTGATAATATGAATGTTATTTCAATAAATGAAATAAGTCTATGATGACTCAAGTGATAAGGAAGTAGTAAAAATGTTGGCAAGTTACATTGATAAAGCAATGGAGTTAGCAGTTTATGAAATTGTTGAAGATGATGGTACTTATTGGGGTGAAATTCCCGATTTACAGGGAGTATGGGCAAATTATAAAACTTTAGAAGGTTGTCGGCGTGAGTTAAGAGAGGCGTTAAGTGATTGGTTGGCTTTGCGTTTACGTTTGGGGTTAGATATTCCTGTAATTGAGGATATTAATTTAAATCAAATTACACAATCTGTATAGAATGCATAGATTAACACCTGTTTCTTGGAATTATTTAGTTAAGCGTTTGCGTGAGTTAGGTTTTGAAGGACCTTATGCTGGTGGGAAACATCCACAAATGCGACGGGATGATTTAACTGTTATTATTCCTAATCCTCATGAGGGTGATATTAATGTAGGTTTGTTATCCAGGTTATTACGACAAGCTGGAGTTTCTAGAGAAGAATGGTTAGGAGGATAGAATAATTTTGTTAATAATGCTTGAAAACCCTATTGTACAACGATTTTATGAGAAAAAAATAACAGATTTAATAAAAATTGATATTGACTTTGATTTTATTTAATCTCTTGCTACATAATTAATTTAGGCAAGCATTAAGTATTAAGTTTTCATATCTAGTCTGGGAGAGCCTAATTTGCTTTTGTTCTCTCTTTGATGTATGTTTTATTCAAAATAACCCGGTTCATAGTCATACAAACGAAGTATGTATGTAGAAATAATCTCTGATTAGTAGCAGTTTCTAGTTCAATACATCCTGGGGTACGCTGAAGCATACCCCATAAAACTAACTAAGAAAGGTCTTTCAATTCAGCGGTACGAACTGAAAGTATTTGTGTTTGATTACCTCTTTGGACTTTTACCTGCAACGCTTGACCCAGAGTACTGTCTTCTACTATAGATTGTAATTGTTCCGCACTGGTGATAGCTTTATTGTCAATCTGCACAATCACATCTCCACGACGGATACCTGAAATTGCAGCGGGAGAATTAGGAACAACCCGCAAGACTAAAACTCCTTTGACTTCAGGAATCGTAAACATGGAGTTAGGATCACTGTTATTTTGTTTTGCTAATTCTGGTGTTAATGTCACCATTTGTACACCTAAGTAGGGGTGAGCTACTTTACCATTGCGTTGTAATTGAGTAGCGATCGCTTTAGCTTTGTCAATAGGAATTGCAAAACCAATACCCATGGCATCAGCGCGAATTGCTGTATTAATTCCAATTACTTCTCCTAAACCATTTAATAATGGTCCACCAGAGTTACCAGGGTTAATCGCTGCGTCGGTTTGAATGAAGTCTAACCGTTTATCGCTGATACCAACTTGAGCGCTAGAACGTTTTAAGGTGCTGACAATGCCCAGAGTAACGGTATTATCAAATCCTAACGGATTACCAACAGCGATCGCCCAATCTCCCACCTGAACATTACGAGAAGAACCTAAAGGTGCTACGGGTAAATCATTACCAGCATTAATCTTAACTACAGCCAAGTCTGTAACTTCATCAATACCACGGACTTTACCTTCAAAAGTGCGACCATCTTTCAGACGGACTGTGACTTTATCAGCTTTGTCAACTACGTGAGCATTGGTAAGAATGACACCGCTTTTGTCAATAATAAAACCAGAACCTAAACCCCGTAACTGTTCGGTCGGTGATTGTTGGGGAAAACTATCACCAAAAAACCGCCGAAAAAAGGGATCTTCCATAAAAGGATCATTGCGGCGCGTAATTGTTCTTTCTGTATCAATTCTTACTACCGCTGCTCCAACGCGATTCACTGCTGTTGTCACAAAACTATGACCACCAATCGCAGCCGCAGCGGAAGATGGCTTTTGAGCCACTTTTGTTAATGACTCCGTGACAGGGTTAGGACTAGGTTCTGCTACTGAAGGTAACACCCGCAAGGAGGTAACAGTTAACAGCACTCCCATAAAAATCGCTAAAATATGAGTACTGAGTTGTCGGATAGACGGGGATATTTGGGGAAATCGCATAATCACAACCTAATCTACAAGCCTAATTTTTGCTGTTTCTTGATAAATCTATCTACAGTTATTTTTACAGATCAGATTCACAATTTCTGTTTATTGACATTTTGACTCAATTTTAAGTTTCTTTGATGTTGTGGAATCTATTTTTTTCAAGCTAAAATACTAGTTAATGCCAAAATGCCAAAACAAATATCAGTATAATAGCATGAATAATGGAGCAAACCCACTAACTAACGAATCCCTAGCTACATTAGAGCCAGGAGACCATTCACACCATCACAATCATACAGATCATACACATTCTCATGTCCACAGTGAAGAGTCTTTACGGCGAATTATTAACCGACTTTCGCGCATAGAAGGCCATGTACGTGGTATTAAAAATATGGTACAACAAAATACTTCATGTCCTGATGTATTATTACAAATTGCGGCTGTCCGTGGTGCATTAGATAAGGTAGCACGCATTGTGCTAGATGAACATTTAACTGAGTGTATCGCTAGGGCTGCCCAAGAAGGTAATATGGAATCGGAAATTGAACAATTAAAAGCTGCTTTAGATAGATTTTTACCTTAATTCTTAACTTTTAATTGCGGTATCTATGACTGGGAATCAATATCAATTTCACTATTTTTTAAATCAAAATGCACATAAACCAATAATTTTATTTTTACATGGTTTTATGGGTAATATTTATGAATTTGATCAAGTTATAAAATTACTATTTGATGATTTTTCCTATCTGATTATTGATTTACCTGGACATGGAAAAACTCAGGTTTTAGATGATGAATACTATACCATGCCATCTACAGCCACGGCCATTATACAATTATTAGATCAATTAAAAATTGACCAATGTTATTTAATTGGTTATTCTCTGGGAGGAAGATTAGCTTTATATCTCACTCTCCATTTTCCCAGTAGGTTTATTAAGGTTATTTTAGAATCTGCTTCTCCTGGTTTAGCAACAGAAATGGCCAGGTTAGCTAGAATTAAAAGTGATGCTCAAATAGCTAGGAAATTAACGAGAATGATCAATAAAGATGATTTTTATCACTTTCTCAATAATTGGTATCAACAACAGGTTTTTGGAAACATTAAAAATCATCCTCAATATCAATTTATGATCGCAAGTAGATTAACAAATCATCCCCCAAATTTAGTCAAATCATTGCAGTTTATGGGAACAGGTTCTCAACCTTGTTTATGGGAATTACTCACAGAAAATACTATTCCTCTCCTATTATTGGTGGGAGAAAAAGATCAAAAATTTATTGATATTAATACAGCAATAACTGAAAAATGTAAGTTTGCTAAATTACAAATAATTCATGATGTTGGACATAATATTCACCTGGAAAATACTTTAGCATTTGTGCAGAATATTCAATATTTTTTCTCCCCTTCTTCTAATTTTGCATAACTGCATTCAACAACAATTCAGCCCCGAAACGAATGGGATCTGTACAAGGTAGTCCGGTTTCTGTTATGATTTGGGCGATCGCATTTTTTGCCTCTAATTCCTCTAAATTCCTGGTATTTAAAGCTATACCCACCACATTAACGTTCCCAAAAGCACCAGCACCACGGGCAACGATTTCATACATTTGGATCACTTCCGGTAATGGGGGAATCGGTATACTGGGATTATTACGGTTGTGAGTTTGTCCTGCTTGATGCACTAATATTAAATGTGTAGGTTGAGAACCGCGAATTAACGGTAAAGTTGCCGTTGAACCGGGGTGTAAAAGAGAACCTTGTCCTTCAATTTGCAGAATGTCGTAATGTTGACCAAAACGCATGACTAACTGTTCCACCGCACCAGCCGCAAAGTCTACCCGCACAGCATCTAAAGCCACCCCTTCTCCTTCCAACATTAACCCAGTTTGACCAGTAGCTAAAAACTTAGAACGTAAACCCCATAATTTAGCCGTTCGATGTAATTCTAGACTAGTGGACATTTTTCCAATGGACATATCTGTTCCCACTGTCAAAACTCGGCGACAGGGTAAAGTTCGCGCCAGACCAGATGCTACATCTAAATTGGCTGGTTCTCTCCGTACATCCCAAATTAATTGTCCTGGTTTGAGGAGGGCATTTAATTCAGGTATATTCGCTAGGGGTGTATGTAATCCATTTACCAAGGACATTCCAGCTTTGAGAGCATCTTGAATATCAGCCCAATAATCATCAGGAACAGCACCACCTTTGGGAGCAATCCCAATTACTAAAACTTCCGGCTTATACTGTAATGCTGCTGTTATAGATGCCACAATTGGCACATCTCGTTGAATACCTGTTAACTCTACTAAAGATTTACCTACAGATTCTCTGTCAATTACAGCCACAATAGGGGATTCACTATAGCGTAAAATTGATAACCCTGTTTTTCCTTTAACTCCAGTAATTCCCTCATGGAGAAGAATTGCTATTTTTTGATTAAGCGACAGACGCACTGTATTTTACTCCTAAACCAGGTAAATTATTTGGCAAAACTCTCCCATTTTCTACCAGCGCACCGCTAAAAGGATCATCAATTAAATTCAAATGACTATCTAAATCCAAATAATCAGCTAGTGGTGCAAGTTGTAAAGCGGCGGTATTAGCCAGAGAACTATCAGAATAGCAGCCAAACATCACTTGTAAATTATGAGCTTTGGCTGTATGTACCATTCGCATGGCCTCGGTAATTCCCCCAGATTTCATTAACTTAATATTAATTCCATCTACATTATCAGCTAATTGGGGAATATCCGCACTAGTAAAACAACTTTCATCCGCAAAAATGGGTAAGGGGGAATGTTTTTTCAACTTAGCTAAATTTGCTTCTTCACCTCTTGCTAAGGGCTGTTCTATGTATTTTATCCCTAAATCAGCTAACCAACTACACATATTAATAGCATCTGCTAAATTCCAACCTCCGTTAGCATCAACAAATACATCTTTTTTCCCTGTCGCTTCCCGTACGGCTAAAAGCATTTTTTGATCTGCTTCTATTCCTTGAGTTGAACCTAATTTGACTTTGAATAACTGCACATCCATAAATTGTAACCAGTCTTGGGTTCTGGCTTTAGCACCTGCTGGGGAATTAATCCCAATTGTTACCGATGTTGATACTATAGCACTTTTATTTAGTCCCCAAAGTTGCCACAAAGGTAAACCTAAGCGCTTACCCAGCCAGTCCTGTAATGCCATATCTAAGGCTGCTTTCACAGCAGAAGGAATTTGCATTTGTTCTAATAGTGACTCAATTTCCTGTCTTTGCCAAGGGCTAAATTTCTGACATATAGGTATAATTTGCTCTATAGTATTTATAATTTGCTCAGTAGTTTGTCTGCAATTACCCACCCCAAAGGGAGATGCTTCCCCCCAACCCTCAATCCCTTCTTGTACGATTTTTAACCATACATTTGTTGTTTGTGCTGTTGTTCCGCGACTAATTGTTAAGGGAAATCGTTTATTAACGGTAAAGGGTTGAAAATTAATTTGCATAAGTATATAAAATCGGGAAAAGGAGTATATTAAGAATCAAGAAAAGCCGTCCTAGAAGGACGGGGCTTGTATCCCATATTTTCGGTCATGAAATTATGAATAATTTACAGAAATGGCAAATACTAAGCTCAAAAATGGTCATAGATGAGCCAATGTGTCAAATTCGACAAGATCAGATAGAATTGCCAAATGGTAAAATCATAGACGACTATTTTATCAGTATAAAACCAGATGTTGCCATAATTTTACCCATTACTAAAAATCAAGAGATTATTTTTGTGCGTCAATATAGACACGCTATAGGGGAATTTGTCATGGAACTTCCTGCGGGTAGGTTTGACGTAAATACAGAAAATCCAGAAAGCGCAGCAGTCAGGGAATTACGCGAAGAAACGGGCTATTGGGCAGAAGATGTGCGAAAAATCGCAACGCTTTATGATAAACCGAGTAAAGACACTAATCAAATACATTTATTTTTAGCGGAAAATGTGGTGAAAGTAGGAGAACAACAAAATCTGGATATTACTGAGGAAATAGAAGTAATTTTAATTCATGTAAATTCAGTATTTAAGTGCATTGCTGAAGGTGAAATCTCTGTAACTTAGAACTCGCGGCTCTTTTCTTGGGTTTAAGCAATAGGTCTTCTATTCTTCCTAGTACAATATAAGCTGTTACCTGTCACCTTCTGTCTTATCACCTGTTAATAATCAAGTCTGGCAGTTACACTAGATCAGGAAACTGTAATTTCTAGATATGACAAGTTCTCAGAAAAACAGGCGTAAAGGATAACTATTATGAAAAATTTGCACAAAAATTTTTTGATGAAACAGCATTTATCAGGTTCATCTTCAACTCATGTTTTAACTGGTATGATAGCTGCTGGGTTGGTGATGTTACCTGGTATAGTTGGTTCTAGTCCCGTTTTAGCGCAGCAAAAAACAGAGCGTAATTCTTTAACTTATGGGGAGTTAATTCAGAAGGCGGATAAAGGCGAAGTTAAAAAGGTAGAATTAGATCAAACTGAGCAGATAGCTAGGGTTTATTTAACTGGACAAAAGCCAAATACACCTCCTTTACAGGTGCGCCTTTTAGAGCAAAATCCAGAATTAGTGAATAAACTTAGGGAAAAAAATGTTGATTTTGGTGAGGTTTCCTCCGCTGGAAACAGGGTTGCTGTGGGGTTGTTAATTAATCTCATGTGGATTTTACCCCTGGTGGCTTTAATGATATTATTCCTGCGTCGTTCTGCGAATGCTTCTAACCAAGCCATGAGTTTTGGTAAATCTCGCGCCCGCTTTCAAATGGAAGCAAAAACCGGGGTCAAATTTGCTGATGTCGCAGGAGTGAATGAAGCTAAAGAAGAATTAGAGGAAGTTGTGACTTTCTTAAAACAGCCGGAAAAATTTACCGCTGTAGGTGCGAAAATTCCCAAGGGTGTGTTACTAATTGGACCGCCGGGAACTGGGAAAACTCTACTAGCAAAGGCTATTGCGGGTGAAGCAGGTGTACCTTTTTTCAGTATGTCTGGTTCAGAATTTGTAGAAATGTTTGTTGGTGTGGGTGCTTCCCGTGTGCGAGATTTGTTCAAAAAAGCTAAGGATAATGCTCCCTGTATCATTTTTATTGATGAAATTGACGCGGTAGGTAGACAACGGGGTGCGGGTATTGGTGGGGGAAATGATGAACGAGAACAAACTCTTAACCAGCTATTAACGGAAATGGACGGTTTTGAGGGAAATACGGGGATTATTATTATTGCTGCTACTAACCGCCCTGATGTTCTAGATTCGGCTTTGTTACGTCCAGGACGCTTTGATAGACAGGTGATTGTGGACGTTCCAGATTTGAAGGGAAGAGAGGAAATTTTGACAGTCCATGCTCAAAATAAGAAAATTGACCCTAGTGTATCATTAGCGGCGATCGCCCGACGAACTCCTGGGTTTACTGGTGCTGACTTAGCTAATTTACTGAATGAAGCTGCTATTTTGACAGCCAGAAGACGCAAGGAAGCAGTCACCGATTTAGAAATTGATAATGCGATAGATCGAGTAGTTGCGGGTATGGAAGGAACTGCTTTAGTAGATAGCAAAAGTAAACGCCTCATTGCTTATCATGAAGTGGGACACGCTTTGGTAGGTACGTTGGTTAAGGATCATGATCCTGTGCAAAAAGTCACTTTAATTCCCAGAGGACAAGCATTAGGTTTAACTTGGTTTACTCCCAATGAAGAACAGGGTTTAATTTCCCGTTCCCAGATTTTAGCGCGAATTGCGGCAACTTTGGGCGGTCGTGCAGCGGAGGAAATCGTTTTTGGTCAAGCAGAGGTGACTACCGGTGCGGGAAATGATTTACAACAGGTGACTAATATGGCTCGACAAATGGTAACAAAGTTTGGAATGTCTGATTTAGGTCCAGTTTCTTTGGAAAATCAAAATAATAATGAGGTATTTTTAGGCCGGGACTGGATGAATAAATCTGAATATTCGGAGGAAATTGCTGCTAAAATTGATGCTACAGTTCGGGAAATTGTCAGCAAATGCTATATTCAAGCTAAGGAAATCATCCAGGAAAACCGTTTAATTTTGGAGCGGGTGGTTGATTTGTTGATAGAACAAGAAACTATTGACGGTGATGTTTTTCGGAAAATTGTCGCTGATAATACTGCAATTCAACTAAAAACTAATGAGCCGGTAGCCGTACCTTATTAATTTAGATAATTCTTGTAGAGACGTTCCATGGAACATCTCTACTTTTTTCTGATTAAGAAAAACATCAAAAAGATTGTTCCAGAACTTTTTTAAATGGTGGTTTAACATTGTAATTAGCAGGAATTTTATCTCCCACTATTACCTCAATAACTGTATATGCAAGATCGTGAAAAAATGATCTACAAGATCCAATTTCTCCAAATGTACCCCATTTAAAAGAAATTTCACCAGAACCAAATATTGAACTAATTCCCGGTTCTTGCAGTTTCAATTTTGCACCATTAAAAACACTATCTGCATATTCTTCTGGTATCCCAACTCTCACCACATCTAATGATAATGCAAGGGAAGAATTAACTTCTCTTTCCACTTCAGTGGAAACTGCTACTTTCAAGACTAATTTACCCGAATCATTTGGCTCAAATGTAGCCCCCAAGCAGCCATATAAAAACCTAGCCCCTAGAGGTGCTAATATCTCTATCATTACTTCTTTTTTAGAGAATAAACCCATCTTTGCACTTTCAAGGATGACCTCTATTTTTTCATCTACAACAGGATAGAAAACAGGTCGAAAATCTCCAGGAAAATAAAATGATTCGTTATTCCAAATCCGAGCTTTTCCGGTGATACCTAAATCTAATACTTTGATCATGAGTCAATCCCCCAAGCTTTTCGCCAATTTCTGTTAAAATCTTCTGGGTAAGCTTTAATTACTTCAGGATGATATAAACTGTATGGTGATACACTATAATATGCTATGGCCATAGAATGTGCCGTATACCAATCATAACCTTTTTCCATGAGTTCTGCTTCTTTTAGTTCATGAAAGTAAAAACTAGCATCAGAATTACATATTTTCTGTCCCAAATCTAAAGCTGTTTGTAGTCTATCAATCATGTTTTGGTTGGGTAAGAACTCATTAAACTTACTGATATGTTTTCTGACTATATCAACTTTCTCATATTCAACATCATACTCTTGATTAGTTAATGTTCCAAAAAACATTTCATCAGAATTTACAGACAAAAGAACGACTCACTTTTACCTAACTTAATTGCACTATCTCAGGATCAGCATAAATAATAACCGTACTTTACACAAGGCATTCCCTAACCAGTCCATAAAAATCTCCCCATGGTGGGATTTAGTGACAGATAAACGCTAAAATTAGCAATTGGAGAGTTAAACTATGCTATGTTTGATATATTGCCTTTTCGCTTTGAAATAGATAAAGTTGCGATCGCTGGTACTTGTTTATGGGCTTTAGCGTTATATTTGAGTTTTTCACAGGTTAGAGAATGGGTAACGACACAACTCAACCGCTGGTTTAATTTTGCTGAACGTTTCCTATACACTAGTCAATCAGAATTTGACAAGACTCGTCCAGCCAGAGAAGCGCAAAATTCCTTTTATGCTTCACTATTTAGCATTTTCCCCTTTTTAATATTTGGTGGTTTATCTAACTGGATTTTAGATATCAGTTTAGGTAATAGCTGGGGAGTTAGCACTGGAATACTTGTTTGTATGGGTGCTGGTGTATATGAATTAGGACGCAGACAAGGGGAAGAATAAATTTAAGTTTATGTACTTTGAATACTTTCAATCATAGTTATTTCTGCATCAGTTAATTCATAGAGTTCATAAACTAATTGATTGATTTGTCTATCAGTGGCTTGAATTTGTTGCTGAATCATTCTTTTGGCTGGGGGTGTGTTTGCTTGATTGAGTTGTTGATAAAGATCAAGCATTTGTTGTACTAAATTAACAATTAAATCATGTTTTTGCTTTTCTGTAATTTGAGAATTATCAATAATTTTAATCGGAAGATTGCGAATAAACCGAGATTCAAAACTATAGTAACCACCTCTCATTGATGTAGATGATTTTTTGAGATAAAATTCTAGGACTTGACTATTTAACAATCCTAAAATGTATTCCCATGAATAAATAGATTTAACTAAAATTCCATATCCTCCAGCGACACCACCCGTAAAAAAGATATTCCCTGTTTTATCCCATGTAAATGATGAACCAGTCGCAATATCAGGAGTAAATATTTTTGGTAAAGCCATGACATTTAAAGCTTGAAATCTACTATATCCATACCAATTTTCTCCTAACATTTTACTATTTTCTCTACTTTCTAAATAATCTTTATTATCTAGTAAATAATTCCAGGTTAAAGGATATTCTTTCTCAAAGGTATTCATAGAAATTAATTCCATGGAATCATTATTTTTAAGCATATAGGGAAAAATAATCAACTTATTAGTTTTAGACAAAAAATATCTTTTACTATCACCACCTTTAATCAAAGGATGTAGTAAATTAGATTCTAACCAGTATGCTATTTGTTTTTGTTTTGAAAAAACCTGGATTAAATTATCTTCTCGTGATAATTCTTCGACGATATATATTTTATCAGCACCAGTTTTAATTCCTTGAAAAATCCTTTCTGTTACATCTTCTAGTCTAGATTTAATTTGTTGTAATTTTGCAAATAACTTAGCATCTTCTCCCAGGATAAAATTCCATGCTAACCCAGAAACTAACGAATGATTAATAATTCCTGTTTGACTATTATGATTATTTTTCCAATCTATTAAATCAGTAACTTTTTCCATTTCTAAATTAGATTGTTCTGATTTTCTCAAGAAAAGCAAACAAGTATAAGTTGAAACTTTTAGAAACACTTGTTGATCTCCAAAATGCACTACTTTATGAAGATATTTACCTTCAGCAATTAATTTTCTGATAGATTCCCCATATTGAGCATTAAAAAACTTATGGGGTAAAATAAAACCTAAATAGCCATCTTTTCTTAATAGTTCTAATCCCTTTTCCACAAAGACAACATAAATATCATAGTTTCCCTTACTAGCAGAAACATACTGTTGTTTATAAAATTCAACTTCTAAAGCAGCCCATTCTTTTAAAGCTTGGATTCTAATATAGGGAGGATTACCAATAACTACATCAAAACCACCTCGTTTCATAATAGCAGAAAAAGCTGATTTCCAGTCAAAAATATTAACTCTATAAGCCGTATTTTCGTCTAAAAAATTTAATTGAGTATGTTGATAAAATTCTCCGTCTATCAAGGTATTACCACACTGAATATTATAATCTAAATCAGGTAAAGCCCGTTCTTTAAATAACTGTAATTGTCTGGTAATTGTTTCTCCTGATTCTCCTTCTAATACCTTTAATAACAAAGATAGTTTAGTTGTTTCTACCGCTTGTTGATCAATATCAACACCATAAATATGAGTTAATAAAATTTGCTTTCTCTCACTTGCGGTTAAACGCCATTGATGATCTGAAATTTGGTAGAACTTATTTTTGTATTTCTTGGGATTTTGCAGATATTGTTCCAAATACCAATCTAGGATAAATTGATAAGCCACAATTAAAAAAGAACCAGAACCACACGCAGGATCAAGAATTGTTATATCTTGGATTTTTTCTGGTTTCTTATTTTCTAAAACCTTACCAATAGTTTGTTTAATAATATAATCAACAATATAACTAGGAGTATAATAAACACCTCCAGCTTTTCTTACTTCCGGTTTATCTTCAATAACTGCTTGACGACTTGCAGATATTTGAATGACTTTACCTAAAAATTGTTCATAAACTTGTCCTAAAATTTCCACAGGAATCACAGAAAATTCATAAGGACTTTCTGGAGGATAAAGTTTTCTAATAATTAATGTTAAAATAGCATCATCTATAGTTAAATTCAAAGTAAAATCATCAGGATTTTCTCGTCCTTTTTCACCTTGAAAATGGAATAAACCCGAATTATAGCGATAATCTGCATTGATAAATAACCGCCCTAATTCTTGATAAAAATTTTCCAACTTTAATAAATTATATAACTGTTGATAAGGTTCAATTCCTCTATCTTCACAAATGCGTAAAAAGACAATTCTATTAATCGTCATTTGCACAGCAAAATTTAACTCTCTTTGTTGAATTTGGGGATTTTTCCAAACAATATTAGCAGCTAAATTTTCTCGCCAAATTTCAATTTCTTGGAGAAATTTTTGATCAACAGTAATCCCAGCTTTAACTTTGGTTTCTGCAAATCTTTCTAAAGAACCATTTAAGACAGCTTCCTTAGAAAAAAGATCATAAATCTCTTGCCATTTTTCCACATATTTTGTATAATGAAAATGTTTGATTCTCGCTATCAATGGAGAATCATTTTTATTTGGCATAATTCGACAATCATAAACTGCAAATTCTTCAAAATCTGTTAAAATGCTTAAAGGTAATTTTGCAGACCAGCCATAACGTCTGACTTGAAAAGCCGCACTCATATTATTACCAACATTAACAGCGGGTTTTTTCGCTTCCACAAAAAACTTTCTTGTTCCCCCAACCCAAAAACTATAATCAGGTGCTTTGGCTTTGTTTGCGTCGCTAATTTTTAAAGAATCTTCATGAACAACGTCTTTATAAATATCAGAAATTTGTCGTTCATTATTAATATCCCACCCTAAAGCAGCAAAAAAAGGATTAATAAATTCAATTCTAGTTTGTGTTTCATTAATTCCTCCCGCACGATACTCTTCTATCGAAGAGTGAAAATGTTCAACAAGTTGAATAATAATATCAGGTGCTTTCATAGCTGAAAAAATCTTAGTTTTATATAAGTCTATAATAACTCTTTTTTCACCAAAATTGCCAACTTTTTCGCAGCCCCACCTTCACCCCTCACACTGCGTAATTTATGACGAATAGCCTCTAATTTCTCTGGATTTTTTAACAAATCTAGAACCATTTCTCCCACTTCCTCTGGTTGCAATTTACCTACTAATTCTGGTACAATTTCTGCTTGCGCCCAAATATTTGGCCAAGCTAATAAACCCTTATTTTTTGACATCCACCAATTAATTATTTTAGCAAAAAAAGAGCCTAATATCGGTAAATTCGCTAATATTCCTGGTAAACCATCCCAAGAACGCATTGCATCTAATTGTTGCATGGGTAATAATACAATCATGGGTACTGCTAACGCTCCTAATTCTGCGGTATTTGCACCAACTGTAGTTAAACAAATGGAACATTGAGACAATAAATGATAAGCGGGATTTTCTTGTTTTAATTCTACTGTTAAACCTGTAGAAGTTAGGAAATAATTATCTATTAAATCAGCACCTTGAAAATTAAATACTTTTGTAAATGGGTTATTCTTAGGATTTGCAAAACTGGCTAAAGTTGGTAGATCTAAAGTTGGCGCAACAGGAATAAAAAACTTTGTCTGAGGTAATTGACTGTGAATATATTCAGCAATAGCTAAAGTTAAAGGTACACCTTGAGTTAACTTCGCTGATTTTGAACCTGGTAGAAGTCCAATAATGTTAAAGAATTGGGAACTTTCAATTTTAGATGTGATTTCATTCTCTGCTGGTTCTAACATTAAATCACCAACAATAGTAAATTTATCTGCATATTTTGGAGAAACATTTTTTGCAACTTGTGCTTTCATAATGGCGAATTTATCTATAAAATTGTGCCAACGTGCTTCCCATTCCGCATAAACTACTGTTTTATATCCTAACTTTTTACCAAAAATAACGGGAAAAATTTGATCACCACCTAAAAATATAACCACACCTTGATTTCTCCATTGCCAATTTTCAGCGGTTTTTCCCCACAGTAAAAATTGCCAGAAATGTTCTGGTGCTTGAACTCTATCAACCTCTGGATAACCCAAAGCTATAGCAGTTTCTTTACCACTAGCATGAGGACAAGGTGATAATATTACAGAAATTCTGACCTGAGAAATATCATGTCCTAATTGTTCTCTCAATGCTTTAACAACAGGACGTACCCAGGTTGTTACCTCCCCAGGTCCATTGGAAAGAATTAGAATATCTACTGGAGTCATTTAATTATTACCTCATCAGCTATAAAATATGATTATACTGGTATAATGAATCAAAAGAACAAAACGGAATCTATAAATTAGAATCTCAATGAGATATAGTGACAAAGTATCTAAAGTTTTGTATCATAGTTAATCAAATTCATCACAAAATCAAATAACAATTAGCTTTTAACAGATTAAGGTCATTATCCCTGTAAATAGATGGATAATGACCTTTGGAAACCCACTCAGTATGGAAAGATCCTTATTTGTCAATACAATGAATTACCAAATTATCTT
>NZ_KE384680.1:14457-16679 GCF_000426925.1 Dolichospermum circinale AWQC310F | reverse complement strand
ATTATCTATATATTCCTTCATCTTTTCCTGTGTAGTCTTCAAACTATCACTAGGAGAAAGTAACTCAATTACAAAATCAGGACAAATAGGAGGAAACTTTTGTTTTTCCTCATCACTTAAAGCATCCCATCTTTCTAACTTAATCCAAGAAGCATCAGGAGAACGATCTGCACCATTAGGTAACTTAAAACAAGTGGAAGAATCAAAAGCTATCCCAGTACCATCAACATCAGTCCAATTCATTACTTGTTGAGTAATTCTCGCATTTTTATTTCCCGTTTCTCCTCCAGTTGGTGGCATAATAATTAAATCTCCATTTGCATTTCTTTCAAATCTCAAGTCGCGGTTGTTTTGACATAGCTCAAAAAACTGCTCATCAGTCATATCTATCACTGATTTAAAATTGACAGTTAAAGCATTCATAGTCCTATCCTCATAAAAAGTTAAGGCAATATTTTTAACTATTTCATCTCCCATTATATACCATTAATCTGATTTTTAGGTATTTCTTGAATTGTTTGATGAGATACTCCTAAAATTTCGGCAAGAGGAGACGGTGGAGGTTATACGGGTTTTGCATGCAGCGAGAGATTTAGAGGACATATTGCCATTTTTAGATGAGGAAGTTTAATTTTTTGATCGCACATCCTCCAAACCCCAAACAGCGAACTGACAAGTCAGCGCTTGCGCTATCGCACTCCCCATATCCGAAAACAGGATATAGTGAAATTAGAGTAAAACTACAAATAACCAAAAATGTATGTCTAATTATCAAGAATTGTTAGAACAAGCTAAAAATCTGACCCCTGAAGAACAGCTTAAATTAGTTGAAAATTTATCTATCTTAATTCGTCAACAATTGAAAATGGCATCGAAACCAAAGCGTAGTATTTTAGAATTGCGTGGTTTAGGTAAGGAAATTTGGGGAAATATTGACGCTCAGGAATATGTCAATCGGGAGCGTGATTCATGGAATGGTTAAATAAATTACAGGGTAAAATAGTAGGTTTAGATACAGCACCACTAATTTATTTTATAGAAGAAAATCCTAGTTATTTAGAAGTTACAGGTACTTTTTTTACAGCAATGTATAGAGGTGAATTTAGTGTTGTCACGTCGGTTTTAACTGTATCAGAAGTTTTAGTTTATTCTTTACGTGCGGGAAATACGATATTAGCTCAACAATATCGTGATATTTTTTTCAATTCGCAAGGTTTAACAACTATTGAAGTTTTACTAGATATTGCTGAAAATGCAGCTAAATTAAGAGCAGATTACAATTTAAGAACGCCGGATGCTATTCAAATGGCCACTGCTATTTATGGTGGTGCGTCTTTTTTCTTAACCAATGATATTCGTTTACCTTCTTTACCAGGATTAACGGTTTTGGTTTTAAATCAATTGATGAGTTAAGTGCTTTGAAATACAGCGAACTGACAAGTCAGCGCTTCGCTATCGCACTTCCTCAAACCCCAAACAGCGATTCCTAGATCGCGCAACGCTTACGCACCCCCAACATCCCCAAAACTTAGAAAAATATTGCATCTATACTTTGACTGATTTTTCAGCAGCATTAATTAATATTTCATCCATCCAAGCATTGATACTTTTTCCAGCTTTTTTAGCTGCAATAAAAATTTTTCTGTGATGTTCTGGAGTAGTTCTAAATGGCAATTTTCCAGAAAAAGTTTTATCAGGTTCTTCTCCTAATTCTTCACAAAAAGCTAGATAACCATCAATAGAAGTTTCAAATTCTTGACGTGCTTCTTCGACAGTTTTAGCTTTAAAAGTAATTACATCATTAATATCAAGAACTCTTCCAAAAAGTATTCCTGCTTCTACATCTACTTCAATTGATGCTGTATATCCTTTGTAAGTCAACATAATTTTAATAATCCTCACTCAGTTTTTTTGTGATTGATTTTACTACAAACTATTTATGGTTCAATTCCTGCTTTTATCAAAAATTCTCTCACTGCTTTTACTGCTCCTTTATCGGTTTCTTTTTCTGGATGTGGTTCATGAAAATAACCTCTAACATCATTTAATTTAACTCTAACTCTTGAACCGCTAGCTTGACTAATATCAGCACCTAAAGCTGTAAATAAATTTTCTATATCTTGCCAAATAATATTTGCTGGTACAGGATTTGTAAAAATTAATTCTAAAATCTTTTGCTGTTTATTATTAATATTTATCCTTTTTTACTTTTAACAGAAGCT
>NZ_KE384680.1:6954-14447 GCF_000426925.1 Dolichospermum circinale AWQC310F | reverse complement strand
TACAGCCTTTTCCGCTCTGATGAGGTACAAAGTTGAATCATGAAACTCTTGTGGTGCGGGCATCTTGCCCGCTAGATATGTACCTCATAAAACCGGGAAGTGCTGTAAGATATCACATTATGATATCATGTCAATAGATATTCTGAATAAAATGTGATTGTATCTCTTAAAACAGCGAACTGCTTGCAGCAGCGCAACGCTTACGCCTAAACTCATCACCAGAATAAAAAATGATAAGATACTAATAAAATTTTATTCATATTAGAAACTTATGAATGTGAGTTTTCCGATACCAAAAGAACTTGAGTCTTATCTTGAAGTTCAACTTCAATCTGGCAATTATGCTACTGCGGCGGATTATTTTTTGATGTTATTGCAGCAAGATCAACGGCGTAAGGATGCTCAAGCAAAATTAGCTAGTTTGTTGCAAGAAGGTTTGGACTCAGAAGCAGAACCTGTAACTCCTGAATATTGGCAGGATTTGCGCCGATCAATCTTTGGTAAGGCGCAGTAGTGAGTATGGCTTTTCAGGTAATTGTTCGCAACCGTGCTACTCAGGATATTAGACAACAAGCAAATTATATTTTGGTGAATGGCAATCGGGAATCAGGGGAGAAGTTTTTGGAGTTTGTTGAGTATACTTTTACTCAATTGGCGATAACTCCCAATATGGGTAAGGTTGTGTCGTCTTTGTCTGATATGGGAACAATTCGTCAGTGGCGGATTAAGAATTTTAAGGACTATTTGATTTTTTATAAAGTTCAAGAGGAACAAGTGGAGGTTTTACGGGTTTTGCATGGAGCGAGAGATTTAGAGGATCTCTTGCCATTCTTAGATGAGGAAGTTTAATTTTTTGATTCTTACGGAGCGCGATCGCTTTCTTAAATTATTCCTAAACAGCGAACTGCTTGCAGCAGCGCAACGCTTACGCACTTCCTCCACATCCTCAAAAAGCGATACCTTCGGTAAGCTTCGCTAACGCTTCTCTTGACAAAATAATTTCATAAAATTAACATTAAATTATCAAATAATTTATTGAAATTATGATGTTTAGCTTACGCGATATTCACCCCTTATCAGAATTTCAGCGCGGAGCAAAAATGTTTCTGGATAAGTTGAAAGAAACTAAATCTCCTATTGTCTTGACTGTGAATGGTAAAGCTGCTGCTGTGGTTCAAGATGCTGAAAGTTATCAACAACTGATTGATAGACTGGAATTATTAGAATCTGTTGCTAAGATACGTCAAAGTATAAATGAGTTTGAACAAGGCGAAGGTATGCCCTTAAATCAAGCATTTGCAGAATTTAAGGAAAAGTATGGCATACCGGATTGAGATTTCACCTAGTGCTATTGCTGATATTGAGAGTATTTTCCTATGGATAAAAGAGGAGTCACAGGAACGAGCTTTTCGTTGGGTGCGGGGATGTTATGAAATTATGTTGACGTTGGAAAATTTTCCCCAACGTTGTTCTTTAGCTATAGAAAGTAAATATATGGGAATTGAAGTTCGACAACTTCTTTACCAAAAACAATTTTTAATTTTATTTACGGTTAAAAATCTTGGGGAAGAGGAAGGAGTTGTATATATTCATCGTGTGCGTCATGGTTCTCAGCAGAGATTGGAAAATATACAGGATTTATATGGCGATGAGTTATAGAATTTGAAACTAAATAGCGATTCCTACGGAGCGCTTCGCTATCGCATTCCTCACACATCCCCAAACAGCGATCGCACCCTCCACATCCCCAAAAGCGATCGCACCCTCACACCGATTTGCGGATTCTGAAATCGAGAAGTCTCTTCAACTTCACATTTCATTTATCGTAACATAGATATGTGGAAATTATGCACCAAAACATTCCCACCAGTGAACTTCATATAATTCCTTCTGCTGGTCATGTAATATGTTGGGAACGAGTAGAAGAATTTAATAGCATAATCATGGGGTTTTTATCGAAGCAGATTTGAATTGATGCAGGTAGATAAAGGGTGATAAAATTAATTCTTTTTCTAAACCAATGTCATAACTTGTTCATATTCTTCCTTGTGACTTTGCAAAGCATCCCAAACATCAACTTTTTGTTGAAGATTTAACCACAGTCTAGGTCCATTACCCAAAGCTTTACCCAGACGAATTGCTATATCTACTGTAATTGATATTTCCCCATTAATAATTTCTTGAATTGTTTGATGAGATACTCCTAAAACTTCTGCAAAATTGCTAGGATTAATTTCTAAATCATCTAAAATATCGGCAATTACTTCACCTGGATGTATTGGTCTTACTAATCTATCTTGAGTAATATCTTGCAAATTATTCATAATTAATACTCCTTAATAAATTTTACTACAGTTAGCAATCTCTACCCAATCAATATCATATTAACACAGGCGTTAATGATAATCTTCAAGATTGACATCATAAGCATCACCATCTTCAAATTTAAAAGTTATCCGCCAGTTTCCTGATACCTTAATTGACCAAGTTCCTTTTCTATCTCCTTTTAATTCATGTAAATCATAACCAGGTAATCTAATATCCTCTACAATTAAAGCTGAATCTATAACTTCAAGCCTAATTCTAATTTTCTTTTCTAAATTTGCAGGAACTCCTTTATTAAAATTTTCTCTGAATAGATTTTCTAATGCTTTATTTTTAAATGTTTGAATCATGTATCTTTATTTATATTTGTTTAATTTTATCCCATTAAAAAGGCAGGTAAAAAACCTGCCCATCTAACCCTATTCTATACCCTCAATCCGGTTCTCAACCTCCTGATACAACTCTCTCAACCGGTCTAAATTCTCCTCACTCGTCTCCCAATAACCGCGTCCATTCATTTCCAACAAAGTAGAAACAATCTTGCGGAAAGAATGAGGATTGAGATTCATCAAACGTTTCTGCATTTCCTCATCTTTGATGAACGTCTCATTCGTGTCCTCATAAATCCAGTTATCCACAGCGCCAGCAGTCGCACTCCAACCAGTGGTATTTACCAACCGTTTAGAAAGTTCCCGCACACCTTCGTAACCGTGAGATAACATCCCCTCATACCATTTGGGGTTTAACAACTTCGTCCGCGCATCTAAACGCACAGTTTCTGATAAAGTTCTTACCTGTGCATTCGCTGTAGTTGTATCTGCAATGTAAGAAGATGGTTTCTTGCCATCTGCACGCAGACTTGCAACTAACTTAGTAGGATCAGAGTCAAAATAATGGGAAACATCGGTTAAACTGATTTCCGAAGAATCCAGATTTTGGAAAGTTGCATCAGCAGTTTTCAAAGTTGTTTCAAAAATCTGCCGTGACTCATCCATCACACCTGGGTTATCAGAATTGAAAGAGAAAGATTTGCGCTTCAAATACATTTCCTGTAACTCAGCTTCACTGTCCCAAGTGCTATTTTCTACCGCTAAGTTAATATTAGAAGAATAAGAACCAGAAGCATTAGAGAAAACGCGAGTTGCAGCTTGACGCAGATTTATGCCCATGTCCTCCGCTTGTTTCAAAGCGTGCTTGCGGACAAAGTTCATTTCCAAGGGTTCATCAGCTTCTGCTGCCATTTTTACACCTTGGTCTAGTAAGTTCATTTGGTTAATGAACAAGTCGCGGAATACACCGGAACAATTGATCACTACATCAATTCTAGGACGACCCAATTCTGATAAAGGTATCAATTCCAACTTGTTCACCCGTCCCAAAGCATCGGGAACAGGACGTACTCCCACCATCCACATAATTTGGGCGAGGGATTCGCCGTAGGTTTTGATGTTATCTGTACCCCAGAGGACACAGGCGATGGTTTCTGGCCAGTTGCCATCATTTTCTGACTTATTCCGCTCTAGCAGCCTATCCACGACGATTTTCGCCGATTGGACTGCGGCAGATGTGGGGATAGATTGGGGATCTAGTGCGTGGATATTTTTACCTGTGGGTAATACGTCAGGATTACGGATAGGATCACCACCAGGACCGGGGAGAATATACTCACCTTCCAAACCTTGCAATAAACCACCAAGTTCGTTATCTGCACAAACTTGTTTTAAGCAAAATTCCAAATATTCAAACAGGGGTTTTAATGCAGAGGTGTCTACTTTGGTGTAACCTGATTGATGCAGTGATTCTACCCAAGGTTCTTTTCTCCCCATGTTGAAGAAGTTCAACTTGGAAACCGCTATCACTCTACCTTCTGCGTCAATTTGTTCTTGAACTAAGGCTGTAACAGCCGCACGGGTAGCGAGGGTGATATCTTGTAATAGTTGCACATCTGCCAAAATTCCGGCATCGTTGTTCTTGTAGATATCCTCAATGTTGCGACCGAGACTTTTGGCAATAATTCCCGGTAAACCTTGAATTTCTTCCTCTTGTCGATCTAAACTAGCTATATTGACCAAAGTTGCGATCGCTTCTTCGGCAGTGGGAGGTTTACCAATCACGTGCAGTCCACAAGGTAATAAGCGCGATTCAATCTCCATTAACCGACGATAAACGTTACCAACGATATTATCCCGTTCCTCCGGGGTCATATCCTTAGAATCGGTTTCAGGAATGTGAATATCCTTGTCTAAGTTGACAATACGGCACTTATCCATGATGGAATTGACAATGGAAACACCGCGTCCAGTGTCTTTCAAAGTTTGGTAAGAAGCAATTAACTCGCTGAGTTCCTTCAACCCTTTGTATAAACCAGCATTTTCCGCCGGTGGTGTTAGGTAAGAAATTGTTTCTGCATAACTGCGACGTTTAGCGATTGTAGCTTCACTGGGGTTATTAGCTGCGTAATAATACAGGTTGGGAATTGAGCCAATTAGTTGATCTGGGTAACAATCACCAGACATTCCCATTTGCTTACCAGGCATAAATTCCAATGAGCCATGTGTCCCAAAGTGTAACACAGCATCAGCGCCCCAAATCCGTTCTAGATAGGTGTAATATGCTGCAAAACCGTGGTGGGGACTTGCGGAACGGGAGAATAACAACCGCATGGGGTCGCCTTCATAACCAAATGTCGGCTGCACACCAATAAACACATTACCAAATTGTTTCCCATAAATCAAGAGATTTTGGCCGTCGCTGTTCAAGTTTCCGGGAGGTGGTCCCCAGTTTTCTTCTAAGCGTTGGGAGTAGGGTGTCAGTGCTTCATATTCTGGCACGGACATTTTGTAAGCAATGTTGAGTTCGGGACTGTTGTATTGTGCTTGTGCGTCGTGGATGACTTGTTCTAGCAACTCTTGGGGGGTTTCGGGAATGTCCTGCACGTCGTAACCGTTGTTTCTCAGTCCTTTCATGACTTCATGAATAGAACCGAATACGTCTAAATATGCGGCTGTACCCACGTTACCTTTGTCAGGAGGGAAGCTGAAAACCGTAATAGCAACTTTTTTGTCTAGTTTGGGTTTACGGCGCAGATTCGCCCATTTTAATGCCCGTTGAGCGACTATTTCTACTCTATCTTGTAAAGCGATCGCTCTGCCTGTTGCCCCATCTTTACCTGATAGGATAATCGGCTCAATTGCCCCGTCTAGTTCGGGTATAGCAATCTGTAAAGCCACTTGAATGGGATGTAACCCCAAATCGCTATCTAGCCATTCTTCGGTGGTTTGGAAGACCAAGGGCAAGGCTACCATGTAAGGGCGATTTAACCGTTTTAATGCTTCAATGGCTTTAGGATGATCCTGTCTAGCCGGTCCGCCGACTAAAGCGAAACCAGTTAAGGATACTACCGCATCTATTAACTGCATTTTGGTAATTGGTTCATAGAAGTAAGCTTCTATTGGTTTAGAGAAATCTAAACCACCTGCAAATACAGGTAGAACTCTTGCCCCTAATGATTCCAATTCCTGCACAATTGCCACATAATGGGCATCATCACCAGTAACGAGGTGAGTCCGTTGTAATACCAAACCTACGCATGGTGCAAGGGGATCTTTAAGGTGACTAGAAATGTCTTTGCGAGCAGAATACCAGTTCAGATATTCTCGCACATCCTCAAACATAGTTGGTGCTAAAGGATGCCAAATGCCCATGTCGGGATAAACAACTGGAGCTTGATAGTCAGCAGCAACAAAGCTTTCTTTCTCTACGCCTTTTAGTACGTATTTATCAGCCAGCATCAGTAAAAAGTTTTCCAGGTTTTCCGCTGAACCACCTAGCCAATACTGAAAACTGAGCATGAAGTTTCTCGCGTCTTGTGCTTTTTCCATGGGGAGGAATTTCAGCACTTGGGGAAGTGTCCGCAATAACTTCAACATTCCGTCTTGGAAACCAGCGCCAGATTTCTCTTTGCGCTTTTTCATGAAGTTAGCAATTACGCTTTTAGATTGTCCTAACTGCGCCAAAGAGAAGCTACCCATTTTATTGAGGCGCATAACTTCGGGCATGGAGGGGAAGACAACGGATACATCTAGATTATCACGATGGGGTTCGACTGCGGCAACTACTTTCTGTGCTAGGTCTTCTATAAAAATTAGAGAAGCAATGAATATATTAGCACTGGCTATATCGCGTTTCAACTCCTCATAGTTTTCAGAGTTGCGTAGTTCTTCAATCAAGTATCCACTGATTTCTATGGCTACGCTGGGATGATTAGCGTTAATTTCCCGTACCGCTTGCGATAATGCGCTTTGGTATTGGGATTCTAGCACGACATAGACAACCTTGATTAACTTACGTCCCCGTAAATCGTCAGGTGCAATATGTCTAATAGTGGACTTGACTTGGGTAAACATTCAAATAAGCTCCTTTCAAGCGTGTTCTCGTGAAGTTAGTCGCGGTATAACCGTTTGTAACTTCAATTATTTTCGGCAATAAGAGTTTTTTAGCAGAAAACTCGGATTCTGTGGGGGTTTTGTCCTATATCTGACATAAAATGATATAGAAAACAACACATTTATTAATGAATCTTAACAAAAAATACAGGTTCTCTCACCTGATTTTAAATTTTGTTTACATAGCTAAATAATTACTTAGTGATAAACTAATACAATTATTCAGCAAATTTAACATTCTATAGTTCTATTTGACACCAAAAACTCCAGGATTATGACAAAATAAAGCTATTAATTGGTAACTAATAATATAGAATAGGATATGAGATAGTTAAATTTTCTCCCTAAACATTCAATGAGGATATGACAATGAATGCTTTAACTGTCAATTTAAAATCAGTAATAGAAATGACTGATGAGCAGTTTTTTGAACTATGTCAAAACAACCCGGAATTGAGATTTGAAAGAAATGCAAATGGAGAGTTAATAATTATGCCACCAACAGGAGGAGAAACGGGAAATCGTAATGCGGGTATAACTGCTCAACTTTGGATTTGGAATGAGCAAAATCAGGAGGGTATAGTTTTTGATTCTTCTACTTGTTTTAAGTTACCAAATGGTGCAGATCGTTCTCCTGATGCTTCCTGGATAAAGTTAGAAAAATGGGATGCTTTAACTGATGAGGAAAAACAAAAGTTTCCTCCTATTTGTCCTGATTTTGTG
>NZ_KE384680.1:0-6796 GCF_000426925.1 Dolichospermum circinale AWQC310F | reverse complement strand
GTTGAGGTTTTGGATTCTCCTGCTACGGTTTCGGGGGAAGATGTTTTAAGGGGTTTTGTTTTGAATTTGGGGATGATTTGGTAATGTTTACAATTATTAAATCTATCTATCATGAAAGAGTGATATACTTGATCTAGTTCGTCGTATATGAGCAAGTTTTTTATGCTTCTCATTATATAATTATTTATTTTAGCAATTGTTTGGGGGCAATAAGCATGATAGATGGTAAAGCTATTTCCATTTCATTATTTACAGGTGCTTTTGGTCTAGACTTGGGGATGGAAAAAGCAGGATTTCATACAGTAAGTGTAGTAGAAAAAGACCGTGATGCTGCAAAAACAATTGCTCTTAATCGTCCATTTCTTCAAGAAAGTGCTATTCCCAGAGAAATACAAAATATCACTTCCCAAGAATTACTCGAAGAAGGGGGAAGAGTTTTAAATTTAGGTCGCGCTTTACAACCTGGTGAAGTAGATTTAGTTACAGGTGGTCCACCATGTCAACCATTTAGTACCGCAGGAAAAAGAGGTTCAGTTATGGACCCTCGCGGTAGTTTATTTATGGACTTTATTCGGATTGTGAAAGAAGTTCAACCCCGTTTTTTCTTAATGGAAAATGTCAAAGGTTTACTTTCTGCTCCACTTCGTCACAGGCCAATTAATCAACGCGGAAAAGATTACCCACCTTTAGAACCTGATGAAATGGCTGGTGCTGCTTTGAAAGTAGTATTATCAGAAATGAAGGAAATAGGCTATAACGTAGTTTATAACCTTTTAGAAGCAGCAGATTATGGTGTTCCACAGAATAGAGAGCGTGTAGTATTTATTGGTTCGAGAGATGGTGAAACTCCTACATTTCCTATTCCCAAATATTGTAAAGATGGCAAAATTTTACCTAAATGGCGGACTTTAGGAGATGCTATCACAGATTTTGTTGATGCAAAACCAGAATTTATGTCTTATTCAGAAAGTCGCTTAAAGTATTTGAGATTATTGGAAGCTGGACAAAATTGGAAACATTTACCAGAGGAATTAAAACAAGAAGCTATGGGAGGTGCTTATAATTCTGGAGGTGGAAAAGTAGGTTTTTATAGAAGATTATCTTGGAATAAACCTTCTCCAACAATTACAACAAGTCCCCATCAAAAAGCTACAGATATGTGTCATCCTATAGAATTACGTTCTTTAACTGTCCGTGAATCTGCGAAAATTCAAACTTTTCCTGATGATTGGATTTTTTATGGTTCTGTTAGTTCTAAATATAAACAAATTGGTAATGCAGTTCCCGTATTACTTGCAGAAGAACTTGGTATTTATCTCTTTAATTTAATTCACGGAAATAAATCTAAAGGTAAAGAGATAGCTGAACAACTTTCTCTTTTTTATTAATAGAATTGTAAGTGTCTACTTTCTAGCTAATTCAGAAAAAGCTTGATCAATTTTCTGTAACATATCTCGTATATTTTTTTCAAAAATATCGTAATCAATGTAAATCATATTCCAAAATTCTTTACCAGCAATACGGGGAATGTTATATTCGTTTGGGAATGGAAACGTCCATTTACCTAAATTAAAAGCTGCGATAAACAAAGGGTTTTCATGAATATTTAATTCTTTTTTTGATCTTGGTGATTGAGAACCAGTCAATGTTCCTTTTAAAGTTTTGAGTTGTGCAAACCTAACTTTTTTCTCTGAAAATATAATAATATCAATTCCAGTAATTTTAATCCCAAATTCAAATTCCGGGTTAATAATATAAGGACTAATATTAGATATCTTTTCTCAGAGACTCCCCATTTTAGTGTTCAAACTTCTTGTCACTGAGTTGCTAGTAACTAGTAGTTTAGCTCCACAGAGTTCAAAAATATTGGCTGGGTTAGGATGCTCTTCAAGTATTATACTTTTCTTTTCAAAATCATTTTTTAACCACTCAATAAAATCATCTGCAAATTTTTCAGTTACAAGACTGATGAACTGAGATTGTCTATCTAATTCTAAAATAGAGCCATTCTGTCTGTCTTGTTTAATTTGATATTGAAAATAAGCAGGTGCTATTGAAGAAAGAATTTTTCCATATTTGTATGCTTGTTGCAAATTTTCATCTACAATGTTAGTCACATCAATTAAAGAAGTATAATGCAAAATTAGTGCTTTCCGTTCTTTGACAGAAAGTGGGATTAAAGTTTCAGCAGTTAATTCACTAGACATAGACAGCTATATTTAACTCATTGGACTTTCTTAGTATGACCCAAAATCCTCCCATATATAGCAATATCTACTGAAATTTTATTTGCTTGTCGGTGTAAAATCTTAATAAATACAAAAATACTATGTAATAGCGATCGCTGTTTTGGGGTGTTGGGGTGCGATCTTTTAAAATTAGGGTTGTGTGCGATAGCGCAAGCGCTGACTTGTCAGTTCGCTGTTTTGGGGTGTTGGGGTGCGATTGTTTAAAGTTAGGGTTGTGTGCGATAGCGCAAGCGCTGACTTGTGAGTTCGTTTAAAATTGGGGGGGGTTGTGTGCGATCGCTATTTAGGAATAAGTTGGAATTGCGATCTCTTAAAATTAGGGTGGTTGTGAGCGATAGCAAAAATACACTAATTATCTTTTATATGGTTGTATTGTTATTAAACCTGAAATAACAGCATAATGTTTCACATTAAATGTATGTAATGGTAAACCGAAAGCAATTGATGTTTGACCGATTAAAGCATCAATTAACCCAAGATTATGACTGAGATTATAATTTGCAAATGTTTCTAATGCTTGATCACAAGTTTCAGGTGTTGGCCAAATTACTTCAACATTAGCAATAAATTTGCGAATTTCCTGCAATTCCAACTTATTCCTACATCCTTGCATCAATTCCATCGCTACATAACCAGGTAAAGCAATTTCTTCCTCTCCCAAAGAACTTAACCAACTAATAGCAGGTGGATATTTACGCAGAAAGTCAATCATAATATCACTATCTAGGAGAATCATAACCTCTCCTTTGTGACTGTTCACGCAACTGACGAGCGTAAGCAAGACTATCTATAATATCGTCGCGTTCTTCCCATAAACCTATCAAGCTCGAATCAAGTAATTCATGAGCAGTTAATACCTTTTTCCTTGTAGGAAGAATGGATAATAAAACAATTACCTCTACCTCTTGTCCTTCTACCACAGGTAAATTTTGAAAAGAGATTTCACCATTTTTCTCTATAGTTTTTTTTAACCTAATTGCTTGCATAATTTTGTCATCCTTACAATAATATAATGCTGCTGTTTAATTAAGTACATTTCTAATTATAGAATATCACAAAAAGAGATCGCTGTTTGGGGATGTTGAGAGTGCGATGGTTTAAAATTGGGGTTGTGTGCGATAGCGCAAGCGCTGACTTGTGAGTTCGTTTAAAATTGGGGTGATGGTGTGCGATAGCGAAGCGCGACCTAGGAATCGCCCCTGAGTTTAAATAAAATAGAATTATATAACCAAAAAACCGTACTATGACTTCACGACTCGAAAATGCGATCGCTGCTATCCAACAGCTATCATCCACGGAACGTCAACAACTGTTGCAAATCTTTACCCAAAGCAATTTATCCTCAAACTCTCAAACCGATCTTAAAAATCTCAGTCATCAGTTTTGGGAAGATACCACACTCAAAGAACTACTCGCCACACAGACCCCTACCACCGTACATAACCTCAAACATCTCGCTGCTGACTTTTGGCCTGAAGAAGACTCCATCGAAGATTTTCTCATTTTCCTACGACAACAACGCCAAGAAGTGATCTAACCAAACGCCATGAGTTTTTACCTCATTGACACTGATATCGCTTCTTTTATCTTCAAAGGTAGTGATTATGCCGACCCTTATTTACCTTATTTAACTGGTCAACAATTAGCAATGTCATTCATGACCGTAGCTGAACTATTTCAGTGGGCAATTTTGCGTCAATGGGGAGATAGTCGTTTAACACAACTAGAACAATACCTATCTAACTACTTAATTATTCCAGTTGATCAATCACTTTGTCGAGAATGGGCGTATATTCGTGCCAAGCGACAAAGTGCAGGACGACCAATATCTCCACAAGATGCTTGGATTGCTGCAACGGCTTTACGCTATGACTTACCGCTAGTTACTCACAACATCAAAGACTTCTTGGATATTCCCAATCTACGGCTTATTATCCCTTCATCCCCATTATGAACGTCATAAATAAGAACGATCGCTTAAAATTAACGTGAGTTCGACAGCGATCGCAATTTAGGAATAAGTTGGGAGAGCGATAGTGTAAGCGCTGACTTGTCAGTTCGCTGTTTGGGGATGTTGGGATGCGTAAGCGTTGCTGACCGAAGGTATCGCTTTATTTTTGTACTAATTTAAAAAATGTTTTTTTGTCAATACCAATATCTTGAATCATTCCCATTAAAGTACCTGGTTTGATGTCTTTTCCTGAATGAATTAGAACAACAACTCTTAAACCATCAGCATTCTTGTAAATAGCATGACTACCTTTTTGTCTGTCAAAATAAAAACCCAATTTTTCGATAACTTTAATAAAATCTTTAGCTTTTATACTTGGTAAATTACTCATAATAAAATGCTTAATGGCTTAACAATTAAATCCTCTTTAGGAACAGGTTGATTATCAGCTATTAAACTTTCAATATATAATTCAATAGCTTCTGTAATATTCTCAATTGTTTCTTCAAAAGAATCTCCTTGAGAATGACAACCTTTGAGAACAGGACAAAAGGCATGATAACCCCCATCTTGCTCCTTTTCCAGAAGTACAGTGTAATTGTAAATTTGTTTATTTTTGTTTTCCATATATCTTTACGTTTTTTGAGTTAGTGATTTTTAGCGTTGATTTATTCCATAATAAACGGTTTGGGGAATTTGGGAGAAGTGCATTAGCGTAAGCATTGCACTCAGTAGGAATCGCTGTTTGGGGATGTTGGCAGTGCGCTAGCGTAAGCGCGACCTAGGAATCGTGTAAAATTGGGGTGGTTGTGTGCGTAAGCGTTGCGCGACCTAGGAATCGCTGTTTGGGGTGTGGGGAGGGCGATAGCGTAAGCGCTGCTGCAAGCAGTTCGTCTAAAATTGGGGTTGTGAGCGATAGCGCAAGCGCTGACTTGTCAGTTCGCTGTTTGGGGATGTTGGGGTGCGATAGCGTAAGCGCTGCTGCAAGCAGTTCATTTAAAATTAGGGGGTTATGAGCGTAAGCGTTGCGCGACCTAGGAATCGCTGTTTAGGATGTTGGTTGGGAGTGCGAATGAGTTACTGGGTGCTTTTACCGTAATTACAATGACAAGTGTTCGCATTCGCAAAATTGATAATTGAATGCTTAGATAAAGCAATAGCAAAGCGCACTCAAGGTATCACTGTTTGTGGATGTTGGGAGAGAGATCGCTTAAAATTAGTGCGATCGCCGATCTTGTAGGGTGCGTTAATGAAATGTAACGCAGCTTGTTTCTTTTGTGTAACTGAATAAATTTAGTGCGTTACGCTGACGCTAACACACGCTACAGTTAGTTCTGATCATGACAGCAAAGGTTAAGAATTGAAATGCGAGTACCTACGGTAAGCTATGCGATCGCAATTTAGGAATAAGTTGGGAGAGCGATAGCGTAAGCGCTGCTGCAAGCAGTTCGCCTAAAATTGGGGTGGTTGTGTGTGATAGCGCAAGCGCTGACTTGTCAGTGCGCTGTTTGGGGATGTTGGGGTGCGTAAGCGTTGGGCTGCTGCAAGCAGTTCGTTTAAAATTAGGGTGGTTGTGAGCGATAGCGCAAGCGCTGACTTGTCAGTTCGTTTAAAATGAGGGTAGTTGTGAGCGATTAATCCCAAGGACTAAACACAGTAACAGATGAGAAACCAAAATCACTAATATTACGAGTAACAATTATGAAGTTATTTTCAGATGCCGTCGTCGTCATATACAAAGATTTTTGAAGTCTAATAATTTGAGTGTGGTGCTGTTATGGTTTCCCATCATTTTATTGATTGCTTTAGTAATGACTTCTGCATGGTTACAAGGTAAAAAAACTCAATCTCAAAAACAACAATCTTATGTTTGTCGGATGAGTGAAAATAAAAGAACTGGAAGAGGACATAGTGCTTTTTGGATTGGTTTATACGGTTATAGTTGGATAGTTTCTATGAATGAGTGTCAAGATTTGGTCTTGGAAATGATGACATTGGTTACCAATAAAATGCTATTTTATCAGCAAGGAGTGAGGGCTGTCATGCTTATCCAGCAACCTCTCTAGCCCCTTTGTCGCCCCCTGAATAATCTAGGTTTATCACCAGGAGTTGCTTTCTTTTTAGCCGGGGTTAAAGTTACAAAAAAACATGGTTTTACAAGTTTTAATGTTACCTGTAAATGGAAACGCAAAATATTAAACATCTCCGAAAATTAAATATGCGTGATTTACAACCCTTGTAGAGAAGTTCCATGGGTAGGGATTCTCGGCTCTACAATCTTTACCGGAGATGTCTATTAGGAGTAGCCCCAAAGGAAGGGTGGTTTATTTTAACTAATTTAGATAGTTTGGAATTAGCAATTTCCGCCTATAAGAAGCGATTTTGTATAGAAGAAATGTTCCGTGATTTTCAAAGTGGCGGTTCTAATTTAGAAGACACAAAAGTTACAAATAATCGGTTAATATCTATGATTTTATTAATATCAATTGCTTATACGAGCGCCACAATACAAGGGATAGTATTCATCCAGAAATGTTGAATGTCGTTACAAAACTTTACATATTTAAGTATAGTAGTATTATCAAGGGTAAAAATG
>NZ_KE384679.1:37170-67667 GCF_000426925.1 Dolichospermum circinale AWQC310F | reverse complement strand
TTTTCTGTTGTTTTGGTGTAAGTTGATTCCATCTTTCTAATTTTATCCAAGCAGCATCAGGAGAACGTTCTGCACCTGTTGACAGTGTAAATCCTGTACTGGGACTAAAAGTTATACCTGTCCCATCTTTTTCTGACCATACCCATAACTGTCCAAATATATTACCTTCTCGGTTTCCTGTTTCTGAACCTGCTGGTGACATAATTGATATTTCTCCAAATTGATTTCTCTCAATGCGTAAATCACGGTTTTCTTGACAGAATTGAAAAAATTGATCATCTGTCATTTGCATTGATGAGGGAAAATGTAATATCAAAGGTGATGAAATCATAATTATTTTTTCCATCTGAAATTAAAATTAATTTTACCACAAACCGTTGCTGAAATTGGCTAATACATAATTATTAACAGTTGAGCAATTAAAAACAGAATTAAACGCAAGTTTCCTGAAAATTCCTGATCAGATATAAAATAAAAGAATTGAACAAAGGGTGAATATGCGATTACTACACACCATGCTCCGAGTAGGTAATTTAGACGAGTCCTTGAAATTTTACTGTGATATCCTGGGAATGAAGTTACTCCGACGCAAAGATTATCCAGGGGGAGAGTTTACCCTGGCCTTTGTCGGTTATGGGGAAGAAAGTGACCACTCGGTTATAGAACTCACCCACAATTGGGGCGTAGAAAAGTATGATTTAGGAAACGCCTATGGTCATATCGCTTTAGGTGTGAATGATATTTACGCTACCTGTGAAGCCATTGGCCAATTGGGTGGTAGAGTAGTTCGAGAACCAGGACCCATGAAACATGGTTCAACGGTAATTGCTTTTGTCGAAGACCCAGATGGTTATAAAGTTGAATTGATTCAGTTAAAAACTCCAGAATAATTTAAGGTAGGGGTAGGAAGATAAAAACTTCTTTACCCTTTACCCATTTGACCTCTAAACTTAAGTCACAAATCTAAAATCTAAAATTCTCAAGATGCAGCCTACAGATCCTGATAAATTTACTGATACAGCCTGGGAAGCGGTAACAAAATCCCAAGATGTGGTTCGCGCTTATAAACAACAACAATTAGAAGTTGAACATTTAATTATTGCTCTTTTAGAAGAACCAACTAGCCTAGCTACAGCCATTCTCACCCGCGCGGAGGTTGATTCGGTCCGATTTAAACAACAATTAGAGGCTTTTACTCAGCGTCAACCGAAAGTTGCAAGAAGTGATCAACTTTACCTGGGGCGTAATTTGGATTTGCTGCTGGATAAAGCTAATGAAATTAGAGCTAAAATGAAAGAGGAGGAAATCTCGGAAGGACATATAATTTTGGCCTTTGCTGATGATGAACGGATTGGTAAACGCTTATTTAAAAGCTTAAATATAGATATCTCTCAAGTAGAACTTGGAGTTAAATCTGCTCGCAATAGTCAAAGATTGAAATCATCCCCTAAAGCAGAAGCAGATGTACCTGATGAAGCTTTGAAAAGATTTGGACGAGATTTGACAGAACAAGCCAAAGCCGGAAAATTAGATCCGGTTATCGGTAGAGATGATGAAATTCGCCGGGTAATTCAGGTTTTATCTCGTCGTAGCAAAAATAACCCTGTATTAATTGGTGAGCCAGGAGTCGGTAAAACTGCGATCGCTGAAGCCTTAGCCCAAAGAATGGTCAATGGTGACGTTCCTGAATCTCTAAAAAACCGCCAATTAATCTCTTTAGATATCGGTAGTTTGATTGCTGGTGCCAAATATAGAGGTGAATTTGAAGACCGTTTAAAAAATGTTCTGCGTGAAGTTACTGAATCAAACGGGCAAGTAGTTTTATTTATTGATGAACTCCATACCGTTGTCGGTGCTGGTTCTAATCAACAAGGATCTATGGATGCTGGTAATTTACTCAAACCCATGTTAGCCCGTGGTGAACTACGTTGTATTGGTGCAACTACCTTAGACGAATATCGCAAATTTATTGAAAAAGACGCAGCATTAGAAAGACGTTTTCAACAGGTATATGTAGATCAACCAACCGTAGAAAATACAATTTCTATTCTGCGGGGTTTAAAAGAACGTTATGAAGTGCATCATAATGTCAAAATTTCTGATTCTGCTTTAGTAGCTGCCGCAACCTTGTCAGCGCGTTATATAGCTGATAGATTTCTACCAGACAAAGCCATAGACTTGGTTGACGAAGCAGCAGCGAAATTAAAAATGGAGATTACATCCAAACCTGCGGAATTAGAAACCATTGATAGACGATTAATGCAGCTAGAAATGGAAAAACTGTCATTATCGAGAGAAGAACAGAGTATTTCCCCAACTAGAGAACGATTAGAACGAATTCAAGCAGAAATTGCCAGTTTAACAGTTAAACAGGAAGTATTTAATCAACAATGGCAAGGAGAAAAGCAGTTATTAGAAGCTATTAGCGTTTTAAAAAAAGAAGAGGATACCCTAAGGGTACAAATTGAACAAGCAGAACGAGATTATGATTTAAATAAAGCCGCCCAACTCAAGTATGGTAAATTAGAGGGCGTACAAAGGGAACGGGAAAGCAAAGAAACCCAACTATCAGAAATTCAAACCCAAGGTTCTACCCTGTTGCGGGAACAAGTCACAGAAGCCGATATTGCCGAAATTGTGGCAAAATGGACAGGAATCCCCGTAAATCGGCTTTTAGAATCGGAAAGACAAAAATTACTCAAACTAGAAAGTCATTTACACGAAAGGGTAATTGGTCAAGAAGAAGCCGTTTCCGCCGTCTCTGCGGCGATTCGTCGCGCCCGCGCTGGGATGAAAGACCCCTCTCGACCTATTGGGTCATTTTTGTTTATGGGACCAACTGGCGTGGGTAAAACTGAACTGGCTCGCGCTTTAGCTCAATTTCTCTTTGATTCAGAGGATGCTTTGGTGCGATTGGATATGTCCGAGTACATGGAAAAGCACTCAGTGTCTCGTTTAGTCGGTGCGCCTCCAGGATATGTGGGTTATGAAGAAGGGGGACAACTTTCCGAAGCAATTCGCAGACATCCTTATTCGGTGGTACTGTTGGATGAAGTGGAAAAAGCCCATCCAGATGTATTTAATATTTTATTGCAAGTCTTAGATGATGGTAGAGTTACTGATTCCCAAGGACGGGCTGTAGATTTCCGAAATACTGTTATAGTAATGACTAGCAACATTGGGAGTGAACATATTTTAGATGTCTCCGGCGATGATTCCAAGTATGATTTGATGCGAAATAAAGTCATGGAAGGTTTGCGAGGTCACTTCCGTCCTGAATTTCTCAACCGCGTTGATGACATTATTCTTTTCCACACTCTTAATCGTTCAGAAATGCGCCATATCATTCGTATTCAACTTAGACGAGTTGAAAATCTACTTAAAGAACAAAAAATATCCTTGGAAATATCACAAGACGCTTGTAATCATCTTGTAGAAGCTGGATATGATCCTGTGTATGGCGCACGTCCGTTAAAACGTTCAATTCAGCGAGAAGTGGAAAATCCTCTGGCTACCAAATTACTGGAAAATACTTTTATTTCCGGTGATACCATTTTGATTGATATGGGTGAAGCTGGTTTGACTTTTAAGAAAAAACCGCATAATAAGGTGACAGTGACGCAAAACACTGTGAAGTTAATAGAAGCATCTTCAGATATATAAAAGTTTATTTTCTCACGCAGAGACGCTCAAGGCGCGGAGATAAGATTGTTTTTTATGTCTTATCTATGTCTTTGCGTCTTTTGCGTTTTTTTGGTTCATTTAATCTATTTTCTTTTTGGTGGGACGTTTCCTTTCTGATTTTTTTTTAAAGCCTACTGCTTGCGCTGCGTCACTATCTGACCCAAATTGACCTTTTACTGCTTCTTTCATGGCTAGAACGGCTTTATGGAAGTCCCATTCTGCTTGTTTTGCAGCATCTGCGGCGGCTTTAAATAATGCTTGTTTCTCGGTTTCTTCTTGTTGTTTTGTTACCATTTCTGTATATGCTTTTTGTAATGCTTCCGGTGTGGCTTCTACGCGACCAGTGGCATAACCAATAACGGCTGTGAGTCCATTATAGGAGTCTATATCTTGCTGAATTGTGTTAGGTGTAATTCGACGGGTTGTATCTGGGGCTGGCATATTAATTTTGTTGTTATAAATAATTCTATTACTTTACTATACGATGTTTATTTTGACAATGTTTTATTTATATTTTTTATATAATTATTTTTTGTTTACAAATTTGTCTTTATGTATTGTTATTTGATGCTTTTGTTTGTTGCTGCAATATTTTTGGAATTAATGACAGTAGTTTAGTATTAAGTTCTATTTTTTTTTGTAAGGCGTTTTTTATTTTTGCATAATTTTATATTTGTGTCTTGATATGGCACATTTTTTATGATATTTTACTTTGTGTGGTTATGTGAAATATATCATTAGCGGGTAAGACTTGTACTAAGTTTATTAAAGTATGTCTACATCACAAAAATTTTATAATTAATGTCTATCTTTTATAAAATAGGTAATTAATGTATTTTATTAAAAAATTTACTATGATAAATACTAAAGATACGTAAATATTAAATAGGGTGTGTTATGGCTATAAAATAATTTGCAAGTCTGAAAAATTAAAAATTAGTTATAATACACTTTATTATTTAAGTGCGTTACGCTGACGCTAACATACTTTACTATTTATAAGGATTAAAAATTAGTTATAATACATTTTATTATTTAGGTGCGTTACGCTGACGCTAACACATCCTACTATTTAGCTGTAAATTAAAATAGTTCTTCCTTATCAAAATAATAATAACATATATCTAATCACAAGTCAATAGTTTTATAATTTTATTTTTGAAATGTTTAGTGAGTAGAGTATATAATTATTTGTATTTATTACTATTTATTGCTTCTGTTAACTATTGCAACATTATAAAAATAAATGACAATAGAATAAGATTACTATTGAGTCTTGCTGGTTTTTGAGAAAATACTTCTGTATTAAGTTTTGAAAGATTTGTTAATTTTATCAAAGCTTAAAGAATAGATAACAATCTTTTTGGATTGCAATACAGAAGAATTGTTGTAGTTACAATTTAGTTAGTTTTTGCAGCAGTCTTTAACAACAATGAATAGGTTGTTGATTTTTTGACTGCTGCTGATTATTTATGTAATGATAGTTATTAGGATAAAAAAATCATGTTTTTATTCACTAACGTCATTGTTAGCATTATTAAAAGTTTTTAATTGACGAAAAGAATGTAATTTCTCAAAAAACTTATTACTATCAAAACTTAAAGGATCAACTTTTTTACCTGCCACATCTACAGCACGATGAGTAGTAATTCTATCATCTGGGACTTGACTTTGAGCAATTAACCAAGCCAAAGAATCATATTGAGTCTCAGTATAACCGCTATGTTGATCGATATTATTCTTTCCCCAAGCATCAGGAGGAGTTTCTAAAGAGACATGATAAGCAAAATTATTCACAGATGGTGGTAAACTAGGATTAGTCTGAACAGTTTCCACACCACTAACACCTTTAAATACTGAATTACCAGCCCCAAAAGCGCGTTTTTCTGGAGGAACTAAATAAACAACCGTTCCCTGTAAAGTAATTAAAGCGTGATAACTAGCTTGAACACTTTGATCATCATGAGGAGTTTGAAAAAAATTAATGGCGCTAGAAGCCGAATTACTGGTTTCATGAAGGACTATAATAGCTTGATGATTGAGAGGTAGACCATGAATATCTGTGGTATAGCGATCGCCATAATTGCTAGGATCAACCTTAAACTGTCTAAAATCCGGTTTATATTTGCTAAATTCCTTAGTAGTTGTGTATACAAGATTAATTTGATGATTGTTGACTGAAGATGGTGTAAAATTTCTTTTCCTTTCCCTAATGGTTAATACTGACTGTAACTGCGGTGGTAGATATTGATTCCAGGATTTATCTGGCAAATTTCGTGAATTTGTCTGATTTTGCGGATTTCTTGCACCACCAATAAATAGTGCCAAAATTAAGGCAGCTAACATCAGAAAAATCAGTAAAACTCTAGTCGCCCAAGCTCTAAATTTCATATTTTTGAATACTGATAATATAGCTAATATCACTTCTGGTAACTTTGCGTCCTTGCTTCTTTGCATATTTGCGCGAAACATAACCATCAAAATCTGAGAAGATCATAAAATAAGTCTAAGATGACAAAACCAACATTATTTTTTTAACACAATTATGACCCATCCCTTTCTCAAACATCTACATAGTCCAGAACGTCCCGTTATCGTTTTTGACGGCGCTATGGGAACAAACCTACAAAGCCAGAACCTCACGGCTGAAGACTTTGGAGGGGCGCAATATGAAGGTTGTAACGAATACCTAGTTCATAGTAAACCGGAAGCCGTCGCCAAAGTTCACCGTGATTTTCTGGCAGCTGGCGCTGATGTCATTGAAACTGATACCTTTGGTTCTATGTCCATAGTCCTAGCAGAATACGACCTAGCAGACCAGGCTTATTATCTCACCAAAACTGCCGCCGAACTGGCCAAAAGCGTCGCTGCGGAATTTTCCACCCCGCAAAAACCTAGATTTGTCGCTGGTTCTATGGGACCGACAACCAAACTCCCCACCTTGGGGCATATTGATTTTGACACAATGAAAGCCTCTTTTGCGGAACAGGCAGAAGCCTTGTTCGATGGTGGTGTGGATTTATTTCTAGTAGAAACCTGCCAAGACGTGCTGCAAATTAAAGCTGCATTAAATGGAATTGAGGAAGTTTTTGCCAAAAAAGGGGAAAGAAGACCATTAATGGTGTCTGTCACCATGGAAAGCATGGGAACAATGCTGGTAGGTACAGAAATCAACGCCGTTCTCACGATTTTAGAACCTTACCCCATTGATATTCTGGGTTTAAATTGCGCCACCGGTCCCGACTTGATGAAACCACATATCAAGTATTTATCAGAACATTCCCCATTCGTAGTTTCCTGTATTCCCAACGCAGGTTTACCGGAAAACGTCGGTGGTCAAGCACATTACCGATTAACACCCGTTGAATTACGGATGTCGTTGATGCACTTTATCGAAGACTTAGGTGTCCAAGTGATTGGGGGTTGCTGTGGGACACGGCCAGCACACATTCAACAATTGGCGGAAATTGCCAAGGAGTTAAAACCGAAAGTTAGACAGCCGAGTTTAGAACCAGCAGCCGCATCAATTTATACCACTCAATCCTACAACCAAGATAATTCTTTCTTGATTATTGGTGAACGTCTTAACGCCAGTGGTTCTAAAAAATGCCGTGATTTACTTAACGCCGAAGACTGGGATGGTTTAGTCTCAATGGCGCGGAGTCAAGTCAAAGAAGGCGCACATATCCTAGATGTTAACGTTGACTATGTGGGACGGGACGGCGTGCGTGATATGCACGAATTGGTTTCTCGTATTGTGAATAATGTTACACTACCTTTGATGCTTGATTCCACCGAATGGGAAAAAATGGAAGCGGGGTTAAAAGTCGCTGGTGGTAAGTGTTTACTCAATTCTACTAATTACGAAGACGGTGAACCACGATTTTTAAAAGTGCTAGAATTAGCAAAAAAATACGGTGCAGGTGTAATTATTGGCACAATTGATGAAGATGGCATGGCCCGGACTGCGGACAAAAAATTTCAAATTGCCCAACGTGCTTACCGTCAAGCTGTAGAATATGGTATTCCGCCCACGGAAATATTTTTTGATACTTTAGCCCTACCTATTTCCACTGGGATTGAAGAAGATCGGGAAAATGGTAAGGCGACAATAGAATCAATTCGTCGGATTCGCCAAGATTTGCCCGGAAGTCATGTCGTGTTGGGTGTTTCTAATATTTCCTTTGGCTTAAATCCAGCAGCGCGGATGGTACTAAATTCCATGTTTTTGCATGAAGCCATGAATGCGGGCATGGATGCAGCAATTGTCAGCGCGAGTAAAATTTTACCACTTACTAAAATCGAACCTCAACATCAAGAAGTTTGTCGCCAGTTAATTTACGATGAACGCAGATTTGATGGTAATGTCTGCGTTTATGATCCTTTAGGAGAATTAACAACAATTTTTGCAGGAGTCAAAACTAAACGTAATACGGGAATTGATGAAAATTTACCAATTGAAGAACGTTTGAAACGGCACATTATTGACGGTGAACGTATTGGTTTAGAAACTCAATTGACAAAAGCTTTAGAACAATATCCTCCCCTAGAAATCATCAATACTTTCTTATTAGACGGGATGAAAGTTGTGGGTGAATTGTTCGGTTCTGGACAAATGCAATTACCTTTTGTGTTACAATCAGCGGAGACTATGAAAGCTGCGGTTGCCTATCTAGAACCGTTCATGGAAAAATCGGAATCCGGTAATAATGCGAAGGGAACTTTTGTAATTGCTACTGTCAAAGGTGATGTACATGATATTGGTAAAAACCTGGTGGATATCATTTTATCTAACAATGGTTATAAAGTGATTAACCTGGGCATTAAGCAATCTGTAGAAAACATCATTCAAGCTTACGAACAGTATCAACCTGATTGTATTGCCATGAGTGGATTATTAGTAAAATCCACCGCTTTTATGAAGGAGAATTTACAGACTTTCAATGAAAAGGGTATTACTGTTCCCGTGATTTTAGGTGGTGCGGCTTTAACTCCTAAGTTTGTTTATCAAGATTGCCAAAATACTTACCAAGGTAAGGTTATTTACGGTAAGGATGCCTTTTCTGATTTGCATTTTATGGATAAATTAATGCCGGCCAAAATAGGAGGCAATTGGGATGATTTACAAGGGTTTTTGGATGAAGTTGCGGAAAATGGACATGAATCAGTTGAGGAAAAAGGTGGGCAAGATGCCCACCCCACAATAGATAATACTGGTATTAAAAAAGAGGTTGATACGCGGCGTTCTGATTTTGTGGCTGTAGATATTGAACGTCCAAAACCACCTTTTTGGGGAACGCAGTTTTTACAACCTGATGATATTTCTTTGGAGGAATTATTTTGGTATTTGGATTTGCAAGCTTTGGTGGCTGGACAATGGCAATTCCGTAAACCCAAGGAACAATCTAAGGAAGAATATCAAGGGTTTTTAGCTGATAAAGTTTACCCGGTTTTAGAGGAGTGGAAACAGCGAATTATTGAGGAAAATTTATTGCACCCTCAGGTGATTTATGGGTATTTTCCTTGTCAGTCTGTGGGGAATAGTTTATTGATTTATGAAACGAACCACGGAGGCACAGAGGACACGGAGGTAAGGGTTAGTTTTGAGTTTCCCCGTCAGAAGTCTTTGAATCGCTTGTGTATTGCAGATTTCTTTGCACCCAAGGAGTCGGGAATAATTGATGTTTTCCCTATGCAAGCGGTGACTGTGGGGGAAGTGGCCACGGAATTTGCTCAAAAGCTGTTTGCTAATAATCAATACACTGATTATCTGTATTTTCATGGTATTGCTGTGCAGGTGGCGGAGGCTTTAGCCGAATGGACTCACGCTAGAATCCGCCGGGAGTTAGGTTTTGGTGATTCTGAACCGGATAATATTCGGGATATTCTGGCGCAGCGTTATCAGGGTTCTCGGTATAGTTTCGGCTATCCGGCTTGTCCAAATATTCAAGACCAGTTTCAGCAGTTACGGTTGTTGGAGGTTGAGAGAATGAAGATGTACATGGATGAAAGTGAACAACTTTATCCTGAACAGTCTACAACGGCGATTATTGCTTATCACCCAGCAGCGAAGTATTTTACGGCTTAGTCTAACTTAATCACCCCCTCTATTTCACAATCGAGGGGGGATTCAATACAGAGTATGTTATATTTCATAAGGTGTCTGCCAGTTGGGAAATCAAACAGCTAACTGCTTGCGCGATCGCCAGTTTTGAACATTTTAGCATTTTTGGTATTAATTAACCAATGACCACTGACCAGTAACGTGAATCTTGTCTAGATTGGGCGTTTAAATTCAATATATTCATGAGCATTTCCACTTCCGTATTGAGTGATTTACTCAAGTCACTTCCCTATCTGCGACCCCAGTTATATTTTAAGGCTTCACTAACGGCGCTCTCCCATGCCATAGAAGATCAGGTTTTGGCGGCTAATTTAGACCAACCCTTGATCATTGCTAGTTTCCAGAAAGAGCGATTCTATCGTCAAGAAGCCCATCGTTATCAACGACTTGGGGAAAAAAGTAAGCAAGTATATGTATTATCTGCACCAGAGACCGAGTTTGCTCAAGCTGCTGATGACTATGAAAAGATAGCTTTTGAGCCTGATGATGGGTTAACTCAAGAATGGCATTTAGTAGTGGTTGCTGATAACTATTCTAGCTGTTTGATCTGCCGTGAAAGTCTTGGTTCTCAGTCCAAAAATCAACATATCCCAGAAATGATTCCTAGTTTGGATATGGATACAGCGCGAAGATTTGAGGGAATTTGGACATCGGAAAAAGGAACGTGTCTCAAGGCCGCCCAATTGTTATTAAATAGAATTAAGGTTTATCGGCCGGATTTAGCCCGGAAGGTTGATCGAGTCAAGCAGCGGTTTAGAATTGGTGAATCATTCAACAAGTCAGGAGTTAATTCCAGCCATGAATATGCTTGTGATATTGATACAGATCCCTTTGTGCAAAGATTGGTAACATATCTCCAAGCTAGTCAGTATAAACTACATAAAGCTTACCGTTCAATTGCGGCTCAAGCTCGGAAAGAAAGGTTAGTAAATTCCATTAGTACAGCAATTAGGCGATCGCTTGATCCACGGGAAATTCTGGAAGTTGCGGCTCAAGAGTTGGGTCAACAGTTACAAACCTGTCGGTGTCTAATTTATCGCGCCCAATCTACAGATGGTAAAGCCATAATTGAGCATGAATTTTTAAATTCTGATGTCACATCTGTACTAGGTCAAAGTTGGGAGTTACAACATAATCCTCTATTTCAGCAGGTAGTAGAGCGGGGGGAGGGAGTATATGTAGTTGATACACAAACAGATAGTCAATTTAAGAAATCAGCGACTTTATCGAAAATTGTCCGGCAGTTTGGGGTGCGTTCTTGGTTAATAGAACCTGTATTATATCAAGGAAGACTTCTGGGAATTGTGGAGTTACATCATTGTCATTTTCCCGCCCATGAGTGGCAACCAGGGGAGGTAGACTTAGTACAAGCTATAGCGACTCAAATTGGTGCAGCGCTGATTCAAGCCGAATCTTTTGCAAATTTAGAAGAACTCAACCAACAACTAGAAGCTTTAGACCGAACCCGGAGGAATTTAATTGCTATTACAGGCCATGAACTTCGCACCCCGCTATCTACCATTCAAGTTTGTTTAGAAAGTTTGGCGGTAGAACCAGATATGCCTCGGGAATTGCAACAGGTGATGTTGAATACCGCGCTTTCTGATTCGGAAAGAATGCGGAAACTGGTACAAGACTTTTTAACCCTTTCTAACTTAGAAAGTGGCCGGGTAGAATGGCATCCTGAATCATTAACCATCCAAGAATGTGTAGATTTAGCGCTGAGTCGTTTACGGACGCGCTCCAGCCAAGAAAAGCTACCGCAAATTAAAATCCAAATTCCCCAAAATTTGCCTTTAGTCAGGGCTGACGGTGATTGGTTGGTGGAAGTATTAGCCAAACTTATAGATAATGCTTGTAAATTTACTCCGGCTTCAGGAAAGATTACTATTGATGCCATTAGCACCGTTGAGGAGACTCTAGAAGTCATCATATCGGACACAGGCAGGGGAATTGAACCTAACTGCCTAGAAATCGTTTTTGACCGCTTTTACCAGGAGGAAGGGGCATTACGCCGGACGACAGGTGGAACTGGATTGGGTTTAGCAATTTGTCGGCAAATTGTCAATGGCTGGGGCGGAAAAATTTGGGCCCAGTCTGCTGGTAAAGACCAAGGTAGTCAATTGCATTTTACAATTCCCATTGTGCTGGGTAGTTAGGAGCAGTTAATAACTAAAGTGACTAAAAACTGTTACAGTCTATAACGGAATCGCAACATAAGTCGAGTTCCGATGTTAGTATGCCCTAAAAACCTACAAGAGATAGATTATGGCAACTCTGACTGGCAAAACCCCAATCTTTGGTGGCAGCACTGGTGGTCTACTCACAAAAGCGGAAGTAGAAGAAAAGTACGCTATCACCTGGACTAGCCCCAAGGAGCAAGTGTTTGAAATGCCCACTGGTGGCGCGGCTAAGATGGTAAAAGGCGAAAACCTGCTATACATTGCTCGCAAAGAGTATGGTATTGCTTTAGGCGCGCAACTTCGCAAGTTCAAAATCACCGATTACAAGGTTTACCGCATTTTACCAAGTGGCGAAACCACTATGATTCACCCTGCTGATGGTGTCTTCCCTGAAAAGGTAAATGCTGGACGTTCTATGGTTCGTCACGTAGCCCGCAGAATCGGTCAAAACCCCAATCCCGCACAAATCAAGTTCAGCGGTAAAGCTACTCACGATGTTTAATCGTGAGTAGGTGATAGGTAATGGGTAATGGGGAGAAAACTTTGCCCCCTTACCCATGACAAAAAACTTGTTTACGAATTTTAATTGTTAATTTCTAATTATTTATTTATGATATTCCCCGATTTCGAGCAGTTTCAGAACCTGACTAGCCAAGGTAATTTTGTTCCCTTGTATCAAGAATGGATCGCCGACTTAGATACGCCTGTATCTGCTTGGTATAAAGTTTGTGCAGATCAACCTTATAGCTTTTTGCTGGAATCGGTGGAAGGTGGGGAAAAATTAGGACGTTATAGTTTATTAGGTTGTGATCCTTTGTGGATTTTGGAAGCCAGGGGTGATCAAACTACGCAAATACATCGAGATGGTTCTCAACAAGTTTTTACAGGTGATCCCTTTGCAGTTTTATCTGAATGTTTAGCACCTTATCATCCAGTAAAATTACCAGAGCTACCTTCAGGAATTGGCGGTTTATTTGGGTTTTGGGGCTATGAATTAATAAATTGGATTGAGCCGCGTGTACCAATTCATGCTCAGGATCAGCGCAATATCCCTGATGGATTATGGATGCAGGTAGACCAGTTATTGATTTTTGACCAGGTAAAACGGAAAATTTGGGCGATCGCCTACGCTGATTTACGTAATTCAACTGATTTAAAGGTAGCATATCAAGAGGCGAGCGATCGCATTCAGGAAATGGTCAGAAAGCTATCTTTACCTCTATCACCAGAAAAGACCAAATTATCTTGGACAGCACCTAGAAACGGTGCGAAAGGGGGAATAGAGGAATATACTAGTAACTTTACGCGCCGAGAATTTTGCGCTAGTGTGGAAAAAGCGAAAGCATACATTAAAGCCGGTGATATTTTTCAAGTAGTCATTTCTCAACGCTTATCCACAGAATATACGGGTGATCCCTTTGCTTTGTATCGTTCTTTACGTCAAATCAATCCCTCACCTTACATGGCCTATTTTAACTTCCAGAACTGGCAAATTATCGGTTCTAGTCCCGAAATTATGGTGAAAGCTGAACGCGATGATCAAGGAGAAATTATCGCTACAGTGCGACCCATTGCGGGAACTCGACCTAGAGGAAAGAATAGCCAGGAAGATGCGGCTTTTGCGCAAGATTTACTTCAAGACCCCAAGGAAATCGCTGAACACGTGATGTTAATAGATTTAGGACGCAATGATTTAGGGCGGGTATGCAGCAGCGGTAGTGTTAAGGTGGATGAATTAATGATCATTGAACGCTACTCTCATGTGATGCACATTGTCAGTAATGTAATGGCTAAATTAGCACCTGGTAAAACGGCCTGGGATTTACTGAAAGCGTGTTTTCCTGCGGGAACTGTCAGCGGTGCGCCCAAAATCCGGGCTATGGAAATTATTAATCAGTTGGAACCGAGTCGCAGAGGTGTGTATTCTGGTGTATATGGATATTATGATTTTGAAGGACAATTGAATACTGCGATCGCTATTAGAACTATGGTATTACATAATCAAACTGTAACTGTCCAAGCGGGTGCGGGTTTGGTAGCTGACTCAGAACCGGAAAGGGAATATGAGGAAACTCTGAATAAAGCGAGGGGTATGTTGGAAGCCATTCGTTGTTTACGATGAGTTTATTGTTTAATCATTTTTTCTCTCGCGGAGACGCAGAGACGCAGAGAGTATTTGTTAATTCGTCTTGTCTAGCTTTGTCGTGCTTATATAAAGAGGATGGTTCTTCCTCGTCGGTATCTAGCTTACCAGGTTTCTTGATGCTTGTCAATAGTTCTTACTTTTAAACTGTGAAATTATTTTTTTAGTTAAGGGAGTTTTTTCTCTCGCGGAGACGCAGAGACGCAGAGAGTATTTGTTAATTCGTCTTGTCTAGCTTTGTCGTGCTTATATAAAGAGGATGGTTCTTCCTCGTCGGTATCTAGCCTACCAGGTTTCTTGATGCTTGTCAATACTTCTTACTTTTAAACTGTGAAATTATTTTTTTAGTTATTGAGGTTAGAGGGAAAGAATTAAGTTGAGTATGTTTAATTCATGGGAATTTAAGAGGTACTTTTCTGTAAAAACTTTATTTCTGATTTCTTCTAAGCTATAACTTCTAAACACAACAAATGGAAATTCTCGATAATTATGACCTATTGGTAAAATGTTTCCCACAGGATATAATGAACGAATATAAATAGATAAAATATCTTTAAAACGTTGATCTTCTGGTTCTTCTATGTTACTTTCAAAATAATCCTTCATCACTTCTCCACTGATAAAAGCAAATAAAGGTAAAGCATAATATTGGTCATTTTGTTGAGTTTTTTGGACAAAATTTTGAGTTTTTGGAGGTGCATTTTTGAGTTTTTCTATTAATTCTATAGCATTTCTAACCGCATAAGTGAGACTTTCTGGATAGTTTTTATTTCTACTAATACTTTGCAAATTTTTCCATAATTCAGTATTAGCATATTTTTCAATATCTAATAACCGCATTTGATAAGACTCTTTAATTTTTTTAGTCGGTACTATTAACATACCTCCACTAATATAACCTAATTCCAAAGGTTTAAAATCCAGTAATTTATCAAAAGTTTTCGCAAATTCTAAAAAGTTGTTGTTAAAATTTTCTCTAATAGTTAAATAACTTGCTTCTGTATTTTTTTCTATTACGAAATCTCCATCTTTCATTAATGATTCTAAACCGGTAAATGCTTGTTTTAATGATGAATGACTTTTATTTCTATTAAATTCTTTTTTGAGTTGAGAAATTAAATTTTCTATTTGACTAGAAAAACTCTCCCCCGCAGCAAAAACCGATTTTCCCCCAATGGGAATAAGAATATATGGTTTCCTACCAATAATACCATAGCCTTGGATTCTCGTCATAATAGATGCTTTAAGAATGAGTAAAATATTTAATAAACTTAAAGCACTTTCTTGTACAGAAATTTGGGGTTCATCTTGGTAATAAGTAGCACGTTCAGCTAAATAGAAATTAAGATATTTATCTTGATTATCTATGATATCATTTCCTCGACCTCGATAAATTACTTGAATTATTTCCATGAGGTTTTTTTCAATTTCAAATTTAGGAATTTCTACTAAAATATGTGTTGCTTTGGGAAAGGATAAACCACGACTTCCTGAAGCAGTCATAAATACAACTTTGACGGTTTCTTGATATTGTTTAATTTCCTGTTTTTCCTGTTCAGAAATGTTTGCGTGTATTTCTAAATAATGGGTATTTTTTACAAAGTTTCCCGGTTGTAATTTTTTTTGAATTTCATCAATTATTTCTGCTAATTTGGGTTTATTTTGGATGTAAACTATAATTTGTGATATTTCCGGGTTTTGGAATAAAGTTTGAATGTCGTTAATAATTTTTTCTTGGACTATTTTTTCTAGCTGCGATAGAGATTTATCTTTAAGTTTGGTATTATTGATAAATTTACGAGATTCAATAATAATTTGATAGTTGATGGTTAAACTTTTCGCAGGATAGGTATTAGTATTAATGATGATAGATGGTAAGTTGTTAAATGTGAAATGTTCCACAGATAAAGGTTGAATATTTGACTCTGTTTTGCGAAAAAAGATTTTATTTGGTTCGGGGATACTGTCTTGTAAATGTTGACAAATGACATTTTTATCAACGATAGAAGCATCAGCAACGATAATTTTTGTATTGAAACCATTTTCAGGTTTTGTAAGTTGATAATTTTTGACTATTTTGTGAATACCTGATAAAAATTCTACTCCTCCTTCATCCCCAGTAATTTCATCTATCATAATAAATAGATGTTTGATGCGACGAGAAATTTTCTGCATTTTTTCAGGAAAAACGGTATTTTCTCTAGTATTATATGCGTCACGAAATATTTTTTCTAAGTGTTGTAAAGTATCTCCATAGTCGGTTTTTTTCAATGACTGAGTGGAACTAGTCGCAATAATTTGATTATGTGCTTCACTTTTGATGAGATGATATAAACCTTCACACACACTATTTAAAACTCCTTTGGTTTTTTGTCCAATATCCTGAAAAGTATCATCACTAATATGTTCTAGTCTGTTTTTTCTTTTTGACTTTCTTTCAATATTTTCTATGTTGAGAAAATCAACTGGTCCTAAAGTAAAATCATTTTCATAGATGTTAGATGTATATGCTACAGAATATTTACCAAAGTTATCTTGAATCAAATTACTATCACTATTGATAGCGAAAATTCTATCATCAACTAATTTTCCAGTGTGTTTATCTTTGAATTTTTCAAAAATATCTAAATTGACTTGTTTTCGAGGACTGACATAGAATAATAAAAAACCTTCATCTTGATGTTGTTTCAGAAAATCTACTATGCCGGTAGTTTTTCCAATTCCTGGGTTTCCTGTGAGGAAGATATAGGTATTTTCTGAGAGTAAATATTTTTTAATTAGTTGGTTGTGTGCTTGTCTAAAGTTGCATTTTTCGGGTAAATTTAAACTAGTAATTAGTTCTGGAGGTACGGGAGAAACAGAGTTATAAAAATCTGTAATTGTTTCTGTGTGTGGTGGTAAAATATTAATTTGATTAGGGGTAATTCCTAAAAGCGATTTTACTAGTTTTCTCCCTTCCTCAAAACTATAGTAAGCGTTACGTTTAATTTTATCTAAAACTCGAGAACGTGCGTAACTAAGTTCTTTTTGTTCTTTTTTATCATCGTGTTTATAAATTTGATAACAGGTTTGGAAAATTTCTAGATTTTCTGCTGGAATTGAGATAGTATTAAATGAGCGATCGCTATATCCAACCGCATTACATAGGAATTTCGATAGATCTGGAATCAGCTTATTTTGTTTAAGAAACTGACAGAAACTATAAATATAACCAGCAGCTTGAATTAATTTCGCACTTTCTTTATCCTGATATTTAAAAGCTGTAAAATACTCTTTTAAACCGGGAGAAAAATCTAAACCTAATGATTCGGTATCAATACGCAAGTTAGAAAATACACTTTTAGAACGAAGATAGTTAATATCTCGCATTAACAACCCACGAATAATTTCTACATAGTCAATATCTTCCATATCTTCATCTGTGTGAATAGCAAATACTGATAAGTCAAGACATAAAACGCGATACTGACGTTTATATTTTAATAAAATTAAATTATCAGCATTGAGAAATTCACCTTTTGCTTTATATTTATTAATATTTGAAGCACTAATTTCTAAATTTCCAAATTGATACAGAACATTTTTAAACCATTTTTCACTATTAACCTCATAAGTACCAATACTATTATCACCATTAAAGCAACATTGATAATATAAAACTTCCACATTTTCTAATTTACTCTTTTCATACCATCCTAAAGACTTAAGATATTCTCGAAAGAAGTTTAAACCACATAAAAAACCTTTTTGTAAGAAAAATTGACACCATTTTTCTGCTAATTCTCGATTTAATTTACTGACAACTTTATCAATAATGCGTTTTTTCATTTGAGAAAATTTGAGATTTTCCAATTCTTGACGATATAAATTACCAAACCCATTTTTGATATTATTTTGTTGAATATAAGATAAAATACCAATATTAAATCCTACTTCAAATAATCTTCCTAAATCATCTCCTATTTTTGCTGTCATTATCTTACCTTTACTTAATTATTGTGTACATTCTTAATATTTATTACACATTGTGGTTTCCTACAGATTTATCTTTATTTAAAATTCCCTTGACGTAAGTTAAAAAAGCAAGAGAATTAAAATTTCCCTTATTGCGACTATGGGGAAATAAAGCAGCTTGACTTACTGATTCATCCCCAATTAAATTTTGATAAGGATCTAATTTTAATTGAATCTTACCTGATTTTTCATAGCGAGAAAAATGAAATAAAGTTAAACATTGTAAAATCTCATTTTTTAATTGATTATCATTATTGTCATCATAGATTAAATCCTTTTTAATATCTTTATCATCTAAAATTCCCTCATACATATTTAATAATGTCGCATAGGACATCACTCCATGATAATTTACATCATTCGCAACTTGTAAACCATTAAACAAATTAAAGAAGATTACAGATTGTTTGTTTTTGTCCTCAGCTACACTGGTAAGTTCTAAAGTATCTTGAATATATAATGATGTGGATGTAATCTCATTTTTCATTTTCACAACATAGTATTTTTCAAAAAACATGGGATAAATTTTAATATCAGGTTTGTCTTTTATGAATGCGGTAATCACATTTTTGGACATGAAAAATAGTTCTTCATCTTTCACGGTTTAGGTAATATGTAATGTGGTACTGTAAGGAACTTTCGCTATATAAATAAAATGTCTGTACCCTTTTTGATAAAGTTTATTGACATTATCAACTATGACAGTAGGATATTCAAACATTTTCTCATGATCATCAAAATTTTCTGAAAAAGTTTTAAAAAGTTGAAATCTCACACTTTTAGCTTCCGTTTGTAAGGTAATAATTTCTCCCATTAAATTAGATTTTTTATCTTTCATTCCCCATTTACTATCACTTTCTCGACTGGAAACTACGATAATTGCTAGTTTATCAATCTCTTTAAATTCAAAATTATCTGTCGGTAGAAATTGGAATTTTTTGGGAAAAACTGAATATAATGAATTGAGAACATTAGGAATTTTAAACTTAATTTCATTTTGACTAGCAGTAATTACTATTCCCTGTTCATTACTACGGTATCCATCGTTAAATAAATGTGATAAGACCTTAGTTAAGTCAACAATGAATTTTTCAATAATCACATCATTATCCGTCTTTTGTTTAAGATGTATTCTTAACAAAGGAATAAATATTTTACTTTGTTTTTCTAAAATCACATGAAGACAGATATAAGCTAATAAACTGTAGGTAATTTTGTAAATTATTTCTTGATGAGATTCTAATTTAGGAGTTTCTAAACGATGGGTAAAAATGAGTAATTTACGATGTACTAAGTTTTTGTTATAAAAATCTTGACATTTTTTATCTTCCCTCCCTAAAAATATCGCTGGTAAAATTTTAATACCTGGAGGAATATCATATTCCATATTAAAGGTTTCCTTCTCTTGTGTTTCCAGAAAATTAAGTTCACTAATATTGATATTTGCGCGAAGTGTAATAAGTAAGTTGGTCTGCGTGGTTGCATTTCCTACATTGATATATTTTAAACAATCTTTAAAGTTTTTCCTCAATGCTTCTTTAAATATGGTTTCTCTTTCAACTATAGTATCAATGTCAGTTTCTAAAATACTGTTTTTGACAGAAATATGTACAGGATATTCTCTACCTATAAATGATGTTTCTCTTTTGATTAAATTTATTAAAACTTTCTTGAGAACATTAATTTTATTCTGAGTTTTATACTCATTAAAACATTTACACAAATTTCTCAATAATTTCTTTTTTGCTTCTTCATCATTACCTTGTAAAGTTGATAAGATAATATTTACTTTTGCTAAAGGATCATATTCTAATTCTTTTCGAGGATCATAATCTACTGCGGTAGGATCTTGACGAGATGCAAATATGAAATAATATAAAAATGCAATCTTCAGGACTTTATACGCAAAACCACTTCTTTCTGAATCATTCGCAATTGCTTGTTGATGTTCTTCAGGATTTAAAAGATTCAGGTTATAATCAAAAACTGTTTTACCACCATAAGCTTGTACTTTACCATCAAATTTCAACTTTAACCCAAAGGTAAATTCTATTTTCTCTTTGTCAGGATCTTCTGTTTCTCCTAAAAAACCTTCAATATTAGGAATAATTGGTAATATATCATACGCTTCACTGCGAGAAAACATACTTTGATAATTAACTAATGTTCCTGCATAATTAACTTCATATTCTCCATCTGCTTTATTACTATCGTTAATATAGTCTTCTAATAAGTACAGTCTTCTAATTAAATCCTGTAAATATATCTTACCTTTAAAGTTGTCATCACTAGCATTTTCATCAATATTTTCTAAGAGAAATTCTAAATATTTAATTTTAGTTAATTTTTTTAATTTCCCTAATGTTTCTTGGTTGACTAGATTTTGTACACTGTAAATATCTGAGTTGGGATTGTTGGCTAAGTTGTCAATAATATCTTCTAATTCTTCTCTATCTTGTGAATTTATATCAGCAAAGTTGACATCAAGATAATTATTGATTCCTGTTAATAATGTTGCAGAAAAATCACGAGGTTTATCTACAGAAATTTTGACTTTATGTGCTTTTAGTAGTTTTTTATTTGGACTATTTTTGTTTCTCTTGACTGTTAATCTTTGTTTTTGGAGATTTTTCGCAGGAAGAAATGGATAGGTAAAATCTAAAAGGGTTTCTTTGGTTTTCTCATGTTTATTATATTCTCCTTTAAATGTCTGTAAATCTGTCAGTAATTGTTGAATAAATTGAAATCTATTTATTAATTGATTTGCTGGATTTTTCTGAATTGCTGTGGTTAAATGTTGCTGAATATAACCAGTAATTTCTTTAATTCTCTCAATAAATAAATCTTGGGAATTGGCGCTAAAATTCAGAGTAGCACTACGTACTGATCTTTCGTTTCCTAATGGATTAGCTGGGTTTAATTTAATTACTTCATTAACTACTTGATTAATATTAATTAGTACCCGTCTGTTATCAGTAGATATTTGAAATATCTGTTGATTTTCAATAACTTTTAATATCTTGTCCAATAAATCAGTATAATCAACATTAGCTAGGTCTGAATTTGTGATGATTCTATTCATTTATGCCCCCTGGTTTCGTCCTCAACATTACACTTATTAAATTATAAACCTTTAAGTCTTGTCAAGTCAATACATAATACCAAGAAAAATCCCCGACTTCGGTGAGAGGTCGGGTATCTGTTACACCAAAGCTGCTACCTTCCCCAACAAACCCTGAAATAAGCGTAAACCGTCGCTATTACCTAAGACTTGATCTGCTGCTCTTTCTGGATGTGGCATCATTCCTAATACATTACCTTGAAGATTGCAAATCCCCGCAATATTGTTAAGTGAACCGTTGGGATTTTCTTGATAACGAAATAAAACTTGTCCATTGGTTTCAATTTCTGCTAAAGTGGTTTCGTCACTGTAAAATCGCCCCTCTCCGTGGGCAATGGGTAAAGTTATCACTTCTCCTTGCGTATAACCATGAGTCCAAGGTAAATTATTACGCTCTACCTTCAGGGGAGAGCGATCGCAAATGAAGTGCAGGTCTTGATTTCTCGTCAATGCCCCAGGTAACAAACCAGACTCAGTTAATATTTGAAAACCGTTACAAATACCGATGACAAATTTACCTTGTTGTGCATGATCAATCACTTGCTGCATAACTGGAGAGAAGCGAGCGATCGCACCACAACGTAAATAATCCCCGTAACTAAAGCCACCAGGAACAATTACCACATCTACATCAGTAATGTCTGTTTCTTGGTGCCAAATCATACGAGTTTGTTGTCCTAGCAAATCTTTAGTAACATAGGCGACATCACGATCACAATTAGAACCTGGAAAAACTAAAATACCGAATTTCATAATTAGTCAGTGGTCAGTAGTGAAATAATTACCAAATTACAATTTCAAAATGCTCCCGTTTGTGATTCCACTTCAATCAAATCAAAGCGATAATTTTCGATCACGGGATTTGATAGCATTTCGTAACAAATTTGATTTAAGTCTCGACGCGCTTTCATTTCGTCTGGTGCGACAATAATTAACTCAATGTATTTACCAATTCTCACCTGTTCCACATTATCATATCCCATTTGTGTGAGTCCAGATTGTACAGCCACACCGGCGGGATCTAATACTGAATTTCTCAAGGTAACAAAAATTTTAGCTAAATATTTTCTTTGCATGAGGCCTTGGCTAAAAGCTGCGATCACTATACTATAACTTTTATGTTGCAACTGAGTGAAAATATAATTAGGATTTAGCAATCTAGGGGTAATTGATCAATTACCCCTACCATAGATACAAATTTAACAACCCATGAGAAACATTCGCACCCGTAGTCAAGAAAGGATTTTAAACCTGTTAAAAAATATTAAACACAGCATTTCTGCCCAGGATATTTACGTAGAATTACGTAATTTTAATCAAAGTCTGGGTTTAGCAACGGTTTACCGTTCCCTAGAAGCACTGAAACTAGAAGGCTTAGTACAGGTAAGAACTTTAGCAAATGGTGAAGCCCTTTATAGCTTAGTACAACGGGATAAACATCACCTAACTTGCTTACAATGCGGTATTTCCATACCCATTGATCAATGTCCTGTCCACGAACTAGAAAGACAATTACAAACCAGTCATGAATTTAAAGTTTTTTATCACACCCTAGAGTTTTTTGGACTGTGTAAGAAATGTAAGGCTAAAGCTGGATTTTCATAATTAAAATTACTTAATTAAGCCGAACCAGTTGTAACTGCGTCTAGAATTTTCGATTTCCGTGGTCGTGGTCGCCAAGTCCTCTGAGTAAAGTTTTGTATGATCAAGCACTGCAAATATCTCCAGCTAAGAACTGACAGAAACCTGACTCAAATATAAAACTGGGGTAATTTTGTTCAAAATGAGAATAATAGCTCGATGTGTTGTAAAATTGGGTTAGGCCTAAATCATGCTGGATTTGTCTTAGTCATCTATAGCTGAAAAGTAAATTCAGCCAAGATAGCTATGGAGATGATTGTGGAAAAACAAAAGTTAAATACAAATAAATGATATTATGAAAGTAGGCGATCGCGTGCGTGTTAAAGAATCAGTAGTGGTTTATCACCATCCCGAACATAAAGGTCAGGCTGTTGATATCCAAGGTACAGAAGGGGAAGTAGCCGCCATTGTCACCCAATGGAACGGGAGGCCTGTCAGTGCTAACTTCCCAATTTTGGTGCAGTTTAGCAAAAAATTCAAAGCTCATTTACGCGATTTTGAACTAGAAATTATCTAAGTCACCAATTAGCGGCGACAAAACCAGGCCATAATATTTAGTTCGCCGCGCATCTTAGCTAAGTCTTGACGGTTTTGGGCTGCGGTTGTATAGTACCATTCACAATGCTTTTTAAAGTCAGAACGGGTATTAACTTCATGATAAAATTCCCGCACTGTTTGATGAACAGCAAATACTTCCTCAAATTCGGGTTGAGGTGAGGGAGCAATGTGTGGTAATTCTTTACTCATAAGGTCATGGGGGATAGGTGATTGTTAAATCCAGCCGCGTAGCCAATAAATAAAAATACCCAGATACTCTTTTAAAGCAACTGTAAATTGATGCAAATTGTCAGTATCGGGGAGTAATTTGAGAATAGCAGATTTGGGTGTGCTAGTAAGTTCTTGTAAATCATCTTGACTGACAATAAAGTCCGTAGGTGTGGGAATGACATCAATACCTTGACGCTGAAAAATTTTCAAAGCCCGTGGAGTGTGCATTGCAGAAGTTATTAATAATACTTTCTTAATTTGACGTTCTGCCAATATTTTACGGACATTAACCGCATTCTGATATGTATTCAGAGAATCTGGCTCTTGGATAATTACCGCAGAGGGGACACCAATAGATGTAAGAATAGTTGCCATATCTGCTGATTCTGGAGAACCACTACCACGCCAGTTAATACGACCTCCGCTGAGGATAATTATAGGAGCTTTTTTCTGAAAATAGAGTTGAGCAGCATAAATAATGCGATCGCCAGCTTCACTTAAATCTACCATTGGACGCGGCCAACTTGCTGATTTAGTTCCTCCACCCAAGACCACTATAGCTTCAGCCTGGGGAACTTGAGAAGAAGGGATATTTTGCCATTCTAGACTGCGTATCATGTACTTTGCCACCCAAGCATTACCACAAAGCAGTAAGATAGCTAAAGATAGAGAAATGGCTATAGTCGCAATGCGGGGACGTTTCCGCAAAGTCACCAAAGCTATGATTAAACTCACACTAGCCAATCCCAAAGGGTAAAAAAATAGTGGTAATAATTTAGACAGATATAAAAACATATTTATTTTCTTGGTTTCATCCTAGCGTCAACTTAGTGACACTAATAGTATACTGCTTTAGGATTTAGTATTATATTTGTTATCCAGATAGGATAAAACCATGACAGAGCAAAATTATCAATATCAATTTGGTGGTAGTCTTCCTCCCAATGCACCCACCTATGTTACACGCAAAGCAGATGAGGATTTATATCAGGCTGTCAAAGCCGGGGAATTTTGTTTTGTATTGAACTCTCGACAAATGGGAAAATCAAGTTTGCGAGTTCGCACCATGCAAAGATTACAACATGAAGAAATTGCTTGTGTGGCTATTGATTTAACTACCATTGGCACATCAGGGCTAAATTCTGAACAATGGTATAATGGCATTATTAATCATATTTCTGAAAGTTTAAAATTAGAGAATAAATTTGATTTAGATGCTTTGTGGGAAGAAAATAAACGACTTTCTAACGTGCAGGTTTTTGGTAAATTTATTGATCGAGTTTTAAAATTAATTTCCACACAAATTGTAATTTTTATTGATGAAATTGATAGTATCCTCAGTTTAAATTTTCCCGTTGATGATTTCTTTGCCTTAATTCGTGCCTTTTTTAACCTCAGAGTTGATAATCCTGAATATAACCGCATTACCTTTGTATTATTGGGAGTTGCTACACCATCAGAATTAATTCAAGATAAAAAACGGACTCCTTTTAATATTGGTAAAGGTATTGAATTAACAGGATTTACTTTTAAAGAATCTCAACCCTTATTACAGGGATTAAGTGTTAAGACAAATCAACCTGAAGAGTTATTAGAATTAATTTTAAACTGGACTGGTGGACAACCTTTTTTAACTCAGGAAATTTGCGATTTAGTTTTAAATTCTCCTCAATTATCGGAAAATAAAGCAGAATGGTTAGAAAATATAATTAGAACTAAGATTATTAAACAAACGCAGGATAATCATCACCATTTTGGCACTATTAAACAGCGGATTTTAAGTGATGAACAAATAGCAGGTGAATTATTAGATATTTATCAAAGAATTTATCAACAAGGACAGTTAGTTATTCAAAATACTTTAGAGGAAAGAAAGTTACAGCTGTCGGGTTTGGTGGTGAAAAGAAATAATCACTTACAGATTTATAATCCTATTTATCGAGAAGTTTTTAATCAACAATGGATTGATAATCAATTAGCTGATTTACGTCCGTATTCTCAGTCTTTCAATGATTGGGTAAAATCAGATTATTCGCATAAGCACCTGTTAAAAGGTAAGGTATTAAAAGAAGCTACAGTTTGGGCAAAAGATAAAAGATTAAGCTCTTTAGATAAACAGTATTTAGATGATTCTCAAAAATTAGAATATAAAAGAAATATTAAGAATATATTTGTGGTTTTCACAAGTGTTGCCACAGGGGTGATAGTTGGACTTATAGGTGCATTTAGTTGGTATCAGTATAAATATGCTTTTTGTTCTATTGGAGAAAGAATAGAAGGGAGTGATAAATGCGTTAGAAATATTAAAACTAGTGGTGAACAATCTAAAATATTTATTGATGATATAAATTTTCATCTGGATAAGGGAAGCGAATATTTTAAAAAAGGAGATTATGAAAATGCAGAGAAATTTTTTTATTTAGCTAAAGAGGCTAATCCTAATGACCCAATTCCCCAAATATATTTGAATAATACTAAAGCCAGGTTAGCAAGTCAAGCAGGGAAAGGAAAAGCTTTAAAACTGGCAGTTGTAGCTGGAATTGATTTTTACAAATTTACGGCCGAAGAAATTTTTAGAGGTGTAGCTGATGCTCAAGATGAATTTAATAAAAGTGGAGGAAAAAATGGCAGATTGCTAGAGATAGTTATTGCAAATGATGGTAATGAACCACAAATATCAAAAAAATTAGCAGAAAAGTTAGTTAATGAGTCAGATATTTTAGGAATTATTGGACATCATGCAAGTGAGAGTAGTGAGGTAGCAATAGCCATTTACAGACGAAAAGGATTAGCAATAGTATCTCCTTCAAGTTCTAGCAGCAAATTGAAGGACGATGTATTTTTTCGAGTTATTAAAACTACAACAGAAGCAGCCAAACTTTATGCAAAGTATATCAAAAATACTTTACATTCAGATAGTATAGCAATTTTTTACGATCAGAAAAGTGTTTATAGTCAAAGTTTGCAAGAAGATTTTATAAAAGCTTTTGATGATTTAGGAGGAAAAGTTGATATTAATAATACTTCTGTTTTTGATCGGGAACAAACAAGTCCAACAGATATTGATGCAGAAATTAATAATATCATCTCAAACCAAATAAAAACAGTTTTTTTAATACCTGGTGTAAAAACAAGTTCAGTATTAAGAGCTTTTGCAAGAGCGAGTCAGGAAAAAACAAAAAAACTGAACATAGAAAACCTGAACATAATATTCCCTATGTCTGTTTTTGAACAGCCAACTTTAGATATAGGAGGTGATGCTGTTGAGGGTGCAAGTTTGTCCACACCTTGTGTAAACAAAACATCTTTATATATGAAAGGTGCAATAAAAAGATGGCAACAAAAAAATATTTATTGGCGTACCATGACTGGATATGATGCAACCCAAGCATTCATTGAAGCTATTAATAAATCATCGAATGAATCGACAAGATCAGAAATTCTCAAGAATTTGAAAACTCTGACACTCCCTGTTGAAAAAACCTCTGGCTATGGATTAAATTGGTCAAAGGAAAATGGCTATTTGTATCAATCTAATATTAATAGTTCATATTGTATGTATAAGATTGAAAATGGTCAATTTAAAGAAGTTTTGGTTAAGTAGTCTACCGGAAACTTATCCAAGTTATTTCACATTAGCGAAAATCATTGATTTTGTTGGGTTTCACTGCGTTCAACCCAACCTACTGATCTGAAAATTGATTTTCTATATCTCTAGATTGATGAAAAATTCTGACAATTTCTAAACTCGCAGAATCTTGAGTATAGAATATAATATATGGCTTAACAGGAAAACTACGAAGTCCTGTTTGTAGTTCATCTCTTTTTGTTCCCATATTAGGAAATTGAGCTAACATCGGAAATTTATCAAAAATTTGTGCGATTTTTTGGTCTGCTAATATTTCATTTTGTTGAGCGAGATAAATCCAAATATCTTCTAAATCTTTCTCTGCTAGTTTTGAAATCCGAAAGCGATTCATTCAGATATTTCTCCTTGTAGACGTTCCCGACCTCGTGCTTTAATTGAATTTATGAGAGTAGATAAGTTATTTTCATCGTATTCTGTGTATTCACCATTTTGAAGTTGTTGAATACCTGCGGCTATATCCTGTTTTAAGGATTCAATATTTTGTGTTTTCCGGTGTTCAGTTAGTCGAGAGTGTTGAATTTTTTCTACTAAGATTTGGTATTCTTCTTGAGAAAGTGAAAGGATAATTTGAGTGAGAGAGTCAAGAAGTCGTGTATTGATTGTAGTAATGGGTTGGTTCATAAGGCAATAATAACCTGATTATCTCCATAATATACTATAAAACCTATAGCAGTAGAATGTCAGAAATATACCCCTTAATTTTCGCAATCGCAGATAAATAATATGTAATACTAAATTAGTGGAAGACTATTGTTAAGTTGATGGACGAGAAAATATGTACACAGCAATAATTAAATATTCTGGTGATTGGTGGTTAGGTTGGATTGAAGAAATTCCTGGTATAAATTGTCAAGAAGCAACAAGAGAAGAATTATTAGAAAGTTTACGAATTACACTTTTAGAAGCATTAGAATTTAACCGTCAAGATGCACTAGAAGCTGCGGGTAATGATTATGTTGAGGAAGCTATCACAATAGGAAACGTGGTGATTTATTACGCCATTTACAAGAGCATGGGTGTGAGTTTATACGTGAGGGTTCTCGACACTCTTGGTGGTGGAATCCTGAAAAAAATAGGAGGTCAGCTATTCCTCGACATCAAGAAATTGATGATATTCTAGCGAAAAAGATTTGTAAAGATTTAGGCGTACCTTTTACTAGGTAAAATTTGCCTATCAACTATTTGAATCTACCTTAGTAATGATGGTAAATACAATGTTGGGTTTTGTTTTTTGTATACCAAAAGTAAGATATAATTTATGACTGATAAACTAATTTTCCCTCTAATATGGTTTTCAACTTTCTTGGTAAATTTTTAGGTAAAACCCCACAACCCAAACCCACAGAAATCACAGGTTTAATCAAAATCTCAGGATGTGAAAATCCTAAACGCTGTGGTGATATAATTTTTGTTCACGGTTTAGGTGGCCACGCAAGGTCAACCTGGCACCCTCAAGAATTAGCAAATGATGATAACTTTTGGTTAACATGGCTGGCACAAGAAAGACCAGATTTAGGGATTTGGTCTTTTGGTTATAATGCTGCACCCTTTGAGTGGAAAGGTGCAACAATGCCACTTTTTGATCGTGCTAGTAATTTATTAGAATATTTGGCAGTTAATGATATTGGCAAATATCCAATTATATTTATCACTCATAGTATGGGTGGTTTATTAGTCAAAGAAATGCTGCGAAATGCTCAAACTTTTAACAAAACAGCAGTTATTAAACAAACTAAAGGTATTGTATTTTTATCCACTCCTCACACAGGTTCTCATTTAGCTAATTTCGTAAAAAATATTGGGATTTTTACGCGCAATACTATTAGTGTTGATGAATTACAATCCCATCTTCCCCAATTGCGTCAACTCAATGAATGGTATCGGCAAAATGTTGATTTAATGGCAATTACCACAAAAGTTTATTTTGAAACTAAAGCAATTTTAGGAATTTTAGTTGTAGATCCAGATAGTGCTAACCCAGGTATTAAAGATGTTCAACCTACTGCAACAGATGATGATCATATTTCTATTACCAAGCCAAAATCACCGGATAATTTAGTTTATAAAGGTGTGAGTCGGTTTATTAAAGAACAGTTATTAACTATTTCTGAAAAACCAGCAAATACTTCTTCTTCTCTTTATATCCAACGTCCAGAAATTGAAAATAACTGTTATCAAAATATCCAGCAACCAGGAGCATTAATTCGCATTAAATCTCCCCATAAAATGGGTAAAACACAGTTAATTAGTCGCATTTTTACTCATGCTAAAGAAAAAGAATATCGCACCGTTTCTATTAATTTATGGAGTCCAGAAATATTAACTGACCTCAATACTTTTTTACGGAGTTTTTGTACAACTCTTAGTTTAGAATTAGGACTCGAAGAACAAATAGACCAATATTGGCATAAACGTTTAAGTAGTCAAATAAACTGCACTAATTACTTAAAAAAACATCTGTTGCAAGTCATTGATAGTCCTTTAGTATTAGGATTAGATAATATTGATGAAATTTTCCCTTATCCTGAAATTACTCAACAATTTTCTGCTTTATTAAGAGCTTGGCACGAAAACGCCAAAACAGAAGAAATTTGGCAAAAACTACGTTTAGTAATTGCCCATTCTCAAGATGTTTATGTTTCTATAAATGTTAATCAATCTCCTTTTAATGTTGGTTTGTCCGTTGAAATAGGAGAATTTAACAACACACAAATAAAAGAATTAGTCCAACGATATGGTTTAAATTGGTCAGATACAGAAATCAACGAATTAAAATCAATGATTAATGGCCACCCTTATTTATTAACAACCGCGCTGGAAAAAATTACCCAAGATAATTTAACTTTATCCCAATTTCTCAAAATTGCTCCCACTAATCAAAGTCCATACAGCGGTTTTTTAAAATCCTATCTTTTAGAATTAGAAAAAGATGTCCTCTTAAAAAGAGCAATGCAACAAGTAATTAACAGTAATATTCCTATTCCAATAGATTCTAAACAAGCCTTTAAATTACGCAGTTTAGGTTTAATTGAATTTAAAGGAAATGAGGTACAATGTCTTTGTAATTTATATCGGCTTTATTTTTCCAGTCGTCTTTAAACGACTTTTGCTATGAGACTCTGAACTCATTCAGAGCCGGTGATTGGGACTGGTGTAAGATATAGCACTTT
>NZ_KE384679.1:31893-37160 GCF_000426925.1 Dolichospermum circinale AWQC310F | reverse complement strand
GGTACATATCTAGCGGGCAAGATGCCCGCACCACAAGAGTTTCATGATTCAACTTTGTACCTCATCAGATCGAAAAACGCTGTATAGTCACCACTCATTACTTTTCCCAAAATCGAAAATTGAAAGTTGTAGAAGCACGACGGAAACGCCGACTAGGTTTTCTTATGCGTCTTTTCGCACCCCTATCACTAGGCTGTTCGGTATCTTCTTGTAAGACATCTTCTGGTAATTGAGTTTGTAAAGCCTCCTGACTCCGCCACCAAGCAATTATCCAGCCACCACCAACACCAGCAATACCGCCGAACAAAATACTCATGGGTGCTGAATAACCTAAGAAAAGACAACCCAGCATAAAAACTAACCAATATTTCAAACCAGCATCAATACCATCATTAGAGGCTACAGTAGTAGCCTGGGGGTTATTCTCATTTGCAAAAGTAATCCACCCCAAGGTGACACCACCCAGGATACCTATAAATAGACACAGAGGTACTGAAGCACCGGCAATTCTGGAGACAATGAATAAAAACAACCCGAATAGTAATTGAGACAGGAAGTTAGGTGAAGATGAGAAAATATCGCCGAGAAAATTATTTTTTGGTGCCATAAAATTAAGATTTAGGAGTCAGGAGAAAGAATAATTATATCTCGTTATCTCGTTCCCAGTCTCTGACTGGGAATGCTATCAAGAGGCTCTGCCTCTATTATTATTGAATGTATTGAAGACAGAGCCTTTATAATTCATTCCCAGAGTATAGGAATGAGCAATAGGAGCTAGAGAAAAAATAAAAGATTCCAAACCCACGTAGGTGGGTTTTGCTTGTGTAGACGCGGTTAAAAACCGCCCTTTTAATCTAGAGAAAAATTAAATCAATCCTGATAATTGTGTGTCTAATGGTAGAGTTGTATCTACAACCGTTATATAAGGTTGTTCTTGATCTGTAAATGGTTGAGATTGGTTAATTTGGGATGTCAATAAATCAGCAGTAGCATCAGCAATATCACCAGTGCGATGCAGCAGCCTTTGTGTTAAAACTTCTACTGGTGCGGTACAATTGATGATATATAAAGGTAATTGATGCTCTGTAGCTTGAGAAATAGCTGCTGCTCGCAAATCCTGACGATCATATTTAGCATCTAAAATTACAGACCAACCTTGATTAGCTAGTATAATTCCCAGTGCTAACAATCGGCTATAGGTTTTTTGTGTCATTTCTGGTGTATAAATTTCATCCCTGCCTCTTTCTAACAAAGGAATTCCCGCCAAATGCTTACGCACAGCATCAGAACGGAGATGAACTGCATTGAGTTTCCGGGCTAAATACTTAGCTGTGGTACTTTTTCCAGCACCAGATAACCCGGACATCAAAATCAGTTTTCCCTGTTGCGGTTTAGTATATTCCCAAGCTTGATGATAATATGCAGATGCGGTTTTTGCTGCTTCTTCCTTCACAACATCGGGTACACTAGGATCATCTAACAAAAATGAATTTACCTTAGCCCGCACATAAGCCTGACGGCTTAAATATAAAGGTAACACCTGTAAACCTTCCCAATCTCCAGTTTGCTCCACATAAGCATTTAAAAAAGCGTTTCCTAAATCCTTACGTCCTCTGGCCTCAATATCCATAACGGTAAAAGCTACATCATACATAACATCAACGAAGCGAAAAGGCTCGTTAAATTCTATACAGTCAAACAACATGATTTTATCATGCCAGAGAGCAATATTTCGCAGATGTAAATCCCCGTGACCTTCGCAAATATAATGATTGTCAATTCGGCTTTTAAATAATTCTGGATTTTGGACAAAGAAATTATCCGTATATTGTTTTGTTTCCTCAAACTGCGCTTGTGTCTGAGGTCCACCAATATATTTTTCAGCTTGCTGATAATTTTCATCAATAGCCAAACGCACTTGTGAGACTTCCCCAAAACTGCGAATGTAGTCATTAGTGTGTGCTTGAGCATGGTATTGAGCCACAACCCGTCCTAATTCTTCTAAGTTGCTTTCCTGTAAGTTCCCAGCAGCGAAAAGTTCACTAAATAGGGATTCTTGGGGAAATTGACGCATCTTAATCGTATATTCTACAGCTTCCCCTGTTCCTCCGAGATGGTATTTTTCACCAGCGCAAGTTAAAGGGATCACTTCTAAATATAATTCACCAGCACCGCGTTGATTTAAGCGCAACTCCTCCTCACAAAAATGTTTTCTTTTTTCTAAGGTGGAAAAGTCTAAAAAACCGAAATTAGCTGGTTTTTTCAGCTTATAAGCATAATCTCCAGTTAAGAGGACATAAGAAATATGGGTTTGAATTAGTTGAATTGGTTCGGTTACACCATGAGGATAAAATCCAGGTTGTAACATTTGTTCAATTAAAGCGGGAAGATTTGTTTCTGTCATTGGTTCTTTGTTAGTAGTCAGTGGTCAGAGGGATTTTGATAGTCTTTTCCACAAAAAAACCAGGTTTAACCCTGGTCTTCTTAGTTATTATTACCTAAATTCTAGCCTTTAGTGCCAGCGAAAAAACTTAAATGGTAAGGTGTACCTTTAGCTGGGTGAATCTGAACTTCACGAATTACAGTTGTACCAGTCCATTCTAATTCAGGAATGCTTAATTCCACTTCTGTTTGATTAGGAGCAGCTTGCTTGAGTAAACGTTCCACAACTTTAGCATCAAGAACTAAAGAAATTGATTCAGTTCCGTTGTGACCGTACAAATTAGCGGGAATTAAGCCAGAACGTCGCAAAGCTCTGGGTTTGCTACCTTCTGGACGGGTTTTAGATTCGAGTGTGATAGCCATACTATTTTTAGTTGTTAGTTGCTAGATGTTAGATGTTAGATGTTAGTTGTTAGTTGTTAGTTGTTAGTAGTCAATTGTCAGTTATATCACTAATGACCACTGACTAATGACCACTGACCACTGACCACTGACTAAACCGGAGTACCATTTGGATGTAACAGAGCGCGTTTTGGACCGTGAATAGGGTCTTCTACAATGATAGTCTGATCACGACTTGCTCCCAAAGAAACGATCGCAATGGGGACATCCATCAATTCTGCTAAGAATCTTAGATAGTCTAGTGCTTGCGGTGGTAACTCTTCGAGGGTACGACAGTGACTTGTTGACATTTGCCATCCTGGCAAGGTTTTATAAATAGGACGACAACGGGCGAACATCCGGGCGCTAGTGGGGAAGTGTTCGCAACGTTCACCATCAATTTCATAAGCTACACAAACATTAATTTCCTCTAATTCATCGAGAACATCAAGTTTAGTAATAGCAATACAATCCATGCCGTTAATGCGAACTGCATAGCGTCCAATGACAGCATCAAACCAACCACAACGACGTTTGCGCCCCGTAGTTGTGCCAAATTCCGCACCGCGATCGCCTAATAAGTCGCCAATTTTGCCATGTAGTTCCGTAGGGAATGGACCTTCCCCGACCCTTGTCGTGTAGGCTTTGGATACACCAATCACCCGATCTATCATTGTCGGTCCTAACCCACTACCAACGCAAGCCCCGCCAGCCACTGGGTTAGAGGATGTAACATAGGGATAAGTCCCGTGATCCAAGTCAAGTAAAGTCCCCTGTGCGCCCTCAAACAAAATATTTCGTCGTCTTAAAATCGCGTCATAGATTTGTAACGAAGTATCAACGACAAAAGGACGCAAACGTTCAGCATAACCTAAATACTCCTCAATTACCACTTGGGGATCAAGGGGTGGCAGATTATACAGCTTTTCTAAAATGGTATTTTTATAGTTGATCGTCCACTCTAATTGCTCACGCAGTCCATCGGCATCCATCAAGTCTAACATCCTGATGCCTGTCCGTTCCGATTTATCAGCGTAGGTCGGTCCAATACCTCTACCAGTTGTCCCGATTTTATGATTTCCCCGTACTTCCTCGGAAGCCTTGTCAATCATCCGATGATAAGGCATGGTGACATGAGCCGTTTGTGAGATCAACAAGTTAGCTGTGGAAATATTTAATTGTTCTAGTTGATCCAGTTCTTTGATTAAAACCTGTGGATCTATGACTGTTCCACAGCCAATAATACATTCAGTTTTTGGATATAAAATACCAGAGGGAATTAAGTGCAGCTTAAAGGTCTGACCTTGGACTACGATTGTATGCCCAGCGTTAACTCCTCCTTGGTAACGTACCACCACATCTGCGGAGCGGCTGAGTAAGTCAGTTATTTTACCTTTTCCTTCATCGCCCCACTGGGCACCTATGACAATGACGTTAGCCAAGAGATTATATTAAAGGGTAAAGTTTCCACAAATTACCATTTTTAACAGATTTTTTATTTTTTGTCAAGGATTTGAATAACTTTTGCTTTGGGGTAAAATAAGGAGTTATACCAATTTATCGAATAGGTTGGGTTAAAATAATACAGGACACATTATAAATAAATTCACCAACCGAGGAAGAAAAGCTGATGCAAATCATCCGTCTACCGGTACTTTCAGACAATTATATATTTTTACTGCATGATCCACAACAGAATATCGCGGCTGTTGTTGATCCGGCCGAAGCGCAACCCGTATTAGACGAATTGACAAAATTAAAAACTAATTTGGTGGCGATTTTTAATACTCACCATCATGGTGATCATGTGGGTGGAAATACACAATTGATGAAAAAATTTCCTGAAGTGACAGTTTACGGAGGTGCGGAAGATAGAGGCCGGATTCCGGGACAGCAGGTATTTTTACGGGCAGGCGATTGTGTCCAATTTGGCAATCGTACTGCAAATGTACTTTTTGTTCCTGGCCATACCCGCGCTCATATTGCTTACTATTTTCCCCCAGAAAGCCCAAGAGAGGCGGGAGAATTGTTTTGTGGTGATACATTGTTTGCAGGTGGTTGTGGTCGTTTATTTGAAGGCACACCGGGGCAAATGGTAGATTCTTTAAGTAAACTGCGGGCTTTACCTGATGATACTCGCGTTTGGTGCGCCCATGAATACACTTTAAATAATTTGCGGTTTGCTGTGACTGTAGAGCCAGAAAATGCGGATTTGCAAAAACGCTACCAAGATGTGAAAATTCAACGGGAGACTAATGAAGCCACCATACCATCACTTTTGGGAATAGAAAAACTCACAAATCCTTTTTTACGTTGGGATAAACCATCTCTACAAGCAACAGCGAAAAGTAACGAAGGAGTTCAAACCTTTGCCCGGATTCGAGGCATGAAGGATAATTTTTAGTCTGTACTGCATTTAATTTGTATAATGATAGCGGGCAGGA
>NZ_KE384679.1:16759-31883 GCF_000426925.1 Dolichospermum circinale AWQC310F | reverse complement strand
GCCCGCACCACAGGATTTAGCCATATACTGACAATTTCCCATATATATCGGTTTTTGGTTGAGTGCAGTACAAGAACCCCAGCAAGGGAAGAGGGAGCTAGGCTTAGGAAACACTATAGACCGCAATTTTAATTTTCAAATTCAAATATTTTGAAAATATTTTTAATATTTATGGGATTTAGTATTGCGATCGCTCCCCAAATTTCGCTAAAATCTATAGGTTGTGGGTATGTCAAAAATCCTTCGTGGTCAAGCTACAATCTTGTCAGCCACACTGATGACATCCAAATAACTAAGATATTACAAAGAAAAGCGAAAAACAATGGCGAAACGTGTGCAATTGGTTTTAACAAAAGATGTCAGTAAACTGGGAAAAATCGGCGACTTAGTAGAAGTAGCTCCCGGTTATGCTCGTAACTATCTGATTCCTCAGAGTTTAGCAGATCGGGCGACACCAGGTATTCTCAAACAAGTAGAACGCAAACGGGAAAAAGAGCGCCAAAGACAATTAGAACTCAAACAACAAGCAACGGAACAAAAAGCAACTTTAGAAAAAGTTGGTAGCTTAAAAATTGCCAAGCAAGTTGGTGAAAATGAAGCTATTTTCGGTACTGTGACTACCCAAGATGTAGCAGATGCTATTTTAAAAGCGGCTAATCTAGAAATAGATCGTCGTGGTATTACCATTCCTGATATTAGCCAATTGGGTACTTATAAAGCGGAAATAAAGCTCTATTCTGAAGTAATAGCAGAAATTAACATCGAAGTTGTCTCCAACTAAGGAATTTTAGATTTTAGATTTTAGATTTTAGATTTTAAATAGACTCCAGTAATTTGGGGGCTTGTCAGGTTTGGATTTTAGATTCAGACCATACATGAATTTTCAATCTTTAATCCAAAATTTAAAATCCAAAATTAAGGATATCCAGATAGCTAAAACAGTTAAGAGTTCCCTGTTCCCTAATCAGATTAGGGCTAGGCCACGCAGGCTATCAGCAAACCCTAAATACAAACTATAAAAAAGCAATAAACCTAATGGCCGAGGAACTGAGTTTTGGTGATAGTAGTAATCGTCTACCACCGCAAAATATCGAAGCAGAGGAGGCGATTCTAGGGGGTATTTTACTAGATCCCGAAGCAATTGGTCGAGTGAGCGATCGCTTAGTCCCCGAAGCCTTTTATATTAGCGCCCATACAATAATCTATCAGGCCGCTTTGCGTCTTCATACACAACAAAAACCCACAGATTTGCTTTCTATCACCAGTTGGTTAACAGACAATGATCAACTAACAAGAATTGGTGGGAGAAATAAATTAGCCACATTAGTAGACCGCACAGTTTCAGCGGTGAATATTGATGCTTTAGCAGGGTTAGTCATGGAAAAATACCTGCGACGACAATTAATTAAAGCAGGTAATGAAATTGTACATCTGGGTTATGAAACAGAAACAGAATTACCAATTGTTCTAGATCAAGCTGAACAAAAAGTTTTTAATGTCACCCAAGAAAAACCCCAATCAGGACTAGTTCATATTGGTGATACATTAATTAATACTTTCCAAGATATTGAAACTCGTCATCAAGGTATTGCTTTACCAGGAATACCCTGTGGTTTTTATGATTTAGATGCTATGACTAGCGGTTTTCAGCGTTCTGATTTAATTATCGTAGCTGGGAGGCCGTCAATGGGGAAATGTCTCAGTTATGATTCAGAAATCGTCTTAGCAGATGGACAAATTGCCACAATTGAAGAATTATATCAGCAACGGCAAGGTTCATTATTAACATTAAATGATGATTGGAAATTTACCTTTACCCAACCATCTGCATTTGTAGATGATGGAATTAAACCAGTTTTTCGCATCACAACTCGCTTAGGACGGGCAATTGAAACCACAATTACTCACCCATTTTTAACTATTAAAGGTTGGCAAAGATTAGAAAATTTACAAGTAGGAAATAAGATTGCCATCCCTCGCAAAATAGATGTGTTTGGAACAGAAACTATCCGCGAGTGTGAAGTCAAATTATTAGGTTATTTAATTGGTGATGGTGGTTTAACTAATAGCACTCCTAGATTTACAAACAGCAACCCATTATTGCAAACAGATTTTTCTGAAGCAGTAACTGGATTTGGTGGTTTATCAGTAAGATGGGAAAATTTCCAAAGTCAACGGACACCATCATTATGTGTTCGAGGAGATTTAGAATTTATTGCTAGTCAAAGACAGCTTTTTGCGAAAAGGCTCAAAATTGCTATCCGTTCTCGTTCATTATCTGCTAAAAAATTGAGCAATGAACTAGGAGTAACTCCATCTTTACTTTGTGCGTGGCAAAAGGGAGAATGTGTACCTAATTACGACACTTTTACGCTATTGTGTAAAACTCTGGGAATGGAGTTAGAAGAATTTGCACCTAATGGATTTACTAGTATCAGTAAATCGAGTAAGAATGCTTTGACAATTTGGTTAGAAAAATTAGGTTTATGGGATAAAGACGCTCATAATAAAACTATCCCAAACATTGTCTTTAAATTAGAAAAATCACAATTATCATTGTTTCTAAATCGTCTTTTTGCCACTGATGGTTGGGCTACTGTGCTTAATAGTGGTCAATCACAATTAGGTTATTGTACAGTCAGCGAAAGACTAGCAAGACAAATTCAACATCTGTTGTTAAGATTTGGTATTATTGCTGCTTTGAAAAAGCGGTCTGTGAAATATAATAATACCCGTAGACCAACATGGCAATTAGATATTACTGATGCTTTATCTATCAAAAACTTCATTGCAGAAATTGGCATTTTTGGCAAAGAAGCAGCATTAGCAAAAGTTACAGCAGCAATATCTCAAAAAAGATATCAAACCAATCGTGACTTAATACCTGTAGAAATTTGGGAACAATTAGCAGCAGCTAAAGGTAGCGAAACTTGGAGTAGTTTAGCAAAACGATCTGGGATTAAAAGCTATACCAATATTCATGTCGGTAAACGGGCATTAACAAGAGAAAGATTATGGATTTTAGCCACTGCATTAGACAAATTACCACTTCAGCAATTAGCAAATAGTGATGTATATTGGGATGAAATCATTTCCATTGAATCAGTTGGTAACAAACAAGTTTATGATTTAACAATTCCTAAAACACATAATTTTGTCGCTAATGATATTTGTGTTCACAATACCGCCTTTTGTCTTAACCTTGCTCATAATATTGCTGCTGGTTATAAACTACCGGTGGCTGTTTTTAGTTTAGAAATGTCCAAGGAACAACTAGTACAAAGACTATTAGCTAGTGAAGCGGGAATTGAAAGCAGTTATTTAAGAAGTGGTCGCATTAGTCAAACTCAATGGGAACCGTTAAGCCGCGCTATTGATAAGCTTTCAGAAACACCAATGTTTATTGATGATACGGCAAATATTACAGTTACACAAATACGAAGTCAAGCCCGAAGACTGCAAGCAGAACAAAATGGAAATTTAGGATTAATAGTCATTGATTACTTGCAATTAATGGAAGGAGCAGGTGATAATCGTGTGCAAGAATTATCAAGAATTACTCGTTCCTTAAAAGGTTTAGCGAGGGAATTGTCTGTACCAGTTATTGCTTTATCACAGTTAAGTCGGGGGGTGGAAGCAAGAACTAATAAACGGCCAATGTTATCTGATTTAAGAGAATCGGGTTGTTTAACAGGAGATACTTTAGTATCATTAGCTGATAATGGAATACCAATTCCAATTAAAGATTTAGTAGGTAAATCTGGTTTTACAATTTGGGCATTAAATGAAAGTACAATGAAATTAGAAAAAGCAATTGTGAGTAATGCCTTTTCCACAGGTATCAAACCAGTATTTACATTAAAAACTCGATTAGGTCATAAAATTCGTGCGACCGGAAATCATAAATTTTTAAGTATTAATGGTTGGAAAAGATTAGATGAATTAAGTTCTAAACAACATATTTGCTTACCAAGACATTTACCCACTATTGGTAAACAAACCATGACTTATTCAGAAGTTGCATTATTGGGACATTTAATTGGTGATGGTTGTACATTACCACGTCATGCTATACAGTACACTACCAGAGAGATAGATTTAGCAGAAAATGTTGCTTTCTTAGCAAGAGAATTGTTTGGTGATGCAATTGTTCCCAGAATTTCACCTGAACGTTGTTGGTATCAGGTTTATTTGTCCGCAGCACAACGCCTAACTCATGGTGTTAGAAATCCAATAGCCAAATGGCTAGACTCTCTCGGAGTTTTTGGTTTAAGGTCTTACGAAAAATTTGTCCCTCAAGATTTGTTCTCACAGTCCCAAGATTTAATAGCTTGCTTTCTTCGTCATCTTTGGTGTACAGATGGTTCCATAAAATTGGTTGCGGGTAAAAGCCCAAGACCTATTGCATATTATTCAAGTAGCAGTGAAAGACTAGCTTTTGATGTCCAGACACTTTTGCTAAGATTGGGTATTAATGCAAAACTGAAAATGATTCCTCAACCTGGTAAAGGCAGAAGTCAGTATCATGTCACAATTACTGGTAAGCCTGACCTTGAGTTATTTATTCAAAAGGTTGGAGCAGTAGGAAAATACAAACTAGGTTCATTACAAGAAATTTCTGAACACCTTGAAAATTGTATTGGTAACACTAACAGAGATATAATACCCAAAGAGGTTTGGAAAACTTATGTTGTACCTGCAATGCAAACTATTGGCATGACAACAAGAGAAATACAATCTCGTATGGAAAAATCATATTGTGGTTCTACGCTTTATAAGGCAAATTTAAGTCGAGAAAGAGCATTGAAAGTTGCTAATATTGTTAAATCTAGCGAGCTAATTGCCCTTGCCAACAGTGATGTGTATTGGGATGAAATTGTTTCAATTATACGTGATGGAGAAGAAGAAGTCTTTGATTTAACAGTTGATAAATTACATAACTTTATCGCTAATAATATTATTGTTCACAATTCAATCGAACAAGATGCGGATATAGTAATGATGTTATACCGTGATGAATATTATTCACCAGATACTCCAGATAGAGGAATTGCTGAAGTGATCATAGCTAAACATCGGAATGGTCCAACAGGAACAATCAAACTATTATTTGATCCTCAATTTACAAAGTTCAAAAATCTAGCCAGACAAAACAGTTGGTAATATGTTAAAAAAATACTTTTTTAGCTTGATATTTCTATTTATCAGTATCCAAATTGGTAGCATTCAGAAAGTAGCTGAAGCACAAACAGTAGTTCCAGAAGTTACTACTAGCAAATCCCTTTGTCCCGCTCAATTATCATCAACAATTAATACTATTATCAATCGGCCTCAATTTAGTCGAGGACGTTGGGGAATTTTAGTTAAAACATTATCATCAGACAAGATTCTTTATAGTCAAGATAGCCAGAAATATTTTATTCCTGCTTCTAATATTAAGCTATTTACCACTGCTGTAGCATTACAGAAATTAGGTTCAGATTTTCGGATTCGTACCTCCATTTATGATGATGGTAATGGTATTTTGCGTGTTGTGGGTAGGGGAGATCCGAGTTTTAAAAACCCTCAATTGGTATTATTAGCAAAACAACTTTATCAACAGGGAATTAGAGAAATTAATCAGTTAATTGCTGATGATAGTTATTTTCAAGGTGAAATAGTTCATTCCAGTTGGGAATGGGAAGATATACAGGCTGATTATGGCGCTCCTGTTAATAGTTTAATATTAAATGAGAACGCTTCTGGATTAAGTTTTTTACCCCAAAATATTGGACAACCATTACAAATAAAATGGACTGAACCTACAGAAGCATATCAGTGGAAAATTGAGAATAATACCATTACTACCCAAGCAGATAAACCCAGTTTTGTAGAAATTAACCGCGATTTAAAAGGACAGATTTTGAGGATCAAAGGACAATTAGCGGTAAATTCCCAACCGGAAATTACTGCTATAGCTGTATTTGATCCAATTAGCAATTTTTTAAAACAATTTCGTCATAATTTAATCACAGCAGGAATTACCGTTCAAGAAACTGTAATTAGTAATTTGCATAAAAATGGCAAAGAAATAGCCGCAGTAGAATCTCCACCTTTGTCTGAATTATTAATAGAGACAAATGTAAACAGCAATAATTTGTATGCTGAGGCTTTACTCAGAAGTTTAGCTATCAAAAAACCAAGAGAAATAAATCAAAATACGGCTGATATCGGATTACAAGTTATGAAAGAAACTCTAACTCAATTAGGAGTTGAATCAGAAAGTTATGTAATTGTAGATGGTTCTGGTTTATCGCGCAAGAACTTAACCACTCCCGCAGCTTTAGTACAACTTTTAGAAGCAATTGATAAATTACCTGAAAGAGAAATTTTTCGGGCTTCCTTACCCATTGTAGGTATGACAGGTAGCTTAAAAAATCGCTTGATTAATACTGCTGCTGCGGGAATTGTCCAAGGAAAAACCGGTTCAATGACAGGAGTTTCTGCTCTTTCTGGATATGTAAATTCAGCTAATTATGAACCTTTAGTTTTTAGTATTATGGTGAATCAATCTGAACAACCGAGTAAAATTGTGAGAACAGCAATAGATGAAATTGTGCTTTTATTAACCCAATTAAAACAATGTTAAAATAATTTTAAGCAATGCTACCACGTTTTCTGGCTTCTTTAGAGGAAATACCGACATTTTTAATCCCGGCCTTGATCATTTGTCTTTCTAAAAGGGCAAAAAAACGGGTTCTATCACCACCTTTGATTACAGCCTGATTGTGAGCTTCCGCAATAGCCACAGGATAACCGTATCCTTTATTTACCTGTGCTAACATTAGCCCTAGTGCTTGATCAAACATAGTTTTATTGGCGACAACCCAAGCGGGGATCTCAATCCGGGCGATTTCTGTACCGACATGGACGTAACAAAAATAAATAATTTGCTCGTCATACAATTCTAAAATTCGTGCATTACTCCGCCATAACGGTCCTCTTTGTCCAGGTTGGAGTTGACTAGTCATGATGGTTGTATCGCGCAAAGTATCAAATTTTTTGCAAGATACGTATTCTAGTTGGTTAGGGCAATGAGTGATACAATCGGGGACGGGATAGGGACAAGCCAAAAACCGTAAAAAGTTAGTAGATTCCGTGCTGCGAGAGGCACTAAGATAACCCATGAGGGGTATTTGAGCTTGTTGAAGTTTTTGCCAAGCTTCTAAAATAGGTGGTAAAATGCGATCGCGGGCATCCATCGGTAACTGATCTAAAAACCAGTATATTAACGAACCATCAACCATAGCTAAAGTTGGTGCTGTTGTTTTCACACTACAGGCCAGTTCAGCTAATACCGTAGCTTCGGAAGCAGTACGCCGATAACCCATCCATTCTTCCGCTCTAATTCCCCATTGACGGGAGATATATAAATCTTCAGGGCGATAAAATACCTCCGGTAAACTATCGAGAATGGGGTGAAGATTTTGACCATAGTGTAAAACTACCCTGCCGATGTTGAGTAAGTAACAATACGCAATTTCGTGATGATTAGGGGCAATTTGCGAACCATCAGTAGAAATGACGGTATGAATTTTCGGGGGAACAGGAATAGTAATACAGGTTTCTAAGGGTTCAATTGGTGTAGCATTAGCAAAGAGAATCCGATTGTGCCATTTTTCCTGACGTTCAACTAACTCCTGTTGACACTCTACAGCCTGTTTAAAAAATTGTTGTGCTAATTGTAACCGCTGATGACTCGCGGCCACTTCCGAAGTCAAATGTTGACTAAAACCTTGCATTTGTCTTGATATTTTTGTTAAATCAAGCATAGTGTTGGTAGTGGTGCGAAGAGATGTAAATACTATATAATTAACAACTATATGCTAATAATTGGAAAAATGGTGTCATGAAAAAATGGAAATTAACAATGACAATCCTTCTATTCGGAATTATCTTATATACTCCAAAAGTGAGTGGTAAGAATTTGGCAAATATTTCCGATTTTAGAATCAAATCATCACTGTTAGCACAAGTTGATAAAAAAGAGGCTATCATCTATTTTCATAGAGGAATTAACCGCCATACATCAGGAGATATCAAAGGAGCAATTGAAGAATATAATCAAGCTTTAAAGTTACGTCCTGATTTTGCCGAAGTTTACTATAAAAGGGGAATATCTCGCTATAAATTAGGAGATTTAAAAGGAGCAATTTTAGATTATAATCAAGCAATTAGGCTAAATCCTAATTATGCGGGTGTTTATAATCATCGGGGATTTACTCGTCATGATTTGGGAGATTTTTCAGGAGCTATTAGAGATTTTAACCAAGCATTAAAGCTGAATCCTGAGTTTCCTGAAGCCTACCAAAATCGAGGTATTACTCGCAATGCTTTAGGTGATAAACAGGGAGCAATTAGCGATTTAAAAGTAGCAGCTAACTTATTTCAAAAACAAAAAAGAATTAGTAATTATCAAGAAGTAATTGAGCTTATTAATAAGCTCCCAGATTTGTCTAAGAAGTCGGGGAGCTAGATATTGGTTAAATTATAACCAGGTTGCAAAATCGTAAGTAAAATGAGAAAGTGAGATTAGTTGAATGCGGGAATCATTTTTTCCTGCTTCCCGTTCTAATGAAGTATTATAACCCCAATCTGCGAGAAAAAGTTTTACATGATTTAAGTCTGATTGTTGTTGGACTAATTGTAAAGTTTTTAGTCTATCTTCAACAAACCATAAATTAACAGTTTGGGTATTTGCTTTCTCAATTAATTCCCGCAAAGTTGCATATTTTGGGCATTTTACCTCTTTACCAAAAATATTTTCTGATGGTAAATTAACTCCTTCTTGTTGTAACAATTGCTTGACAAATCGCCCTTCTTTAGTAGTGACAATATATAACTGAACTTCAGTCTCAAGAGTTATTTTCAGTCTTTCAATGACACCAGGATAAAATCTATGTAGACTTAACCAACCATCTAAATCTTTCTCAATCCATTCATCTCGCAAATTATCTAATTGTGTAGAAACTGCTTTTGCTTCTAAGTTATTTGCTACTAAAATTTCGGCGGTAATAGTTGTCCATGATTGCAGGATTTGAGCATCAGAAAAACCTGCAATTAAAGCTTTAATTAAAATAGGCATTTCCCAACCCGTTTCAATTACAGGACGTAAGCGATAGAATCTCAAAGCTAAATCATCTGGTAGTGTATCGTCAACCGGCGACCAAATTTGACAGTAGGTACGCCATGCTACCTCAAAATATTCAATTAGTCCATCGCAAATCACTCCATCAAAGTCTAAAGCCAAAATCGTGGGACTATTTGCTGTCATTGTTCTGAGGTGAAAAACTGCTTTTGTTAGTTTACCGCACCTTGATAGCCAGATATGTAGCGATTAACCTTTAAAATAGCAAATAAAAAATAAAAACATAAAAACATAAAATTATTTTAAAGTTTTTCAGTACTCCTATGGAAATGGAGCAGAATATTAATGTATTAATATTATCAATAATATCTCAAGATGTAAATGGGGGCATCAAAACCATGCAAATCAAACTGATTTCCGAAAATAAACTGACACAGGAGCAGGAAGAACAGGTTTTTAACCTACCAGTAGCTATCGGCAGGGATATGAGTCAACTTCCTGCGGTTATCAATGGTGAAACGGTGTCTCCTGTATTTTTATTAGACTCTCATAAGCAAATTTCTCGCTTTCATGCTCAAATTACCTTAGAAAACAATCAGCTTTATATAGAAGACAAGAGCGCCAATGGCACTCTTGTTAACGGTGAAAAACTACTTAAACAACGTCGGACTTTAATAAGTGGAGATAGACTGGGAATAGGTAATCATACCATTACCGTTATTCTCATTCCATCTGAGGATGAGAATGCTACCATTGTATTTGAAAGTAAGTCCACAATTTTTAACCCCCAATCAGAGATTATTCCTGTATCTAGGGTGCGGAAATTATCAGACTCTCAATCTTCCATCATTTTTAACCCTTATACGGATGCTTTAGAACAGCAAAATCCTAACGCTGTACCCATTCAAACAACTGGTTTTCCCTATAATTTCAACTTTTGGAATGCACAAAAGGTTTCCTTAGAAGCTATTGGTCGCAGTGGTATTTTAGTCAGAGAAACAGAATATGTGGCCTGCGGGGGAGGAATGGGCAGTTTTGTTTGGGTGGATATGTTGAGAATTGCGGGAGTTAAACCGGAAAATATTAAAGTTTTGAGTGTTCAAGACAAACCTTATAAACGCTATGAAAGCCTACTGAAAAATTGTCAAATTCCCCGACATAAACGAATTCGTTCCGGTTCAGATTCCTGTCCTGATAATATTTGGGGCTGGCCAGGATATGCTTTAAGAGATGCTTGGAGAGCCTTTTTTTCTGGACAAGTTGGTGCAGCTTTAGGATTTTTGTGGCAAGTTTTTGCTGAACCTGTTTATGCAGATACCTACACCCCCCGTGGACGAGATGTATTTGAGTCCATGGACAGGGAAGGAGAGCGCATTAGTTGGGGTAAAATGTTAGAATATGGCAGTATTCGTAGTCTACGACAAACGGAAGACGGGCGTTATTGTATTGCATATTCTACTTCTCACCAAGAAGACGGAAATCACCAATTTTTATTAGCTAAATATGTGCATCTCTGCACAGGTTATCCCGCAATCAAACTACTACCAGACCTGGAAAAATATCGTCGGCAATATCCCGAAGAAACAGGAAATAAGAGAACTGTAGTTCAAGGTTATGAACCCCATGATCATATTTACCAACAATTAGAAAAAAGAGGCGGTACTATTGTTGTTCGGGGGTCAGGAATTGTCGCCTCACAAATATTAGAAAGGCTGTATGAAGCCCGAAAAATGCAAAGTAATATTCAGGTAATTCATTTAAACCGAGAACCGCGCAAAGGTAATCAATTTGAGCAAGCTAAACGCTACGTAGAAAATGATTGGGAATTTCAACCTTTCAACTGGCCAAAAGGAACTTGGGGCGGTGATATGCGGACAATGTTAGAAGCCGCTGACCCGTTAAGACGACGGGAATTATTACAGGGTTGGGGGGGAACAACCACAGCCAGTCGCAAAAAATGGCGCGACATTGTTCGTCAAGGAATAGCCGACAAATGGTATGAAATTCGTTATGGTTTAGTCACCAAACTAGAACGTAATTCCCAAGGTCAAGTTGTTACTCATGTAGTCACTAACAAAGGTCAAAAAACCCTAACTGCTGATTTTGTGATTGACTGTACAGGATTGATTTCCGATCCTTTAGAAAGTCCATTTTTAAAAGACCTAATACTGCATTACGACCTAGATTTTAACCCAGAAGGACGTTTTCATGTAGAAAACAACTTTGAAATCAAAAAACTGCGAAATAATCGTTCTCGCATATATGGGGCAGGAATTATCACCTTAGGCGGTCCCTACGCCCCTGTAGACACATTTTTAGGACTACAATATGCTGCCCATCGTTCTATCGAGGCTTTGGCTGCTGTAAAAGCCCCAGGAGTCCGTTATATTCAAGGAATTTATTCCCTTTGGCAATGGCTAAAATGGGCGCTGAATCAAAAGCCTTAATTTTTCAATTCCAGGACTTACAGAAAATATTCCTCAAAGCCTCATTTCTCCGTGTCCTCCGTGCCTCAGTGGTTCGTTATTCCTTATTCCGTGACTCATCCGTAAGTCCTAAATTCTTCTGAATTTTTTCTAAAAACCTTAATTTACACGACTTCTCATATCATCATGACTCCAACCTTATTCGGACGCTGGCAAACGCGAATTTTTTTATTAGCAACAGTGGGAATGTTAGTTTCTCTGCTTTTTTATCAAGGATATTTAGGCATTGCTTCCAACTTAGTTTACTTTTGGGTCGTCTTTTATGTAGGTTTATTTGGCATTGCTTGGGATGTCTTGTATGATTTTCTGCAAAAATATCTCTGGGACCATGACTGGCCCGGAATATTTCAACTTTATGCAGGAGTTATAGAAGGGGTATTTCTGGCTTTAATAATTGCCAATATCGGTTTACCTCATATTCCTAAAACCGAATTTGACTTAACCAGATTTATTCAACATTATGGGTTAGTTTGGTTAGCAGTTTATTTATCTGCTTGGGTAGTCATGCGGTTATTATTTCCCCGGTGGCGTTTTCGCGGTGGAGAATGGATTGGTAAATGGCCGAGAATTTCTTAATGACAATTTCTAACAAGACAATTCTTGCCACTTTTCCATCATTCCATTTAACATCTGTTCAAAAAATTTCCTCTTGAGGAAACCGGAATTTACCCCCCTTAGTCCCCTCCCCTTGATAACGGAGGAAACCGGAATCTAGTCCCCTCCCCTTGATAACGGAGGAAACTGGAATTTACCCCCCTCCCCTTGATAAAGGAGGAAACCGGAATCTAGTCCCCTCCCCTTGATAAGGGGAGGGTTAGGGTGGGGTAAGAACCTGATATTGTCCTAAAACAAATAAACATTTTTATGAATCACCAGAACTTTCTCGCTTTCATCACATCCTCAATATTCATGGTGGGATTAACTTTAGGTTGTCGTTCTCAAGCAACCACTACAACCCACATTCCCAGCCTTCAACCCGCTGCCAATGGTAATTTTGCTCCAAATGCTATTCAAGGGCAGAATACCCCTTTAAAGCTGGCTGCTAAAGTGTTCAATGTCCAAGACTCTTTTGTTTTAAAAGGTTTTGATGCTGTAGCCTATTTTCAACAACGAAAACCGATTCCAGGTAATGCTAATTTCACCTATAAATGGCAGGATGTAAATTGGCGATTTTCCACAGCCGAAAACCGCGACTTATTTATTAAAAACCCTGAAAAATACGCTCCTCAATATGGAGGATTTTGTGCTTGGGCTGTCAGTAGAGGATATACTGCACCTATTGACCCTAATGCCTGGAAAATTGTCAACGGTAAGTTGTACTTAAATGTTAATTTAGACACTCAAAAACGCTGGGAAAAAGACATTCCTGGAAATATTCAAAAAGCTGATCAAAATTGGCCTGGTATAGCCAAAAAAATTCGTCGTTAATGAGTACAAGTAGGTCGGGTTAAGCGACAGCGCAACCCGACGTTCATGTTGGGTTTCGTACCTCAACCCAACCTACAAGCTACAAACTACAGACTGCCTAACAGGTAATGAAATCCCCAAAGCCTAATAAATTGGTTGTTTACTTCTTGATAAGAAATACTTATAATCTTGTGTAACGCTTATGGGTTATAGTCTAGAGAAGAGAAAAGAAACAATACGCCGCCTCCGCCTCCAGCCACCCCAACCACAAACCCCAACACCCAGCCCACCAAAACCACCCCACCCACACGCAAAACCTACTAAACCACCAACAACCCACCACAAAAACCACACCAACATCAAAACTACAACACTCACTGCCCAAACTAAAGCAACCTCCAACCCCACAAACCACATCCCCAATAGCGCAAGCACGAAGCCAAAAAAATAGTCCAACCCGTACAAGCACATTATACACACCATAACCACATCCACAGCATCCCCCCACACCCACAAGGCGGGCAGGTGTCCTGATGGTGCATTTGTACTAAAGATGTAACTATCATAAAGTTTGAACCACTTTCCATTTTGTCTCCAACCGACGCGATCGCCTAACTTCCCATAGGTATTAAGGTCGAGTTCTCCATCTAACTTACCACCCGACTCCAGCCAAATTTGCTTTTGTACAGAAAAGCCAAACTTGCCATTGCTATATTTTACCCATAACTGATCCATTTTCCGCAATTCCTGTCTGGGAAAATTTTTCACATCTTCAATTCTTAACCATCCGTATTTTTCTCGTTTAGTTAACTGTAGCATCAAGTTCCAAGTTTCTAAATCTGCATCTTGCCATTTTCCTGCTTCTAATAACGCTTCTAAATTTTGAAATGTAACAGGTGTAGATTGCGTTCTAGAACTAGGATTATTACCTAATTTTTTAATAAAATTAAGGAATGGATTAGGATTGATAACTTTTGTATCATCTTTAGAATTGATTTTTTTACCTTTAGAACGCTTATCAGCAGGTTCTATGACTTCCCCTGTCCGAGGATTGATAACTCTTTTCGTATCATCACTAGGATCGATTTCTGTATCTGTAGGAGACTCATCAGGTTTATTCAGAGGCTTGATTTTCTCCAAAGCTTCTATGACTTCCGTTGCTGACTGGTATCTATAATAAGGGTCTTCTTGGAGCATTTTACGCAATATCTTACCTAAAGGTTCACTAATATGTGGATATTCTCGCCAATTCCAAAGAGTCTTATCATCGGGGAAATCTCTGTGAAGTTTACCTGTCAATAATTGCACACAACTAGCAGCTAAAGCATATAAATCACTGGAATAATCAACCTTTCCCTTTGGGTTGAGTTGTTCTGGAGGGGCATACCTCTTATCTCCAAATCCTATGACAATAGATGTTTCTTTAGTGTCAATATCACCTTTAATTACTTGTTTTACTGCTCCAAAATCTATTAAATAAAACTTGTTCTCTTCTTCTGTAGAACGGATAATATTACTGGGTTTAATATCCAGATGAATAACGTTATTTTTATGGATAAATTGTAAAACTGGTAAAATATTTTTTAATAAATCCAAAACTTTTGTTTCTGAAAAAAGTCCTTGTTTTTCTAGTTCTTCACCAAGATCCTCTCCTTCAATATATTGTTGAACCAGGTAATTAAACTCTTGTGGAATATGGAGTACAGGGTCAGTTACAGTTATGGAAAAATAATCATGTAAGGAAGGAATATTACCACTTTTTTGGCCTAAATTTTGCAAAATCCTAGCCTCCCTTTTAAAAGCTTTTTTGATCCCTGCAATGGTTTTAGGATCATGATAAACATCCATTCGTAATTCCTTAACAACACAATAGTGTTTCTCTACTACCGGATTCAAATCCTCAGCGAGAAAAGTATATCCAAAACCCCCTTTTCCTATAGGTTTGAGAAGTTGGTATCTTCCTTTTTTTCCCTGTAAAATCCGCAGTGGTTCTTGATTCTCCGTCATTTTCTTACCCCTGGTTTACGGCATTCTTGATCTAACACCTCAAGTATTATAATAGCAGTAATTGTGAACACCCACAAGTGTTGAATCCTGCAATAAC
>NZ_KE384679.1:3440-16668 GCF_000426925.1 Dolichospermum circinale AWQC310F | reverse complement strand
ATTTGGTATCACCAATACCAATGCACAACTTGGACACAATCCTCGAAATCTTAACATTCAACACTTCTGGTGAACACCTTTGCAGTGTACACACAAGTTCTATCTGTGTTCGTTTTATGATTATTTAGCCCCCTAAATCCCCCAAGTGTGGGGGACTTTGAAATTCTTAAGCTGTACTGCATTTAATTTGTATAATTCTTGCGGGCAAGACTTGTACTGAGTTTGCCGTTCGCGTAGCGTGGCGTTAGCCATAGTATGCCCGCACCACAAGAAATAACAATATCAGGATTATTGGATCTAGCTGCGTAACAGCTTATTGTGCCGAAAATCTCCCTAATAACTCCTCACGAGATGATTGTAGAAGTAAAGGAGTAAATTCCTCTCTACTCATGGCCATCAGCGGGTTAATAATTCTTGTCAATTCGGCATCAACTTCACCAAAACGCACTTGTAGAATACTCTCAATGATAGCGCGTCTTTCCCTTTCTACACCAGTCCTAAGTCCTTCCTGTTGTCCTTCCTGGAGTCCTTCTTGTCGTCCTTCTTGTCTTCCTTCTTCTCGTCCTTCCTGGAGTCCTTGTTTTCTCAGTTCTTCTAATTGTTGTTGATACATTTGGGATAATTTCATAATTAACTCCTGATCATCCTGATCAATATCTTGTTCTTGACGCTGACGTGCCGATAACACAGCAATTAGGTTATGTACTAATTCTATGACATCTGCCAGAAATGGATTGTTATTTGTCAGTGTTTCTAATTCTTCCACTGCTTGTCTTTGTACTTTTCCCCTCCCTAATATCCGTAAAAACAGGGTTTCGGGTGTACTGGGTAATTGATGAATACTCACAATGACGGTTTTAAATCCTTTACCAAAAAAGTAAATTCCCTTACCCCAGTTTTCCTCATCCAAACTAGCATTAAAGCTATCGAGGATTTCTACTGATACTGTAGGAGTTAAAATCCATAAATTAGCTAATTCGGATTCATTTATTCGCGTGTCATTGCGTTTAGCTTGACGTTCAACCTGGGCATGAATGTCAAATAATTTACCTATGCAACTGCGGATTTCACTTTTACCTACAGCATTACGGAATGGTTCAAATACGGCATAATTAGCCGCCATTTTCCCTAATACGCCTAGTGTTGCTAGGTTGGTGGGTGGGGATGAGGGGATAAATAATACGTCAATTTGTCTGACTTCTGCGGTGATGTCTTTACTGGTTTCTACTTTTCCATAGGGTGTTAATAGTTCTGTTAGATATTGTTTAGCAAATTGATCATGTATAAAGCGAGTCATTTATTTTGACTGTGAGTAAGTAGGTAAACGGAAAAAAACCGACATAAGTAACGAAAAGTAAAGTTGCCCAAAATACCGGGGTAGCCACGGGGCGCTACTTCTACTTGCTTTTAGCAATCAATAATTGCTTGACTGTTTGTAAGGGAATACCCCAGCTATATTGACTTATTTGTTCTCGCTGTGCGTCCGTTGGGTAAGAACCATCTTCAAAAACATAAGGATCGCCCCAAATTGGGTTAGCATGAAGTCCATTAATTCCTACTAATTCCCCTGCGCTATTTAATAGGGGTCCGCCACTCATCCCTTTTTCTATATCATTGGTAAAGCCGATTTGGTATCCTCCCTCTAGGGCTTTATCTAGCACCAGTTGAATTTTACCGGTTTTAATCACAAACCCCCCAGATTTGCTTTTGCTATTTTTGAGGGGAAAACCAGCGGCTATTACCGAATCTCCAATGGTGGCTTGTTGATTTGATTTGGTAGTAATCCTGTATTCTGAGTCAGCGACAAATTCTAATAAGGCTAAATCATTTCCCCTCAGTTGTTTTTTTTGCACCACAGGGTTAGCACGGTGAATTTTTCCGTCGGGAGTTTGAATAGAATAGGGAGCATCACCAGCTTGTAAAACATGATTATTGGTAATTACTCCATAGGTTGAGGTTAATTTATCTTTATAAAATAGTACGCCAGAACCTAATGAGCGATCGCGCTTTTCTCTAGGGCTACTTAAAATCTTAACTGTAATTAAACGAGCCTCTTGTTCAGGTTGAATTTGTTCTTGGCCAGGCCACAAATTAACCCTTGAAAAAGGGGGTTTTGGAACTGACGACACTGAAGTTGCCAAAGGCAAAACAGAACCAGCTAGTGCAAAAACAGCGACCATTCCTATGCGCCAACCCATGATTTTCCCCCCATAATTTCCAATTTACCAGAGCGGCTCACTGTTACTGTTAATCACTTGATCAATGTCAACGCTGGCAGTGCCATCACGGTTGATTGTTGGTTTAATGTATCCTTCTTGGTCGCCACTGAGGTAAACAGCCTCCCCACCGGCAGCAACACGGGTATTCAATAGTTGTTCCAGAACTTGCTTAGGGTCACGATCCTTGGTCATGGTCAGTAAAATATTTTTTTTATCACAACCATCCTCCTTATATCCTACACCACAGATAACAGATTGACCATTAACTTTTCCCGTTTTCAGGGTTTTCAGTTGACCTTCGAAAAGACTTAATCATGGTTTGTTCTACATCTTTGAGAAAGGGATCATAGAGTTTTTCTTCGGCTCGATAGGTCAGAATATAAACTTTTGAATTACTAATAGTCCAAACTTTCATAACTTTAAACCTGAAGTTATCAATTTGATCTTCACCTGTATAAACTATTTGATATCCCTCTCGATTATCTATTTTTCTCGATTGTTGTTGGAGAATTTTGACGTTTTTAACGGATTTTTGAATTTGTTCGATAGCAGCCTGATTATACTCTGATAAAGTCTGAGATTTTTGTATATCTTCAATACTGATAAATAGCCCTACTTCGAGATTCGGACTAAAAGTATTAGGGAATATTTTGGCAATAGTTCCCCCGGTTAAGGGACTATATTGTTGTTTTTCAGCCTTCCAATCTTGAGGATATTTGATCTCAATTCCAAATTGTTTATCCTCAAATAGTTGACCAGGAATAGTTTTAATATTTACTTGTAAGTCTTGATTTTGATGGCGATAAATAGCTATTAAAACCCCAGTAGTCGTCAAAATAATTGCTGTGATCAATAAAACTTTAATAAATCGAGGTTTGGGAGGAGGGATAATTTCTGTCGTTTGATCATCACCATTGTTTTTATCACTAGGATCATCACGTTTATTCAGAGCTTCCATTACTTCCTGTGCTGACTGGAATCTATAATGACGATCTTCTTGGAGCATACGCCTTAATATTTTACCTAAATGTTCGCTAATATAGGGATATTTTTGCCAATTCCAAAGATTATTAACATCACGGGAATCGTCTGCAAATTCACCTGTTAATAATTGCACACAAGAAGCAGCCAAAGCATATAAATCACTGGAATAATCAACCTTTTCGCCTCTGATTTGTTCTAGGGGAGCATAAGCAGGAGTTCCAAAGACCATAGATGTTTCCGTGGTGTCAATATCACCTTTTATCACTTGTTTAACTGCTCCAAAGTCAATTAAATAGAATTTGTTATCTTCTTCTTTGGAGTGCATAATATTACTAGGTTTAATATCCCGGTGAATAACGTCATTTTTATGGATAAATTTTAAAACAGGTAAAATATTATTTAATAGAGCCAAAACCTTGGCTTCTGAGAAACGTCCTTGTTGTTCCAGTTCCTTTTTTAGATCCTCTCCTTCGATATATTGTTGAACCAAATAATTAAACTCCTGTGGGGTACTGAGTTCGGGGTCAGTTACAGTTGAGGAAAAATAGTCATATAAGCAGGGAATGTTACCGCTTCTATCTCCTAAATCTTCCAGAACCTTAGCCTCCTTTTCAAAGGCTTTTTTAATCCCTGCAACTATTTCAGGAGAATGATGACTATCAATTCGTAATCGCTTAACAACACAATGGCGTTGATTCATCGTATCTAAGTCAATAGCGAGAAAAGTATCTCCAAAACCCCCCTTTCCCAAAGGTTTGAGAAGTTGATATCTTCCTTTCTTTCCAGTTAAAATCGGGAGTTGTTCTTGATTCTCTGTCATTGTCTTACCCCTGGTTTGCTACACACTTGATCTAACACCTCAAGAATATAATAACGGTAATTGTCAACACTTTTCCAGTTTAGTAAAATAACGGCAATTAGCGATCGCTACTACACAAAAAAAGTTACTTTACGTGGATTTATGTAAATATAAACTAGTATTAAATGTAATAAAATTACCAATTTGATAATTTGATAATTTTATTTCCTATTCATAATAGATATCAAAATCCCATGTCGAGGACTAAACAATAAAGCCAAAGTAAATAAACCAGAAACCACTAATACAATAGCCGGACCAGAAGGTAAATTATAAAAGTAGCTAAGATACATTCCGCTAATACTAGAAATTACCCCAATTACCGCCCCTAAAATCATGACTTGATGTAAACGCTTGACTAATAAAAAAGCAGTTGCACCAGGAGTAATTAAAAGTGATAATACTAATATTACTCCCACAGCTTTCATACTGGCAACAATTGTCAAAGCAATTAACAACATTAAACCAAAATTTAAACGATTAACTGGTAAACCAGCAGCTTGCGCTCCTAAAGGATCAAATGTGTAAAATAATAGTTCTTTATATAATAGGAAAACTACCATTAAAACAATAGCCGTAATAATAGCTGTATCCCTGACTTCATCAACAGTTACCCCTAAAATATTACCAAAAAGAAAGTGATTCAAATCAATTTTATTATCCTTTTGAATGACTGTAATTAAAGTAACTCCCAGAGCAAAAAAAGCAGAAAAAACTATACCCATAGCAGCATCTTCTTTAATGGGAGATCGGGTTTTAATTAAGGCTATGGCCATGGTACTCAAAACCCCCGCAATAAACGCCCCGACAAAGATATTAGCACCAATCATGAAGGCTATAGCCAGTCCTGGTAATACTGAATGACTAATAGCATCTCCCAGTAATGCTAGGCGTTGTACCATTAAATAACTACCGACTATAGCACACAATAATCCTACTAGTATGGCGATGATTAAGGAACGTTGCATAAAGCCATATTGCAACGGTTCAATTAGTGTTTGCAACATAGATGAAAATGAACCACGAAGGCGCAAAGAACGCGAAGGAAGAGAGGAAGAGAAGATATTTATTAATTATTATGCTGCTTCAGCAAAGTACATGACTTTTCCGCTATAAGCCTGATTTAAGTTATTTTCTGTTAAGACTTGTTGGCGTGAACCGGTGGCGATTAATTCGCAATTTAGTAAGATTAAATCATCAAAATGGGTAATAGATTCACCTAAGTCATGATTAACTACTAAGACGATTTTATTGGCTTTTGCTAGTTCTTGAAAGACTTCAAATATGATAGTTTGGGTTTTTTGATCAATACCTACAAATGGTTCATCAAAACAGAAAATTTCGGCTTCTTGAGTTAAAGCCCTGGCTAAAAATACCCGTTGTTGTTGTCCTCCTGAAAGTTCACCAATGGGACGATTTTTTAATTCTTCTATTCCCACTTTTGTTAATGCTTGTGTGGCTATTTGGCGGCTGACTGTAGAGAAAGTACGTAACCAACCTGTTTTTTTGATACGCCCCATCATGACTACATCCCATACGGTGGCGGGGTAATTCCAGTCAATTTGACTACGTTGGGGTACATAAGCAATTTTCTCTAGTTGCTGCGTTAAGGGCTGATTTTGGTATATAACTTGACCGTTGGTGATGGGAACTAATCCTAAAATAGCTTTCATTAATGTACTTTTACCTGCACCATTGGGTCCAAAAATACCTGTTATCTTTCCTGGTTTAATTGTGCAGTTAATGTCTCTTAATGCTTCCTGTGTCCGATAATTGACATTTAGATGAGTAATGTTGATCCGTGTAAGTATATTTGCTGAATTTTTGGTAGATAGACTAGATTTTCGGTAATCAGAAATGTTTTGCATAACTTTGATTAAAATAGTTATTTTTTGAGTTTACTATAAAAATGAGAAAAATATGAGAATATCTATAATTAGAAGTAATCACTGAGATAAATGAAACTAATACTTAATATAATGTATGACTTATTACTGAAACCCCTCTCCAAACCTCTCCCCTGTGAGGAGAAAGGCTTTTATTCTTACTCCCCTTCCCTGGGAGGGAAGGGGTTGGGGGTTAGGTTCTCTTTACTTAGTCCCCTTTGTCTAGGAATGTTGGTATCTTTGGCTGTAATGGGTTGTACTCCCAACTCCTCACACGGAGGAAATAATCGGACGCAAGTTGTAGCGACGAGTACCATTATTGCAGATTTAGCTGAAGAAATTGGCGGGGAAAAATTACAAATTACGGGAATTTTGAAACCTGGTGCAGATCCTCATGTGTATGAACCAGTACCCGCAGATAGTCGAGTTTTGGAAAAGGCTAATTTGATTTTGTACAACGGTTACAATTTAGAACCGGGAATTATTAAGTTAATGAATGCGACTGGAGACAAAGCGAAAAAGTTGGCTGTGGGGGAAGTTGTCAAATCTTTAAAATTAGATAAAGGTAGGGGGAAAATTGTTCCAGATCCTCATGTTTGGGGTAGTGCAGAAAATGTTATATTGATGGTGAAAGCAATTAAAAATAGTTTAATCGCTTTGTCACCAGCAGATAAAAATAAGTTGACTGAAAATGCAGATAAGTTAATTGATGAATTACAACAATTACATCTTTGGATTTTACAACAAATCCAAACTATTCCCCCAAAAAACCGTAAATTAATTACTACTCATGATGCTTTTCAATATTATGGAAATGCTTATAAAATAACAATTGCTGGAACTTTAATTGGGATTAGTACGGAGGAACAACCAAGCGCCCAAACGGTGAGAAAATTAGTAGAATCAGTGAAAAAAATAGGTGTTCCAGCGATATTTGCGGAAACAACAATTAACCCAGCTTTAATTAAAACAGTTGCGGAAGAAGCAGGGGTAAAATTAGCACCAACTTCACTTTATTCTGATTCCATTGGGGTAAAAGGTAGTAATAGTGATACTTATATAAAAATGATGGTTGCAAATACCCGCGCTATTGTTGAAGCTTTGGGTGGGAAATATACACCTTTTCAATTAAAGAGTAAAAAATAAGAATTAGATCCCCAAATTGTCTAAAAATTTGGGAATCTTGTTGGTCATTCAACTTTCCCCTTTCCCTAACTAACAAACTTGTTGACGAGTTGCTTCTGCGTCTATGGGTTTAATCAGAAAAATCTTGAACATATACCAAAAAATCATCAAGACTAAGGGGATTTTTTGGAAATATTTGATAATTCCCCAATCGTTGATTTTGTTGAGATCAATTATTTTCTGATTATACAATGCACATTGTTCTAAATACCAGAAGAAATAGGGATGATTGGTATTTAAAATAATCGGAAATGCTTTAGCTGCGGTTTTGTTAGTTTCTTCAATTACCTGATTATTGTATTTACGAGGATGAATACCTAATATTTCATAGAAATTACCTCTTTCAAATACTGTCATGGTGTGAGTTGCAAAAACGGTTATTAAGAAAAACCGCACCCATAACCGAGATTTCCAATTATTCCATAATTGAGGTTGAGAACGTAACAAAGCTTTGAAAAAATCACCGTGTCTATTCTCATCTTGACACCAACTTTCAAACTTCCGAAATAGAGGATAAAATTGGTATTCGGGATTTTTTTCCATGTGACGATATACTAAAATATAACGCCAATAACCTATTTTCTCCGATAGATAAACCGTGTAAATAACCCACTCTATAGGGAAAAATGTATAGGTGCGATTTTTAGTCAGATAACTTAAGTCAAGGGAAAGGTTAAAATCAGCCATTGACTTATTTAAAAACCCCGCATGACGGGCTTCGTCTCGTGCTAAATAAGCAAATGCTTCTGATAATAAGGGGTTATTCTCCTTGAGACGACGGGATAATTCTTTAAATAGTAAAAACCCCGAAAATTCCGAAGTACAAGAACGTTCTAAAAAGTCAATAAAAGCTAGTCGTTTTTCACCAACAATGTGATCCCAACCTTGCTTAAATTCATCATCTCTTATAAAGTGATGACGATTATAATCTGCTTTCAGTTCGTCAATTACAGCCCTTAATTCTGTCTCATATTCAGAAATATCCATTTTAGCCACTGTGTCAAAATCAGTGGTATAAAACCGGGGTGTTAATAGTGTTTCTTGAACGGGTGTTTTTACCCCCGATTTCGGTAACTCAACTGGGGGTTTATTCAACGACTTAACCATAAGTATTCCCTTTACCATTGTCTGCCTTAAAATTATATAAGCATGAATATTTGTTATTAGTCATCAGTTAAATTATGGAAACTAATTCTTACAGAAATACTGAATTATCTAGGATTTATTTATAGTTTAAATACCTATTTACTAAACAAATGTATTTAGGAAACTATAAATAAATATGAATACTTTTATAGTTATACAAAGAATAATAGTTAAATAATTTCAGGAGCGGTAAAAATAGCCGAAATTGCTATTGATAGTAATTTATGCTGGACATTTATGCTGGAGATTTGTGCTAGATAAATTATGCTGATAACTCTATTCATATAGAATAGCAATTTTCTGTAATTATATCGGCTGTGAACTGATAAACGAGTCGCTAAAATTTGGAAAACAACACTACAGACATCAACAAGAGGGAAGAAACAATGAGTAATAATTTAGCAATGAAACTGCGTGTGGGAACGCAACAAGCACATACAAATTCCGAAAATGTCGGTTTCATGAAATGCTTTATCAAAGGGGTTGTAGACAAAAATTGTTTTATTCAGTTGTTGAGTAATTTCTATTTTGTTTACAGTGAACTAGAAGCAGCAATTGAGAAATATAAACAACATCCTGTAATTGGTTTAATTTATTTTCCCGAACTAAATCGCCAATCTTCTCTAAAACAAGATATGTTATTTTATTATGGGAATCAATGGCAAGAAACCATTAAACCTTCACCTGCTACTCAAACTTATATTGCGCGTATTCAACAAATTTCTACCCATGAACCCGCACTATTATTAGCTCATTCCTATACTCGTTATTTGGGTGATCTTTCCGGTGGACAAATGCTCCAAAAAATTGCTCAGTCAGCCTTAAAACTGTCTGGATATACAGGAACTTCCTTTTACAATTTTGAGCAAATTCCCGACAAACAGGCTTTTAAAGAAAAGTATCGTCAAGCATTAGATAAACTCCCCATTGATGATACAAGTGCTGACAAAATTGTCGCAGAAGCTAACTATGCTTTCAAATTAAATATGCAGATATTTCAAGAGTTAGAAACTCTATTAATAGAGACTATTGGTAAAGACACTTACAATAGTTTAATTTGAGTCTCTGCATAATTGACAAGGATATAATTCATCACTCAATTAATTTTGAACATGATGAATTATATAAAGATGCTCAACAAGATGCAAACATCTTATTTATTCTCTTCTTCTATGTTCTCTGTGTCTGAAGTGGTTCATTAAAAACATAATGCTCACCACAAACAAATAGCATAAATATATTAAATATATTCTATTTGTTAATAGCTAAATCCTAAATTACAACATTAAATCGAAATTGGGAAAATCAATTGTGATTATTTCCAATCATCACACAAATTCACTGGAGACTATAATGGTTTTTCTATTACCTGGTGTTAAGTTTGATTTTGATCTAATTCAAAAGTATGATACTCGCGCTCCTAGATACACAAGTTATCCCCCAGCAACAGAATTAACTGATACTTTCACAGCGGAAAATTTCCAAACTGCAATTACCGCTTCTAATCAAAGAAAAACTCCCCTGTCTTTGTATTTCCATATTCCTTTTTGTCAAAGTGCTTGTTATTTCTGCGGTTGTAATACTGTAATTACTAATAACAAGAATATGGCTATACCGTATCTGGAATATTTAGAACAGGAAATCAAAAATACCTCAGCTTTAATTGATAAAAATAGACAAGTTTTACAAATCCATTGGGGTGGAGGAACACCTAATTATTTAGAACTTGAACAAGTGGAATCTCTCTGGAAAAATATTACTAATAATTTCCAAATTGCGGAAAATGCAGAAGTTTCTATCGAAATTAATCCCCGTTATGTGAACAGAGAATATATCTTATTTTTGAGAGATATTGGCTTTAATCGCATTAGTTTCGGGATTCAAGATTTTCACCCAGAAGTGCAAAAAGCAGTGAATCGAATTCAACCAGAATCACTACTTTTTGATGTCATGAGTTGGATTAAGGAGGCTAATTTTGATAGTGTCAATGTAGACTTAATTTATGGTTTACCTTATCAAACTTTGGCAACTTTTCGGGAAACATTACACAAGACAATGGCTTTAGATGCTGATAGAATTGTCGTCTTTAATTTTGCTTATGTACCTTGGATTAAACCTGTACAAAAAATGATTCCCCAAGCAGCATTACCGGGAGCAGAAGAAAAGTTAGATATCCTGAAAATGACAATTGAGGAATTAACTAATCATGAGTATCTGTTTATTGGGATGGATCATTTTGCGAAAAATAATAATGAATTAGCGATCGCTCAAAATCATGGTACACTAAAACGTAATTTCCAAGGTTATACTACCCATGCAGAAACTGAATTATTTGGTTTTGGTGCTACATCTATTAGTATGTTGGAAGATGCTTATGCTCAAAATCACAAGGAATTAAAGGACTATTACAAAGCAGTCGCAGCGGGTGTAATTCCTATTAGTAAAGGTATTCAACTAACCCAAGATGACATTATTAGACGGGATGTAATTATGTCAATCATGTCTCATTTTCATCTCAATAAATTAGAGATTGAACAGAAATATCATCTTGATTTTAATAAATATTTCTGCTACGAATTGCAAGAATTAAAACCCCTAGAAAATGATGGACTAGTCAATGTATTCACTGATCAGATCCATATTACTGATATTGGTAGATTGTTAGTGAGAAATATTGCGGTTATTTTCGATACTCATACAATAACTAGAGAAACTAAATTCTCTCGCGCTATTTAATTTTGCTGAATTTTTACAGTCAAATCAATCAAAATTGGTATGTAATTATGATTTATCAATAAGTCCTAATTACATACCTTTTGATTTATACAGATTATGTCATTAGACAGAAATAAATAATATTAAGCCTTGATAAATTTGACATGAGTTGAATTTTTTTAGGAAGCAATCAATGAATATTATTACTTGGATGATTTTGGGACTATTAGCCGGTGTAATTGCTAAATCTGTCTATCCTGGTTATCAAGGTGGAGGAATGATATCTACGATGATATTAGGTATTGTTGGTGCTTTTATTGGTGGAACTTTATTCACTCTCATTCGCACAGGAACTTTACAAATTACATCTGCATCTTTAAGTATTCCTGGGGTAATAGTAGCAGTTATTGGGGCAATTATTGCTATTTATTTATGGGGATTATGGCAAAGGGGTAGCAGAGTATAATTTACTAATAGTTAGCTATTGATATAGCATTAATTAAACTCTTTTTCATTAATATAAAATGTTGGGTTGACGCAAGAAAACCCAATATCATATTATCCAAACTTTTTTTAGCTTGCTATCAGACATTTTCACAGTTTGATTCAAGATTCCTCAGATTGAATCTAATTAAAGCTTATTCCTACCTAGTGGTAATTTGTTTATGTAGCAATATATCCAAAATCAGCTGTAGCGCAGCTAAATTGTACATTCCTAATACAGTTTTAACAATACAGTCCTAACATAGTTAAATCTTGTGGTGCGGGCATCCTGCCCGCTATCATTATACAAATGAAATGCAGTACATCTGATTACCTACACTGCTTGATATTTTTTAGACATTATTTACCAAACCTAGATAATTTTCAATTCAAACGAAAACGTTACTAGCTTATATGAATATAACTGTGCCTATATCTTATGGAGTATTTTCGGTAGATTTGATTGATAATACAGCCAAAAAAAGCATTAACTATGAAAAAACTCAAACTAACGAGGTTTAAATCGTTGTAACTCCCATTCTTTAGCGATAACATGAGAATAAGTTTACTACAAGCTTTTCATTTCTCGTTTAGCTGAAATTTTTTTTATGGAAATTCAATTAATCAATATCGGGTTTGGTAATATCGTCTCCGCTAACAGAGTCGTGGCCATAGTTAGTCCAGAATCTGCTCCCATTAAACGGATTATTACCGATGCTAGGGATAGAGGTCAACTGGTTGATGCTACCTATGGTAGACGCACTAGGGCGGTAATTATCACCGATTCTAGTCATGTAATTCTCTCCGCAATTCAGCCTGAAACCGTAGCCAACCGGTTTGTCATTTCCCGTGATCATCATGTTGTAGATAATTAATCACCGGAATAGTTATCAACCCAACTCTATTTGTACCATATCGTCTATACCATCTCGATTAGACTGGTTTTCTGTCACCAGTGCTACAAATTCTTTAGTCTTGATGCTAATTTGAACAGTGAGGATAAAAGATTCAGCCGCAAAGTCTGATATTGTAGATATGTAAAAATCTCAAGTCCCAAATTCAAAATAGCAATTAGTTGTTTTACCAGCTAAAACAAGACTAAGGAATCATGTACACTTATTTATTTATTAATTTATTAATTCACTGTTTTTACGAATAATGCCAGTCTTACCTTTCTATCATGCTACAAATACCCAAGAATCTCCTACCCTGGGCAAACTAATTGTTTTAACAGGTCCTAGCGGAGTCGGTAAAGGCACTTTAATGAATGAAATTCTCCAGCGTCATCCAGAATTATATTATTCAGTCTCCGTCACGACCCGTTCTCCACGGCCGGGAGAAATAAATGGTCAAAAATATTACTTTATTACCCGTCAAGAATTTCAAGAATTAGTGACTAAAGGTGAACTTTTAGAATGGGCAGAATTTGCTGGTAACTTTTATGGCACACCCCGTGCAGCGGTGCTTGACCATATTCAGTCGGGTAAGTTGGTGCTATTAGAAATTGAATTAGAAGGAGCAAGACAAATCAGAACCGCCTTTCCTAGCGCCCTGAGCATTTTTATTTTACCACCTTCATTTTCAGAATTAGAAAACCGGATTCGTGGACGCGGACAAGATTCTGAGGAAGCAATTTGTCGTCGTCTCAAACGTGCTGAAGCAGAAATAGCCGCTGCTGATGAATTTGATTTACAAATTATCAATGACGATTTTGAGCAAGCTTTAAAGGAAATAGAGAAAGCTATTTTTGA
>NZ_KE384679.1:1296-3399 GCF_000426925.1 Dolichospermum circinale AWQC310F | reverse complement strand
CGTTATGACAAGGGAACAGGGAACAGGGAACAGGGAACAGGTTTTGGGTAACTTTACTTTTCGTTACTTGTGTCGGTTTTTTCCGTTTACTCACTTAAGTACGTTAATTGGTAATGGGTAAAATTACTAACTACTACCCATTACCAAAAATCAAATTAGCCCAATAAACCTTGGATTAAACCAGAATTACCTGTCAAGAAGAAAGCGACTACTGCACCACCGATACCACCAATTAAGAAAGCACTGGCGAAATTATTCCAGCTTTCCTTGGAGTTGAAAGCATCAACTGGAGGATTAGGTACAGCAATACTAGCAAGGGCTTTATCAGGATTGCTATTTGCATATAAGGATAGGCAAGCTGTTAAAATCACAACTAAGCCAACACTGCCCAATAAACCAGCTAAGTTAGCGTTGGGAGCGTTACGTAAAGGACCTAATTTGTCAAAAGGTCCAAATAGCAAGTATCCATGAGCCATACCAACTTCCAAACCCCGTCTAAAAGGATTTAAACCAGCGCGGTATGCTGGCAAGTTGCTAATAAACCACTTCACCAAAGGAGCGGAATTGATGGGGGTTTCTAGATCGCCTTTTTGCGGATCACGTCCTGCTGCTATTGCCATAAGTATTTTTAGATTCCTTGAATCACTCTTGTTGGTTTTTGATCAACTTACTGCTTGAGTTATGTTGTCTGCTTGCCTTTAAATTAGAGAGTTGGCACTTCTATATTAGAAATAAATTAGAAAATAATTTCCCTGAAAACTGCCATTGAGGAAGTTCAGAAAAATTACTTTTGCCACTTTCTAATCAAGGAAAGTATGAAACCCGCTTTCCAAGCGACAACATAACGAGTTTCATACATTAGTTAAGATTGCCGATTTGAGGTATACTTTTACCTAATTCGGTTTGATCACTCAATCAGACAATCTACCAGCAAAAACTAAGTAAATTAGCTTTTATGAACCGTATTTTCAGCCTATAGAGGGTGAAAAAGTAGGTCAGGGAAGAAGCGATTAAATTCAATCAAAATCCCTGCTGTGATTGTCAACCAAATAGTTGCCGCAACGGGAGCAGTAGAGATGAATGTAATCAAGTAGTTAGTTTCGTTACCTTTTTCAGCCATGAATTTAGTCTCCAGAATAAGTGAGTGAAAACAAGTGAATTAACGTGGCGAAACGGTAATTTCTGAATCTTTGGCTGTTAGCTCGCCGGAGAGAAATTCCTTAATTGCTGCTGCTGGCCAAGCAAAACCAGAGGTGATAATAGGTAGAGCAATACCGAAATCAATTTGGATTTCTTTTTGTTCGGCATTCGCTCCGTTTTTAATCGCTTGTAAATAAGCACGGCCTACCCAACCAATCCAACCAGCAATGTAGAGGAAAAGAATACTGGGGATCAGGAAATCTCCAGCATGATTCAGGCTGCCATCTACAATCAAGTGGGGATAGCCCTCAGGTCCACAGAGAGCCTGAGAATAACGTTCAAACCGCTTTTTACCTGATTCGGGGTCAGAGGTGGTATTGCGGGCATTTAGTGCTAGCTCTTGAAAGGCGGGAGAGTCTTTACAAGGTACAAGGTTAGCCCCTAGCGCTTGTGCTGGAGGAGCAAAATTGAACCAAAGAGTCATCGCCAAAAGCAAAGCAAACAATCGTGTCATGGAGTTGTTTCCTTTTGTTACAAAACGAGAAGTTCCTTGTACAAAACGAAGCGGCTTGTACAGTCTTTATTTTAGATAACTAGGAAGTTATCATACTCTTGGCTGGGAATAGAGTAAAGTTTAAGTCAACAAAAGTTAAAGCTTCTCAATCAAAATATAGGAAAGAGGCAGTGGTCAGTGGTCAGTGGTCAGTGGTCAGTTGTCAGTGGTCAGTGGTCAGTTGTCAGTTGTCAGTTGTCAGTTGTCAGTTGTCAGTTGTCAGTTGTCAGTGGTCAGTGGTCAGTTGTCAGTTGTCAGTTGTCAGTTGTCAGTTGTCAGTGGTCAGTTGTCAGTTGTCAGTGGTCAGTTGTCAGTTGTCAGTGGTCAGTTGTCAGTGGTCAGTTGTCAGTTGTCAGTTGTCAGTTGTCAGTTGTCAGTTGTCAGTTGTCAGTTGTCAGTTGTCATTCTTG
>NZ_KE384679.1:0-1286 GCF_000426925.1 Dolichospermum circinale AWQC310F | reverse complement strand
TCCCTGTTCCCTGTTCCCTGTTCCCTGTTCCCTGTTCCCTGTTCCCTGTTCCCTGTTCCCTGTTCCCTAATTAATTATGACAACCGTTTTAGCTATTGAAACCAGTTGTGATGAAACTGCTGTTGCAATAATTAACAATCGTCAGGTCTGTAGTAGTATTGTTGCTTCACAAATTTCTGTTCATCAACAATACGGTGGCGTAGTCCCAGAAGTAGCATCACGTCAGCATTTAGAAACGCTGAATTATGAAATAGAACAAGCGATCGCCTCTAGTGATCTAAACTGGAGTCAGATTGATGGTATAGCTGCCACCTGTGCGCCTGGACTTGTAGGGGCATTACTGGTGGGATTAACAGCCGCCAAAACCCTGGCTATGGTACATGAGAAGCCTTTTTTGGGAGTACATCACCTGGAAGGTCACATTTGTGCGACCTATTTGACTGAGGCAAGTTTAAATCCCCCCTTTCTTAGCTTACTTGTTTCCGGGGGTCACACAAGCTTGATTTATGTCAAAGATTATGGTATATACGAAACTCTAGGGGAAACCCGTGATGATGCAGCCGGTGAAGCTTTTGATAAAGTAGCGCGGTTATTAAAATTGGGTTATCCCGGCGGACCAATAATTGATCAACTATCACAAATCGGTGATCCCCAAGCTTTTATATTCCCGGAGGGAAAAATTTCTTTACCTGGTGGGGGTTATCATCCTTATGATTGTAGCTTTAGCGGATTAAAGACAGCAGTATTACGTTTAGTGCAACAATTGGAAAAAGAGGGTAAAGAAGTACCAATAGCGGATATAGTAGCTAGTTTCCAGGATACTATAGCGCGATCGCTGACGAAAAGAGCGATCGCTTGCGCTCTTAATTATAAACTAGACACTATTACGGTAGGCGGTGGTGTAGCAGCAAATAGTGGACTCAGAAAGCATTTACAAGCAGCAGCCAATAAACATAGCTTGCGGGTTCTTTTCCCCCCCCTAAAATTTTGCACTGACAACGCGGCCATGATTGGCACTGCTGCTGCTGAACACCTCTCCCGTGGCCATAGATCATCTATGACATTAGGAGTGCATTCCCGGCTCTCCCTGAACCATGTCATGAAGTTATACGAAAATTAATTTCCAACCTATTAAAACCTATTAATTAAGTAATATTATTAAGTAATAAGTAGGTGAACGGAAAAAAACCGACATAAGTAACGAAAAGTAAAGTTGTCCAAAACCTGTTCCCTGTTCCCTGTTCCCTGTTCCCTGTTCCCTGTTCCCTGTTCCCTGTTCCCTGTTC
>NZ_KE384678.1:72980-75603 GCF_000426925.1 Dolichospermum circinale AWQC310F | reverse complement strand
TTGGTCTCAAATTCCTGGGAGGTGTCACGAAATAAGCTGATATCACTTTGGGGACCTGGTTTACCAGCCTTTACATCTACAATATCTTTACCATTTGGTAGGACAATTAGCTGGTTTTTTCTAGTATGAGTTTTCTTTTTACCTGAGTAATACTTTTTTTGTGTCTCATGCTCTGAAGGTCTTTCTATAGGCTGTTCATAGCTATCCACGATTAACTCAAACTCCGTTAACAGTTCTTTAACAATTTCGTGGTCGTTGGAGTTTTTTTTACCTGTGATATTAAACTTGGTGGCAATAATTCTCCCAGGAGTGGAAACCAATAGTTAAACGTATCATTTGCCGTTGTCTCACTTACACCAAATTGAATGCCTAGTAACTGAAATGTTGTCAAATGACGTAAATATGTTAATGTTAAAATTATTTGCGACTCTGGGGTTAGTTTTGGCTTGCGTCCACCTCCTCCCACAATGAGTCTGACTTTTTTAGATTCTGCTAATTCTTTTTTATTATTATGTAGCTCTATTGCTTTCTCTATCAGTTGTTTTAGCTGTTCATAATGCAGTCCTAATAACCGTTGTGATTCTTCAGGATTGTTATGAATGTACTCAACTATGTTGCTCATAATCTCAGGGTAGATGCACGATTTTATCCTGTTATACCATAATTTAGTTTTTTTTCGGAGATGTCTATTGATTTTCTTCTTGAATATCGTTTAATAAAATATAATTTTCATCATCTGGTAAATTACTCCATAACCCCATTTTGAAGTGGCTATCAACTAGAACCAAACGGGTTGGTATTTCTAAGTTAGAATACATAATAGATATTTCTTTTAAAAGGTAAAAAACATCTTTAATCTGTTTTTCTAAAATCAATTTTTCTGCACGAGATATGATATATGATAGTGTAATCTCATTTGTTGAATGCTGATATTTCTTCCAATCATCAGTTTCTAAGTAATAACAATTATTCTCTTTACTCTCATAAAAAATAATTAATGCAAATAATTTGCCTAGTAACAAATGTAAAGATTGTAAGGTCATAATTAGGCTTATTCCTATGAAAATGAACAGATTCGGCAGGGCATAAATTTTGACCCCTGACTAAATTAATATCCTATTTACCGAGAGTTTTGTCAACCCATCCGAGGGATCAAGGCTTTCAGTGCGATCGCTGATCTTGTAGTGCGATCTCTCAATATCTATTTTATTGTACTTCCTTAACTATTATTAACTGCGATGTTTACGGATAGGGAAGCGATCGCTAGTTGTGGTTTAAGTGCGATTACTAGGTCGCGCTTCGCTATCAGTCAAATAGCTACCATCTAATGGCGTTTCAATGTCAAAGTTAGTGATAATATAGAAAAGAAAAACTCTTTAAATGTAAAATCTTGTATGAATACTCGGCTAGAAGTTGAATCAGTAATCAAACAATTGCCAGAAAGTGAAGTTCGTGATCTGGCAAAATGGCTTCAAGAATATCTTGATGAGATGTGGGATCGTCAAATTGAGGCAGATTTAGCATCAGGGAAATTAGATCGCCTCATTGCTCAGGCAGAAAAAGATATTGCAGCCAACAACGTGAGGGATCTTGATGAAATCCTTGGCGACGACTGAGTTTTGGAAAGCGTATGCTAATTTGTCACCTGAGATGCAAGAGCAAGCGCGGAAGGCTTATCAGCTTTGGCAGGAAAACTCACTTCATCCCTCTTTGCACTTCAAAAAAGTCGGTAGAAATCTTTGGTCTGCCCGTGTTAGTAGTGGATATCGAGCGTTAGCCTTAAAAAAGGGTGACGATTATTATTGGATTTGGATCGGTAATCATGATGAATATGAAAGTTTTTTAAATTAGCTCGTTGTCACAAGCGATAGCGTTGCGCGACCTAGGAATCGCATAATAATTTATATAGTGCGATCGCTAATATTGGGTTAATGCGATCATGAGAGAGCAAGCAATGATGAATTTTCATCTTCATAAAATAATTTGATTGTGCTGAACTCCCGACGCAGTAAATTTTCAACTTGTAAAGTAGAACAGTTTCCCAGTCTCAGCCAGATGACTTTTGGAGGAGTCCCCAACACTAAACTCAGATCGTGCATATCAGCATCTTTCGAGACAATCATCAAATCATTATCTTTTGCATAATTCCAAACTATCGGGTCTATTGTTGCTTTCATCCCTACATCCCGAACATGAAGGGAGTCTGGAAAAATATCGCTCAAACGGATGGATAATTTAGGGGATAAGTTTTCATCAAATAGTAATTTCATGCTGATAAAGTTGAAATCATTAGCCGACGTTCACGGTCAGCCGCATACGCAATACAAGCTTTTAAATCTTCTCGCGTTAGGTCGGGAAAATCATCAAGAATTTCTGCTTCAGTCATCTCGGAAGCTAGGTATTCAAGCACCTCATAAACTGTGATTCGCAAGCCACGTACACAAGGCTTACCACCGCGTTTATTGGGTTCGATTGTAATATAATCTCTGTAATTCATAAGTAGCAAGTGCATTTCTATTTTAGCGATTTTCTGAAAAAACTTGTAGTACAATATAAGCTAAATTATAGCACTATGTCCACATCGTCTTGCTTTGCAAATGACAGAATCCAGTACCTATTGATA
>NZ_KE384678.1:63058-72947 GCF_000426925.1 Dolichospermum circinale AWQC310F | reverse complement strand
AACGAACCACTCCAGGCACAGAGGTCACGGAGAAATGAGGATTTGAGAGATATTTTGCGTAAGTCCTGAATAGAATTCACCAAATCTATCTTAATAGATTTACAAAAACTCTCCTCTTATTCTGGAGAACCAATAGCATCTATTTATGCAGATAACCTACTGCGTACTATGCGTACCATGCGCGATAAATTACCATTTGACCCCTATACAGAAGTGGTAATGGCATTACATGATGCACTGGCATATTCTAACCGTTGGATTGACTATAATACCAGTCAATACCAGGGAGTTTGTGAATTACTTACATCTCTAGTAAATCAACAAACAATCAACAATTCATCAGTGGAAACAGCAATTTTAACTTTAGAAAACTTAGGCTTTAATACCCTACCATTTGGGCTAACAATTGATGAAAACCTGGATATAGATACAGGGGTTTCCGCTCTTATGAGGTACATCTTAAGCCCCCTCCTCGCTTGCGGGGAGGGGGTTGGGGGTGGGGTTCTTGTACCTCATAACATCGGGAAGTGCTGTAAAGATGAGGAATAATACTAAATGAATGATAAATTCTTGGTAAATTACTATCGCATTTATCAAAAATAATTTTGTAAATATTTTCAATATTTACTATTTCCTGTAACCATCAAATTAATCATAATATCAATAACACTGGCCACACAGGGAATAGCAATAGCATTACCAGTCAATTTCCTCATAGTTTGATAACTTCCCACCACTTGATAAGATTCAGGAAAACCTTGTAATCTCAACATTTCCCTTTCAGTTAACCTTCTTTCTCCATTAACTAATAGATAATTATAGGATGCTCCTGCTCTTAATGCACAAGAATAAGGATATACACTAATATTACCAGATTTATTTTCATGCCATATCGTTGGTTGATCATCTTGTTGATTAGGCTTAACTTTTTGTAACCGATTTTGTCTAATCTTTTCGGAAGCATAATAAAAGTCAGAAACGGAATTTTCTAATATTGTTGATAATGGTTGCATCGGAATTTTTATCAATGGCCATTTAAAATTTTCATAATGATGTTGATTTTTAAAACCTATAATTAAAATTCTTTCTCGTTTTTGTGGTAGTCCAAAATTTAAAGCATTAACAATTTTATAATCTGTGTAATATCCTAAATCTTGTAAACTATCAATAATAATTTTTAATGTTTTTCCCTGTTGATGTCCTTGTAACTGTTTGACATTTTCTAATATAAAGGCTGTGGGTTGTTTAGCTTGAATAATTCTAGCAATATCAAAAAATAATGTACCTCTGGTATCTGCAAAACCTTTAAGTTCCCCACAAATACTAAAAGGTTGACAGGGAAAACCAGCCAATAATATATCATGTTCTGGAATATCATTTTCATTAATTTTAGTAATGTCTCCTGCTGGAGTTTCTCCAAAATTTCCTGTATATATTTTTTGGGAGTCTATATCAATATCACTAGAAAAAACACATTGAGAGGAAATATTATACTGATGACAAATCATTTCAACGGCTATTCTAAATCCCCCTGTACCACAAAACAAATCTATGAATTTCATCATTTTTATCCTCATTGTTAAATATTGATATACACATGATTTTAAGCTGATATTATAATACTGTTTCAATATACAGCAAATCCTGTAGGGTGCGTTAATCAAATAGAGTTCTTTATAAAAATCCGGGTTTAATACGCTAGAATTTGGGGTAACACTTGATGAAAGCCTGTATATCGCTAAAAACAACTTTTTAAAATGAAAACAGACAGCATATTTTACCGATTGTTTCAAGAAATACCTAGCATATTTTTTGAACTGATTGGTAACTCCCCTCAACTAGCCGAACTTTATCAATTTTCATCAGTTGAAGTCAAACAAACAGCCTTGAGAATAGATGGAGTTTTCTTACCTAACCAAAATACAGATAACCCCATCTACTTTTTAGAAGTACAATTTCAATCAGACAAGGATCTCTACCATAGACTTTTTAGCGAAATATTTCTTTACATTCGCCAAAACAACCCCAAAAATCACTGGAGTGCGGTAGTTATCTATCCAACCAGCAGCATAGATACAAGAGATATTCAGCATTATCAAGAATTTTTCACCAGTCAACGAGTCCGAGTTATTTATCTCGATGAATTAGCAGAAACAACATCTTTACCCATTGGGATTGCTACAATAAAACTAATCATCGCTAACCCAGATAATTCCATTACCCACGCCAGAGAATTAATCGCTAGAACTAAAGAAGAGATCAATTCTCAACTTCAACAGCAACAACTATTACAAATCATTGAGACAATTTTAATTTACAAGTTTCCAAGAATGAATAGGGAGGAAATAGAAGCTATGTTTGGATTAAGTGAGTTAAAACAAACCCGATTTTATCAAGAAGCAAAAGAAGAAGGTGAACGCAAAGCCAAGTTAGACGCAGTTCCTGGTTTGATCGCATTGGGTTTAACTAGAGAACAAATCGCACAGGTTTTAAATTTAAGTTTGGCAGAAATTAGCGAGATTATTCAACAACAGAATATCAACACAAAGGACAAATAAAAAGGATTTAATCAGTGTAACCCTAACCAAACTTTTCCTCTATTTTTTCTCCTGTACAGAATCAGATAATATACTGTGCATTTTAACGACCGCACCAATTACGGCTATTGCTGGTGCGAGAAATCCTTTTTCTGTTACTTGTGCTACAATTGTCCCCAATTCACCAATTAATTCTTCCTGTTCTGGCCGAGTTCCCCAACGAATTAAGGCCATGGGGGTATCTAAACTCAATCCAGCTACAGTTAACTGCTCTACAATGTAGGGTAAATTATGTATACCCATATAAATTACGATGGTTTCTGAACCATGGGCTATGGCTGGCCAATTTACCTGGGGTTTATACTTACCAGCAGATTCATGTCCAGTCACGAAAGTTACAGAAGAACTATAAAGACGATGGGTTAAAGGAATACCAGCATAGGCCGCTGCGGCTATTCCTGATGTAATCCCTGGTACAACTTCTACAGGAATCCCTGCGGCTACCAATTCTGCCATTTCTTCCCCACCACGACCGAAAATAAAGGGATCACCACCTTTGAGTCTGACGACGGTATCATGATTTGCCGCCTTTTCTATCAGTAATTCTGTGGTAGCTTCTTGTAATAAAGAATGTCTACCCATTCGTTTACCCGCGTTAATTTGTTCTGCTGCGGGATTAATCATATTTAATACTTCTGGACTTACCAAAGCATCATATATAACCACATCTGCACAAGCTAATAAATCTTTGCCCTTGATAGTCATGAGTCCAGGATCTCCTGGACCTGCACCAACTAAATAAACTTTACCCAAAAACTTTTTCCCCTTCTTTGATCAAATCCCCGATTAAATCAGCAAATTCTCGACTTGTTCCTAAAGGTGGTGCGAGTTGAAAAGTTACTGATGGAAACTCCAATTTTAGCGTTTCTACTGCCAAAGCGATCGCATCAGTTATGCCACCTGTAAATAAAAAATAGGGAAAAATCGCAATTTGTTTATAACCAGCGGTAATCAATTCCTTGACTCTTAGTTCTAAACTAGGAGGTACAGACCAATAAGCTGTAAATGCACCCACACTAGCTGCTATATTTTCTACAGGGGCATGAGAACCAGGACGACGACTACCATGAGCTAGGATAATTGATACATCAGCTTTTACTGTCATCATCATCCTAGAAACAAACTTTTCTAACCCAGGATAACTACCGACATGAGGACATAATTCTATTTTTATGCTTTCATTTATTACCTCTTGTGCCAGTGCTATTTCTGCGGGAATATCAGTCATGAGATGAAAGCCCGGTAACAAAAATAGGGGGATAATTTGGACTATTTTACAGCCAAAAGCCGCAACTTGACCGGCGAAATCTTGAATTTGTTGATGTAAAGGTTGGATATTGGCCTCTAGAGTAGCAATACCTATCAAGTTTTCCCCTTGGGGTAACATCTCACTTAACAGCTTCGCTAATTGCTGCATGGCTAAATCTGGACGAGGATCACGACTTCCGTGAGATACTAAAAGATAAGCTGTGTTAGTCATTAGTTAATTGTCATTGGTAAAATTCCTACCTATTCCCTATTTTTGTTCAGCATTGTAAGTATAAAATTGATTCAATGCTCCCACAGTTTCAAATTTGTAACCTGGTATCCACGAATCAAGTTTAATTTCACTTCTATAAATACTAAAGATTATATAGTCTTGTCGGTTGGTCGTACTGGTAATAAGTTCTTTGATTTGTGGTTTAAGCGATTGAAGCATTTGATTACAATCAACTTTAATTAATCTTTCCAGGAAATTCGGAGTCTTTTGACATACATCAGTTTCTAAGTATGTTGTCAGCTTGTGAACTGCATACTTTTCATACTCAATCTGATTGGGGTTGGTTTTGGCCATAATCACCCCTAATATAGTAACACTTACTGCTCCTATACTGATGAGAGTAGTTAAAAGTTTCATATTTCAACTTGAAGTCGGTAGTTGTTGGTCTTTAAAAGACTACCAAGAAAATTATCTAAATTTCTGATAAAAAAGGCTTGATCATTTTTTTAGTTAGTGTTATTATTGAAAAATAAGCTAAATGGCGAGCGTAGCCAAGTGGTTAAGGCAGTGGTTTGTGGTACCACCATTCGTGGGTTCGAGTCCCATCGTTCGCCCTGGACAATATATCATGTAGGAATAGCAAAAGAAACTTAAATTGGGTTATAATCAGGCTTGTTACCTGTAACTAAGTTTCGGGTTTCCTTATTCCTGTTCAAAAGTGCTGAATGTAAGATGCTGAGATATTCATATATACTCATAGGTTTTATATCAGTAAGTTTAATTGTGCTGTATAAAAGAGAGAATCAACTGTGACCGTCAGAGTCCGTATAGCTCCAAGTCCTACCGGAAATTTACATATTGGTACAGCGAGAACGGCTGTATTTAATTACTTGTTTGCTCGTCACCATCATGGCAAGTTTATTCTAAGAATAGAAGATACAGATTTAGAGCGATCGCGTCCAGAATATACAGATAATATTCTCAATGGACTACGCTGGTTAGGATTGAATTGGGATGAAGGTCCATTTTTCCAATCTCAACGCTTAGAACTTTACAAGGAAGCAGTTGAAAAACTACTAGATCAAGGACTAGCTTACCGCTGTTATACCACATCTGAAGAGTTAGACGCTTTACGAGAAGCGCAAAAAGCTAAAGGTGAAGCACCTCGTTATGATAACCGTCATCGGTACTTAACTCCAGAACAAAGGGCAGAATTTGAAGCTCAAGGACGTTCTTCTGTAATTCGTTTCCAAATCGCCGATGATCGGGAAATTGTTTGGAATGACTTAGTACGGGGTAAAATGAGTTGGCGTGGTAGTGATTTGGGTGGTGATATGGTCATTGCTCGCGCTTCTAGTGATGGTAGTGGTCAACCATTGTATAATTTTGTGGTGGTTGTGGATGATATTGATATGGAAATTACTCATGTGATTCGGGGTGAAGACCATATCGCTAATACAGCTAAACAGATTTTACTATATGAAGCTTTGGGGGCAAAAATTCCCGAATTTGCCCATACACCCTTGATTTTAAACCAAGAAGGGCGAAAACTCTCGAAACGAGATGGAGTAACTTCCATTTGTGACTTTCAGGATCTGGGTTTTACGGCGGAAGCTTTAGTAAATTATATGACTTTACTAGGATGGTCGCCAGGGGATTCCACGCAAGAAATATTTGATTTGGAATCAGCGGCTCAGGATTTTGGCTTTGAGCGAGTGAATAAGGCTGGTGCTAAATTTGACTGGGATAAATTAGACTGGTTGAATAGCCAATATCTCCATCATAAGCCAGTGGGGGAACTTACAGATTTACTTATGCCCTTCTGGGAAAAAGCTGGTTATCAATTTAACGGTGGTAGAGAACGTCCTTGGTTAGAATCATTAACGGGGTTAATTGCTGCTAGTTTGACTCGGTTGGTAGATGCTGTGGAAATGACCAAGGGATTTTTTACTGATGGTGTAGAATTAACTGAAGAAGGTAGTCAACAACTACAGCAGGAAGGTGTTAAAACTGTAATAAAAGCAATTACTACAGCTTTAGAGAGTCAACCAAATTTATCAGCAGATATAGCCCAAAGTATAATTAAGCAAGTTGTAAAAACAGAAAATGTGAAAAAGGGCTTAGTGATGCGATCGCTTAGAGCAGCTTTAACTGGGGACGTACATGGACCAGATTTAATTCAATCTTGGTTACTATTAAATCAGATTGGTTTAGATAAAGCTCGTTTAAATCAGGCAATTAGCAATAATTAATTACTGAGTATTGGGTAAGAATTTTCTGGAATTTTAAATTCTCCCAGCGGTACTCAAGTCTTTTCTCTAAAGGAACTTGAGACCGTAAATTTATGTCTTTAAAGTTATTTAGCAAATTTCTATAATTACAATGTCCAAAAAAGTATTGACTACAGGAATGATTATACTCTGGACTACAGGTGGATTTAATCAAGTGGCTAATGCTCAACCAGTTTCCCAGATTTTTGGAGATGTTACCATTCAATATCCATTTTCCCCAGATCCATTGACAGTCACGGGAATGAGTGGTGGTTCAATACCGGGAAGCCAAATAGCCAAAACAGAAACAACACCAACTGGACCTTGTAAGGGATTTATGGATAAAGATCCCGATCATACACTGAAACTATTGAGTAAATTTGAATACCTGAAACTAGTAGTTAACAGTCCTGCGGACACGACCATGATTATCAAAGGACCTGGTGGAACTTGGTGTAATGATGACTTTGATGGTAACAATCCTGGTGTTGTTGGTGAATGGCTACCGGGAACTTACCAAATTTGGATTGGTTCTTACAAGGAAAATGATTCCCTACCTTATACCTTAAAAATTATGGGAGATAAGTAAATAGACATCTTGTGAAAATTAAATGTGCGTGACTTGAAACCCTACAATATTTTCGGAGATGTCTAATAAGTCTACTATATTTTAAACGATGATTAGTTACAAGATCAGCGATGACACTATCACCCATCACGAAAAATCTCTCTAAAACTCTTACCTTCGCTTCTTCGTTTCTTCGTGGTTCATACTCCGTAAATTTTCCGTTATACTTAGCTTTAAAGCATAGAAAAGATAAACCATATCAATAAACGCAGATAAACACAGATAAAGAAAAATAAATGAATTTGGTAATCCTGTGCAGTCCAGCGTAAAATTAGTAATAGAGATAGCAAAATATAAATTAGCCCCAAATCCTTACTGGGTATGATTTTGGGAACATTTAACTTTTAATTTTTAATTTTTAATTGGTATTACTATGAGAATTAGGTTAAATTTAATTAAGATTCTAGACAAACTTCATGAATCTGCCATAAGCAAACCGAGGTTTTATGGCTCAAATTACAAAATGGATTTATAAACATCCGTTACAAAAGCAGTCATATTAGTATCTAGAGGCAAATTAAAGATGAAATTTTCTTGGAGAATCGTAGCACTTTGGTCAGTGCTGGCCTTAGTAATTGGCTTTTTCTTCTGGCAAGGCACTTTTACAGGCAATTCTGCGGACATGAGTAAAAATGCGGCCAATACCCGCATGACCTACGGTCGCTTTCTGGAATATTTGGACGCAGATCGTGTTATTAATGTGGATCTTTATGATGGTGGGAGAACGGCAATTATTGAGGCCAATGACCAAGACATCGAAAATCGCACTCAACTCTGGCGGGTAGATTTGCCCGTGAACGCTCCAGAATTGATCCAAAAGTTGAAACAGAAGGAAGTAAGTTTTGATGCCCATCCAATGCGGAATAATGGGGCAATTTGGGGACTTTTGAGTAATTTGATTTTCCCAGTTTTATTGATTACGGGACTTTTCTTTTTGTTCCGGCGTTCTAACAATCTTCCCGGTGGTCCTGGACAAGCGATGAATTTTGGCAAATCCCGCGCTCGTTTCCAAATGGAGGCGAAAACTGGGGTAAAATTCGATGATGTGGCAGGAATTGAAGAAGCAAAGGAAGAATTACAAGAAGTTGTCACCTTCCTGAAACAACCTGAGAAATTTACCGCTGTTGGCGCTCGGATTCCCAAAGGTGTACTATTAGTTGGACCTCCGGGAACTGGTAAAACTTTACTCGCTAAAGCGATCGCTGGTGAAGCTGGTGTTCCTTTTTTCAGTATTTCCGGTTCGGAATTTGTAGAAATGTTCGTGGGTGTGGGTGCTTCCCGTGTCCGTGACTTGTTTAAGAAAGCGAAAGATAACGCTCCCTGTATTATCTTTATTGATGAAATTGACGCTGTGGGTCGTCAACGGGGCGCTGGTATTGGTGGTGGTAATGATGAACGGGAACAAACCCTTAATCAATTATTAACGGAAATGGATGGTTTTGAAGGCAATACTGGCATTATTATTATTGCTGCTACCAACCGTCCTGATGTCCTAGATGCGGCTTTGTTGCGCCCCGGTCGTTTCGATAGACAAGTAACGGTAGATGCTCCAGACATTAAAGGACGTTTGGAAGTATTACAGGTTCATGCTAGAAATAAGAAGTTGGATGATAGCGTGTCCTTGGAAGCGATCGCGCGTCGCACTCCAGGATTTACCGGTGCAGATTTAGCTAATCTTCTCAATGAAGCGGCTATTCTCACTGCTAGAAGACGCAAAGAGGGTATCACTTTAGCGGAAATTGATGATGCTGTAGACCGCGTAGTTGCGGGGATGGAAGGTACTCCCCTGGTAGACAGCAAGAGTAAGCGTTTGATTGCTTACCATGAAATTGGACACGCTTTAGTGGGGACTTTACTTAAAGACCATGACCCTGTCCAAAAGGTGACTTTGATTCCCAGAGGACAAGCCCAGGGCTTAACTTGGTTTACACCTAATGAAGAACAAGGTCTAATTAGTCGTTCTCAGCTAAAGGCTAGAATTACCGGGGCTTTAGGTGGTCGGGCTGCTGAGGAAGTAATTTTTGGAGCAGCAGAAGTGACAACTGGCGCTGGTGGAGATTTACAGCAGTTATCAGGAATGGCTCGACAAATGGTAACACGGTTCGGAATGTCTGATTTAGGTCCTTTATCTCTGGAAAGCCAACAGGGTGAGGTGTTCCTGGGTCGTGACTGGACAACCCGTTCCGAGTATTCCGAAGCGATCGCTTGTCGCATTGATGCACAAGTCAGAATGATTGTGGAAGAATGCTATGCTACCGCTAAGAAGATCATGCGTGATCATCGTAGCCTCGCAGATCGTCTAGTTGATTTGTTGATTGAAAAAGAAACCATTAATGGTGACGAACTTAGACAAATCGTGGCTGAGTACGCGGAAGTACCCGATAAGTCTCAGTTTGTACCCATGCTGTAAGGCTTGATCTTGAACAAAATCCCCGACTTCTTTGAGAAGTTGGGGATTTTGTCATTTTATTAATTAAATAATTTGAGATAGTTCTTCCTTATCAAAAGGATAATAACATATTTAAAATTCTTTGTCAACACCAAAAATCAAATTTTTCGCGGTTTTTTTGCGTCTTGTGATAATTGTAGATAATTGTAGGGTGGGTTACGCTACGCTAACCCACCATTATCACTAATTTATTTTAGGTTGGGTGTTGGGTTGAGAAAACCCAACAAAGCTATTAACTAAATAGGAAAGTACCTCCGGACAGGTTTAAATTCGCATTGGTGCTATTAAATCCTGATGTACCGGATAAGGTAACTAATAATTGACCAGTACCAAAACCAGTATTACCAGTAATACCATCCCCAACTCGCACTAATGTAGAAGTACCCGATGTAATTACATCAAAATTGGTAATACCTGTAAAGTTCAGTTGATCGCCACCAGCGCCGCGCAGAAATTGGTAAACTG
>NZ_KE384678.1:62069-62931 GCF_000426925.1 Dolichospermum circinale AWQC310F | reverse complement strand
TGTGAGGGTATCATTTCCTAAACCACCTGTGAGAATGTTAGCTGCTGCGTTACCTGTAATGTTGTTATTTAGTTCATTACCTGTACCATTAATAGCGGTTGTTCCTTGTAACGTTAGGTTTTCGGTATTGGTGGTTAAGGTATAGGTTACAGTGCTGAAAACGCTATCTGTTCCTTGATTTACCGATTCAGTGATGATATCTGCTGTACTGTCAACATAGTAGGAGTCATTACCAGCGCCACCAATTAAAGTATCAGCGCCCGTACCACCGGTGAGAATGTTATCGGCTGCGTTACCTGTAATGATATTATTTAGTTCATTACCTGTACCATTAATAGCGGTTGTTCCCTGTAACGTTAGGTTTTCGGTATTGGTGGTTAAGGTATAGGTTACAGTGCTGAAAACGCTATCTGTTCCTTGATTTACCGATTCAGTGATGATATCTGCTGTACTGTCAACATAGTAGGAGTCATTACCAGCACCACCAATGAGGGTATCATTTCCTAAACCACCTGTGAGGGTATCATTTCCTAAACCACCTGTAAGAACGTTATTACCAGTGTTACCGATGAGGGTATTATTGAGGTTATTACCAGTACCGTTAATAGCGGTTGTTCCCTGTAACGTGAGGTTTTCTAAGTTGGTTTTTAATGTCCAAGTGATAGAAGATTCAACGGTATCTATTCCACCATTTAAACCTTCAGCAATGATATCACCAATATCGTCTACGACAAAGGTATCATTTCCTTTACCACCGATTAAAAAGTCTATACCTGCTCCCCCGTTCAGAGTGTCATTACCGTCTCCACCGGTTAAATCATCGTTTCCCGTACCACCTTTAATCCAATCATTACCAGTAGTA
>NZ_KE384678.1:61087-61764 GCF_000426925.1 Dolichospermum circinale AWQC310F | reverse complement strand
GTAGGACAACCCACCCTGGTCTGTGGTTTTGACTCTAATGCTGTAACTGTTTTTGGCTTCAAAGTCAAATACAACGTTGGTTCTAAGTTGATTATTGCTAATGGTAAATAAACTATTATCCGTTGCACCTGTGCCGCTAACTAAGCTATAAGTAAAGGTGTTTCCTGTATCTGGGTCTGTAGTGGTGAGATTACCAACCACTGTACCAATAACTTGGTTTTCTGCAATTGTGCTGGTGGAGAGTGTGAGGTTGGTGGGTGCTTGGTTTAAATCACTGACATTAATAATCTTTAAACCACCGTACTCATCAGCTACATAAGCGTAGCTACCCACTACTTGTACACCAAAAGGTCTGCCATTACCATAATTGACTTTGAGGGTGGGGGTAGTGGGGTTGCTAATATCAATGATTTGTAGTCCTGAATAAGAATCAGCTACATAAGCATAACTACCGACAACTTGCACATCTATAGCATCGCTAGGTGTATCATAATTGCCTTTGAGGGTGGGGTTTGTGGGGTTGCTAATATCAATGATTTGTAGTCCTGCACCACCGTCGGCTACATAAGCGTAGTTACCGACTACTTGCACACCATTAGCACTGTCAGATGTATTATAATTGCCCTTGAGGGTGGGGTTTGTGGGGTTGCTAATATCAATGATTTGTAGTCCTGAAG
>NZ_KE384678.1:4934-60756 GCF_000426925.1 Dolichospermum circinale AWQC310F | reverse complement strand
TAATATCAATGATTTGTAGTCCTGCACCACCGTCGGCTACATAAGCGTAGTTACCGACTACTTGCACACGCCAAGCATTAGAAGCACCATAACTGCCCTTGAGAGTGGGGGCTGTGGGGTTGCTAATGTCTATGATTTCTATTCCGGAATACAAATCAACTAAATAAGCGTAGTTACCCACCACTTGCACATTTACAGCAAAGACATTCGTATCATAATTGCCTTTGAAGGTGGGGTTTGTGGGGTTGCTAATATCAATGATTTGTAGTCCTAAACCAGTAGCTACATAAGCGTAGTTACCGACTACTTGCACACCTCTAGCCTCGCTAGGTGTATTATAATAGCCCTTGAGGGTGGGGTTTGTGGGGTTGCTAATATCAATGATTTGTAGTCCTGAACCACCATCGGCTACATAAGCGTAGTTACCGACTACTTGCACACGCCAAGCAAAATCTGATGTATTATAATTGCCTTTGAAGGTGGGGTTTGTGGGGTTGCTAATATCAATGATTTGTAGTCCTGATTCAGAATCAGCTACATAAGCATAGTTACCCACAACTTGCACACCCCAAGCAAAGCCAGGTGTATTATAATTGCCCTTGAGGATAGGGGTTGTGGGGTTGCTAATATCAATGATTTGTAGTCCTGCACCACCGTCGGCTACATAAGCGTAGTTACCGACTACTTGCACACCATTAGCATCACTAAAAGTATCATAATAGCCCTTGAGTGTGGGGCTTGTGGGGTTGCTTATGTCTATGATTTTTATTCCTGTACCATGTCCGGCTACATAAGCGTAGTTACCCACAACTTGCACACCTCTACCACCTTCAATCTTGTAACTTCCCTTCACAACAGGTTTAGCAGGGTTACTAATATCAATGATCTCCAATCTATCCCCCACAGCGTAGGCATAGTTACCCACCACTGTCACAGCACTAGGATAGCTTAAAAAATCCCACTCTCCCACTAATGTTAATGTGGGTGCAAATACTCCCTGGTAGGTGTTAAGGGTGTCTGCAACAATATCTGACAAATGTAGAGATGTTCCATGGAATGTCTCTGTAACGGGAATATTCACCTCTAATTGCCAATTTCCCCCTAATGCTGCATTGCCGGTTTTTGTGGTGGAGGCGCTAATGGTGGCGTTGGTAATTTGATGTAATTTGTCAATAAATTCTGCCCCTGCATCTCCGGCGGCGACGTTACAGCCATATAGTAAAATATTCTGAGGTTGCCACTGTTGTAACTGTTGGGTGTAATTATGAATATTAGTTAAGTTTAATTGACTATTGCCTAAATATAAGCATCCAGGCGCACCGTGGGAAAGGATGTGAATGGTGGTGATGTGGGGATGTTGTTGTAAAATTTGGCTAATTTGCTCAATTCCGTCTTGATTTGGGGAAATAATAACTGATTTTACGTCCTCGTTAATTCCTGCTTGGAGGGTGTGATAGTCGGAAAGGGAAGCATCAATAAAAACAATTGTTGTTGCGGTTTGACAGATGAAAGAGTTGTTAGACATATTTTTTTCCTTTGCACCCGGTAGGGACTTTGATTTTATTGAGTAGGAAATGAGAAACTTGACGTTAAACCTGATACCTGCATGACTGTAATGGATTCAAATCAGAAGTACAACCGTATTTTTTTAGATTTAATCTGTGTTAATTAGAGTATGTATTAGTGTCCCATAGAGGAGACTTTGGTAAGATTTATGCTTTTACATTTGTTTGATAGCGAAGCGTGGCGTTAGCCATATCAGGATGTCCAGGATGAAAGGATGTACAGAATAAGGAGGGGGATTTTATGATAATGGTGCGTTATGCTGTCGCTAACACACCCTACTATTTGGGTGTTCCCAGTTAAGAGTTGCCTATGAAGATGGGGATTTTATGATTATGATTATGTAAATATAATTTATTATTTAATATTTCTAATTTTCTTTTCCCTGTTCCCTGCTATAAATATAGTTTTTATATATTTGGATTTTTTTGTCAATCATCGGGGAGTCAAGTCAATGAAGATATTAGTGTTGAGTTGGGAATTTCCACCCAGGATAGTCGGGGGAATTGCTCGTCACGTTGCTGAATTGTACCCGGAACTGATCAAGTTAGGCCATGACATTCACCTCATTACTCCTGAATTTGGTCAAGCAGCCCTTTATGAAGTAGTTGAGGGGATTCATATTCATCGTGTCCACGTGGCTGCTAGTAACGATTTTTTGCACTGGGTGGTGAATTTAAATGAGAGTATGGGCGCTTATGGTGGTAAGTTGTTGAGGGAAAAGGGGCCGTTTGATTTGATTCATGCCCATGATTGGTTAGTTGGTGATGCAGCGATCGCTCTTAAGTATATCTTTAAAATTCCCTTAATTGCCACCATTCACGCCACGGAACATGGACGTTATAATGGTATTCACAATGATACCCAACGCTATATTCATAATAAAGAATATACACTGGCTGAAAATGCTTGGCGGGTAATAGTTTGTAGTGAATATATGCGTCGAGAAATTCAGCGATCACTTTCTGTTTCTAGTGATAAAATTGACGTAATATATAATGGTATTCGCCCAGAAAAGAAACGACATGACAAAGATTTTCATCCTCAAGATTTTCGGCGACAATTTGCTAAAGATGATGAAAAAATTGTTTATTATCTTGGTCGCATGACCTACGAAAAAGGTGTACCTGTGTTACTTAATGCTGCTCCCAAGGTGCTTTGGGAAATGGGCGGTAATGTTAAATTTATCATAGTCGGTGGTGGTAATACTGAACATCTGAAACGTCAAGCCTGGGATTTAGGAATTTGGCACAAGTGTTACTTTACTGGGTTTCTGGCTGATGAATACTTAGATAGATTTCAAACTATTGCCGACTGTGCGGTTTTCCCCAGTCTTTATGAACCCTTTGGTATTGTTGCTTTGGAAAGTTTTGCCTCTCGCGTACCAGTGATAGTTTCCGATACGGGTGGTTTTCCTGAAGTAGTTCAACATACAAAAACGGGAATTACTACCTGGGTAAATGATCCTGACTCTGTAGCTTGGGGAATTTTAGAAGTTTTGAGAAACCCAGATTATTGTCAATGGTTAGTAAATAATGCCTATGCAGATTTAGAAAACCGATTTAGCTGGCCAAAATTAGGTAAGCAAACAGAAATGGTTTACGAAAGAACAGTCAAAGAACGAGGAGAAATTGTCTGGTAGTGATCAAAAACGGCATCAAAATCAGAACTTACAGAAAACAAAACAGAAGCAAAAGGTAATTGATGAAATCAAGGTTTATCAACCCATGCAGGTGGGTTTTGTCTGTGTAGACGCGGTTGATAATTACCCAAACTAATATTAATTAAATATTAATTTAGACTACTGCATTCATCTTCTTTCAGGAGAATTAAAGACTACTCTGATTATTAGCCGTAAAAAAACAGTACAAACCCTGTACGCTGGGAATTTAGCTCCTCAAATGCGAGAGTTAGAAATGATTGCTGTTTGCTTGACAAGATTTGAATATGACAAAAGCATTCCCAAATATATCCAGGCATTTGCAGAATGCAAAAAACAGCTTGTTGAGGGTGGTAAACCAAATTATCCGCCGTCTGACAGTAGAGTTAAAGCAGTTCCTCAAGGATATCATTGCTGATCACCAAACTCCCACCCCTGAACCTATTTATCAATTACCTAAACTAGCCGGTCCTGTTCATAACTTAGGTGGTGGTGGTACTGATGTTGATGATGCTATTCAATGGATGATTAATCAAGTCAGGGGGGGTAGTAACAGCGATATTAAAGTTAATGTTTTAGTGATTCGGGCTGCTGGTAAGGATGATTACAATCAGTTAATTTATTCCATGAAAGGTGTCAAATATGTAGAAACTCTCATCATTCGTAACCGCCAAGAAGCGAACAGAACGGATATTTTTGATAAAGTCAGAAATGCTGGGGTAATTTTCTTTGCTGGAGGTGATCAATGTGAATATATTCGTCACTGGAAAAACACTAAATTAGAAGTTGCTATCAAGTCGGTTTATGATCAAGGTGGTGCTATTGGTGGTACAAGTGCCGGCGCAATGATTCAAAGTGAATATGTTTATGATTCTTGCGCTTGTGTAGATAGCATTGAAACTTACGAAGCCCTTGATGACCCTTACAGAAATATTACCTTTACCTATAACTTTTTTCAATGGAAGCATTTGCGAGGGACTATTATTGATACCCATTTTAATGAACGCAAAAGAATGGGGAGAATTATGGTTTTTATTGCTAGACAAATTCAAGATGGTGTATCTTCAACTGCTTTAGGGATAGCAATTAGTGAAGAAACTTCTGTATTGATTGATCAATATGGTATTGCTAAAGTTATGGGTAAAGGTGCAGCATATTTTGTATTAGGAGATCATCCCCCAGAAGTTTGTGAAAAAGGAACTCCTCTCACTTATCACGACTATAAAATTTGGAGAGTTCCTCAAGGTGACAGTTTCGATTTAAATAAACTACCGTCACGAGGTTATTATCTCAGAAGTGTGAAGCGGGGAAGATTTGATTTAGATCCTTATTAAGTAAGAATTCAGGAGTATGGCTAACGCCACGCTTCGCTATCAGGAGTTCAGAATCAAGAACATTTTTGTTTTATCCTCTCTATTCCCTGCTATATCAAGTTCTCTAGACAAATCAGCCTCATTAGCCCACTCAGGTGGGCGAGGATAATCATCTAAAATTTGTGCTTCACTAATTCCTAAACGCCGAGATTCTACTAACAACCGAATAGGAATACGAGTATTAGCAATACAGGCTGTACCACTACACACTGTTGGTATACTATCGTAAAGTATTGTTAATTAGTCTGATCATTTTTTACATAATGATTGATTTTTTTTAAAAGTGATATAGAAAATTACTTTATCCATATCCTGTTGATAATTCTTTAAACCTTGATTTTATATTGTCTGTATCCTCAAAAGTTATTAACTTAATACAACTCTTAGAAAATAAGACGATGTTATTATCTCACACCTTAGAAAAATTAAAGATATCCAGGGAATAAATTCAGAGTCTAAAAGCAAAAGTCGGTTAAAACCGACTCATAAAAAATCTCTTTTCTTCTTTGCGTCTCTGCGTCTCTGCGTGAGAAAATATTTTAACTTTGATTTGCCATCCAATTTACCAAATCATCAGGATTCACACCTAAAGCCTTTAACTTTTCAGCTAGAAGTTGGGTTTTTCTCCTTTCTGCGGCTAAAGCTGTTTCTGCTTGTTCTAGAAGTTGGCAAATTTCCAGATATGAAGAAAATTTATGACCATCGGGACGATAAATTTGTAATTCTTCCCCTGATAAATCAAACTTAATTCCTAACCTGGGACTAACCCAATTTTCTATTTCCGAAATGACATCTAAACCATCTTCCGTTTTTAACCATCCTCTCAACTGATTGTTTTGAGGATTGTAAATATAATATTCTTCTACTCCATGTCTTTCATAAAATATCAATTTCCTCTCCATTTCGGTTTGGGAATTACTAGGAGAAAGAATTTCAAAAACTACCTGGGGGGCAATATTATTTTCTTGCCATTGTAAATAAGAACCGCGTTTACCTTTTGGTCGTCCAAATACAACCATAACATCTGGTGCATTGACTAGATAATTTTTCCCTTCAATGGGATACCAAAATAAATCACCAGCAACAAAAACATCAGGGTTATCTGCAAATAACCAATCTAAATTTTGTTGAATAACTAATATCCAACGAAACTGTTCTGTATTATTAGCCATTGGTTGTCCATCACTGTCTGGGTAGATGACCTCTGATGTACTTAGTGTTAGAGGTTGAGTAACCATAACTTTAAACTAGTTAGTTGTTTACTTTACCAATATTTTAGCACTAAAGAATAGATACCCTATTTTTTAGTAATATTTATCTATAGGAATAATCTTGGATTTATGAAAAGATACCTAGGGTGCGTCAGATATTACAAATCTGTTTATTGATTGAATTTACGCAGTCTGACGCACCCTACAATACCTGTTTTTTTCGGAAATTTAATATGACTTCTATACTTATTTACTGAGAAACTTTTAAAAATCCTCATCATCAACAAAAAACTCTGCATCTTCATCTATTCCAGATTGAGATTCTCCCAACTCCCAAAGAGGCTGTAAAACGGCTGTAGCTAACAAACCAACTGCGACACTAAAAGCTAACATTAACCCTAAGGGAATTTGTATTGATTGAAAAACCAAAAACTTTAAAGATACAGGAGTAGCATTTTGGACAGAAATGAGAGCGATCGCTACTACCCAAACAGCTATAATTAGTAATATTAAAAAATTGGCCAATATTTTGAATATCATAACTTAAATCTTTAAATAAATATCATCCCCCTCCTCGCTTGCGGGGAGGGGTTAGGGGTGGGGTTCTATGCTAACTTAGCAATTTCACCTTCCATGAATTTAGCAATCTGACTAAGTTTTTCTGGTGAGTTAGTTTCCATGTACACCCTCACCAAAGGTTCTGTACCAGAAGGACGCAGTAACACCCAGCTACCCTCTTCTAAATAGAGTTTGATACCATCTTTCCTTCCCACCTCTTTGACCTTAATTCCTGCCACTTCTGAGGGTGGATTTTGCGTGTAACTATTAATCACAGCGATTTTATGAGCTTCTGTGAGGTGTAAATCCAAGCGATTGTTATACAAAGGACCATCTGCTTCGGCTATAGCTTCCTGTACCAACTGACTTAAAGGCTTACCTTCATAAGCGATCGCTTCAGCCACTAGCATATCTGCTAAAACCCCATCTTTTTCAGGAATATGGCCAATGATACTTAAACCACCGGATTCTTCTCCACCAATCAAAACGGCGGTTTCCCGCATTTTCTCACCAATATATTTAAAACCCACCGCAGTTTCATAAATCTCCAGCCCATACTTAGCCGCAAAATTATCTAATAAGTGCGTAGTTGCCACAGTGCGAACGATCGCACCGCTTTTACCCTTGTTTTTAATCAAATGTCGTGCTAGGACTAACAACACTGTATTGGGAGTGAGGACATTACCTTGTTCATCAACGATACCAAAGCGATCGCTATCACCATCGGTAGCCAAACCCAAATCCGCATGATCAGCCTTGACAGCGGCCACCAACTCAACTAACTGTTCCCCTTTGGGTTCAGGCATACCACCCCCAAAAAGCACATCTCGCCAGGTGTGGAAACTTTCTAATTGACAACCACAGTGTTGCAGGACTTCATCTAAATAACCACGGGAGGTAGAATAAAGGGCATCATATTTGACCTTTAAATTTGCACTTTTAATTTTTCCCACATCCAACAAGGTGTAGATAAAATGCAAATAATCGGGTTTGGGATCAAAAGTAGAAATTGTACCAGATGGGTTACTTCCAGGTAATTCATCGGATGCCGTTTCTATATTGGCGACAATAGTATCAGTAATTTCTGGAGTTGCAGGACCCGCGTAATCGGGTATATATTTAATCCCACAATAAGGTGCGGGATTATGACTAGCAGTAAACATCAAAGCCCCTGCGGAATTGAGGAGACGGGCATTGTAGGCAATTACTGGGGTGGGACAATCCCGGTCAGTAATTTGTACATTCCAACCCAAATCTGCTAAAACTGCGGCAGATGTTTGGGCGAACTCGTCAGCTAAAAACCTGGTATCATAGGCGATTAAAACTGGTTTGTCCTTAGTATAGGCAGTTTCCAGATAACTAGCGATCGCCCTGGTTACTTTCCGCACATTTGGAAACGTAAAATCATCAGCAATAATTCCGCGCCATCCATCAGTACCAAATTTTATCTTACCGGAATTGCTAGGGTTGCTCATATTACCACTCTCTCCCGTGCATCATTATTACTATTTACTATCAGGAAATATGCTGTAAGCCTGTGGAACAGCCACTAAGCTGCAAGTATCCCCAAAGTAATTTCTCTCACTTAACAGTCCCAATGTCAACCTTAAAAAGGAGGTAATTCTTTCAGGATTGTAAACCGAATATGGTTAATAGCTAAATCACCTAGTGAAATATCTTCTTTAGTTAAGCGGACTCCATGCTGGCTTAAAGTTTCAAAGGATATACCTTTACCAATTTCGATATGATACCAGCATAAACCCATGAAAAAGCGTGTAGGATAGGGTCCACCTTCTTCGAGATCATCAGGATTAGATTCCATGGGCAACCAACCCATACCGGGAATATAAAATTCTAACCAAACATGATTAAAATCGGGTTGGAGGGGAACTCCCTGATGTTCAGCATAAACTGGACATTTGTATCTGCCAACAGTGCGACAAGGAATACCATTCAAGCGACAAAGTGCCAGTAATACACCTACATATTCTCCACAGGAACCAACACCACGCTCTAAAACCAGATCTGGCGAATCAATATGGGGTTTAATACCATAGGATAATTGATCATAGACGTAGTTGCGGATACTGTACATTTTCCGTAACAAGTTAGTTTCTGAACCAATAGCTGTCTTGGCCGCACGGATAACAAGATCCGTATCCATTGCTAAATCATCATCATCTACCAGATAGCGAGTTTTTAATTCTGGTGACAGTTCTGGTAACTTTTCCACGTCTCTGGGAGTAATGCGATATTTAATACTCCATACTTCCACAAGTGCTTTCCAGCCAAATATATGGCGTTCTCCAGGAGTGAGGGTGTCAAATTTAAAAACGGCTACCCTTTGTCCGTCAATGATTTCTTCTGTGAAGGGTAAGCCGATCGCTTCAACTTGCTTAACTTTTTGCCGTTCCGTTTCTGAGGGTAGGGCAATACGCCATTCTATATCAGTTAAATAAACCTCATCAAGGGGGGAAATTTCCTCAAGATAGGACATTTCTATGAGATAACCATTAGAAAGGGCGTAGCGTTTATCCTCCTGGTAATGATATTGTAGAGCATGAATGAATGTGCGATCGCGGTATGTTAACTCATAACAGGGATCAGCATTAGGATTATCCCGGATATAAGGTTCTTCACTGGAGTATGCCACATAAAGACGATCTTTACCTGCGTCCTCCTGTCCGTAAACAGCGATACCCGTTGGGGAATCAAAAGGAGTAAGAACACTGAAACGGACTTCCCCGGTTGCCCTATCCATAGAGTAAACAGTTTGTTCCGTGCGATCGCATATCCACAGAGTTTCTTTTGTCACTCCTAAATTTTCTATGCCGACACCAGGGGCGTAAAATCTAGTGATTTCCCTGCGGGTATCACGGTCAAAAATTAAAATATAGCCAAGTCTTTGACAACTGACATAAACGGTAGATTCCCAAACAGCAACCCCGTCAGCAGGGTATGGTAAAGTCACAAAATGTTCTAAACCTAAAGAGGCGAATTTGCAAGAGTAGACACTATTACCACGAGTTACCCAAAGATAACCTTGGGACATAGCTAACCCGGTAACTTCCTTAAATTCACGGACTTGGTGGGGATTGATAATTTTGCTGTTATCGCTGAGGGGGTCAATTTCTAATAAATGACCTTTAATTGTATCAATAGCAATAAGTCTATTTTCGGTAAAAGCGATTCCGTGCAGGGTAGCAGCAGTAATTGGCCTAATAATTCTTTGCTGTTCAAAATTTTGGTTCACTGTCAAACTGGGTAGTGGGAAACTCGTGTTATTAAGCATAGTAGTCATAAATTATTACTTTTTAACGTCAGTTGTTATTTAGGGAATAGGACTTACGCAAAATACCTCCCAAAGCCTCTCTTATTCGTGATCTTGTTACCCATTAACCAATTACCCATTACCCAATTCCACATTTTCTGACATCACTAAATTATGATCGAATTTTGCAACCATTTCCTGTAACTTACACAATGTCTGCTCATTCTTTACCTAAAGCTACCAAACACTGGCATAGTTTGGCAGTTGATAAAGCCCTAGAAATGCTAGATAGCGACGCAAACAACGGCTTAACGTCCCCAGAAGTTGAACAGCGTCGTCAAAAATATGGAACGAATGAACTAGAAGAAAATGGCGGTCGTAGCCCTTGGCAAATTCTCCTAGATCAGTTTACCAATATCATGTTATTGATGTTGATTGCAGTTGCCTTGATTTCTGGTTTTTTGGATTTGATGGCTTTGTCTAGGGGGGCATTGAAAGCCGGCGAAGTGCCATTTAAGGATACAATTGCCATTATGGCCATCGTTATCCTGAACGGTATTTTGGGCTATGTCCAAGAAAGCCGGGCGGAAAAAGCTCTAGCAGCCTTGAAAAAACTATCTTCTCCCTCGGTGCGAGTCCTGCGTGACGGTAAACTGGGGGATATAGCAGCCAAGGATCTAGTCCCAGGGGATATCATGCTACTAGAAGCGGGAGTGCAAATAGCCGCTGATGGTCGCTTAATAGAACAATCTAATTTACAAGTGCGTGAATCTGCTTTAACGGGTGAAGCTGAGGCTGTTAATAAGCAAGCTATAATCACATTACCAGAAGATGCAGCTTTAGGCGATCGCCTTAATTCAGTTTTTCAAGGTACGGAAGTTGTCCAAGGCCGCGCTAAGGTGTTGGTAACTAACACGGGAATGACTACGGAATTAGGTAAAATCGCCACCATGTTACAATCTGTGGACGGTGAACCTACACCCCTACAGCAACGCATGACTCAACTGGGTAATGTCCTGGTCAGCGGTTCTTTAATTCTTGTAGCCATAGTAGTTGGTGGTGGACTTATCCATGATCTAACTCAAGGAATAGGCTGGAAAAATTTACAAGAATTAGTGGAAGTTTCTTTAAGTATGGCTGTGGCGGTAGTTCCCGAAGGTTTACCGGCTGTAATTACCGTTACCCTGGCTTTGGGAACTCAGCGCATGGTCAAACATAATGCTTTAATTCGCAAACTTCCAGCAGTAGAAACACTCGGTTCTGTAACTACTATTTGTTCTGATAAAACCGGAACTCTGACTCAAAATAAAATGGTAGTCCAGTCGGTTTATACCAATAATTCCACCTTTCGTGTCTCTGGCGACGGTTATACTCCTATTGGTGATTTTCACTTACATGGTAAAAAAGCCAGTTTAGATGAATTTCCAGAAATTTCCGCTCTGCTTGTTCCCTGTGCTGTTTGTAATGATGCTGTTTTGCAACAACAACAAGGACAATGGGCGATTTTAGGCGACCCCACGGAAGGGGCTTTAGTTACTTTGGCTGGAAAAGCAGGAATTGAGCAAGACCAATGGTATAGTAAATTACCTCGTGTGGCAGAATTTCCCTTTTCCTCTGAACGGAAACGCATGAGTGTGATTTGTCAAATAGAAGCTGTAGCGACTGGTGAATCTTCCTTAACAGCCATTGACCCTGCTATTATTGGTTTTGTCGAATCGGAAAAATATCTCATGTTCACCAAGGGTTCACCAGAATTAACTCTGGAAAGGTGTACAAAAATCCATTTAGGTGATAAGGCGGTTCTTATCAACGCCGAACAACGCAGCCAAATTCTAGTAGCTAATGACCAAATGGCGGGTCAAGGTTTGCGGGTCTTAGGTTTTGCTTATAAACCCTTGAGGGAAGTTCCTGCCGATGGTTCAGAGGACATTTCTGAGGTAGATTTAGTTTGGTTGGGACTGGTGGGAATGTTAGACGCACCCCGGCCAGAAGTGCGGGCTGCTGTCGAAGAATGTCGCCACGCTGGTATTCGTCCGGTCATGATCACTGGCGACCATCAATTAACCGCCCAGGCGATCGCTATTGATTTAGGAATCGCCCAAAAAGGTGATAGAGTTCTTACTGGTAAGGAATTGCAACTACTAAGTGACCAGGAATTAGAAGCACAGGTAGACTTAGTGAGTATTTACGCCAGGGTCTCCCCAGAACACAAATTAAGAATTGTCCAAGCATTGCAACGTCGTGGGCGATTTGTGGCTATGACGGGCGATGGCGTGAATGATGCTCCCGCCCTCAAACAAGCCGATATAGGCATTGCCATGGGCATCACAGGTACAGATGTGAGCAAGGAAGCCAGCGACATGATCCTGCTAGATGACAATTTTGCCACCATAGTCGCTGCCACTAAGGAAGGTAGAGTTGTTTATACTAATATTCGCAGGTTTATTAAGTATATTCTTGGTAGTAATATTGGTGAAGTTCTCACCATTGCGGCCGCACCCTTGTTAGGTTTGGGCGGTGTTCCCCTCACTCCTTTACAAATTCTCTGGATGAATTTAGTTACAGATGGTTTACCAGCTTTAGCATTGGCTGTAGAACCCCCTGAACCTGATGTGATGCAGCGTCCTCCCTTTAGTCCCCGTGAAAGTATTTTTGCGAGGGGTTTGGGTGCTTACATGATTCGCATTGGGATTGTTTTCGCCATTATTACCATTATTCTCATGGAATGGGCTTATCAACATTCTCATGCACCTGGGTATCAAGGACATGAAGATACTTGGAAAACAATGGTATTTACTTCATTATGTTTAGCACAAATGGGTCATGCGATCGCCATTCGTTCTAATAATAGACTTACCATTGAAATGAATCCTTTTTCTAATATCTTTGTATTGGGGTCAGTCATTGTGACAACAATTTTGCAATTGATGTTAATTTATGTTCCCCCCCTGCGAAGTTTCTTTGGTACTCATGCACTCAGTCTTTCAGAACTGGGAATTTGTATTGCATTTAGTGCTTTAATGTTTGTCTGGATTGAAGGTGAGAAATTATTTTTCCGCTTTCGGGGCAAAAAAAATGTTTAATGGGTAAATTGTCTGATAACGTAGCCAGATCAGGATTTACAGGATTTGAAAATTACCAAGATTTAATTTCATTATCTTTGTGTTTTTTTCATTCCTGTTGATCCCTTAATTTTGTATACTTTACAGGAATATTAATTATAAATATCTGTATTTTGTGTACAATTATCACATTAATTAGGAAATAGTAGGAAATAGATATCATGGGTGAATCAAAACGTAGAAAACAACAAGATCCCAATTACGGAAAAGTTAAAAATCCTGTCAAAAATCTGATGAAAGTTTTTTGCCCGTTTTTTGAAGATTACGATAATTTACCTGATCTTAATTCTGATAATATATCATTGATGATCGCCAAGGCAGGATACAACGAAACAGGCTTGAGAGGAATAATTTTAAAAGGATTTCTAGCGGAACATTTAGTAAAAGATTATCCAGAGGAATCTGAACTAATACAAGCGTTCAAACAACATGGAAATATTTATGTAACTTCAACATTAGCCTCAGCTTATTTAGAAAATGCTATCAACAAAGAGGATAATCTGAGCAAATTTGCAACCTATAACCCGGAAAATGAATTTATACGCATTGACAGCGATTCTCAAAAGTACCAATTAGATTTGGTGACAGTACCTTAAGCAGGTTGGCGTTAAAAATTGTCGTTATAACAAGGGAACAGGGAACAGGGAACAGGGAATAGGGAATAGGGAATAGGGAACAGGGAACAGGGAACAGGGAACAGGAAGGACAGAATTGATACCTACTGAGTCTTGTATGGCTACGCCACGCAAGCTATCAAAAATCAAATAGGAGTCCTATATATGTTATATATATGTATTTAAAAACTTTACACCTGAAACAATTTCGTAATTACCAAGATCAAAAAGTTGAATTTACCGCTGCTAAAACTATTTTGGTGGGTAATAATGCTCAAGGAAAATCAAATTTATTGGAAGCTGTAGAATTATTAGCAACATTGCGATCGCACCGCATGGCACGAGATCATGATTTAATTAAAGAAGGTGAATCTACAGCCCAAATTAGTGCTAATTTACAAAGGATTCATAGCAATAGTGATTTAACCCTCACTCTCCGTCGTCAAGTCCGTCGCACTGTCGCTATTAATGGGGAAATAGTTCCCAAACAAATGAACTTTTTAGGTGTTCTCAATGCAGTAGAATTTTCTAGTTTAGATTTAGAATTAGTACGAGGTAGTCCCGATAATCGTCGTCACTGGTTAGATACATTATTAATTCAATTAGAACCAGTTTATGCCCATATTTTACATCAATATAACATAACTTTACGCCAACGTAATGCTTTCTTAAAACGCTATATCAATACACAAGAAAAGTCTCTACAATCAGAATTAGCTATCTGGAATGCACAATTAGTTACCGCTGGAACAAGAGTAATTTTGAGACGAGATAGAGCCATTCAAAGATTGTCTCCCTTAGCTTCTGCATGGCATAATAGTATTAGTGGAGCATCGGAACATCTAGAAATTAAATATGCTGCTAATGTTCCTGTAGAAAGAAATTCTCCCCATGAATTACAAGCTGCTTTTTTTGCTAAACTACAACAAAGAGCGATTCCTGAATTACATCGAGGTATAACTTTAGTTGGACCCCACCGCGATGAAATAGAATTAATTATTAATCAAACTCCGGCGCGAAAATATGGTTCTCAAGGTCAACAAAGAACTTTAGTGTTAGCTTTGAAATTAGCCGAATTACAATTAATTGAGGAAGTGATTAATGAACCACCTTTGTTATTATTAGATGATGTTTTAGCTGAATTAGATCCATCTCGTCAAGGTCAATTACTTCATGCTATTCAAGACAGATTTCAAACTTTGATTACTACTACTCATTTAGGTGCTTTTGATGCTCAATGGTTGAAATATTCCCAGGTTTTATCTGTGAGTGCGGGAAAAATATCAGAAAATGGTAATGGGTAATGGGTAATGGGTAATGGGTAATGGGTAATTGACAACTAATTAAATTTTTCTAGTCTTTTAAAAATGTGTAGAATGATTACAGTTAGAACAGCACCAATTAATCCTAATTGCCATAAACCACACCCAGCAGCAATTCCCAAAGCAGCAGATACCCAAATTGCAGCAGCAGAAGTTAATCCGTGAACTTCTGGAGATTTTGATGTTTCGGAAGATTGACGCAAAATCTCCCCAGCACCTAAAAACCCCACTCCAGCAGCGATACCTTGAACTACACGACTAATAGCATCAGCACTAAGTTGTGTTCCACCTGTTTGGATAGTAATTAGAGTAAACACAGATGAACCCAAACTGACTAGCATATGAGTTCTTAAACCAGCCGGCTTGTTTTTAATTTGCCTTTCCAGACCAATTATAGCCCCAATAAACAGGGACAAAAATAGACGCAACCCGGTATTCAACCAATCACTGCTAGTAATATAATCAGGATTTATCAAGTTCTGTAGGTGTTAAATAGTTCAACGGTGGAATATGTGAAGTTAAAAACAAAATATAGTTCATTTTTGATAGCAATTAGTAGTATAGTAACAAAAAGTATTTAATCAATAATATTAATAATTAATTTAAAATTAATTTTGTCTGACTACTTACTCACTCCCTTGTTGGTCCTACGAACGATTTTAAGGTAACACGGAATTACCAAATGAAAACTGACACCTAATGAATTGAGTGGATAAACTCTATTGGCTTGACAAAATCACACTACAAGACCGCGCTCAAGTAGGCCTTTTAGCGTTTTACTTAAGCAAAATTCAACAACGAGGCTACCCTGTTCTCCCTGGTTTTGTAGTAGCAGCGGATGTTTTAAAGCAATTCCTAGAAAATCTCAACAGTTCAGAGTCTTTAATTGCTGATTTACCCCATTCTTCTCTACACTTAGACGTAAATAATTGGCGACAACTTCAGCAGGTAGCTGGCCGCTTGCGTCAGGAAATTATCTCGGCCAGTGTCCCACCTCATTGGCTAAGGAAAATTTTTGCAGCTGCTAAACAATGGCCAGGAAGTAGTTTAATTTTGCGTCCCAGTCTGGCAATATCAAGTAATCAAGAAATGAAAAATGTGGCCGGGTTATTAGATTCGGTGTTTTGTCCTTGTGAAGAAGCGGAAATTAGCGCAGCTTTAAAGTTACTTTGGAGTCAGTTATTCCGTGCTAGAAGTTTAGTATATTGGCGGAGTGTGGGTGTTACTTTACCGCAAATTAATTTAGGGGTATTAGTACAACCAGTTGATTCTTGTATCGCCTCTGGTGTTCTGAATATTAACCCCTTGGCTTATGATATTGAAGCTACTTGGGGAGATTGTTTAGCAATTACTAATGGTGAAGTATTACCAGATGTTTACTACATAGAACCCCAAACCGGCTTGGTTTTAGAAAGACAATTGGGTAATAAAATTTTGGCTTATGGTCTTGATAATGGTACACATTTAGCTGGTGAAGAATTACAAATATCAAATCATAATTGTTTACCCGCTTATCTTTTATCAGAATCTCAACAACAAGAATATGCTTTACCTGAAGAATACTTACAGGAATTAATTGTTTTAGGAAATCGCTTAATTGCTGAACTGGGTACAACTTTAGCTGTAAAATGGCAACTTGTTCCCTCATATTTAGCCTCTAAATTCTATATTACAGAGGTTACTATTCCCCAAGCGATAAAACCGAATATCCAATTTATTCAAGGTATTGGGGCAGCTAGGGGCAGAATTATTGCTAATGCTTATATTCTCAATTCCGCACAAAAATCCCTACAAGTTCCCCAGGGTGTAATTCTGATTACATCAGTTATTACTCCTGATTATTTACCATTATTACGAGGTGTTGCTGGTATTGTTACTGAACAAGGTGGGTTAACTAGTCATGGTGCAATTTTAGCCAGAGAATTAAATATTCCTGCCGTTATTAGTGCCATTGGTGCGACGAATATTTTACAATCAGGTGAAAAATTATTACTAGATGGTGACAAAGGAGAAATATATCGTCTTACAGAAGAAGAGGAAAATTTGCCTATTGCGGAGGTGGAAAAAACAATGGATGATGATAAAATATCAGATCATCAATTTACAAATTTACCAATAATTGCCACTAAGTTAATGGTAAATTTAAGTCAACCTCAATTAATTAAACAAGTACAAAGTTTACCTATAGATGGTGTGGGATTATTACGTTCAGAATTGATGATATTAAATATTCTCAAGGGAAAACATCCTCAAGAATGGTTACTAGAAGGAAGACAAAAGGAATTATTAGAGTTATTATCTGAGCAAATTATGCAGTTTGCTCGCGCTTTTTTACCTAGACCTATTTTTTATCGTTCTTTAGATCTACCAGCCTATAATTTAACATCATTGAGTGCAGATTCCCCCTTATCACAGTCATCAATTCTCGGTGAGAGGGGTGTTTTTAATTATATGCAGTATCCGGCGATTTTTGAATTGGAATTACAAGCTTTAGCCATAGTCCAAGCATCTGGTTATAGAAATATTAATTTGCTATTACCTTTTGTCCGCACTGTGGAAGAATTTGTATTTTGTCGTCATAAAGTTGTCGAATCTGGGTTAATGAAAAACCATCAGTTTCAATTATGGATCATGGCAGAAGTTCCTAGTATACTATTTCTATTACCTGAATATATTAAAGCTGGTGTGATGGGTATTTCCATTGGCACAAATGATTTAACTCAATTATTATTAGGAGTAGATCGAGAACAGGGAAAATTTGCAACAATATTTGATGAAAGTCATCCAGTAGTGATGAAAGCAATATCTCAATTAATTCAAATGGCTAAAGATGGGGGTATTCCCTGTTCTATCTGTGGTCAAGCTCCCGTGCTTTATCCAGAAATAATTGATAAGTTAATAGAATGGGGAATTACTTCTATTTCTGTAGAACCGGAAGCTGTAGAAAGAACCTATAAAGCGATCGCTCGTGCTGAACAAAGATTAATTTTAGCAGCAGCACGCAAGCAACTAGGAAATTTGTAAATTTTCTTTAATTCTATCATCAATAATATAAAAAACAACTATTATAAATAGTATAGCAATCCCCATAGTTCATTGATTTTTATATAAATGTCTCTCTCAAAATTTCAACAACATCTGACTAATTTAATAACGACAGCAGAAACTATGCTGGCTTCATCTCGTACTGGTAAACCAGAAGAAAATACAAAAGATAGTCTGATTGTCCCTTTTCTCGATGCACTAGGTTATACACCAGAATATCGGACACTTGAAGGTGCAATTCGCAGCTTAATTGGTACTACTACATGGGTAGATTATTTATTACGTAATCAAATAGGAAAACATCCAAAATTGATGTTTGAAGCTAAAAGTTTATGGGACAAAAATATCTGGGAAACAAATACACAACAAGTTTTAGATTACTTGAGAAACTATAGTTTAGATATTGGTACACAAGAACCTGTACTATGGATTATTTTATCTAATTTTCGGGAATGGCACATTTTAAGATTACAAGATAGAAAACCTTTTTGGTCATTTACACTTGAGGATCTCAAAAATGATCCTGAACTCGTCAACAAATTATATACTTGTTTGCATCGTGAAAATTTATCTAGTAACCGTTTAGAAGCATTTTATAGTGAAAAAACTAGAGAAGAATTAGGAACGAAATTTTTAGCAGACCTGAAAATTTGGCGCGTTATTATTGCCAATGGTATTAAAAAATCCCAACCTAATTTAAGTTTAGAGAAAATTCGTCAAGCAGCGCAAATCATTTTAAATCGTTTTCTATTAATTAGACTTTTAGAGACATTTAGCCGAGAAATGCCCTTTAATTATCTGGGTAGAGTTTATTATAACTGGCAACAAACCTTTCCCAACTTGCCTTTTATCGAACAATTAAGACAGGCTTTTCGGAGTACATGGTTAGACTATAATACTGAGTTATTTCAACCTTCTTGGATTGATGAATTAACAATTAATGTTGAGTATTTAGAATCAATTATTGTCATTAATGCAGTGCCACAGGCAGGTATACTTGATACAATTACTGGAACATTAGCTAATTATCGTTCAATTTATAACTATGATTTCACCACTCTAACCCAGGATATATTAGGCACTGCTTATGAACAATTTTTAGCCCATCAATTAATTCTTGTTAACGATGTTGTGCAAATTTTAGAAAATCAAAAAACCCGCAAAAAAGAAGGTATTTTCTATACTCCTAACTATATAGTCCGTCGCATTGTTTATCAATCTTTGCAACCATTAGTAAAACCTAAAATTGATCAAGCTATTGGGTTATTAGAAATAGGTGAATTACAGCAAGCTCATGTAGTCGCAAAATCAGTTTTAGAAATTACAGTTCTTGATCCTGCTTGTGGTTCAGGTTCATTTTTATTAGGTGCATTTGATTATTTATTAACAGAAATAAAACGTTATAATCTCGCTTGTCAAAATGCAAAAATACCCGAAAATTTTGATTTATTTAGTCATGTAGCACCTCAACCAATTATTAATCCTGAAGAACAAATTTTAGTCAAAATGCTGCATGGAGTAGATCGAGATCCCCAAGCAGTATTATTAGCAAAATTATCACTATGGACAAGATTATTACGTGCGCGTCCTGGAGAATATGGTAGACGCAATGGTTCTATATATTCTCATTTACCAGCACTGACTTTAAATATTCGTGTTGGAGATAGTTTAATTCATAGTCCCACTAATTTAGAATCTTTTTCTCAACAATTAACAATAGTCGCAAATTTAGCTAATATTGCTAGAGATACTAGTCAAAGTGAAATAGAAAGAAATCAAGCAGTTAGTAATTTAGAAAATACAATTGCTGTGATTAATCAACAAGTTAATTCTGTTTTAACTGCTTTTTTTGCTAGTGATGAAAGTATCAATTCAGTAGTTTATGCAATTAAAAATAGAGAAGCTGAAGTATCAGAAATAGAAGCAATACGAGAATTGATTACAGAAAATATTAATTCTGAACAAACTTTAGAATCAACTTTAGAAAATTGGACATCTGCTGAATTAGCGAGAGTTAAATCTGAACTTATGAGTTTAGAAACTGCTCAAGAAGAGGTAATTATTAAACGTCCATTTAACTGGGAAGTTGAATTTTCCCATATTTTTGATCCGAGATTACCAAAATCGGAACAAGGTTTTTCAGTCATCATTGGTAATCCTCCTTATTTTAATGTTGATTCAACCTTTGGTAGAGGTGCATTAGAATTGAAATGGTTAAAATTTGCCTATCCTGATATTTACACTGATAAAACTGATATTTTGTTTTATTTCTTCCGTCGGGGATTTGAAATTTTAAAAGTAGATGGTTATTTAAGTTTTATTATTTCTCGTGCTTTTATTCAAGGTGATAAATCTAGAAGTTTGCGAGAATTTATTTGTAAAAATACCAAAATAGTCAATATTATTGATTTTTTAGGACATCAAGTTTTTAAAGCGGGAATTGCTACTTGTATTATTGAATTTCAAAGAAAAAAACCTCAACCAGAAGATATATTTACAACTTTCTATGTTTTGGATCTTGATGTTGTCAAAAAAACTTTTATAAGTGATGATTGTTCTTTACATTTAAGTCAAGGTGTAACTCAGGTAAATATTACTCAATATAACTTAAATGATCATCGTTGGCAAATATCTCCATATAATGATATTTTTCATAAAATTGATTCTCAAGGTGTGAAACTCAGAGAATTACCTGAATGTGATTTAGTAGAGCAGGGTATTCAAACAGGAGAAAATAAGATTTTCGCACCTGAGCAAGGTTTTCCATCTAACTTTCCCAAAGAAAAACTATACCAAATAGTTAAAAATTCGGGAATTTTAGCCTATGGCTTTATACCCGATAATTCTCAACTATTGTATATTGAAAGTAGTGAAAAATTTGAAGATTTATCAATAGCAATTCAAAAGTATTTACTTGCAAATAGAAACAAGTTAGAAAGCAGAGCAGCTTATCAGGAAGGAAGTTGTGAATGGTATGCTCTACACAGATCAAGACGTAAAGATCAACACTCTCATTTTCGACCTAAAATTTTATGTCCATATCGTGCCACTAGTAATAGATTTAGTGTTGATTTAGAAGGTAATTTAGCAGGTTTAACAGATACTACAGCTATATTCTTACGAGATATATATTGTTATGATCCAGATGATTTAAAACTTGATAAACTATACGCTTTGGTTGCTTTACTTAATTCTCAAGTCCTGAAATTTCGTTATACTGCATTAGGTGGAATTGGTAAATTGACAGGAAAAGGAATATTTGAATATTTTGAAAATCAAGTTGGTGATTTACCAATTCCTCAGTTTAATGAAGAAAATCATCATGACTATCAAGAATTAGTTAAATTAAGTCGTGAAGCCCATGATATTTGGCAAAGTCGTTATCAAATTATCACAACTTATCAAGGTAAATCTTCAGCATTTCCTAGTAAAGAAGTATCATTAAATGAATATCACAAATTATCTAGTGATTATGCTGTAGATATTGAATGGGAAAGTCCCAATGCTAATCAAGAAGGACATTTACTAGAATTAAAAATCGAACCCACTGCAAGTGGATATATTATTTGGGGAGAAGTAACAGATGATGAAGATTGGAAGGAAGGTGATAGAAAATGGATAGAAATAGCTAATGTGAATATTCGTAACCCCTATTTACGGAGATATATGTTAGCAAGATTGATTTATTTAACTGAATTTGATTCATCTTTCCGTCGTAAACAAAAATTATCGCGGGAAATAGGAAACTTGGTTAATATTACTTTTGATGTTTTAAAAGTTAATAGATATGATCAAGATAGATTTAGTAATCTTCGGGCTTTAGAAATTATTGCACAGAGAGTTAACCAAGAAGTTGGTAGATCAGATTTAGAAACAGTTTTACTTAGACAAATAGAAATCAAAAATCAAATTGACAAAAAAGCTTACCGGATGTATAAAGTAGAGGAATATGTAGATATAATTGAACAAGCTTTGAAAGTTTTTTTGTAATTTTAATCTCTAACCCCAGCGCCAGGAAGGAGGGGACTATTTTCTAATTGCATACTCTTATAGGGTGCGTTGTCCACGAAAGAAAACACACCACTAGAGATTAATATCAAATTAATATCGGCAAATAGCCGCTACTTTGACTCCGCTAGGCATTGCTTCTGGTTCAAGAGTATAAACTTTACCACCATTTAATATGGTGTGAATCACGGCAAAATCTAACATATCTTCATCATCTGGCGCTGGTTCTGAGTGTAACTCAACTGTGGCATTTGGTAAATCAAATTTACCCCATATATGTTGTTTTAGAGGCACAAACAAGGTATCAACTCTTTGATAATATGCAGCCGGAATAATTGTTTTTATGTCATTGGTAATCTTGGTACTTTCTTCCCCTGCTAATTGCAGATAAACAGCCATTATATCTTCATATTCCTGTTGAAATAAAGGAGAAACAATTTCCCAAGCTGCACGATTTAATTCTTCTGTTTTCATCAGTTCTACATTACCAGTAATACCTGTTTCTAAAAAATGTGGATAGGTATTAGCCTTTTGGTAAATTGGTAATAAATAATCTACCCCTGCTAATATTAAAGGGGCTTTTTCATCTCGTAAAGTTTCATGTAATGCAGTATCAACTGCATAACAAAAATTTAAAATCTCTCGCTCATGTTTTTCCCGATCTGAACTACCCTGTCCATGGACAGAACCCGGTTGTTGAGCGGCATAACTTACACTTCTAGGTGTACCAATTCTGTGCTGTACACCTTTTTGAAATTCATCTTCTAGAAGTGTTTCCTCCAGATTTTGCGGCATATTTTCTACTGCTATTTCATCCAATTTGTAGCGCGTTACTGAGTAAAATTTAACATGATTTTGACTCAAGGCCAAAATATAGAATTTTCCATCATTATTAATCAGTTCTAGTAAAGGTTTGATATGAAAATTTTTGCCAACAATTGCCAATTGAGGAAAGGAAATTGGTAAACAATAGTAACGAAATAGATTGGGGGAACTAAAAATTACTAATCCTTGATTTTGATTTTCCCAAAAACCAATATTATCTAATTCCATCGCTGGTTTAAGCAAATTTACCGACTCCGTAGGACGTAAACCGATTTCATCTAAGCGTTTTTCCGCTTCTCGAATTAAATTTTTAAACCGAATGGGATTTTGTCGTGTTTCTCCTCCCAATCTTTCCACAGGTAGATACAGAGAAACGCAGGGATACTGAGGATTTTGGACTAAATTTTTGAGTTCATCAAGAGAAAATATAGTCATAGATTTTATCCACAAAGGATGACTAGAGAATATAAATTCTATTCAACTCTTGATATGGCAATTTTACATCTTTCTTTTGATAAGAAATTACCCGCTTTCTCTGCCTTTTTATAGATACAGCACTTCCCGATGTTATGAGGTACAAGAACCCCACCCCCAACCCCCTCCCCGCAAGCGAGGAGGGGGCTTAAGATGTACCTCATAAGAGCGGAAACCCCTGTAGAATAAGATACGGGTGTACAAATACATACAAATTGTGATTATTTCCAGCAGGAATTATTGCTTTTTCAAAATACTGGGAATTGTTGTTAGGATGCGGGTGGCAATCTCTTCTGGTGTTTCGTCAGCAGTAATGGTAATATGTAAATCAGCTTGGGAATACTTATGTTGACGTTGTTCTAAAAGCAAGCTTAATTTACCATGAGGATCGGCATTTTGTAACAATGGTCTTGTATTATCTTCCGCCAAGCGCTCTAATATTATTTGTATTGGTACATCTAACCAAACTACCAAACCATGATGAAGATAACCCCAGTTTTGCTGCTGCATGACAATACCGCCACCGGTAGCTACAATTAACTTAGTATAGGCACAGACTTGAGCTAAAACATCACTTTCCAATTGACGAAAATCAGCTTCACCATTTTCGGTAAATATTTCGTTAATAGATTTACCCGCTGCTTTAACTATGATTTCATCTGTATCAACAAATCTATAACCGATTTCCTGTGCGAGTAATTTTCCTACTGTTGTTTTCCCAACTCCCATCATCCCAATTAAGTAGAGGTTAACCCCTTTTAATAAATTAGTCACCAGTCTTTTTCTCCTGTTAAATTATTAATTATTATGGCCTTTTTGATTAATTTTGGCAATTATGATATAAATACAAAGTTCTTATCAATTTTTGGCATTTTTAACGTAGAACTTGTGTAAGTATTCAAACAATAAACGTAACTTTTTAAACTAGCAATATTTCCGTATTGCAGGTTTGTAAATCTAATAAATCTAAATTGTATAAAATAAACACCTAAAAATAACTACTTGTTTGAAAAGTAATAACTTATCAAAAGGATTAAAAAACTATGAAAAAATTTCTCAGTAGACTAATGTTCTCATTATCCATATCTTTAGGGGTTTTGACTATTAATCCTATAGTTACTACTGCAAATGAAAATACACCCGAAAGTTCTGCTACTTTAGTTTATGATGCTCAAAAAAATATCACTGGTGTTCAAGGTATCAAGCTTGAAGGAAAGACTTATAATATCAAATTTGTCTATGGTAATTTCCAAGATAAATATCAAGGAATGCAAGACCCCCTGCTCGTAAATATTCCTAACCCAATTTTAGCCATTAATGAGATAAATTCCTTGTTAAATTCTTTGCAACCTATTCCCAAGGTTGTTTCTGAAATCCCAAAAAAACCCAAATATCCTTCTGCATACAAAACGGATATTTATATGATTCCAGTTCAAGTTATCAATAGAAGCTATGGGAAACAGACAAGTACAGAAATCTATGCAGTCTTTGGATATTTTGATAAAGAAACGGGGCGATGGACTACAGCATCTAATGAATATGTTAAACTTGGACCAAGCACGGCTGGAGTTTATACCCAATTTAGGTTGATTTTTGTTGATAATTCTGCTAAATAAAGAATTTACAGCGGTTTCCGATCTGATGAAGTACAAAGTTGAATCATGAAACTCTTGTGGTGCGGGCATCTTGCCCGCTAAATATGTACCTCATAACACCGGGAAGTGCTGTAATTTGGCGATCGCCCATAAATTTTCCTCAGAATTATTCAAACTTTTCCACAGATACCAGAACCTTATCTTTAAAGTGGGAATGAAGTTGGAAATCTCTTTTCAACAGTCTTAAATTAGCGTTTAGGCGGTTTATTTTCGTCCTTATCCTCAAAATCATCATCTTCAAAAAAATCCCAATCGTCATCATCTACTTGATTTTTGCTCGGTTCTTTATAGGGAGGAATAATTACCCGATAATCAGCATCATAAATCGCCTCGGTTTTACCGACAGCAGTATTTTTAGGTTCTTGGGAACTGTAGGAATAAACGGAACTAGTTCGGGAATTACTTGTGGGAGAAGTTTTTGGTAGTGATTCTAAATTTTCACCATCATCCCAATCATCTTGATCTTGATTTGTATTCCAATCATCTTGATCATTAAATTGACTCGCGGGAGTTTGGGGGGGACTGCTGGGGGGTGGAGTATTTTGTTTAACACCCTGGGGAGTAGTCCGTGGCGATTTGGGTATAGATTGTTGTTCTTGTAAATTCAAATTAGTAGCAAATTTTAATAACCTGGTAATTACTAAAGATGTAAAAACACCAGCGATTATACTCAATAAAACCCACAATCCTAATGGTAATGATTGACTTTGCATTCCCAAAAATACTAGGGGCAGCGATCGCCCAAAATTTTGAACTAATATGATTATTAGTCCTAGGATTGTTGTCACCAAAATAATTAAGCGAATTACATCCATAAAAAATTTAAAGTTAAAGTAGGAGTTAAAAATACATGAGGGTAAAATCGCCGATAGCATAGCGTGGCGTTAGCCATACATCAACCACTTCCACCTTAAAAATCTTATGTTTTCTCTTGTAGTGCGGGCATCTTGCCCGCTAAATATGTACCTCATAACACCGGGAAGTGCTGTAAATCATAATAAATCATAATAAATCATAAAGTTGATCAAATTTATCCATCTTTATCTGGGTTAATCTGCGGTAGTTTACTAAAAACAGAATTAAAAATTAAAAATTGAGTTCTTCTATTTTTAATTTTTAATTTTTACTGACTACAAATGACCTTGCCATCGCTGTATAGGAATACAATCAATATCCAACTGATCTAAGGCACGAGCAACCACAAAATCCACCAAATCCTCAATAGTTTGAGGATTGTGATACCAAGCAGGAATAGCGGGAACAATTCTCACGCCTGTTTCTGCTAGGGTGGTTAAGTTACGCAGATGAATTAAGCTAAAAGGAGTTTCTCTGGGGACAATTACCAGTTTACGTCCTTCTTTAATTTGTACGTCTGCGGCTCGTTCTAGTAAGTCGGAACTTAGTCCGACTGCAAGTTTGGCAACTGTACTCATACTACAAGGAATAATGATCATGCCCAAGGTGCGAAAAGAACCACTGGCAATACCCGCACCAACGTCACTCCAAGGATGACAGCGGAGTTTACCTTGTTGGGGAACTTCCGCTTGTTCTCGCCAAAATTGCTCTTGTTTATCTGGTTCTCCTGGCATTCGGATTTTCTGTTCAGCTTGCCAAACTGTGTAAGTTGATTTAGAGGCTACTAATTCAATTTCATATTCTGCTGCTAAGAGGAATTTGAGGGCGCGAACGGCGTAAATTAGACCAGAGGCCCCGGTTACGCCCAGGATTAAAGATTTGGTTTTATTGGTCATTGGTCAGTGGTCAGTGGTCATTGGTCAGTGGTCAGTGGTTATTGGTCAGTGGTTATTGGTCAGTGGTCAGTGGTCAGTGGTCAGTGGTCAGTGGTCAGTGGTCAGTGGTTATTGGTCAGTGGTCAGTGGTCAGTGGTCAGTGGTCAGTGGTTATTGGTCAGTGGTCAGTGGTCAGTGGTCAGTGGTCAGTGGTCAGTAGTCAGTGGTCAGTGGTTAGTGGTCAGTGGTCAGTAGTCAGTGGTCAGTGATCAGTGGTCAGTGGTTATTGATTCACAGCAAAGAACAACTGACAAAGAACAACTGACAAAGAACAACTGACTATTCCTGATCATCAATTTCCGGGTCAAAAGATTCTGTTTGATTTGGTGGATCAATATCTGCTGCATCGTCATCAGTCGTATTTGCGCCCGTACTTTTGGGTAAACCATCAGCACCAACGGTAACTAAATCAATTTGTTGGCGGTAATAATCAACGCTCTTGACTTGCACCATACAGCTATCGCCTAATCGGTAGGAAGCGCGATTTTTCCGCCCAAATAAAGCCTGTTGTCTAGCGCGATATTCATACCAATCGTCTTTCAGGGAACTGACGTGAACCAGTCCTTCTACCCGTAAGGTATTAGCTAAGTTGTCTTCTGTGGGCGGTTCTATTGGTACTTCAATTTCTACAAAAAATCCGTAGGATTGAACACCAGTAATTACCCCTGTAAATATTTCACCGATACGTTGTTTCATTAATGAGGCTTTTTGTAGTCCGGCTAAATCGGCTTCAGCTTCTTGAACTTCTTTTTCCCGGTCGTTAATCTGTACTAGCACTCTGGTTAAGTCACTTTGAAGTTCTTGTTGTAGTTCTGGAGGGAGAACATTCCAATTAATTTCTTCGTGACAATTAGAATGGCGCAGGTTAATCCGTTCTTTAACGCGGGTATTCCGACGATCGCGCCCATATTCTAGTAGATTATGATACACCCGTTGCAGGAGAATATCTGGATAACGACGTAAGGGGGAGGTAACGTGAACATATTGAGACAAAGCCAGTCCAAAATGAGAACTTTTAGTAGTGCTGTAGACAGAGGGTTTGAGTGTGTCCTGTAATAAATAGGTGAGAACTTGTTCCGAAGGAGAATCAGCAAAAGCAGCCGTTAAGTGTTGATAATCTAGGGGTTGGATTTCCAATTCTGGATCTAGTCCTAATTCCACACCCAAATTAACCGCTAGTTTGAGCATTTCCTGTACATCTTCCGGGTCAGGTGTGCCTTGGACTCGCCAAAGACAAGGGACTCCCAGAGCGCTCAAGTGATCGGCCATCAGTTGATTAACTAATATTACCAACTCAGTTATTAGCGATCGCCCCGGTAAGTCATTAACCACAACAGATCCCAAAGCCCCTTCATCATGGTAGGGATTATGAACGGGGGGGGAGATTCAACCGTAAGCTACCACGATTTAGGCGCACCTGTTTAATAGCAGCGGCTAAGGTTTGTAGGTCTTGTAATTGCTCCTGTACTTGGGCAGATACTTTAGTAACTTCACCTGAGAGAATGTCATGTAATTCTACTGGACTCACCTCATAGTTGACGTTGATCACACTTTCGTGGATTTCCCATTCTACCACTGCTCCCGATTGGGGATTAATGGTAATTATGAGAGTCATACTCAGGCGATCGCTACCAGGGACTAAAGAACACCGTTCCGTTACTACTGGTGGCAACATTGGTAGTAACAATTCTCCCAAATACACCGACTTACCGCGCTTGAGTGCTTCCCTGTCTAGGGATTCATCTGGTTGGATATAGTGAGAAACATCCGTAATGTGAAATAGTAATCGCCAATCATCGGGGCTGGTTTTTTCCACACTAAAGGCATTTTCAAACACAGACTCATCACCATTGACAGTTTTGATAGTGAAAGTCAAAACATCACGTAAATCTAGACGATTTTTCAGGTCTGCCTTCAGGAGTCTCTTGGGTAACTTGGATGCTGCGTCAAGGACATAATCAGGGAAAGTGCGGGATAAATCATGTTTACAAGTTACCAAATCTATATCGGCTGCGGCTTCAGCATCACTACCCAAAATTTGCACCACTCTGCCCAAGGGGGGATATTGTGCTAGGGGATAGCGGAGGATTTCCACGTGAGCTAAGTGATCAATTGCTGCTTCCAACTTCATGCTATTGAGTTGTAATTTCAGTTCAAACAGCAATCTGTCATCTAAAGGAACAGCCCGAAAACCGCCATCTACTTGCTTAATTCTTGCCAGTAAAGTGTGATTAGATCGTTCCATAATCAACTTCACCTCACCCTCTGGCGATCGCCGACGACTACCTTCCTTGAGGACTCTCACTAATACACGGTCCCCATTCCAGGCATTACTCAAATGACTTTCGCGGATGTAAATATCCTCCGAGCCTTCGCTGTCTTGAATTGCAAAGCAAAAGCCCTTACTGGAACAACGGAGTTTCGCTTCAATCAAGCCTTCCTCCGTGATGCGGCGGTATTTCCCCCGTTCCTTAACCAAAAGCCCAATTTTTTCCAAGACATCCAAAGTAATTTGTAGTTTTTCTAGACTTGCTTCATCCTCACAACCTAGTTTCTTTTCTAGAACTTTACGAGCCACCAATTTATCATCTGTGAAATTGGCAAGAAGTGTAGCGATTGAAAATTCCATGCAGTGAACCGACCTTTGGTCAAAACATCATTTTTTAGGGAATAGGGAACAGAGAACAGGGAATAGCATGATTGCCTCTTGCCTCCTCTTGGGTAACTTCATGGCAGTCTGCCTTGATGACAGGAATTACCTCTACTTCGCGCGTAGTGTTTTCTAGAGAAAGTAAGCCTGCCGATAGTGCAGCATGGCCTTAACCATAGTTGCGGTTACGGTGGGAGAAATCTCCCCCTTGGGACTTCTCACAGCACAACATTTTCAGATTTTGCTGGCGTGACCCCTAGTTTGATCTAAACAATACCCATCATGCACTCCTGATACTCAATGATTAACCATTCGGTAACTTAGATTATGGGTTAGTGAGAGACGGCTAAGAACAACTCAAGGTTAGCACCCAAAAACTATACACAGATTTAACCACAGGTGTTTAGTTCTTGAGAATGAAGGTAATTTCACGCCATCAGTATCTGATAGCATAGCGTGGCTTTAGCCATATCTTCACCCTAAGAAACTGCCGAAAACCCCCAAATTTTCCTTTATGTAGAATCGGTAACAATCAGGTAAGCAGTAAAACACCAGGAGCGAGGGCAAACCCGATCTTTATTATTGTAGATTTCGGGCGCACTTGGTGAGAAAATGCTTCTAGATATCTAATTGGGTATTTAGTATAGCATTTAAGGGTAGAGGAAAATTTATCTAGTCAGTTGACAGTTATGAGTTTTCAATTGTCTATTGTGCATTTTTCCATAAGTAGCAGGGTGTGTTATTTTTGAAAATTCAGATAAAAATGATTGGAACTATGATGTTGGCGCAATTCCATAACTTGTACCCCAACGGCAGTATAATATCAGAGCTAATAGAGATTTTTCAAGGGAAATATATCGTCCGTGTTAGTATACAACTCGAAGGTATCACCCGTGCGACGGCGATCGCCGGGGCAGAAACAGTAGAAGCAGCCGAAGATCACGCCATAAACCGAGCTTTGACGGTGTTGGGGATCAAAAATGTACCAACAGAATTGACAAAATCTCTCTCATCATCGGTTACTCTACCACAAATAAAATCTAACTTAGATGAATCAAAACCTGTTCCTGCTGTCAGTAACACACAGATACATACACCACCCTCACTAGAAGAGAAAATTGATACTAAAGTGGCAAAACCAGAAATATCTTCGGGATTTTCGAGTCCAGAACCAGAGTATCAACCCTTACCAGAAGTCTCCTCTCGTTCTCCTAGTAATGTCACACCTTTTACTCCTCGCAGTTATACCCCTGAGGAGGATACTGGTATACAGTCAACCCTTGGTAAAAAGAAGAGACAAAAAGAACCAGTAAATTTATCTGATGTCATCGCCCAAACAGATGTAGAAATTGAGCGGTTAGGCTGGACACCAGAACAAGGAAAAGATTATCTGCTCAAAACCTACGGTAAACGAGGGCGTTCTCTACTCAGTGAAGAAGAATTAAGGAGTTTTCTGACTTACCTCAAATCCCAACCAGATCCCATTGCGGGATTTTAGTTGGTTGTCAGTGGTCAGTGGTCAGTTGTCAGTTGTCAGTTGACCAATGACCACTAACTAATAACTAATAACTAAACCAGAGCCACAGGACGACTACCAGCAGCGTGACGGTCAATTACTTGGTCAATTAAGCCATATTCCCTGGCTTCATGGGGAGACATAAAGAAATCACGTTCAGTATCTTCACAAATCCGCTCATAAGGTTGACCAGTATGTTCAGCGAGATACTGATTCAGTCTTTGCTTGTGATACAAAATTTCTCTAGCTTGAATAGCGATGTCCGTGGCTTGTCCTTGAGCGCCACCGAGAGGTTGGTGAATCATAATCCGTGAATGGGGTAAACTCATGCGCTTACCTTTTGTACCAGCACTGAGGAGGAAAGCTCCCATGCTTGCTGCTAATCCAGTACAAATTGTACAGACATCGGGGCGGATATGCTTCATAGTGTCAAAAATACCCATTCCCGCTGTCACCGAACCACCAGGAGAATTAATGTACATATATATGTCCTTCTCCGCGTTCTCGGAATCTAAAAACAGGAGTTGAGCAACAATCAAGTTAGCCAGATTGCTATCCACCTGTTCTCCCAAAAAAATAATCCGCTCACGCAACAGCCGTGAATAGATATCAAAGGCGCGTTCGCCTCTACCCGATTGTTCAATAACGATAGGAATCATTTAGCGTGTTTTTAGCTATTTTCCATTTATTCTATCGGTGACAAGGGGTGATTGTGTTGAAGTTGTGAAGAGGATGCTTTAAAAGTATTTTTAGTGACACTTGTGCAAGTCCTAGAAAAGATAGTTAGCAAATATTAACAAGTTTCTGAGCATGACAAGGTATTTGCGAGAAATATCAGTATTTTTACGGTTTTTGATAATTGGGTATTCTTACGGTTTTTAACCATTAGGTAATTAGAGTACAATAAACAATCAAGGGCATAAACTTAAATATATATAAATTTATATTTTTTTATATTTTCAGGACACTTTTTCAGAAAAACAAACGTCTAAAATGATTAAGTAAATTTCAGAGTAGAGCTAGATGACATTCTTGTTAGATATTCTCGAATGATATTTACCTAATCCGATCAATCGCCAATACAAAGTGTATTAAAAATAACACCGGAAATACCATTGCTATATCCATATAAATAAAGAGAGGTACTATGCTAGAAAAACTTATGCAAGCAGCCTTTATTACATTTTTGTTGCAAATGATAGCAGTATTAAGTAATACTACTCAACTTCCGCAATCCAAAGTCATGTCAGATATTTCTCAAAAGCCAGTACCTATAATTAGTTCGACTTTTCAGGGTTCGGACTAGAACCTACGTAATAAGTAACAGGTAATGGGTAATAGGTAATAATTTTACCTTTTTAAAGGCTACTTTTGAGGTTAATTAATTTTTGTGTAATTTGCATAAACCTCAAATTTAGCCATATTTTAGTTTTAATTCCGCTCTGGAGTGCTAGTGATGATTTTACTTTTGATATTCTGATTATTTCCGCTTGTAATACTGCGGAAATACAAACTACCAATAGTGACGAGGAATAGTAAATATCCCACAAATTGAACAATATAAATTTTGTCTCGATAACCAAATAAAGATTTAAGAATGATACCGGGAAAATATTCATCAGAGAGGATTTTTTCCGTATTCCAGACTATTGGACCTAAGATACAGGAGTGAATTTTGGTAAAGTGTTCGTAATAGAAACAAAGATTTTCTGAAGAACGACTACTCAAAGCTAAATTAGCTATAGCTTCATCAAAATGATGCAACCCAGAAACCACTAAACCAGAAACAATTAATATTAATAAAACGCCCATAATTTGGAAGAATTGGCGGATATTAATTTTCACACCCCATTTAAATAATAAGACACCAATGGCTGCGGCGGCGGCTAAACCTGCAAGGGCGCCTAAAGTTGGTAATAAACCTTGTTGAAAATTAGCTGCAACAAATAAAACGGTTTCAAATCCTTCGCGGACAATGGCGACTAAAATTAAACTAAAAACTCCCCAAGCTGCATTTGTATTTTTACCTAATGCGTCGTTTACTGCTCCCTCAACTTGGGCTTTCATGAATCTGGCTTGTTTTGTCATCCAAATCAGCATCCAACTGAGCATAATTATTGCTAATATGCTAAATACACCTTCTAATGTTGGCTCAACTACAGAGGTATATTCAGGATTAATAGATGCTAGGAATTTAATGATCCCGGTAAATAAAATACCGATTAAACCACTAACAATAATACCCACGACCACACCAGCATACACCCAAAGATTGAGTTGAGATTGTTTGGCTTTTTTCAATAATGCGAGGACAATACCCACAACTAGAGCGGCTTCTACACCTTCTCGGAGGGTAATTACAAAAGTAGGTAAGGCGGTACTAAAATTCATTTTATTAGTTAGTTATCATTTGTCAGTGGTCAGTGGTCAGTCGTCAGTGGTCAGTTGTCAGTTGTCAGTTGTCAGTTGTAGATTTTGCTGCTCCTGACTTCTGACTCCTGACTCCTGCTGTATTAGCTGAAATCCCGTAACATTTTTTTGAGTTCGAGATTGTGCATTTCTTCTTGTCCGATCATACCACGGGTAAATTCTTCTAGATAAATACTAGCATTAGTGACTGTTTCTAGAAGACTTTTGTACATATCCAAAGCTTTCTTTTCATGGGATAAACTTTCTTGTAAGATGTCTTTAACATTATGTTTGAAAGTTTCTTCCATGGGAGCGATTCTTAATGTAGGATGTCCTTCTAAACCTGTGAGAATTTCTCCGACTTGTTGAGCGTGAAGTAAAGATTCTGCGGCTTGGGCTTTGAAAAATGCCACAATAGGAATACGATTAGGCCCTGTCACCATTAAGGAATAATGGGTGTAGCGAACTACCCCTGCTAGTTCAAATTCCATAATGGAATTGAGAATATCAATGGTTTTTTGGTGGTCGAGTTCTTGCATTAGTTGTTAAGTTGAGCAAAATTACATGAGCAGAGTTTTTAGATACTAATTATGAGTGAGAAGTTATATTTTTTTCTGGTTGGGAAAAATAAAAGAAAAATAAAAATATTCTCACTCTTAGCTATCAATTATTTTCTCTCTTATTTATGATTTTAAACTGTTTATTCTGGACTTCTAAATAGTGTGAAAATACTAATTCATGCTTTGACTGTGAGTTTTTGATCGCACTTTTTGAGTATTTTCCTCGATGGTTTTTACTAGTTTAGTAACATCTTCTGGAGTTTTGACTGCTTGCGCTGGGGGAATAGCAGCAGGCCAAACTTTGACTAATTCTCCAAAAGCTGTATCTATGGCTTTGTGTGCTTCGGGATTTTCTTGGATCATTTGGCTAGAAATACTTTTATATAGTTCTTGAGAATAGACTACAAAGCCACGAGAATCTTGATATTCAATGGGGGCGGTAATTTTACCTTTTGCTACTGCTGCACCATATTCTGAGTTAGCGGCATCTAATAAACTGTTGATTACTGGTAGAATAAATTCGGGTTGGCTGCGTTGTTCGGTTGGTAAAATAGTGATCGCATTATCAACAGCTTGCACAGCAGTGGTAAAATTAGTTTTTATTTTAGCATCCTTGGGATTAGATTTCACTAAATCTGTTAAACTGACTAAGTTGCTTTTAAATTCTTTAACTTTACGTTCATCTAATTGTTCTTCAATATCAATATAAATCTCTTCTACTGGATGTCCAATATGGGGTTGAGCTTGTTTCGGTTGATTTTGATCTAACAGTTCTTGGGCTACTAAAAGATGTCCTTTCATTAATCCCAATTTTGTCATATAGTCAATATCTTTGGCTTCACCTGTTAACACCACTTCCTCCACTGTCACCATATCTTTGATTTGGTCAAACTGTGGTTGAGTAATTACTTTTTTGCTGACTAAGTCTTCGGAACTAGCGTAAGGACGGTTAGCCTGAATTTTATTTGATAATGCGGGAATTCCTAATGTGGCTTCTAATTTATCTAACTGCGACAAAATTGCATTATTAATATTAATTTTAGCTTTACCACTATGACCGCTATGGGTGCTAGTTTCTGTCACTTGGGCTACAGTTGGTGTTGATTTAATATCTGATTTTACCGTCTTGTCGGTACAAGAACTCAAGGAAATTAAGGTACAAGCAGCAATAGACAAGAATAAATAACGTAATTTAATCATTTTTGCTCCAAAATAGGGGTTTAAGTCAAAGTTCTGGCTATTTTTCTCATATCCAGTCAAAAACTGATAAGTATTTGCAATAGCTGTCTATGGTAATTTATCATAAATAAAAGTTTTTATCAACTATTTTTTTCAGAGATTGAGTATAATTTGAATATTTTATTTTTATTTTTTCTTAATGCTCCGACTTCAAGTTATTAAAGCTTATAATCTAATTGGATACTCATTCCCAGGTGGCCGCCTGGAAATGAGAAATTAAAAACAAGAAAACCTAATTAGACTCCATTGCAAATGCTTGTGTCAAAGCTGCATGGGGTCTTTACTTTGCAGAATCGGAGTAAGATTTGCTTTCAGCGGGTAAAGACTTAACATGAAAGCCTTTAAACTTTTCCTTCTGGCTAACGCGCATCATAGATGTAGGATAAGTAACAGTCAAGAGAGAAAAAACCCCAACTAAAAGCCAGATATACTTGTGTAAATCTCTCCCTAGTATCTTTTCTTTGCTAGTATTCTCTGTTGTTTGTGTTTGCATAATTCAGTCCCTTGATTTTTTGCTTGATTTAGGTTAATGGTAAATAGGGAAAAAGAGGATGCCAACTCATTGCTGTAGCAGCAACCATTAAGGCAAACAGCCAGAAAAATATCGTTCTCGATTTAATCTTTTTGTTGTTCCAAAGTAGGGAAAGAATAGCCCAACTCACCAACCAACTAATAAGTAAGATTGTTTCTTTCCCAGAATAACTGCCAATATTACCCCACATTTTACTGGGGTTATGGCTGCCTGGTATCCAACTTCCCAATGACCAAAGCATTGTCTCTATGTTTTTATTAGTATCAGAAAAATGATGTGCCACCATCATTGTAAAACATCCAATTGCTGCACTAATTAAAGCTGCCGCTGCCGGTCCAGAAACCGTTGGTGGATGATTTGAACCTGCTGCTAAAAATCGGGGAAATTGTTTACATGACTGCCAAAATCTACCATATATAGGTTGTGGTTCTGGTGCGATTTCAGAAAGTTGAGATTGTTTATTCATCAAATAATCCTCAAGAATTTAATTACAAAGCTAATTACAAAGCGTGAATTTTAGCGACACCAATTCCAGTTACTAAACCACCCATGGCAAAAAACATCATGGCTATTAAAGCCACACAAGTAGCTGTGAGAACGGGACGGTTTTGTTTTTCTAAAATTGAGTCACCATATTGCCATAAAATCCAGCTACAAGCTACCCCTAATGGCAAGGTAAATAAAACGCTAAATTCGTGGTATTCCATAAGTACATATTGGACTAAAGGGGAGTTTTCTTTTAGCCAAGCTCTTGCACCACCAAATTCTATTCCAGCCCGATAACGCATATATGCTAAATTGCCTGTAGCGATACCCAAAAATGCAATTACACTAGACCAAAATGTTAGGGTACGCATCTGCGGTAATATCTTACTTGCACCTCGTAGCAAGGGAAAGGCTAAATGTCCTGTATACACAGCAACAACTGTTGCCAGCAATGCTCCTACGCCGTGAATTGTGCCTATGGAACGCTGCCAAGGACTGGGATGTAAAAGATTAAAAAATGGCAAAAATAGAAACATTCCTGCTGATAAAATACTCAATCCATACACAGCAACTTTGGCGATATCTAGCTGTTTGGGAAAGGTTTCTGAAGTTGAATTAATGCCTGAGTCTAACACTATCAATGCTCCTGTAATGATGTGATCAAAAATCCTCATTCAATTACCAAAATCTCTATTTCACCTATAACTGCTAAATTTACCCTAAATAACTCCTAAGTTAATATTTATTTGGCAATTTTTTTAGCAGAATTAACTTTGTCTGATGTGCTATTAATTTGATAATCGGATGATATTTTTGTGATTATTAAATCATACATAATTTTAGCGAAAAAGAATTTTTTAATTTTTTTAATTTTTTATATTTTCCTTTATTTATGATAAATATTACTTATGTATGAAGCTAATAAATTTGTCAGAATATGAAAATTTATAGAACTATATTTGATCTGGGAACGGGTTTTTAGATAAAGACTTGATTGCATAAATATTTTAGTCTCAATATATTTTGAAAATACAAAATTCTTAATTTTTTCAATAATCAAAGTTTTAGGAGTCTTTTTCTGAAATTACTGCAAATTGTCCCATACAACCGCTTTCAGCGATCGCATCTTGGTGAGGATGAAACATATACTTACCTGGATACTTAAAAGCAAATTCTAAAATATGTCTTTCTGCTACACCCATGGTTAAAACATCCGTTTTTACACTGGGATTCATTGTCATTCCCGAAGGATAAACATCGAAAAAATTAGCGTGAAGATGAAACGTTACAGCGGGGTCAAATTCAATAATATTCAAAACATAGGCACGAATTAACTGATTTTGATAAATTTGAATAGGATGGTGCATATAATGATGTGGCACACCATTAAAAGCATAATACTCATTGCGGTTATCATCATTTACATCATAGCCAGACATGATTAAAACTATTTCGTCAGCAGGGGGACGGGGTTTAGGAGGATCAATAATAAACATTCCATATAATCCCTTAGCAACGTGACGAGTAACCGGAGCGACATGACAGTGATATAAATGAACGCCATAGGGTTCGGCATCAAATTCATATATAGTTGCTTTACCATTACCTATGGGTTTCATGCCATCCATTTCAGCGGGATGAACTCCATGAAAGTGCAAAGAATGGGAATGTCCAGCATTATTGAGAAAAAGTATTCTTATTTTTTCTCCTTCTTTAGCCCGGAGTGTGGGGCCAGGAATGCGCCCGTTTAAATCCCAAATGTTATAGGAGACAGCACTATTAAGCTGAATGGTGGAAGTACCAGCAATTAAGCGAAATTCGCGGACTGTGCGCCCATTTTCCTGTTTAATTGTCCCATAATCAAAATCTCGTAACACCTGCATGGGGTTAGTAGCACCATTAGAAGCTGTTATTTTCATGGGTGGTATTTTGACACTGGCATAATTTTTGCTGTTTAACATTTGCCAAATTGTCCCTGTCGTGATCATGAATGCACCGGAAAATCCCAGTTGTAGCAGTTGACGACGATGCCAAATTTTATCTTTACTCTCAGTAAAGTTGTCAGACATAAGACTAATAGGGGAATGGGGGTACGGTAAATTGCAAATTATTTGCAATTAGCTTTATGTATAGTAAAGGAATCAGGAATTATTGTCAATAACTTGGAAAAATAATTTTCAGGACTATTTATGATATATTGATTTATTTACCGCTAACTAGAGAACAAATGGCACTTGCACCGAGATTGGGCATTACAGCGGATACAATGGCGACTGTGGGAAACTTTGGGCAAATTTAGCGGTTGAGGTCAAGGATAGCACTACAGGGGCAGCTATTAAAGATGTAAGATTGCGAGTAAAAGCGATCGCATTAGAAGATAATTTAACAGTGTTTGCTTATCAAGGAGTTCCTAATTCAGAAGGAAGGTTAATATGGCAAGAACAATTTTTTGATGGTTCACCTCACAAGGTAGAGGTAGAAGCAATTTCTTTACCTGAATCTCTACGTCAATTTCCAGCGGTGAAGGTAGCGCAATCTGTGGAAGTTGAGGGAATTGTACCACCAATTTATATTTGATTGATTGCGTTATTTTACTTGATGGCAATTGTGGGTATGGGAATGGCAATTGGGTTGTTAATTCAGTATGGAAAAGAATTACCAGTTAGGGAAAATTAATAGTATCTGATCATTTTTGTGAGTTTATTCATTAAAAGACTGAGAAAGTTATGAGGCTAAATCTGAATTTTAAAGAAATGCCATTTTTACCATATAATCAGCGGAAAAATTTGCCAGCAAAACCTGGTATTTATTATGTTGGTAATAGTGATTCTCCAGTAATGTATATTGGACTTTCCCATAATTTGAGAAATCGTCATATTAATCATCATCGTCAAGCAGAATTTGAAGTAATTGAAAACGCTATTATCCGTTATCAAGTTGTCACAGAAGATTTATTAAATAGAATTTCTAATCTTGCAGAAAATCTGAGGAGACTAGAAAAGCAAGCTATTAATTATTATCAACCAGAACTCAACAGAAAATCTGTACCTATTCAGTCTAAATTATCACTTGGAGGGGTTTATATTCAAACTCATCAACTTACAACAGCCGGATATTGTTCACATTTTGATGTGCAAGATGGGGAAGAATTAGCAATTAATACTAGCTATAGTAAACTATCTTTTATCACTAGAGCTATTGAAAATAATCGTCCTATTTTTCTCATAGCATCTGGAAATTATCAAGATTATGAGAGTTTAGACTATGATAACCTACACGAATTATATACCTATAAACATGAAAAAATTTATCTTTTAATTAGTCGGTTTATTCCTTATGGATATGAAATTGATGACAGTTATCAACGTGATTATATTGTATATGGCGATAATTCTAAAATATTTATTGAACCCTATATTATTCTTAACAATCAACCAGGATTTAAAGAATTTAAGAAAAGTTATTTAACGGTAGGATTTACTAATTGTGAAAAATCTGCATTTGCTCAACATTTATTAAATTTAGGTGGCTTTAAATTACTTTAAACTATCATCAAGGACTTGTAGCAACATTCCAGAAATCAGAGGAATTAACATTATATTTCTATCATTTTTCAGCTTTCTAACTGCATTTCTAATCACTGGATTTAATGGATCATTACGCTGTACAAGACGCAATAAAATATTCGTATCTACTAAATATTGCATTTTTAATAATGATCCTCATAAATACTTTCACAACTAACAGCATAATCTGACAAAATAGGCGCATTTGCACCCACAGAATCTGCAAAATCATCAGCTAATTCATCTAAAGTCTTTTCAAATTCTTCCTGAGTTATCAAAAACTCCTCTAAACCTGCTTTACTTTTCCTTTGTGCTTCTTGAATAATTAACTGTTGTAAATATTCACTCGCTGAACTATAACCACCTTCAACAATTTCGTGATCAATAAAACTTTTCAGTGATTCAGGTACAGAAATATTAATATTGGTCATAGTTTTGAACGTAGGTTTCACTAGGTTACTTATATATTAACATAATTTATGTTAATAATTGAGAGTTAATTAACTAACAGCAAAATCTGTATATTTTCGGACAGAAGGCAATTGAAAACCTAAAACAATATTTTCTTTTGGTACACCTAATTCAACCAATTCATTAGCAATTCCCACCTCTGTACCATCCTGCTGAATCCAGATTTTATCATCAATAATATCTAGATGTAAAACAGGTCCATAAATACGAGTTTGATCACGCCAACCTACATAAATTAATTGATAATGGTTATTTTCAAGATCAAAAATTGTCTGTGCTTGAATGCGTTTATCCCAAACCATACTAGCGTGTTGTTTCAGTAAGTTCTGAATATATTGCCGATATTCTTCTAATTTTGCCATTCTGCTATTACCTCTTTTTCAAAATTATAAACTACTAAATAAAGTTGATTCATTTTAATCACTGCTTGAATAAAAGGCAGTATAAAAAATTCATTGTAAACAGTAATAGGAACTGCTAAATATAAAGTCCGTTCTGGTTCTTGTTCTTGTAAAGCAAGACGATAAATTATAAATTGTCCTAATGCAGCATAAAGTTCTGTAATTTTTGAAGGATTAAGAAAACTTTTGATTTCTATAGCTATTTTTCGTCCTTCTTTTTCGGCTGCAATAACTTTTTCTGCTCCTAAATCAATATATAATTCTAATGTTCCCGCTTGCAATGGATAAGGATCATGACTGATGAACCAGCCCTCTTTTTCTAGTGCTGTTTTGACAATGTTATGAAAAGCATCTTTAGCTGGCACGGTGTTAATTCCAAAATTATAACTTGGTTTCACTAAGTTACTTATATATTAACATTTGACAGTTGGAATAAAAACTAAAAATCCATATTATAAAATTGTCTGCCTAATTCAGACGTAAATTACCAAAGCTGTAGATTGCTAATCTCTTGCAGCGGATAGAAATCTGAGAAGATGTCATAAATATTTATAAATGTTAATAATTCACAAAATAAATATATAATTTGACGTATTTTTTATTACAAAAATTCTCTAAATAAAATCCCAGAACATCTACCAATAGGGTATTCTCAAGACAGATAAATTTTAGTTTGCTATTAATTTTGTTAATTGTTACATTGCTCAAATTAGTGTAAAGACGACACAAAACTAGGACTTTTCATGCACATACCTGATGGATTTGTTTCTGTACCAGTTGCCGCAGTGACCAGTTTAGCCAGTGCGGCGGCTTTATTTGTAGCTTTTGAGCGATCGCAAACAGCTTTTGGTATTCGTCGCGCCCCCATATTAGGTTTAACCACAGCCTTTATTTTCGCCGCCCAAATGGTTAATTTTCCCGTAGCGGGGGGGACTAGCGGCCACCTATTGGGAGGGGCTTTAGCCGCGATTATCTTGGGTAGTCCTTGGGCGGGAATGTTATGTATTGCCACGGTTTTGATTATTCAAGCCGTGTTATTTGCTGATGGTGGAATTACTGCCTTGGGAGCAAATATTTTTAACATGGGAGTCATCGGCGTGTGGGTAGCTTGGGGATTAACGCAAACTTTGCAAAGACTATTTGGCGGTTTTCAAAGACTTTTACCCCTAGCAGGAGGGATAGCAGCGGGAGTAAGCGTAGTTGTCGCCGCTATGGCTTGTGCTATTGAATTAGCTCTTTCTGGGACAGCACCAGCCAACCTAGTTTTACCTACAATGACAGGTATACATATTTTGATCGGTGTTGGGGAAGGGGCGATTACCGGAGGTGTTCTAAATTACCTATCTACAACTCGTCCAGATTTGTTACCAGGTGAAGAACAGAAAATTAGAGGTTGGTTAGTTCCCGTTGTCAGTATTTTACTGATTTCTGGTGTATTATCCCTATGCGCTTCCGCTTGGCCTGATGGTTTGGAAAAGGTAGCAGAAAACTTAGGATTTATTGATTTAGCGGAAAACGTGCGGGTAATTGTCCCCACACCTTTAGCTGATTATAATATTCAGGGTTTGGGGAAAATTGGTACTAGTATTGCTGGGTTGGTAGGTGCTACAGCTTGCTTTGCTGTGGCTTTTGGCATTGCCAAAATTATCAGACCGAAAAATGCTTAATTAATTATGATGCAAATTTCCTTGCCATTACGCTTGCAATTATCCCTAATTATTGTAATTGGGGCGGCTTTTTTAAAGTATCATACTTGGTCTAATTTACTTGTCTATGGAGCGATCGCTCTTGTGTGGATTTATTTGTTACAAGTACCCCTACCCAAATTAGGCGGTCTACTGGGTGCAGAATTAATTTTTTTATCCCTCGTGGCCTTACCATTGGGATGGGAACGAGCTAGTTTTTTGCTTGTGCGTTCCCTAATTTGTTTAATTGTCATGAATGGCTTTTTATTAACCCTACCTCCCCATAGTTTGGGTATCGCTCTCAAAAGCTTACCGATACCTGCACCATTAAAGGAAAATCTGATTCTCGCTGGAGAATACTTAGAAATATTACTCTTAGAAGTGACGCGAATGCAGCGCAGCGCCCAACTACGTGGTTTAAATGGTACAGCAGGGTGGCTACGTTATGCTAGTGCTGCCATGATTGGGGCGTTGTATCTTCGCACCCTAGACAGATCGGAAAGAGTTTATGCTGCTATGGTAGCCCGTGGATATAACGGAAAATTACCTCTAGATTCCCCCCTCAAACCCAAAGAACGCTTTACCCTATTAATAGCTGGGGTGATAGCTACTTGTTTAACCCTAAGTTCCTACCTTACTGTTATTTGAGTGGTGAATCTTGACATCATTAACTTCTAATCCCCAAATTTCCCTTTCTCAACCCCATACTGCTGTTGTTGAAGTCCAAAATCTGGTTTACGCTTATCCACAACAGCACCCTGTATTACAAGAAATTTCTTTTAGCTTACAAACAGGCGATCGCGTCGCTTTAATGGGCGCTACTGGTTCAGGCAAAAGCACCTTATTAGAAAACCTAATTGGCTTAAAACATCCCCAAAGCGGCAAAATTTGGATTAACGGTGTACCGATATTGCCAAACACTTTACCGCAAATTAGGCAACAAATTGGTTTTAGCTTTCAAGATCCTCATGACCAATTATTTATGCCCACAATCCTGGAAGATATCACCTTTGGACCCCTTAACTATGGCATTTCCCCCATAGCTGCAAAGGAGAAAGCCCATCAACTATTAGCCGACTTTGGATTAGAATCCTACGCCCACCGTTCCGCTCATGAACTTTCTGGAGGACAAAGACGTTTAGCCGCCTTAGCGGCGATTTTAGCCCTAGATCCGTCAATTCTCATCTTGGACGAACCCACCAACGGACTAGATCCAGCATGGCGACGACATTTAGCCCAAGTATTATTAAAATTGCCTGTAAAAGTGATGTTAATAGCTTCCCATGATCTCCAGTGGCTAGGAAGACTCACCCAACGGGCTTTAGTTTTATCTAATGGTAAAATCCAAATAGATAGCGATATTCAACCACTGTTGCAAGATGGCAAAACCTTAGATAAACTGGGTTTGCCAGTAGATTGGTAAAGTATCGGCTGACAGGGATTTTGCTGGCCAATGAACCACGGTTTTTGTTTCGCGCAGAGGCGCGAAGTAGGAAAGGCGCGAAGAAGGAAGGTAATCTGTGGTTTAAATAGATAGGTGAACGGAAAAAACCAACATAAGTAACGAAAAGTAAAGTTACCCAAAACCTCTTCCCTGTTCCCTGTTCCCTGTTCCCTTGTCATAACGACAATTTTTAACGCCAACCTACTTAGATAAAAACTGCTGTCATATCTTTAATCTATGCTCTGCTTCCTATTTTCCTAAATTTGGGGGTTTAAATCCCTGTTTCCAACTCTCTTGAATTTTAAATTTTTAAGTTCTTAAATTCTTAAATGTTGTTTTCTCGTTATCCAGTTATTGCTCCTGTTGCTCTGAGCATTGCTTTATTAATTACTAGTTGTAGTGACAGTAAAACCTCCCAATGTCAGCGACTAATTAAAGCCGTTAATCAGGGTACATCACTGATTGATACCAAAAAAGGTCAGCAAGTATCAACTAGTTTAAAGTTATCTAAAGACTTGAAAAATGTCACTCAAGAACTTCAGAAATTGAACTTAAAAGATCCCAAATTAAAAGAATTTGAAACCAGTTTTATCAAAGTCTTTGATCATCTCAGTCAAGCCATAGGTAAAGCTGCTAAGGCTCTTGGCGATACTAAAACAGCAGAAGTATCTTCAGATGGTAAAATCAAAATTCAAAAAGCTAGAAGAGAAATTGATTCCGCACTGACAACCGCAGCCAAAACCGCTGGTAAACAAGCAGATACTTTAGCTGTTCAGTTGAATAAATATTGTAGCCAAGAACAATCAATTAAGAATTAAAAATAATCATTAACAAATGATAAGTAGGTGAACGGAAAAAACAACATAAGTAACGAAAAGTAAAGTTGTCCAAAACCTGTTCCCTGTTCCCTGTTCCCTGTTCCCTTGTCATAACGACAATTTTTAACACCAACCTACTTAATTAATTTCTACAATTATCACAATGTCCACAACGCCAATTAACAGTTGGTGTTTCAAAGCCAAAAGCATTTAATAAAAACCGCCAACGACACTGTTTAGTAGTGAGATATTCACTCAGTTTACCAGCTTGTAATTGGGTTTGTGCTGGCTTTCCTGACTGAGAAGAAATAGAATAATGAAAAGGATCAAGCCATTCCAATTGTCCGTTACTATGGAGAAGAGAAAGCGCCACCGCACTATCTGGAAATTCTTTAATTACACTATTTATTTCCCCTTGGGGTGGTAATTTCTTGACTAATTTTCGCGCTTTTTGTTGTTGTAATTGTAGTTGTTGTTCAAAAAATTTCTGTCTTTGTTTATCCCCAGGATCTAAAAATCCTGTCGGTTCACTGACCAAGGTTAAAACATCAGCAGGTTTCCCGTCTCTTCCCGCTCTCCCTATTTCTTGTACATATTCGGATAATAAATATGGTGCATGAAAATGAACCACCCAACGCACATCAGATTTATTTATCCCCATACCAAAAGCACAAGTAGAGACCACAAACAGGATTTTTCCACCTAACCAATTAGCTTCAATATTCCGGCGTTCTGTAGGGCTTAATCCTGCATGATAACTAGCAGTATGATAACCCCTTTCTATTAACCATTGGCTGAGATATTCGCTATCTTTTCGAGTTCTTACATAAATTAAACCAACTTGATTTGGTCGTTTTTGTATAAACTTTAATAATTGTTGTTTTCTTCCTCTAGGAGTCCACGCAATTCGGACAATAGGGTTTAAATTTTCTCGGTAGGGATTAATCTTAAAAATATCAGGTTTGTCTAATTTTAAAACTTGAGAAATAATCTTTTCAGCTACAGGATCAGCAGTGGCGGTAAAAGCTGCTATACTAATTTTTGTTCCTGGTGGTTTTGATTTTAGTAACGCTTCCCGCACAGTTCCCAACCGTTGGTAAGCTGGACGAAAACTATCACCCCATTGGACTAAACAATGGGCTTCATCTAGTATGAAACCATTAATTTGTAGTTGAGGATTACACAATTTTTGCCAAACTATTGGACTGAGTAAGGTTTCAGGAGCTAAATATAATAATCTTAATTCCTTTTTTTCTAAAGCTTGCAAAGTTTTCTGTCGTTGTAAAGCGGGTAATTCACTGTGCAAAAGTCCTGCTTTTTGCTGTTTTTGACGTAATTCCTCAACTTGGTTTTCCATTAGCGCCACCAAAGGAGAAATTACTAAAGTTAGTCCTGTGTTTAGTAGTGCGGGAAGTTGAAAACAAATAGATTTTCCCCCACCTGTGGGCATAATAATTAAAGCATCTTTTTTTGATATTAAACAGTTAACAATTTCCTTTTGGGGGGGACGAAAATCGTCATATCCCCAAATTGCTTTTAATGCTGTGCGAACATCATGATCAGATTGTGTTAAGGGAATATTCATTTTTTTACGACAAAATCACAAAGAAGAATAAATGGGAAAATAAGGAAAATATTTATCTTTACTCTTCCCACTGACAACTGACAACTGGCTAATGACCAATTAATTCTTGATCATTCCATTCTAAAGTATCACCAATGTTTTCTCCATTATGGTAAGCAGCCAGTAATACCTCACAGGTTTTACCATAGGATATCATGCCAGTGGCATCTAGAGCGATCGCTCCAAAATCCCTGTTATTTTTCTGCGCTTCTGTAAATGATTTCTGCATCGCATTCTGTAGAGACATTCCATCTGTTACCCTCACCACAACTTTAGCGGCTAAACACTCATCAATAATATCTTCACCAATACCTGTACAGCTAACACCCGCATGAAGATTTGCATAATTACCCGCTGGCATCGCTGAATCACTGACGCGCCCAATTCTTTCAAAGCCTTTACCACCTGTAGAAGTACCAGCAGCTAATTTACCATCACCATCTAAAGCCACAACACCAATAGTTCCACTACCCGCATTACTACTTAATGCCATCTCTGGTTCTGCTACCACCCCAGCCATAGTTCTTTGAAAATTACCTTGACGTTCTAGAGTCCATTCTTGCAAGCGCAAATCAGTTAAACCATTGTAACTAGGAATTTGTAACTCCCGCGCTAACTCAGCCGCACCATAATCAGACAAAACTCGGTCATCGGAATTTTGTAAAAATAATGCCATTTCAATCGGGTTTTTTACCCGTGACACATTAATTACACCACTAAAACGGCCAGTAGTCCCATCCATGATAGAAGCACTCATGCGAATTTGTCCATCAGATTGCAGTACAGAACCAGTACCAGCATTAAAGCGTGGCTCATCTTCTAACATTTGACAGCCTCGAACTACAGCCTCTGTTGCATTTGCACCATTCAGTAAAAGAGTATAAACATCTGCAACTATTTTAGATAGAGAGTTGCGAACCGCTATCAATCCCCCCTTACCTTGCAGAGAACTACCAGCGCCACCATGAATAATTAATTTAGGTTGTACTTGTAATGTCATGTTATTTTCTTATTTGTTCGTTATTATATTAAATGTTAATTGTCAATTAACTATTGTCAATAGGACTGATGCAAGTGTCACAAAAAATTATAGATAAAATATCATAAAATATGATAAATATAATATGATTTGTAGTCAGGGCTTTAGCCCTGATCAGTCTTACCATAGTGTTTAGCAGATAGGACTAAAGTCCTAACTACGATTTCATCTTATTATCCCAGTTGCGTCAGTCGTGGTCAATGTTCCCTAAGTCTCATCTTTAGCCTGAGAACGACGACGACGACAACGTTCCGAACAATATTTTACTTCATCCCAACAATCTTGCCATTTTTTCCGCCAAGTAAAGGCACGTTGACAGACTACACAAATTTTTTCCGGTAAATCGGATTTAGAACGAACACGGTTCATAATAATCAAAGTAATAGGTAATTGGCCATAGGTGAGTTGATTAACCTCTTCCGGCGCGAAACAAAAACCGTGGTTCATTTACATGAAAATCGCTGTAAGTAATACCTACAAAAAATAAGGGCAAAGTAATTCTGCCCTTACTATGTATTATATGCCTTATGTGACTTCACAACTCTTGCTGTTTTATGAGAGTTTCCAGAGTTGCCCAAAACGATGATTTTGGCAATTATCAACGGAATTACCAGGTTTTTTTCCACTTAACTCACATAAGCTCTATTATTGATTATTTGACTGTATTATGGTAAATTTAGTAATAAATTTTACCACCACCCCATTTTGTACCAACAACCTTTGGTTGTAAGAGAATATGTCCAGCAATTGCTTTCAAGTCTTCCTCTGTCAGATTTCGCATGACTGGGAAAATATTCGCACTCTTGATACTGGGATGGATTTCAGAAATTTCTGTTACACCATCATAGGTGGTCGGATTTTTAAGATAGTCTACCAAACCTTCAATATTATTACGGTTGGGTAAAGCACCTGCTAAAGCTTCTGGTTCAAGTCCCACGTTTTGATTAGTTTTAGTAACTCCACCCGCATGACATTGAGCGCAAGCGAAATTAAATAATCTTTTGCCTTCTTTGACCTGTTTCAAACTGAGGACAACGGTATCGCCTTGGGCATTTAATGGTACTGTGCGAATAGCTTCATCTAGTTCTACCGCTGTTGCATTACCGACAAGCAACTGTAATGTCAGTAAAATAGTAACCACAACAACCCCAATTAGTCTTCTAAACATATTTCCCCTTCAAGATTTTGATCATTAACACAAGTTTTGATAGCGATACTAAATTTCTATACCGTTCATGACTGATGGGTGATTTGTCTTTGCTAATAGCTATTAGCATTAATTATTGTTGGCAAAACTTTGGCATTACCGAAAATAGTTGAGACATAATTACCTTCATACCGTCTAACTCCAGTGGAGTCGGATGCTATTCATAGGTAATTAAGAGTTGGTTAGACAAAAAACAATCCTTCTACAGAATGACTGTAGTAGGCTGTTATCTCTGCTATTAATAGCTTTGGACAACCCATAACATTTGTGAACTTATCATAGAAATTGAGTCACTGTAATACCAATATCATGTTAGGAGTCCAATTTGTTGCCAAAACTTGAGACTCTCATAATCTGATTGCTGCAAATAATCTCAGCCAAGATTGGCGTGAGTCTATTATACTTAGTAATCCACAAGGATACTGACTATAGTTGCCCAGATCAGATTACCACCCCACAAAATTTATCCGGTAACAAAGCTAAAATTGTTACTTTTGTTGTTGTTGTGAAATAGAAAGGGTATAATTATGATTCTGTTTTGATAATTCACCCACATACACTGAGTATTTTCCCTTAGTCCAGTAACCAGAAAGTTTTGGTTTACTTTTCAGATCATCATTACTAAGTACACAGAACCGACCCCCTGGACCATCAATTAATAGCGTTGCTTGTCCTTCACTCTCTAATCTTAACTGTAGATATGGTACTGAATCTGTGATTTCAATCAGTTGACTAGGTGTAGTGGAAATATACCCGCAATCAGTATTAACTGTTCCCCCGGACATACCAGTTAAAATTATTGGGTCTATCTGGAGAGGATTTTTAATTTCAGTAATTGGGGGTTTGGCAAAACTAGCCTCATTAAGCAATAAACTTATTGCTAACCCCAAGGGAACAATTGTCAATGGTCTCAAAGTCTTCATGTTATTTCTACACCCCTTTAGGTTGATAACGTAATTTGTCAATGAACTTACCCAAAACAGAGCAGAAGTAGGGTAATTCATGAGCTACCCCACCTATATAATAACGTTTATAGCTACGCCACCCGCGCTATCAGCTACATTTTGCATAAATCCTCTAGTCTTAGTTAGACTAAAGTTAGTAGCTAGTTAGTGATTTGCCAAACTGAGAAACTGTGTAGTATTAGAGGATGTTTAGTCGGAGTACGGGAAATATTGGAAAGCTTACGTTAGGCTAGATAAAACTGCAAAATAACGGATTATTTCATCCGTGTAAATCCTGATCAAATTTCCTGATGTTAAAACTGCAACATCTTCAAAAGACTAATACAGGGTGGTCATTGGATCAACGAGATCCAAAGTTCATCGAATCTATGATGCCCATATTGGGCTTGTTATATAACTTTTACTTTCGAGTCCAAACCAGTGGCTGGGAAAATGTCCCAGATGAAAAAATTCTCGTTGTCGGTTCTCATAATGGCGGACTAGCATCTCCAGACACATCAATGATGTTATATGATTGGTATCGTCGCTTTGGTGTACAACGCCAGATTTATGGGTTAATGCACCCCAAGGTTTGGGATGTCTTCCCTCCAGCAGCAGAAATGGCGATGAAAGCCGGTGCAGTCAGAGCGCATCCCAAAATGGCTTACACGGCTTTGCGGGCTGGTGCTAGTGTCTTAGTTTATCCTGGTGGTGCTGAGGATGTCTTTCGCCCCCATGCAATGCGAGATAAAATTTACTTTGCTCAACGTCAGGGGTTTATTAAGTTAGCTCTGCGGGAAAATGTCCCTATTGTTCCGGCGATTTCCTGGGGTTCACATGATACCCTGATTGTTCTAGCTGATATATATCAGATCATGCAGAAATTCCATAACATGGGGATGCCTTGGATATTTGGAGTTGACCCTTTAGTTTTCCCTATTTATCTAGGATTACCTTGGGGACTGGCTTTTGGTCCGTTACCTAATATTCCCTTACCCATATCTATCTATACTAGGGTTTGTCCCCCGATTGTGTTCCCACGCTATGGGAAACAAGCCGCAAGCGATCGCACCTATGTTAATGAATGTTATGAGTTAGTCAGAAGCAAAATGCAGCAGGAGTTAGATACTCTCATCCAACAAGCTACTTATTAACATTGGCCTGGCGGTCTCTAGTCGCCAGGTATTTTTAATTAATAACGGATTCATAATAGGTAATTGGACTCTGTTACCTGAGACTTGACGCTTAAAAAGTCAAAAATTGAGGAAATTGCACCTTAATTGTTCGGTTGTACGACTTTGACTTCTTCACACCAAGGTCTATAATCCCATGATTATAAGGTGCAAACATCTCCCTAGCCACCGTTAGCTACTGTAGCAATTCTGCAATCAAGGGACAAAAACCTATGTACAAATGGATTTTGCCAAGTCTCAAGGAAGTTTTATCTTCAAGTCAGTCTCATAAGGCTGACTGTTCCACGGCTAAGGCCGAACATCAATGGTGTGTCAGTCTCGCGGCCACAGAAAACCTGCTGTTGGGTTTTTTCCGGTCCCTGACTACGACTTTACCCCATACTAACCCAGGTTTGGTTTTAGCCGCACCTGCCCCCTTATTTAGTCACCCAGAACTAACACAACATTTACAAACGATAACTTTTTCTGCAAAACCTTTTAACCCTTTGGCTTTGATGCCGTTTATTATCCCCCCAGAAATCCTCCAGAATGTAAATAACATTAATAATATTAATAATATTAATAATATAGAAACTATTTCTCCTGAAACTCCTACTTTTCAAGAATCTATTTTACCTTTATTACCGGCTGATCCTCTCGCAGCAGAGCAGTTTTGTTTAGTCTTTACAGATGAATTTAGATTAGTGCTGGTTTTGTCTGAACTTGAAAATGGTCAGAAAGAGTTTTTATTTTCCTTTGCACCAGAAATAGTACAACAAGCTTGGCAATCTTTAGGCTCTAGGGTAGTTTTAACTAATCCAGAATTGTTTGCTGATTTAGATACTAAAGTCCAAAACTATCCTTTAGTTGCTCCAGACTATCACACTATCATGCAATTTAGTAAATTATTACTTCAGGAATTAACTATCCCAGAAAGTAATCCACAAGTTACCCATACTTTATCATCTGTTCCTTCACCTACTCCACCGCCAAAACATCCATCTCGTCCTGATGTAGAATTACTACAAGCTTTTGCCCATGAAGTCCGCACCCCTTTAACAACAATTCGCATGATGACACGGTTGCTATTAAAACACCAGGATTTACCTGTCAATGTTATCAGTCGTCTGGAAGTTATTGATCATGAATGTACTGATCAAATTGACAGAATGGAGTTATTATTTAAGGCAGCCGAATTAGAAAACTTATCCCAACAACCCCTAGTCTCAAAATTTTCCCAAGCTGTCCATGCTCAACTAACACCAATGTGTTTAGATCAAGTATTAAAGCAAAGTATTCCCCGTTGGCAACAAGCAGCAACTCGCCGTAATTTAACTTTAAATGTGGTCTTGCCTAAGCAACTGCCAACGGTGGTTAGTAATCCTGCTATGCTAGACCGGGTACTCACAGGTTTAATGGAGAATTTTACTCGCAGTTTACCCCCCGGAAGTTGTATTCAAGTCCAAGTAATGACCGCTGGTGATCAACTAAAATTACAATTGTCACCTCAGTTTAATTGTCAAGATCCCCAAAGCTCCATGACAACACCACCAATTCGTAAATCTTTAGGTCAATTATTAATGTTCCAACCAGAAACAGGCGTAATTACTTTAAATATAGCTGCAACTAAACATTTATTTCAAGCAATTGGTGGCAAGTTGATTGTCCGTCAACGTCCTCAAAATGGCGAAGTGTTGACGATTTTCTTGCCTGTAGAAAGTTAAATAACTCGGAATTTTTCTCTGTCATAGGCAATTCTTATTTTGGGAAATTTTCTTCTCGACGCTGGTAACAAAAAATAAACAACAGAAGTGTTTACAAATATGATAAAGTTAACAATACCTTGTCCATTTTTTGTAGGTCTGGTTAAGCAACAGCGCAACCCGACGCTCATGTTGGGTTATGGCTTCGCCACACTTCGTGAACGTACCTCAACCCAACCTACAAATCAAGACTTTTTTCAATTTGGACAAGGTATTGAATTAAAAAACTTAATTCTTTTATTCCCCATGATTACAACATTAGTTAGTCTCTTAGTTGGTTTAGAAGTTTTGAACTCAAAAATTGTATTAGCAAAACCCATAAAAAGTCCAATTATTAAAGGATCTTGTGGGGGGAAACAAAAATGCGAAACATTGTTTAAACAATTAACTAAACTCTATCCAGAATATATCAAAGGATATAAAAAGCAATGTCCAGCTAATAAAATTATCGGTTTAGAAGTTTTTGATGAAAAGAAAAAAGTTTCTCTTACTTGTTGGGATGCTAAAAAACTTAAAGATGGTAGTCGTGAGGGATTTTCTTTAGGTAAATTACCAACTCTAGGAAACGAATATAAATTTTTAACACCCTTACCCACCGATCCACCCTATGCTAAATATCTACAAGAAAAATACAGTAATCAAGTCAAAAAAGCTCAATTTGAATGTGCTACAAAATGGGGAGCTTTCAACTTTTTAATATCAGAAGATAAAAAATTCATAGAACTCCAATGTTATTTTCAAGGTGGAGTAGGTTTCACAGATGATAATAATGATTGGGTAAAAGACGGTGAAACCAGAGGTGCTGGAGTTGATGAAATTTTAGGAACTTTTCCCCTACCTACTGCAAATAAATAGTCAAATTGAGAACTCTATGGCAAATTTAGCAAAAAGTAAATCCCACCAGCGACTAAAACGCCAACTACTCATCGTGATGTTAGTGATTTTTGGCTCAAGTGTGGCTATGGGCTGTATATTCGGATTCGCCACCAGCGCCCACGGTGCAAATCCTGTAAACTCTTAACTTTGTGCCTTTGTGCGAAACATAATTTCTCACGGCAAAATGTGACGATTAGGCAGTTTCAATATTAAAATAATAATTAAAACCACTGATTGTATATAAGTGATCAGTTTTTTAATTCGGTTTTTGAGTAAATTCTCATTTTCCACCCACCCATAAGCAAAGCGGCTGGGTGAGATTAAACGTCTATAATCATATAGCCAAAGCTTGAATCTCCATCCTTCCTGATTTAATTCTATAAACTGCCATGCTAAAACTTTTGTTGGGCGATCCCAACGCTCGTAAACTTAAAAAATACCAACCTGACATTACAGAAATTAACCTCTTAGAGGAAGATATTAAACCGCTTTCTGATGAACAGTTAAGGGCTAAAACCGTCGAGTTTAAACAACGACTATCTAAGGGTGAGACCCTAGATGATATTTTACCAGAAGCTTTTGCTGTGGTTCGGGAATCAGGTCGACGTGTTTTGGGATTGCGCCACTTTGATGTTCAATTACAAGGCGGTATAATCCTTCACAATGGGCAAATCGCTGAAATGAAAACCGGTGAGGGAAAAACCTTGGTAGCGACTTTACCAAGTTACTTAAATGCCTTGACTGGTAAGGGCGCTCACGTAATTACCGTTAACGATTATCTAGCCCGTCGGGACGCAGAATGGATGGGTCAAGTACATCGGTTCTTGGGTTTGAGTGTGGGGCTAATTCAGTCTACAATGACCCCCAGTGAACGCAAAAAAAATTATGATTGTGACATTACTTATGTAACAAATAGTGAAATAGGTTTTGATTACCTGCGGGATAATATGGCTACCTCTATGTCCGAGGTGGTGCAACGGCCATTTAATTTCTGCGTCATTGACGAGGTAGATTCAATTTTAGTTGATGAAGCCCGGACACCCCTGATTATTTCTGGTCAGGTGGAAAGACCTACGGAAAAATATTTACAAGCTGCGGAAATTTCTTTTACTCTCAAAAAAGATGAACATTACGAAGTTAATGAAAAGGATCGTAATGTTCTTTTGACAGATGAGGGTTTTGCTGAAGCAGAAAATCAACTAGGTGTGACAGATTTATTTGACCCGGAAGACCCTTGGGCGCATTTTATCTTTAATGCAATTAAAGCGAAGGAATTGTTCCTCAAAGATGTCAATTATATTGTCCGCAATGATGAAGTTGTGATTGTAGACGAATTTACGGGGCGGGTATTGCCCGGTAGGCGTTGGAGTGATGGATTACACCAGGCAATTGAGGCGAAAGAACGGGTAGAAATTCAGCCAGAAACCCAAACTTTGGCGACCATTACCTATCAAAACCTGTTTTTGCTGTATCCCAAGTTGGGGGGAATGACGGGAACTGCAAAAACCGAAGAGGTGGAATTTGAAAAGATTTATAAACGAGAAGTTACAATTATCCCCACAAATCAGCCCAGAAGACGGGAAGATTTATCTGATATGGTGTTTAAAACCGAATCAGGGAAATGGAGAGCGATCGCTAAAGAATGTGCCGAAATGCACGAAAATGGTAGACCTGTGTTAGTGGGGACAACTAGTGTCGAAAAATCTGAACTCCTGAGCCGACTCCTCAAAGAAATGGAAATTCCCCATGAGTTACTCAACGCTAGACCAGAAAACGTAGAACGAGAAGCGGAAATTATCGCCCAAGCTGGACGCAGTGGGGCTGTAACTATCGCTACTAATATGGCGGGACGTGGTACAGATATCATTCTCGGTGGTAACTCTGAGTATATGGCCAGGTTGAAACTGCGGGAATATTTTATGCCCCGCATTGTCACACCGGAAGATGATGATAGTTTTGGTATCCAGAGGGCTTCTGGATTACCTATAGGTGGTAGCGGTGGTGGACAGGGTTTTGTTCCAGGAAAAAAGGTGAAAACTTGGCGGGCTTCTCCAGAAATTTTCCCCACCCAATTAACAAAGGAAACAGAACAGCTTTTAAAAGCGGCGGTAGAGGCGGCTGTCAAGGCTTACGGCGAACGTAGTTTACCGGAGTTGGAAGCAGAAGATAAAGTGGCTGTAGCGGCGGAAAAAGCCCCTACGGATGATGTGGTAATTCAGAAATTGCGGGCGGCCTACCAAGAGATTAAACGTGAATATGAGGAATTTACCAGCCGCGAACATGATCAAGTAGTAGCACGAGGGGGTTTGCACGTCATTGGTACAGAGCGCCACGAATCACGACGCATTGATAATCAATTACGCGGACGGGCGGGAAGACAAGGCGACCCCGGAACTACAAGATTTTTCCTCAGTTTAGAAGATAACCTATTACGCATCTTTGGAGGCGATCGCGTTGCTGGATTGATGAATGCGTTTCAAGTCGAAGAAGATATGCCTATTGAATCGGGTATGTTGACTCGCAGCTTAGAAGGCGCACAGAAAAAGGTAGAAACCTATTACTACGATATCCGTAAACAGGTATTTGAGTATGACGAGGTGATGAATAACCAACGTCGGGCTATTTATGCGGAACGTCGTCGGGTCTTGGAAGGCGAAGATTTGAAGGAACAGGTGATCAAATACGCACACCAAACCATGGACGACATCGTTGATTATTACATTAACCCTGATTTACCTTCGGAAGAATGGGAATTGGAGAAGTTAGTGAGTAAGGTAAAAGAGTTTGTTTACCTGTTGGCTGATATGCAGTCTAGCCAGTTGGAAGATATGGGAATTTTGGAAATTAAAGCTTTCCTCCATGAACAAGCGCGAATTGCTTATGATCTCAAAGAAGCGCAAATTGACCAGATTCAACCAGGATTAATGCG
>NZ_KE384678.1:0-4924 GCF_000426925.1 Dolichospermum circinale AWQC310F | reverse complement strand
GGGGAACGCTTTTTTATTCTTCAACGCATTGATACTTTGTGGCGGGAACATCTGCAACAAATGGATGCTTTGCGTGAGTCCGTTGGTTTGCGTGGTTATGGGCAAAAGGACCCGCTAATTGAGTACAAGAGCGAGGGTTATGAGTTGTTCTTGGATATGATGGTGAATATCCGCCGTGATGTGGTTTATTCTCTGTTTATGTTCCAGCCTCAAGCACAGCCTACTGTACAGGCTTGGTGAGATGGTTTAAGGGTTTTTTCTGGGTACGGGCGCAGAGGCACTACAGAGCCGTTTTCTGCGTCTTTTGTTTTATGGTCAGCAGGGGAGAAATGAACCACGAAGGAGCGAAGAGCGCGAAGGAAGGAGGGTTTAGGGACAGATATTTTGCTTTGGTTCTAATCATCTAAAATTTTCTTATGACTCCCGCTACAGATGATTAACTGATATGATATCGCCTGGAAGGGAGCAAGTCAAAAAGGCATTTATCGCAAAATTACTGATAGCTAATTATGGTTGTTGTAGCAATTCTCGCGGCAGGAAAAGGAACAAGAATGAAATCTAATCTGCCTAAGGTTTTACATTCTTTGGGTGGAAAATCTTTGGTGGAACGCGTTATTGAAGGTGCTGCCCCCCTTTCACCTTCACGCAAATTAGTGATTGTTGGTTATCAGTCTCAGGAAGTAAAAACGGCTATTGATTCCATTCATGGCGTGGAGTTTGTGGAACAAACTGTACAATTAGGTACGGGTCATGCTATCCAACAATTACTTCCCTATTTACAAGATTATACTGGGGATTTATTAATTTTAAATGGTGATGTCCCTTTGTTGCGAACTGAAACTCTGAAAGCTCTCTTACAAACTCACCAAGAAAATCATAATTCCTGTACTATTCTGACTGCACAATTGGCAAATCCTCAAGGTTATGGTAGGGTTTTTCGTAATAGTGAAGGTATTGTCCAAAAAATAATTGAGGATAAAGATTGCACTCCTATTCAAAGAGAAAATGATCGGGTAAATGCTGGTATTTACTGCTTTCGTTGGCCAGATTTGGCTAACATCTTACCACATTTACAAGCTAATAATGCCCAAAAAGAATATTATCTCACTGATGCTGTAACTCAGGTGGGTAAGGTAATGGCGGTAGATGTTCAAGATTACCAAGAAATTTTGGGAATTAATGATAGATTACAATTGGCGGCTGCTAATGATATTTTCCAAAGACGCATTCACGCAAAATGGTTGTTAGCAGGTGTGACGTTAATTGACCCGGCTAGTATTACTATTGATGAAACTGTGGAGTTACAGCCAGATGTGATTATTGAACCTCAAACTCATTTGCGTGGAAAGACGGTAATTAAGTCTGGTAGTCGTATTGGTCCGGGAAGTTTAATTGAAAATAGCAACTTGGGTGAAAATGTCACTGTCCTATATTCTGTAGTCACGGATAGTATTATTCAGGATAATACCCGCATCGGTCCCTATGCCCATTTACGCGGTCATGCTAATGTGGGTGTAGGTTGTAGAATTGGTAATTTTGTCGAGTTGAAAAACACTCAATTGGGCGATCGCACTAATGTGTCACATCTCTCATATTTAGGTGATACGACCGCCGGAACTCAGGTAAATGTCGGTGCGGGGACAATTACTGCTAATTATGACGGTGTGAATAAGCATAGAACAATTATCGGCGATCGCACCAAAACCGGTTCTAATAGTGTTTTAGTTGCACCTATTACTATCGGGAATGATGTCTACATCGCCGCAGGTTCAACTGTGACAGAAGATATCGCCGATGATGCCTTAGTAATTGCACGTAGTCGTCAGGTAGTCAAACCAGGTTGGAAAATGAAAACTCAAGATTGACATTTTTTGTTTTGTAGGGTGCGTTGCGAACGCACCATAATCTCACAAATATCTTGAATTGGCTTTATTCTTCCGCACCTTGAATTTTCAGTAACAAAGCACCGATAGCCCAACCTACGAAGATGAGACTAAAAGGTAATATAGCTGCATTTAACATTTCACTGCTCATTATGTTACAATTCTCCTGATTGTGTTTATGATCAACTCAGTTTATCAAAACTATCGAGTTAGACCTTTATCAACTATTCTAAACCAATTTGGGAACAGGGAATAGGGAATAGTCAAAAGTCAGTGTTCAGTGGTCAGTAGCAAAGAAACAACAACTGACAAACAACAACTGACAAACAACAAATTACCAATTACCCAACATGACTAATGAAAATAAACGCCCACGGTTGGTATTAACGCTAGGAGATCCGGCTGGTATCGGACCAGAAGTAATTTTGAAGGCTTTAGCAGATCCAGAAGTGACCAAAAATTGTGATCTGGTGGTAGTAGGTAACAAAAATTTAATAACCATAACTTATGAAAATATCAGTAAAAATATTGATAATGATCTAATTTTGGCAAATCCCGCTGATTTGTCTATTATTGACCTACCTGCTGTTGGTGAAATTGTCACGGGTGTGGGTAATGCGGCCAGTGGCGCGGCGAGTTTTGCTTATATGGAATATGCTATATCTCACACTTTGGCGGGTGAGTTTGATGGAATTGTCACAGGACCTATCGCTAAATCAGCCTGGAAAGCCGCAGGTTACAATTATCCGGGACAAACGGAACTTTTAGCCGCTAGGGCTGGCTTTAATATCTCCAAAGACCGGTTTGGAATGTTGTTTGTGGCACAATCTCCCTTTACCGGTTGGACACTCCGTACCTTACTTGCTACCACACATATTCCCTTATGTCAAGTAGCCACTACATTAACGCCGGAATTATTAACAAAAAAACTAGATTTGCTGGTAGAGTGTTTGGAAAATGATTTTGGGCTGAAAAATTGGAGAATTGTGATCTCCGGTTTAAATCCCCACAGTGGAGAAATGGGACAATTGGGAACGGAAGAAATAGACTGGTTAATTCCCTGGTTGGAGTCAGAACGCCAAAAACACCGCGCCAAAAACTCCCTAAATCAGTTAGAAGGACCAATACCTCCAGATACAATGTGGGTAAAACCTGGTCTGGCTTGGTATGGAAATGGTGAGGTCAAAAATCCCGCTGATGCTTATTTAGCACTTTATCACGACCAAGGTTTAATTCCTGTTAAATTAATGGCTTTTGATCGGGCTGTAAATACTACCATTGGTTTACCTTATGTACGGACTTCACCAGACCACGGAACAGCTTTTGATATTGCGGGAAAGGGTATTGCTGACGCAACAAGTATGAAAGCAGTAATCCAATTGGCGGTAGAATTGGTCAAGCATCAAGTAAAACGAAAACACCTTGATCATAAAATTTCCCCATAAACTACAAAATCATGTTTAAATAAGCCCAAGACAAGCTTGTGACGAGGTTGGTGCAGATGAAATTACGGGAATTATTAGCGACTGTAGATGGAATTGGATCTCTTGTAAATATACCGGATATTGATATTCAGGGACTTAAAACTAATTCTCATGCTTGTACGACCGGAGATTTGTTTTTGGGAATGCCAGGAACTAGAGTAGATGGTGGGGAGTTTTGGCCAAGTGCTTTAGCTGCTGGTGCGGTAGCGGCCATTGTTTCCTCCGCAGCAATTCTTAAAACTCCCCCTTCACCAAATTCTCTAGTCATTAGTAGCGATAATATGACTAAAACCTGCGCTCAAATAGCCGCAGCTTTTTATGGTTATCCCGGACAAAAACTCAAAATGGTGGGTGTAACAGGGACAAACGGGAAAACGACAACTACCCACTTAATTGAGTATTTTCTCACAAAATCTAGTTTACCGACGGCTTTAATTGGCACTCTTTACACCCGTTGGCCTGGTTTTGAACAAACATCTGTGAATACTACTCCCTTTGCTGTGGATTTACAACAGCAATTAGCCAATGCTCTTAATGCTGGTTGTGAAACCGTTGTCATGGAAGTTAGTTCTCACGCTTTAGCCCAGGGTAGAGTGTTAAATTGTGATTTTGAGGTCGGAGTCTTTACTAATCTCACTCAAGACCATTTAGATTATCATAGGGATATGGAAGACTATTTCGCCGCAAAAGCATTGCTATTTAGTCCAGATTATCTCCAAGGAAAAGCAATTCTTAACGCCGATGATGCCTACTGTCAACGCTTAATTGCGTCCACAAAATCCGACCAGGTTTGGAGTTATAGCGTTAACAATAATACCGCCAATTTTTGGATGAGTGATTTAAATTATCAACCCAATGGTGTCAGTGGAATTTTACATACTCCTCAAGGAAATACAGCTTTTAGTTCCCCTTTAGTTGGTCAATATAATCTCGAAAATCTCTTGGCTGCGATCGCTGCGGCTCTCCATTTAGGGTTAAATTTAGATTTGGTAGTAAATGCCATTCCTGAGTTTCCCGGCGTTCCTGGACGCATGGAACGGGTACTTAATCCACAACAGGATATTAGCGTGATTGTGGATTATGCCCATACTCCCGATAGTCTGGAAAATTTGCTCAAAGCTGCTCGGCCTTTTATTCCTGGTAAAATGATTTGTGTGTTTGGTTGTGGTGGAGACAGAGATCGCACTAAACGTCCAAAAATGGGGAAAATAGCGGCAGAATTGGCTGATTTAGTGGTGGTGACTTCAGATAATCCCCGCACAGAAGATCCAGAAAAGATATTACAGGACATATTGGCAGGCATTCCTGATATATTACAACCAATAGTTATCAGCGATCGCGCTACCGCAATTCGTACAGCAATTCTCCAAGCTCAACCTGGAGATGGTGTATTATTAGCCGGAAAAGGTCACGAAGACTATCAAATTCTTGGAACTGAGAAAATCCCCTTTGACGACAGGGAACAAGCACGGGAAGCCTTACAGCAAAGAACAGGTGACAGGGAACAGGGAACAGGGAACAGGGAACAGGGAACAGGGAACAGGGAACAGGGAACAG
>NZ_KE384677.1:48191-75684 GCF_000426925.1 Dolichospermum circinale AWQC310F | reverse complement strand
TGTATGCCATAAGAAAAGCATAGCATTAGTTAGTATTAGTTGGCAAATATTTAACTAGCTAAACTCCCTTCTAGATTCCAACTTAATACTGACAACTGACAACTGACCATTGACAACTGACCATTGACCACTGACAACTGACCATTGACAACTGACCATTGACCACTGACAACTGACCACTGACCACTGACCACTGACCACTAACTAATCTTCCCATGATTGGGCTTGGACTTCAACCGCTGTCACATCAATTGTCCCCTCCGGTGTAAAACGTTGAAATTGACTGTTTTTGACTAATAATCGCTCTCCACAGTTAGTACATTGTGTTTGACTATTATTTAAACCTGTTAACTCATAACCACATACGGGACACTGTCCACTAACCAGATTCTTTTGTAACCACCAGCGAAACCCAAAAAATGCTGCTACGGGTAAAAATAACAATAGTCCGAAAATAATTACTAAAGAATTAACTAACCAGCCCAAACCCAAGGATGCTAATAACCAGGTAATTGCTAACAGGGTCAGCCAGGGGCGGATTTTTTCAAAGTTGAATTGCAAGTTTTTAAAGCTCATGTCTCAAGTTTGTACTGCTGACTCTAGGATAGCGAGTTTATTTTTTGCTGATGGAAAACGGCAAAAATAGGACTTTTTAATAAACTAAATAGTTATTGTACCCATTTATTTTAACTTTTTAATTCCGATCAGACTATACTAAGTAGGTGAACATAAAAAAAACCGACATACAGCACTTCCCGGTGTTATGAGGTACATATTTAGCGGGCAAGATGCCCGCACTTACAAGAGTTTCATTATTCAACTTTGTACCTCATAAGAGCAGAAACCGCTGTAAGTAACGAAAAGTAAAGTTACCCTGTTCCCTGTCACCTGTCCCCTGTCACCTGTCCCCTGTCACCTGTTCCCTGTCACCTGTTCCCTGTTCCCTGTTCCCTGTCACCTGTTCCCTGTCACCTGTTCCCTGTTCCCTGTCACCTGTTCCCTGTCACCTGTTCCCTGTCCCCTGTCATAACGACAATTTTTAACGCCAACCTACTTAGTGTGATTCATCTAAACAATATTTGACAATTAACAAACAATTTCTTGTATCTTGATCACGCTCATAGACGACTTTATCAGCCAAACGTCGGAGTAAAAACCATCCATACCCACCTACTTGTAGAGTACCCGGTACTGGTTCAGTGATCACATCAGGATTAAATGGTTTTCCATAATCCCAAATTCTCATTTCCAGTCTATTAATCCATAGACTGACTTGAATTTCTATCGCTGTTTCCGGTGGTAAAGAATGATGAGCATGACGAACAGCGTTGGTAAAACCTTCTGCTAAAGCTAGATTAAGACGATAAATTTGACTGTCTGACCAGGCATATTTCGGTAAATATTTGTGACAAAATTCTTCAAACCATTGTTGCACTTCGTTTAGGAGTTTAAGATCACTCCTTACAGTCCGATGGTCTTGCTGCAATATGCCAAGCATTGACCCTAATTTGAATAAAAAATAAGTGGATAATACTTTAGACTGGGGAATTTTGGCGGGTGATTTGAGATTGGGGATGTTTTGATTTTCACTTCCTCCTGATTATCAACCTCAAAATTCGGCGGACGCAATTCTATATTAACGTAAGTTGCTAGTTAAGCACAGTGTCAGAATCAGGATATCCAATATCTAAGGATAAACAGGATAAACAGGATGAAAACAGGGATTTGACCACCAATTATCAATTACCCATTACCAGTTTCAAGTAGATAACTAGCAACTTGAGTTATTAGTTAACGTCTGTTGGTCTTCAAGAGCATATATTTTGAAATATCAATAACAATAGGTCATCAAAGACCTAGTGTTATTTGTTTTTCAGATATTGTCTTTTATACACCCTTGAAAACCACAGACGTGATCAGGTTTATGTTTGACTGTAACTACCTTAGAACAATCCTAAAGTTAAGGATTTATCCAATGGGAGCGCGGCGCCAATACCTAGCCACAGAGTCACAAGAGTACCAAACAGAAATACAGTTGTTGCTACAGGACGACGGAAGGGGTTTTGGAACTTGTTCACGTTTTCCAGGAAAGGAACAAGAATTAGTCCCAAGGGTACAGAAGCCATTGCTAATACACCTAATAGTTTACTAGGTAATGAGCGTAAAATTTGGAATACAGGATACAAATACCACTCTGGTAAAATTTCCAAAGGAGTAGCAAAAGGATTAGCTGGTTCACCTGTCATAGCTGGATCTAAAACAGCTAAAGAAACAATACAGGCAAAAGAACCCATAATGACGACAGGAAATATATACAGCAAATCGTTAGGCCAAGCGGGTTCACCATAATAATTATGACCCATGCCTTGGGCAAGTTTGGCTCTCAACTTAGGATCGCTCAGATCCGGTTTTTTTTGCGTTGACATTTTTAAATGCGCTCTCCGGCTGAATTGAGGTTAAAGCATTAGCGAAAGCTATTAGCTTACAACTAGCTTGTGATTTCCGATATCCAGTTGTTTTCTTTTAGTTTAAAGCAAACTTCGATGATCTGGAAACACAAGTTATAGCTGTTGGCTAATAACTTTGATGACAAAGTGATTACAATGGTCCTGAAATACCTTGTTTGCGAATCATCAAGAAGTGGAACAACATGAAGACAGCAATTAGCCAAGGAAGAATGAAGGTGTGAGCGCTATAGTAGCGGGTGAGTGTAGCTTGACCAACACTAGAACCACCACGTAATAAATCGGAGATAAAAACGCCGACTACGGGAATTGCTTCTGGTACACCGCTAACAATTTTTACAGCCCAGTAACCAACTTGATCCCAAGGTAAAGAGTAGCCTGTTACACCGAAGGAAACGGTAATAACTGCAAGAATGACACCACTTACCCAGGTCAATTCCCGGGGCTTTTTGAAGCCACCGGTCAAATAAACGCGGAATGTGTGGAGAATCATCATCAGTACCATCATACTGGCTGACCAGCGGTGAATGGAGCGAATTAACCAACCGAAGTTGACTTCATTCATGATGTACTCTACAGAAGAAAAAGCTTCCGTAACTGTAGGTTTATAGTAGAATGTCATCGCAAATCCAGTCGCAAACTGGATTAGGAAACAAACTAGGGTAATTCCACCTAAACAGTAAAAAATGTTAACGTGGGGAGGAACGTATTTGGTGGTAATATCATCAGCAATCTCTTGGAGATCCAAGCGTTCCTCAAACCAGTCATAAACGTTGGCCATACAATCCTAAGTTCCTAAAAAATAGATTGCGGTTGATAAGTTTTGTGATGCGAAGCTTAGTCAGGAGCGACTATTCAACTAACCTAAGTTAGAGGGTTCGCTTCTCGTTTTACTCAAGAGAATTGGCTTCTACTTGTCCACGAGCGTTAAGGGTGTAAGTTACCCTAGTTTAGTGAGTGTTTCTTCCTGTCTCTCGTCTTTAATGGACTGACAATGACAATGTTGACCCCAAAAAAGATTTTATCGTTAGATCAGGAAGAATGGACATCTCATTCAGTTGGACTAGCAACTTTATGAGAATAATGCACTTCTTCTATAAAAAAAGTAACATAGTCGAGAGATAGATTTCATCAACAAGTGAGCATTACAGAAAGTTTTAGGGAATTTGAGTCTGACATGGAACTGAAATTAGGGTTCATTCACAAACGGGTTTGGCGGCTAGGATGTTTACTATTATTGCTTTTTGCTTTGGTGTTTACTGGCTATATTCCTCCGGCCTCGGCTTTGACTCCAGAACAGAAGTTGGTTTATGAAGTATGGCGAATTGTTAACCGTTCTTATTTAGATGGCACTTTTAATGATCAAAACTGGCTTGATGTCCGACAAAAAGCACTTAAAAATCGTTTTGTCAATCATGAAGCCGCTTATGCCACAATTCGGGATATGCTCAAAGGGCTGGATGATCCTTTTACCCGTTTTCTTGAACCTGAAAAGTATCGCAGTTTAAAGGTTAGCACTTCTGGAGAGCTTACAGGTGTGGGATTACAAATCGCTCTCAATCCCCAAACTGGTATTTTGGAAGTTATTACACCTATTGAAAATTCTCCCGCCGATAAAGCAGGTTTAAGACCGCGCGATCGCATTTTGAAAATTGAGGGTCTATCTACAGAGAATCTCTCTCTTGATGAAGCAGCAGCGCAAATGCGTGGACCATTGGGCAGTGTGGTTACGCTTTTGATTGGTAGGGAAGGAGAAAAAAATCAAGAAGTTGTATTAGTGCGCGATCGCATTATTCTTAACCCCGTTATATCTGATTTAAAATTATCCCCAAAAGGAAGCAAAATTGGCTATGTCCGTTTAAGTCAATTTAGTGCCAATGCAGTTACAGAACTAACACAAACTATTTCCAATTTAGAAGAAAAAGGCGCGTCTGCCTATATTCTTGATTTAAGAAATAATCCTGGTGGACTCTTACAAGCTGGAATCGAAGTCGCTCGTTTATGGTTGGATTCTGGTACAATAGTTTATACTGCTAATCGTCAAGGCATTCAAGGAAGTTATGAAGCCTGGGGTCCAGCCATGACACAAGATCCTTTAATTATTCTAGTCAATCAGGGAACAGCCAGCGCCAGTGAAATTTTAGCCGGTGCATTACAAGATAATCATCGCGCTCAATTGGTCGGGGAAAGGACTTTTGGTAAAGGTTTAATTCAATCTTTGTTTGAATTATCCGACGGTTCTGGTTTAGCAGTGACAATTGCTAAATATGAAACTCCTAACCATCGAGATATTAACAAATTAGGAATTAAACCTGATCAAATTATTCCCCAACAACCTATCAACCGCGAACAAATTGGTACTGATAAAGACTCTCAATATCAAGCAGCTATGGCTCTTTTAAGTAATTGATCAAGAAAAGTGATCTATTTTTAATACAGCACTTCCCGGTGTTATGAGGTACATATTTAGCGGGCAAGATGCCCGCACTACAAGAGTAGAGACGTTCCATGGAACGTCTCTACAAGGGTTCTAGGAAACGCATATTTATAATAGACATCTGGTGAAAATGAATGTAGAGCCGAGAATCCCTACCTATAGAACGTCTCTACAAGGGTTCTAGGAAACACATATTTAATTTCACCAGATGTCTAATGATTATTAAAATTACCAGAAGCCTGACCATAGCTTACCGCAACTATCACTAGTTAATTTGCATCCTCTAAATATTGCAATCCCCACTGATACAAAGAACGCATTAATAAGTTATTCAAATTGGGAGGAGTGCTGATTTCTTTGAATGTATCCGTCATCAGTTTTTTAATGATTTGTGGGGGTGTTGGTATTTTAATTCCATCAAAGTTATGTTTAGCCCAAATATCACCAACTTGGTTGGCATTTACTGATTCCCCTTTATGAATAATTTTATTGCGTTTCTTCCTAATATCAGTCATTAATTTTGACCATTTATTATCTTCTTTAAATTTTTTGTAAATACACCAACCTTGCATTAATTCTACTAGACCTGGTTCATCTTGATTACTTACTATCCAACCTTTAGCAGTCCAATTTTCGGCTTTTGATTGAATATATAATAACCGTTCTAAAATTTGCACAAACTGAATAAATGCAGTGGTGTAATTTTCTCGTTTTAGAGAAAGTTCTAAGATGATTGTTGATTCCCAAAGTTTGCTAAGATCATCAGTTTGTATTTTTTGCAGTTGAGTTTTCCAATTGATGATTTGTTCTGAATCAGTTATTTTACTAACATCATTACAACCTATCCAATCTTTAAGTTTTTGGTAAAAATCATGATTAGATTCCCAATTATTGTATTTTGCTAAAAAACCAGCTAATTTATATAATACTGAATGACGACTTTCATGAACTTTTAGCCAAATTTGGGCTTCCGAAAAATCCCCTCTTTCCCAAGCTGATTTAATTTTTACCTTTTCTAACGCCCAGAAATATTCACTCATCGTAATAAGTTCAAAACTCTGGGAATGATTAGCAGTAATTAAACCATTTTCTAAGGTAGTAAAAAATTCCTTTGGTTCATCGGGACTAGCATTAAATACTTGATATTGACGGACTAAAGCCGCTGCACAAATTTCTACATTAGAAGCAATTACAGGGGTACATCCTTTAGTTTGAATCCAGAGAACAAACTCTTGATTTTCGTTAGCATTGATAGCTTCTTTTAAAACCAGTTGTTCTAATTCTTCTCGAATTTCATGACTGTTACCAGCATTAATTTTTGGAGCGTGAATATCAACCCTAATATTAGGAAATAAACTTTTAATTTTTCCCTTCATTAATTCTGCTAACCATAAAGTATCTAATCGGCGAAAATTCCAACTAATACTTTCTGGTTGGTCTGTTCCCCATAGGATAATATGTTTTAAGCCTTGTTTTACTCCTCCTGCAATGACAGTTTTATCTAACAATAATTCCACATTACTAAAATCACCACCTAACCATTCTTGACAGTAATCATAATATCTTTTACCTAAATCTCGACCACTCCAAGGATAGGTTTTACCATCTTCGTCTTGATGTTTACCCCGTTCTATTCCTAATTCTTGATAGAGTTCGTTGATATGTGGAGGATAACTAATATTACCATCTGCACCAAAGGAACGGATAACACCATCTTGACAACGCCAGCCTATTTGTCGAGTTCCTACGGTGATGATCAGGGTGCTAACTTTATCTGTGTTATTTGTTGTTGTCATAATTAATGATTTCTTGTTTTTGTATTGCTTCTAAAACTTGTTTGTGAATTTGAGAAAATAAACTGGCTTTATATAGGGTACTAAATGATTCTCCAGTGACTAAATTAATGCAATTTAAAATCCTTTTTTGCCATTGTTGTGAGTCGGTTATATCCTCACCCCAAGCAGTAAAAACATCTTGTTCTGCTAAACCACCTAAGCGATGAGAAAAAGTATTTCTGGTGTTTCTTGCAGATTCCCAAAATGCTTGAAAATCAATATTATTTGTGGTTTCAGGAATAACTAGATTTAATAAATCTTCTAATAACCATCCTTGTAAATTTACTTCTGTTTTGCGGTCTGGTTTGTAAAAATGTCTTTTTAAAGATGGATATTTTTGGAAAATAGAATCTTTAATTAAAGGATATTGATTTTTTCTTTCTTCAATATGATCGGGAAAAGAATCAGCAGCCCACCAATACAATAAACCTTCAATGGCTCTATAACTGTGTAGCATTGCTTCTGTGGTATTCATCTGTTTAAGACGAATTACACCTAAATAAGCCTGTTCATAAGCCATCCATAATCTGCCTTCTACACTAGATATTTGTGTAGAACTTTGAGCAAGAGATAAGAATCCTTCAAATTGTCCTTGATTCCATAATTTACCAGCTTTTAATAAATCAGGTATCGCTCCAAAATTAGCAGATGGTTGTTGAAAATAAGGTTCTAGTAAATCATAAGCTTCTGTATAGTCATAGCTTTCTAATAATTTTAAAGCCTGTTTTTGGGTTCTATCCCAAAGATAGTTAGTACCTAAAAATGGACCACTATAATCTGACGGGATACCATTACGATTTGCGCGTGTATTTTCCTTAAATTCAAAGAACTGAATGCGATCGCCATAGAAACTTAGTCCTGAAATTCTTGCTGCTTCAGAACTTTGACCTACACCTCCTTTTAAGCATACCCAAATAGACTGATTCTTATTAACTGTAATTGTGTTTTTCCAAATTTTGCGCCACCAACTAAATATATCCTCAAATATTGAGGGGTTAGTACCATCGGGTCCCAGTAAAATGATGTGAATATTGTCACTATGAAAATGACTAAATTTGTGCATCAGCCATTGTTTAATTAGTTCGGCTGAATATAATGTATCTTTTTCTCTTTGTGTAACGTTTTTTTCTTGATCAGTAGCTATCAAATAAACTTTTTCAATGTTTGATGCTTGCTCAAGAAATATATTACCAATAATTGGCGGTTGGATGCGATCTACATATTTTTCAATATTATCTAATAGGTATTTAGTTAAATCCCGAAAAGTCGTATTATCCTTTAAACCTAAATCAGAAATTACTTCTAATTGTTCGGCAATAATTTCCCCATTTTGGACTCTATCATTACCAATATTGAACCATTCACCGGAGGCGATTTGGAACATTAAATCTCTAGTACCGATTGTGGCAATTAAAACTGATTTCATATTTAATCAAGTTGTATTTGGTAGTTTTTAGTTAGAGTATTAAATTTCTGCTGGAGGTTGTACACCAAATAAATGTACATTACCATTGATATTTTTTAAATCACGGAGAAAGCGCGATCGCACATGAGTGGCATTTGGTGTTTGTCCACCCATAAATAAACAAACAATTTCTTGACAGTCGGTTTTTTCCTTTTGGTTGGGAATATTTACCCGTTTAATACTTGCCCAAGAACAATGTCCATTTCCTCCACCTGCTGCATTACCACCTAAATCTGGATTACGCTTATAATTTCGTGGGTGATTCTGATGATAAATTAAGTACATTCCATCTCCACGAGTTGCTTCAGCATCATCTCTCTGATTCCATTTAATCGAAGATGTTTCTATAGGGTTGACATCAGGACCAGGAACTACATAAATTGCACAGGTGGTAGGTGAAAAAACTTCTGCTTTGATATTACGGTTATTTGTTGATACTCTATCCTGCCAATGATTTCTTGCTTCTGTAACCCAATCACTATAAGTTTTTGTCCAAGTTGTTGTATCAAGAGGTAAACCGAAGTTTTCAGATTTCAGTTCACCACTGTTTTGATCTTTTAATTTATGAGTCAATATTAACTGTGTTCCTCTAGAAGCTGCTCGACCAGTATTCATGTTAAATATGTGTAATGGTCTACGCCAACCCCGACCAACACCGCCAACCATGACTGCAAAACGAATTATTGGCAAAATGATTTTATTGAGGATATCTTTTGGTGCGCTAATTTGTAATTTACCTTTCCATAGATAAAAAAATGGTTGATTCTCAGACCTTTCTCCCCATGTTTTACCTTGAATCATTTGCAGACGTACACAACCTTTGCGACTCTTCCCATCTCCTGCATCTATCTCTCCCATCAGTTCAGCAACAGTCAATTTAGCGAGATTTTCCGGCATTACTCCCAAGAAAAACCGCATTAACCAAGAGCGCAGCCAACCCCGCCAATGTGAAGGACGTAATTCCATTGTTTGAGTATGTGGACCTGCGCTACCTTGACTATAAAGACTAAATTCAAATTGTTTGACAGCATAGCCAGGATCAAGGGTAGGAGTTTGTGAAGAACTGGAAGTTTTTAAACCGCCATATCCAGAAGCAGTACGACTACCAACACCATATAAACCTAGCGCCTGTTGCACCCATTCCCAAACTTCGCTTACTTCCTCTTCTGTAGCTTTTCCTGGTATTCCTCTCATTGCAACTATCACAGCAATTCTATCTTTACCATTACCTAAAGTATAAAGAGATAATGGTGTACATTGTCCCTGATGATATACCTGAAATTCTTGTTGAGGATTAACAATATCTAAACTTAATTTAGTTGCCGTTTCTGGCCAAGCATCAAGAAATTCAATTTTCCCAGCAGTAATTTTATCATTGTCTTGATGCCCTAAAAGCTGGTACATTCTTGGTTTAATTTCTGGTCTTTGTTTTGCCCATGCTCTTACTAAACCTCGGATACAAGAACCGGGAATATAACCATGTAAAGGTAAATTTTTCAACGTTTCCCAATTTTGACTAACATTCCGTTTATCTTCTGGTCGTCCTTGATTTGGCCTCCACGCACCACAAGGTTCACCAGCAGAAACTATGGTTTCTACATCTGGATGGGGAAATGAACCAACTTTAGCACGCCACTGGATAATAAAAGTGTCTTTTTTAAATAAGCCAGATTGCGATCGCTTTTGATGTTGCTTTTCCAGTAAATTAATTAATTCAATACCTGTATACATTAATCCTCCTGATAGGCTCTTGCCCAAAAATTCCAATGGTTAGCTAATAACAAATATTTCCGCCAAGTCAACATATATTCTTGAGGCCGGTTTCTAGTCATCTCTACTATTTGTGTCATTAATTCTTCTTTATTAGGTAGTTGATTTTTATCTACCGCTACCATCTGACCTAGTAATGATTCCCACACTGGTACAGTACGTTTTCGCACCTCATTATTATCCTGAGCATTAGCTTGATTTAGATATCCAACCGCAGACAGTAGACCAAAAACTCTTAAATGTTGAGACAATCTTAAAACAGCAGTTAAATCATTTTTATCTAACTTCTGTTTGTTGTATATTTTCAAATACTTTTGAATATGTTCGTGAGCAGATAAACTCATTTGTTCTGGTAAAACTAGAGAGGAGTTATTATCGCTCCTAACAGTTTCGACCTTCACATTTTCAGAAAGACTTGGAGGTTTTGCTGTAATACTTGATTCCGGTTTTGGAGGATTAGATTTAGGTGGATACTTCTTATTTTTAGACATAATTTTATATTCCTTTAGGCTGTAACCGTGTCTTTAATGGGTGCTGTAAGATTATTTGTCCAACCTTGAACCCAACCCCGTCCTACATTGGCTTGTCCACCTACTTGAAATAACTCTTGCAAAATACTAATTAGTAAGTTGTGTTGTTTTTCTGTTATGGGATTATCTTTGAGTAAACTATAACCCCAAGGATAATAAAAAATAGTGTCCCTGGGAATACAAATATCTGTCCAAAAAATCTCAGCAGAACCTTCTGGATTTACCCCTTCTTTATGATCCTGAATTTTGTTACGAACTTGTGTCCAGAGGGAATGTTCCATTAATACTTGAAAATCAGCATCAGGTAAAACAATTAAATTACTGTCCCAAGTAGGTTTAACAGCATTCTTTAATGAATCTGGCCATCCTGTTAAAGAAATAGCTTGTTTTTGCTCATCTGATAACAATGCAACTTGGATTTGAGCATCAGCGACAGAATAAACTCCTGCACGATTACCCACAGCATGATTAGGAAATATTGCCGCTTTTTGACGTGAAATTAGGGCATGATCACGAATTAATGAGTGACAGCTAACCCAAATAAAAACATCTCTATTATTAACTGACATGGTTCGCATAGGAATCCATAGCAATCTTGCATCTCCAAACCAAACTTGATGAACTCCCATTTGACCTTGTTTATCTAATTCTTTGCCAAATAGAGTTTCTGCTGCTATTTCATCTAATATTTTTACTTCATCTCTCAGGCTACCACGTAAAGAAGATCCGGGTACATAAGGAAAATTTGTATGTACTTCACGGGCAATTTCTAAGATGTTACCTAAGTCTCCTTCACCCCCACAATGAATAGGTGCAAGACTGTACATATAACCAACTCTAAAATCAACCATTTTATTTTTCTCCTATTTTTTGATATTTAATCCACAACATTTCCGAATAACCCAATTGTCGCCAATTGTTTACACGATTTTTTTGCTCATTTGCTAAACTTTCATTATCCTGAAACAATCCTTGAGGTTTTTCCAAATAGTACAATGTCCCTGGTGGTGCTGCAAAAACCTGGGGTGCAGGAATGCTTTTTGTAATGCTTTTTGTATTGTCTTCTTTCCCCCTAATTCTACAACTAATTGGTACTGCTTTATCTGTGGACATACTCACAAAAATACCGTCTTTGAGTTTCCATTCCCAGGGATAAGGACGACATAAATTTACTCTTTGTTCAGGATTATATTTATGTGGTCTTTCAAAAACTCCAGGAGTAACTAAATAAGCTATTGATTTGCTATCATCTTTAGTATCAGCTTGTTTAGTATTAGCTTGAAAATTACCATCTGAAATAGTTTTTAATTCTTGCCATTGTTCCCCTAATTCTGGACAAGATTCTACTATAACTCTGTGTCCTTCTCCTCCTAATCTGATTGTCGCAGGTGTTGTAATTTCGTGATTAATGCCTATGGCAAAACTCCAATTTTGATGTAAACGAATGGCCTTTTCTACAAAGTAACCATCAGCATCTTTAACTTGTTTTGTTCCGGGTTCAATGCTATTATGAGAACGGGTTTCTTCTTCCCAAGGTTTATCCTCATGACTGTCTTTAATTATGTTCCAATCATTTTTATCTATTTTCCCCGTTTTTAAATATTTCTTAACAACAGAGGATGGTAAATATTGTCTGAATTTTGTTTCTACTCCATTGCCTTTAACCAAATCATCATCATCATCATCTTTACTATTATGAGGTTTAACTAATGGACAAGGTTGAGTTTTATCCCATAAAGCATTATGTATATGAGATTTGGTTTCCCAAGTTAAAGGGACAAGGGGTACAGATTTCACAAAACCTAAAGGACGGGGAAGATATAGGGTATTTTCTGTGTTTTGATAACAAAGGAATGGACCGACAATTTTAAAGTCTTTCCTTTCCCCCAATATTCCCCTAAATGCACCAGCTATAGTATGACCATTAGGAGGAAATATACTACCAGCCCATGCCCTTTCTTGTGGTGAAAATGGTTTAGCATCTCTTAACATTAATATGTCTAATGGTGTGAGTTTGTACCAATACATTAATTCTCACCTCTTACTTTTATATCACGGTTACGTTTGACAAATGCCGCTAGTTTTAACCAACTTTGAATTTCATTATCTAGTTGTTTGGTTTCGGTAGTAATAAACAACGCTGTGAAAAAGTCCGCTAACTGTTTTTGAAACTTTGTTTTTAAGGTGGAATTTTTATCATTTTGGAATTGATCTCGGCGATCGCAAAATGCCTTTGTCCAAGGTACAATAGCTTCTAAACTCGGTGCGGGGTGTTGACTCCATAAACTGGCAGCCTGTTCAAATATGGAACTTTCTAAATCATTTGTGATTAATTGCTGCCATTCAGAAAAAACATCGAATTTAGCAGTGGATTTTAAGGTATTTCCGTTTCCGTAGATTACCCGCACTTGTACAGCGTCTTTTTTATTAAAACAGGCTTTTTCTCCATGTTTTTCGGTTGGTACAAGGCAACTATGATGATATTCGTGTTTTTTCGCTGCGTCTTCCGCTTCCCACAGGCTTTCTAAAGCTATTGCTAAGGGTACAGAATGATGGGCAATTATGATACCAAAACTAATTGTAGCCTCACTTCCCATTGTAAATAATGGACGGTCAACTAAACCAACTTTTTCACCATCATCTTTTAAATATTTCCAATAATCACCATCATTACTAAACTCTTTTTCTTCACGGGGGTCTTTTGCACCTTTAAAACATTGACGGATATCCCATAACCATTTATCCCATTCCCAGAGATTGGTATAAGCTAAAACATCATCACCTCCACCATAAATTAATCTACCTGCATAACGGTTTTGTGTCAAATAGGGAACTAATTGATTGGAAAAATCTAATAACGCGCGACTTAATGCACTGTGGGTACTAGGTCCCATGCGTTTTTGAATGGCTAAAAACTCTGGAAAACTCTCTAAATTAACTGATAATTCTGATGGTATATAATCACCGTAATTTTTGAGTTTTATTCCCTTTAACCATTCACTCATACTATCACCATCACCTGCTGCTAATACATACCAATCTGATGGATTATTCTTAGGATAGTATTCGGTAATTATCTTTTGAATATCTTTACGATCATCACGTTTTTTGGCAATGATTTGTTTTCTAATTACCTCCTTATTTTCTTCCTTAGCTTTCTCCAATTGTCTTTGTAATATGTTTAATTCTGGAGTTTGTAAATCCTCCACTAACCAGCCGGCATTTAACAAGCGACAATGATATTTTTGAGACTCTGAACTATCTATCCAAGGAATACCCCATTTTTTGTACATTTGGTCAATTATTGTTTTGGTACTGGGAAATGCCTTGATTATTGCTTCACAAGCATAATCAAAATTTTCTTGTTGTTTTGTTTGATTAACTCTTAAATATCCAGCAACTCCAGAAGTTAAATCTGGATAAGATGCTGCAATATCTTCTTTTTTTATGCCTAATAAATCAGGCAAAATTTCATGCAAACAACGTTTTACAACTTCCGTAGCGTTTAATTGTTCTGTACCATCAAAAAAACCTGCATCATGTTTTTCCCATGATTCCTTAGTATCACCTTCTGTTATCCAGTCTTTTTTATCTTTATCTTTATTGCCAGGACTGACAACTGGACCAATACCAGAAATTGTTGAACGTGGTCCAAAGGCTGTGGGAAGTTCCCAATTTCTAGCATTTTTAACTGCTGCTAAACTAGCGCGGGTTGCGTCGAAAATATAACCCCACCATGAACCAACGTTAACGCTAAATTTTCTATGTTGTTCTTCTAACCGTTTATCATAAGCGTCCCGTAAAAATTTTAGTTCTTGTGATTGAAATAACTTTTGCTTTTCACTGACATTATAGGCTTGATTTTGTTGATTTAGCCAATTTTGTAATTGATCATCAACGTTTTCAGGAATAGCAGCAGTTTTGAATTGTTTACCTTTACCTATGGGTAATGCTGTCCAGTAAACTTGCCATTGGGATTTTAACCAACCTTGCCAACTATTATGATCTGGTTTTAATTGTCTCATCCAATGACGTTCATTTTGCAATTCTTTTAATACTAAATCCCCCACTTTTAACCATTCTTTTAACAAGGTTTGTTGGGCTGTTTGCATGGCCGCTTGTACTTTGCCTTCTGGTAATACCAATACTATTACATTAGGAAAACCAGCAGTTAATAATGATTTTGATGATGGTTGTTTTACCCATTCGGAAAAATCAAAATCAATTTTTTCCTCTTGTTTCAACTTTTCAATTTCTTGTAATAACCAATGATCTATTAATGGTTGTTGATATAAACTAGGATAAAGTAAAGTGTCTGGTCCATATTGATTGGCTAGTTTCCAACAAACTTTAGCTGATAGATAATGTAATAACCAAGAACCTGCCCAAAAATCTCGCATTTTGCGACTAGATTTAATTAGTTCCTGTACTGGACTAAAACTAAATACTGCTAAATAAGGATGAGATAATTCATCATTTCCTTGCCAACGTTGTATTTGGTCTGCTGTTAAATCATATCCTGCTAATGCACCGGCTAAAGCTGATGTCATACTCAAATGACTCCAAATAGAAGCATCGGGTAAACGAGTTTCTGCCGGCATTAACATTAATGAATTATCTTTATCAAATAAATCACAGGTTGCTTGGGGTAAACAACGCCATAACCACCAAAATAAATGTTTGATGTTTTTAATATCGGTTCTTAAATGATTGTCTATTTCTGCTAATAGTTCTTCTTCTTTTTTTTGTAAATATTCTTGTCGTTTTGATTCTATAAGTTCTGTATGAAGTTTGATTTTAAATTCCTGTTTTGCACCAGATAATAAATGGGTGATTTCTAATCCCCTTTCTGGGTTTTTACCTGGGGCATAATTGATACTGGCTGTGACGCTACCCAGGGCTGACCTGTCACTGGCTGAGGCTATATAATCCGCTAAGAGGATATTTTTTAAAACTTTACCACCTGATTGATCTGGGGTTTTACCTGTCTCAACCCAAGCTTTCATTACTTCTAGTTGTTCATAGAAGCTACTTTTACCCCGTCCGCTATTGTTATGTAACGCCTTTAATACAGGGTCATGTAGTAACCCCCAAATCTTAGCCCGCCAATATTCTTCTGTCATCGGTAGATCCCCTGTTTAGCTTATAGATGAATTATAAGAGCGCGATTCAGTGTTTGTCTAGGAATCTAAAATATCTCAAGATTTTTGTAATATTTGCTCTAACCCTTACTCTGTACGCTTTTCCTGACTTTGAGGATTTTATTAAAAATATTTTATTTTCTTTGACATTGGTTCTTGTTTATGCTGCTATCAAGTTACAGCATTTCCCTTACCAAACATTGATTGATAGTTAAAATGTACTGATTCTCAAAATATCAGTACATATTTTATTATGTATTTATATATACTGCTGATGAGCGTTGTTTCCATTCAATTAATGTCCCCAGCGAGTGGGGACAGATTTAAATGACTAAAATTTACTACGCTCAAAATCAATTTGCGTTTCCATTCAATTAATGTCCCCAGCGAGTGGGGACGTTCAATTTCATTATGGCGACCTCGTTTGGAAAACGAGTTTCCATTCAATTAATGTCCCCAGCGAGTGGGGACCAGAAGTTGAAGTAGCTTTGAAAAAGGCTGCTGAGTAGTTTCCATTCAATTAATGTCCCCAGCGAGTGGGGACCACGGGCATGATATTGCAGGTGCGTCCGGAAGATACGGTTTCCATTCAATTAATGTCCCCAGCGAGTGGGGACAAACAAGGCGTTGACGGATTCACTTGATGATATTTGTTTCCATTCAATTAATGTCCCCAGCGAGTGGGGACTTTACTTAGTGTTCAAAGACCTATATCACGGTTAATAGTTTCCATTCAATTAATGTCCCCAGCGAGTGGGGACAAGCTAAAAGAGTTTCAACGCCAATATCTAGGAATATGGTTTCCATTCAATTAATGTCCCCAGCGAGTGGGGACCAAATGATCGAATTAATTAAGGCATTGATTAAAGCGCGTTTCCATTCAATTAATGTCCCCAGCGAGTGGGGACGTAGAAAATGACTGCAATTCAATTGTGGTACACAAAAAGTTTCCATTCAATTAATGTCCCCAGCGAGTGGGGACGAAAATTTTGCAAAAACACTTGACATCTCAGAATAGAGTTTCCATTCAATTAATGTCCCCAGCGAGTGGGGACAAGGCGAATGTAAGTTTTACGTTTCCTTTCGGACGGACTACGTTTCCATTCAATTAATGTCCCCAGCGAGTGGGGACCCCTCAATTTTAAACCCTTACCCAGCAAGGTGTCCAGAGACAGTTTCCGAAGGTCAGGAAAAAAAGTGTTAAAACCACCAACCGACAGCGGAAAAAACCCCCCAAAACCCCTACCCAGCAAGCGACCGAAGTTCCCAACCAAAAAATCAACATTACAGCCATTTTACCTGACCTTCGGAAAAACTAAGTAGGTGAACGGAAAAAAACCGACATAAGTAACGAAAGGTAAAGTTGCTTAAAACCTCTTCCCTGTTCCCAGTTCCCTGTTCCCTGTTCCCTTGTCATAACGACAATTTTTAACGCCAATCTACTTACACAATAATTGAACCCGGAGGCTCAATCACAGGCACACCCACCCCCCAAGTTTCCACCTGGGAAAGAGTATGTCGAGACAAAGGGTAAAACCTGACATTATCCTCCTCTAACTTGACAATCTTCCTTAACCGACGACGGAAATCATTGTACTTTTCCCTACTTAACTGACATTCAAATACAGAATACTGCACCCGCTGACCATAACCCTCTAATAAATCAGCTATCTTTTTTCGGCGTTTATCATCAGGAACATCGTAGGAAATCACATACAAAAACATAACACAAATATCCGAAAAAATCAATCAATTCGATAACATTGATAATGGTGACTGGGATTATAAACAAACTGTTTAAAAGCCTTGACTTGTTGAGTTAATAAATCCCACTTTGGTTGCTTGATTTCCTGATCAGTTTTAATTTCCTCTGTCATTCTTTGCAAAAACCCCCGTAAAAACTTTTTTCTACCCAAATTATTCAAATAACATCCCCCATTTTTAAACTCAAAATCTGCCTTAACATCCATAATTTTGCGATTAATTAACCACATTACCAGAGAGTCTACCAAAGGAGCGCGGAACTCCTCAATTAAATCAGAAGCCAAAGCCGCATGACCATCATGACCCTGATGTAAACAAGCATAATAGGGGTCTAATCCTTGAATTTCAATTAATGCTAAAAGATGATTCCACAGCACTTGATACCCAAAACTTAACATAGCATTGACAGGGTTTCCTGGTGGGCGACGACTACGACCAGAAAACACAAAATCAGAATTAGTCAGACATTCACCAAAAGCCGAGAAATATTGAGCCGCACCCGCACCTTCAAAGCCCATTAACCGTTCTAAATTATCTGCTGTGGCCGCTTGTGCAGCTAAATAATCTAAACTTTCTAAAACCCGTTGTATAAGTTCTGATTCTCGTTTTTTCTGCTGTCTTCTTAATAGCACTCTGCTATTTTTTAACTTACCTTTAACAAGTTCCCTAGCAGTAATTAACCTGTCTATAGGGGATAATTGTTGTTGATAACGGGATAATTGGCGGTATCCCCTAGAAATGGGTAAAATTCTGCCATAGCAGTAACCCATTTTTGATAAATAAGCAATGGGAATATCCCGCCATAAACAAGCACGAATCACTTGGGTTGTGATTTGCGATTGACCAAAAATCAAAATTTGTTCTAACAAAGGTAACTGTACTTCAATATAAACAGTATCCCCTTGTTTAAGTAATAAAGTTTCTTTCTGTAAACAGACATAACAATTCTGTTCAGAAACATAAAGGGTCTGCATGGAATTATCAATTATTAACGCCACCAACGTTGTAAATGAGATTTTTTAGCAGAACGATATTCACCTGTTCCAGAAGAGGTTAATTCTGCATTTTGTTCCGGTTCTAACCACAAAATTACTCTATCTGCTGCACTAGCAACTATATAAGTAGCTACTGTTACCAATAAAGTATTAATAATAACTGCCGCTAAACCCAAAGGTGCAATCAACAAAATCACTAAAGTAATACCACCATTCACAGTAGATATAGAAACATTTCTGAGTGTAGCAGAGCGTCGAGAAACATACATAGTGTAAAAAGGCTAACTTCAAGATCCTGTTGATTACCATAACCGCAGAATTAGCAAAAAGCCAGAAAAAGACTATAAACTAAATTATGATAGTTATCTTACCTAACGCAATGTTGACAACAGTTACAGCTAATTTCTACCAATAGTTTAAATATTTTCTTTTTACACGGATATTAATGTACTATAAATTTCTGCCAGTGATTTACCATGTCTAAAAAACCTACCCATTCCTATACAGAACGTTTGGCTTTTGAACGTTTGCTGCTGTTAATTGCTACATTATTAAAATATCCCGGTGTCGGTAGTCCTGATTTTTTCGACTCTAGTAACAATGAAAATCATGATGCAATTAGTTCTGTAAAAGCATATCTGCAAAAGTTAGCAGTAGAATTAAACATAGAATTACCCCCAGAATATCCAGCCCTTTCCACCCTCCGCAAAGATTTAGAAACCCTCAGACGTTATGCTATTCTTGACCAACGAATGTATCGCTGGGGATATTATTTAGGAACGGGTGCGCTTTCCATAACAGAATTAAAAGTAGCATTTAACGCTTTAGCATCTCAAGCACAATATCAGGGTGATGCCCAAGCTAGACGCATTTATGAAAGTCTTAGTAAAAGATTACGAGGTTTAGATAAGTCCCTGGAAGGAGAACTTTTTTATCCGACTCGTCAACATCTCAACCGGGCTATTATTCATACCGACCCCGAAGAAATGGCGACTCAGGGAGAAAACCGCGATACATTATTTCATCAATTACCATTATTAGAACAAGCTATTATTCAGGGACAAGCTATTGAAATTTCTCGTACCAAAGATTTATATGGTTCTGGTCATACCGGGCGGTTTCAAGTATTTCCTTTACAGTTAATATATCATGATATTGCTTGGTATTTACTTTATGAACTTTGTGAAAATGGACATTTAGTTATGGGGCGTGTTAACCGCTTGAATAGTCGTTGTGATCTTGTGAAAATACCACCACGGGGTTTAGAAAAACAAAGAGAAAGTTTAGTTACAGCATATAAACTACTAGAAAATGGCTGGGGTTTAAATTTAGGCGACCCAGAACCTCAAAAAGCTGAATTAGCAGGAAACCTCAAATTTATTGAGGTAAAAGTCCGTTTTTATCCTCCAGTATCAGCATTTATTTTAGAAGGAGAACGTCGTCATCCTCGCCAAAGAATTACCGCTAGATATATTGAAAATGGGCAATATTCTTATATAGAATATGCTGTAGATTTACCAAGTCGGTCTTTAAATGAATTTAGTCGCTGGGTTTATCGTTATATGGATAAAGCCCAAGTATTATCTCCTCCTAAATTAGTGGCAGAACACCACAAATATGCACAAGCTTTACTTGACCGCTATAGGAATCTGGTTTGATTCTGTGAATTTACTTGTGTGGTCAGGGAACAGGGAACAGGGAACAGGGAACAGGGAATAGGGAATAGGTTTTGGGCAATTTTACTTTTCGTTACTTACAGCAAATTCAGTTTGAGTGAGGTACACTTGATGCGGGCAAGATGCCCGCACCACAAGAGTTTTATTATTAATATCTGTACTTCATAAACGGATAACTGCTGTATCTAAAACCTAGATAAAAATAGACTTTATTTTTCACTTGAGAAAAACACTGGTAAAATAAACGCGGTAATAATTCCTAACAAAACAATCACCTCAATTATTTTCAATAATAAACTACCGCCCATAAACTGATTAATTTCTTCCTGAATATGATCAGAAAAATTACCCAACCAACTACGCAAACGACCATACCAATTCCCTGGACTATCTTCCGGGCGGAATTTCCATGATATTATTGACAGTAATAATGGCACACCACCAACTTTAGCTGACATCAAAACATGAATTGCTAAACAACAAATCATGATTAACCAAGCTATTAAATGAAGAGAATACCAAATATGATCAAATTCTCCTGTGGGTAGCCATTCTTCTTGCATCATTCTACCAGAGACTACTGCTAAAACCGCAGCAATTAACATTTTAGTATTTGCTAAACGTTGTAGACTTACCCACCAAATTGGTCTACCAATTTGAGTGAGATTTTGGATAGAGTCTGGTTGTAATAAGCGTCTTTTACCGGCATGAAAACTATAAATGGCGAAAAATGGCAGTAAAATCAAGAAAAATAGTGCTAATGTGCCATGAATATCCTGAATAGGATTAATTTTAGGAATGGGGATAGATCCAAATCTTTTGTCAAAAGTGTTGTAAATTAGAAACCCGCTGATAATTGCACCAATTACTAAAGTTCCGCTGATACCATGCAAAATTCTTAATATTAAGGGTTGATAGGGTGTTGAACGGTTCATAAGCTGATATAACAAGAGAGTGTATAATTTATATTATCACTTTTTAAGATTTAAACACAATGAATATCAAAAGTCCTCTCCGTTATCCTGGTGGAAAATCTAGAGCAATTAAAACAATTACTGCACATTTACCAGGTAAGTTTTCCGAATTTAGAGAACCTTTTGTTGGTGGTGGTTCTGTATTTATCGCTCTCAAACAAAAATATCCTGATTTAAACATTGCAATTAACGATTTAAACCCGGAATTATGGCGATTTTGGCATTTGGTACAATCTGATTTATCTAAATTAGTTTCTCAAATTCGTCAAGTAAAAGAAAATTACCAAGACGGAAAATTACTCTTTGCTAAACTAGCCCGTGTAGATGTTAACACATTATCAGATTTAGAAAGAGCAACGCGCTTTTTTGTTCTGAATAGAATTACATTTTCAGGAACTATAGAATCAGGAGGATTTTCTTTAGAATCTTTCCACAAAAGATTTACCAATTCATCAATAGAGCGATTGGAAAAATTAGAAAACATATTAACACCAGATATCAAAATCACCAATTTAGATTATACTTATCTTATAAATGAACCAGGGAAAGATGTATTCATATTTTTAGATCCTCCTTATTTCCAAGCGGAGAAATCTAAATTATATGGTAAAAAAGGCGATTTACATACAGGATTTGATCATCAAAGATTTGCTGCAAATTTAAAACAATGTCCTCACAAATGGTTAATTACCTATGATGATTGTCCAGAAATAAGAAAAAACTTTAAATGGGCAAATATCATTGAATGGGAACTACAATATGGCATGAATAACTATAAACAAAAAAAGGCCGAAAAAGGCAAAGAACTATTTATTAGTAACTATGAAATCAATCAAAACGTAGGAAAATCTCAACTGATTGCTTAAACCTCATCTTTGCGCTCTTTCTCTGCGGCTCTGCGGCTCTGCGTGCAAAAAAAGCCATTTTTCGGTAAAATCACATTCAACATCATTAAAAACCTGAACCATGGATTTTACTATTTGGTCTAACTTACTCAAACAATTATTAGAAGGTCAATCATTATCCCGCACCCAAGCAGCAGAATTAATGCAAGGGTGGATAAAGGAAGCTATTCCCCCAGAATTATCCGGGGCGATTTTAATGGCTTTAAATTTTAAAGGTGTTTGTGCTGAAGAATTAACAGGCATGGGAGAGGTTTTAAAATCTCTATCTTCCGTGGCTATCAATAAAAGCGACCAGAGCCAATTTCTGCCATTAATTGATACTTGTGGTACTGGTGGTGACGGCGCTTCTACATTTAATATTTCCACTGCTGTGGCTTTTGTGGTCGCTGCTGCTGGTGTACGGGTGGCTAAACATGGTAGTCGTTCTGCTTCTAGTCTCACGGGAAGCGCTGATGTTTTAGAAGCATTGGGAGTTAATTTGACTGCTACCAGTGAAAAAGTCCAAGCAGCAGTCGAAGAGGTGGGAATTACCTTTTTATTTGCACCGGGGTGGCACCCAGCACTAAAAGCAGTAGCCCCTTTACGGCGAAATCTCAAGGTAAGAACTGTATTTAATTTACTTGGTCCTTTAGTAAATCCACTAAATCCTACTGGTCAGGTGATTGGTGTGTTTGATCCGAAACTCATAGCTACTATGGCTGAAGCTTTGCATCTCCTGGGGACACAAACGGCTATTGTTTTACATGGTAGAGAAAAATTAGACGAGGCTGGTTTGGGTGATATTACTGATTTGGCGATCTTGAAGGATGGTCAAGTATCCTTAACTACTGTTAATCCCCAGGAGATAAATGTCAAAGCTGCTGACATTACCGCTGTTAAGGGTGGTAATGCACAAGAAAATGCTGTAATTCTCAAAGAAGTTTTGCAGGGAAAAGGAACGCAACCACAACAAGATATAGTAGCGTTAAATGCTGCTTTAGCATTGCAAGTAGCCGGGGTTGTTCCCTGGTTAAATCATGCTCAGGGGGTGACTCTAGCTAAGGAAATTTTACAAAGCGGTAGTCCCTGGACAAAGTTGGAACAGTTAATTCAATTCCTGGGGGGTTAGCTTCTGAGTGGGTTTGGGGACGAAATTCTACAACATGACGTTTGATAGTTACATCGTAATTACCGAAAAAGTCATGTCCTAAAAGTCCTATTTCTAATTCCGTACCAGCGATCGCTACTGAAACTTTATTTACCCTCATACCCTCGACTTCCATGGAATCAAGGTAGCCAATGGGAAATTCCACAGCTTTAGCACTAGCGGTATTAGCTTTAGCTTTCCCGGTTGGTACTACACCTAAAGCCGCTGCTATCTTCTGAGTAATTACTGTCCCACTTGCACCTGTATCTACAATCATTTCAAATTGTTGTGTACCATTGAAAGTAACTTCAATAATTGGTGTACCACCCATTCGCCGCTTAATTGGGACAATAAATACCTCATTTTTGCGAGGGAGCATTGCTAATGGGGCAGAAGTAGGTAATAATAGGGGTTCTGAGCTTTCAAGAGGAGTTTGTGGTTTGGGAACATCAATGATCACTGGTTGTGGCTGGGTAAGGGAAGATGTTAAATTTGTCGGTTTAGCTTGTTGACGAGCATAAGCAATTTCACGACGATACTCAACAATTTGGCTTTGAGCAAAGGCGAAATTGCTACTATTACGCTTAATCTTTTGCATGAGAGCGATCGCATCTTGAAACAGACTTACCACCAAATTCCAATCATCCACAGATACAGCAGATTGGCTGATACTTTTAGCACCAGCAGCTTTATCGAGAGCCATTTCCAAAGTGCTTAATTGAGTTGGAGAAGATTCTAATGGGTTTGATGTTGGACTGACCAACGGTTGTTTAAATTGACTAGGAGAATGAATTGCGGCCAAACTCCCAGTAGCCAAAGATGGCTTAGATTCATCCGTGGTTATTTTCTGCTGATCTTGATTACAAGCAGCAGTTAGAAACGCTAAACTAACCGAACCAGAAATGAGGGCTAGACGAGACAAAGAGTATTTAAGCATAATGAATATTTTAACCGCCCTGGCTGCTCTTACCAAGTTTAACCCCGCCACCAAATTAAAAATGCTTGGCCGTTTAATCATTGCAATTTTTAATTAATTCTGACTGAAAATCTAAAACCCCGAACTCATGGGATAATAAACAGTCGCAGTGAGAGACTGGAAAAGAAATCAATTCAAAATTCAAAAAAACTTTTACCCATTATCCAATTATCTATGCCTCTATCTGAAACAATTCCGGCGCTATTGGTCTTAGCAGACGGCTCCACTTATCGCGGTTGGTCCTTCGGTGCTACGGGGACCGCCATTGGAGAAATCGTATTTAACACTGGTATGACCGGATATCAAGAAGTGTTAACCGATCCTAGTTACTGTGGACAAATCGTTATTTTTACTTATCCAGAATTAGGTAACACTGGTATTAATTCCGAAGATGAAGAGTCTAACAAACCTCATGTTCAGGGAGCGATCGCCCGGAATATTTGTCACAAACCAAGTAACTGGCGTTCCACCCAATCCCTACCCAAATACCTGCAAAACCACCAAATACCGGGCATTTATGGCATAGATACCCGATCGCTAACTCGGAAAATTCGGATGTGTGGAGCAATGAATGGTGGTATTTCCACAGCAATTCTCGATGAAACAGAATTGTTAGAAATGGTACAAGCTGCTCCCAACATGACAGGTTTAAACTTAGTCAAAAAAGTAACTACGAAAGCCGTTTATGAATGGCAAGAAACCACAACAGCCCCTTGGGAATTTAACCCCGAAGCCGTAGCTAAAATTAGCGAAACCTACACCGTTGTGGCCTTAGACTTTGGAATCAAGCGGAATATCTTGCGGCGTTTAGCCAGTTATGGTTGTCGTATTATAGTTGTTCCTGCCGATACACAACCAGAAGAAATTCTCAAATACAATCCAGATGGTATTTTTCTCTCTAACGGACCTGGAGACCCTGCCGCAGTCACAGAAGGTATCAACACCACCAAAGCCTTACTAGACAGCCAAAAACCCATGTTTGGCATTTGTATGGGACACCAAATTTTAGGTCACGCGCTCGGAGCAGAAACCTTTAAACTAAAATTTGGACATCGGGGTTTAAATCAACCAGCGGGACTGCAAAAGCGAGTAGAAATTACCAGCCAAAATCACAGTTTTGCCCTTGACCCAGACTCCCTACCAACTACAACGGTTGAAGTCAGCCATTTAAACCTCAACGATTTAACCGTAGCAGGAGTGCGACACAAATCTCTACCTGTGTTTTCTGTTCAGTATCATCCAGAGGCCAGTCCTGGACCCCATGATGCTGATTACCTGTTTGAACAGTTTGTGCTAGAAATGCAAGCAGCACGTCAATAAATTTTAGATTTTGGATTGCCGATTTGAGATTTAACCCCCGGATTAAACCACAAGGGCCAGTAGTTACGCATTGACACCTTGGATTTATGCCAGCAGTGCTAAAACGTAAACCCAAAACAATCTCAAATCTCAAATCTCAAATCTCAAATTTTTAGTCATGGACAAATTGCCCACAAACCATCTATACTAGAACGTTTACTTTTAGTAAAAAGAACGAGGAGGAAATTATAGCTGAACCACTAAATCTAACCGTGAGCCTCAGAGGTACACGCGAAGTCCGGGATAACTGTCAGCTATTCCGCCTCACAGGCTTATTAGACGCTTTCTCTGAGCCAACATTTCGGAAGACACTCAGCAGTAAAATTGAAGAAGGTCCAAAAAACATCATTTTGGATCTTTCACAAATAGACTTTGTAGATAGTTCTGGATTAGGTGCGCTGGTACAACTGGCCAAGCTGGCTAAACCTGAACCTGAAAGTAAAGGCACTTTCCAAATTGTCACTAATGCCCGCGTCACCCAAACCGTTAAGCTTGTTCGTTTAGAAAAGTTTCTTTCCCTACAAGTGTCAGTTGAGGAGGCCTTAGCAAATCTCAAGGCATCTTGATTATTTGGGTGGAAAATCTAAATTAGGCTATCCGATGTTAAAGGATAGCTTAATTTTGACAGAGCAAAAATCTATCTTTGAGTGTGGTAATCAAGTAAAAACACTTAATTTCATGTAGAATTGTCAAAAAATTGTAGGTTGGGTAGAACGGAGTGAAACCTAACATTGGCAGGAGCAGATTTTGTTCCTCAAACCAATCTCCATAAACCTGGAATTTCCGACTTATATCATGTCCGGTTGAACACTGATCATATCTGTTGAGGCTGGTAATGGGTAACTGGTAATTGGGAAAAGGCAATACAATGATCAACTAGATCGTAAGTGATTGGGCAGATATGATATTAAAGGAAACATATAGGAATCCGGTTTGATTCTGTGAATTTACTTGTGTGGTCAGGGAACAGGGAACAGGGAACAGGGAACACAGGAAGAAAGACAGAATTGATACCTACTAATTCTTGTATGGCTACGCCACGCAAGCTATCAAAAATCAAATAGGAGTTCTATATTATTCTATAATAAATAGAAATTATGAAATTTTGATAGCAACACGATCCTAGTGGAAAATACTAACTGTGAATAAACGTAAATCATCTGGTTTACGTGACGCTACACTATGACAGCCCATCAAATTAGTTGATAGGACGAGAAAACAATACCAGTAAATTTTGGCGATCGTTACTAATTTATAATATGCTCAGTATGCGAACATTGCTTTGACAATCAAAATAATGTTGACAAAAATTATCTCCCGATGTAGTGCTTTTTTAAGGAATGATTAATCTGTGAAGTCGAAGGAGGAAACAGCCCAACATGAAGAAGATGAAACTACCGCGCAGGATTCATCAGACATTAACCCATGGTTGGTAAATGCGACCCAACTGCCCCAGCAAATATCCCCAGATCAAATAAAACAGATATCTCCTTCCGCTTTAGCTTATTTGGGGGATGCAATTTATGAATTATATGTTAGAATGTTTTTTCTGTGGCCACAACAACGACTGGAAAACTACCATCGTTCCGTAGTGGATCAGGTAAGAGCAGAAACACAAGCGATACATTTGCGAATGTTAACTCCTTACTTGAGGAGTAACGAATTAGAAATTGTCCGCAGAGGTCGTAACTCTGCCCATTGTCGTCATAAACGACTCAATCCCGAAATTTATCAACAGGCAACTAGTCTAGAAACCCTAGTTGGCTATTTATATCTTACTGATTACCCCCGTTTAACCGAACTATTACAAAAACTCCCTCTGGAAAAATAGTCAGAAGCTGCATCTGGCAATTATTACTGATTTGTAATGGTTCATTAAATGAATATCATCGGGCTGTTCACTGATTTAAATCAAACCTCAATACTGAAATACTGCTATGACAAGTCAACCCAAAAAAAATAATTCCGCCAGCCAACCTAAGCGTGGGCAACCCGTAAAAATCAAGGGTAAGCGCGTTGTTCCTCACTCTGTCCGTAATCAAGGCAAAAGTGAAAGTAAACCTCGCACCTCTCGC
>NZ_KE384677.1:46066-47746 GCF_000426925.1 Dolichospermum circinale AWQC310F | reverse complement strand
GCTGATAAATCCCCAGAAATTAGATTAAATAGAGAAGACAAGCCTTATACTCCTAAACCTCGCACCTCTGGCTATGGTTCTGAGCAGTCTTCAGAAATCACATTAGCTGAAGGTAAACCCTTCAATGCTAGATACCGTCCCTCTTACCCATCTTCTCAGCCGTCTTCAGAAATTACACCCACAGAAGAAAGTGATCTCATTTACGGTCGTCACCCAGTTTTAACTGCTTTGGAAAATAAACGTAGCATTAACAAGCTGTGGATTACTACCCGCCTCCGTTATGATCCCAGATTTCATCATTTGATTTTGCAAGCCAAGGATAATGGCGCAGTTATTGATGAAGTTGAACCAATGCGGTTAGACCAAATTACTGGTCGGGCTAATCACCAAGGAATAGCCGCTCAAATTTCTCCTTATTCCTATACTGAATTAGAGGATCTGATTACTAAGGCTAAATCTATTACTGATCCTGTAATTGTTGTTGCCGATGGTATTACTGATCCCCACAACTTAGGGGCAATTATTCGCACAGCAGAAGCTATTGGCGCTCATGGTTTGGTGATTCCCCAAAGAAGGGCCGCAGGAATTACTTCAACGGTGGTGAAAGTGGCAGCGGGAGCATTAGAAACCTTTCCTGTAGCTAGAGTTGTTAATCTTGGTCGGGCTTTAGAACAGTTAAAAGAAGAAGGTTTTTGGATTTACGGCACTGCTGTTACAGGTAGCGAACCATTGCAAAGCGTTAAATTTAGTGGTCCTGTGGTTTTAGTTGTGGGTGGTGAGGGTGAAGGTCTGGGAATGTTAACACAACGTTCTTGTGATGTTTTGGTATCTATTCCCTTACAGGGTAAGACTCCTAGCCTCAATGCTTCCGTGGCAACTGGTATGGCACTTTACGAAATTTATCGTCAAAAATCGCAAAATACGCTGTACTTTGATAAACTACAAACAATTGCTTTGAAAAAAGAATAATCAAAGGGTTTGAAACTGTTTGTAGTTAAACCAGTCGGGGTAAAATTGGACAAAGCTGATTTAGTGGACAAATATCCACGAAATCAGCAACTATAAAGAAATGTAAAAGATAATAAATTTAACCTGTTCTCACACACTCAGTCACACCTTTATCATTCAGCGGAAACCATGAAAACAATTTGGAATAACCTTCAAGAAGGGTTGATTAATACATTAAATGTCCTGGGACTTGCTTGGTGGGTTAAAATTATCACACAGAATCCCAAATGTACATACTACTTCGGTCCATTTTTCAGTTCTGTGGAAGCAAATCAAGCCAGTATTGGCTATATAGAAGATTTGGAAATTGAAGGAGCGCAGGGAATTATAGTCAATGTAGAACGTTGTAAACCTAGTGTGTTGACAATTGCTGAAGATTTGGGGGAATGGATTGACCGTAAAGTAAAGCCTGTCTTTAGCGGTCAAATATAGTCTCACAAGTAATTGGGCTGTCACCGTTCCCAGGATTAGCCTGGGAACGGTCTTTGTATAACGTTAAAATAGTACAAATATTGAAAATCTCAAAGATGCTATCAATTGTGTTTTAATGCCTGCCATTATTGATGCGAGAATAGCATTGATGCAAGCCATTAGAAAATAGTATAATCGAGGGTGATTTGGTATTTAATTCATCTCACCCTCTGCTGACTAGATGATGTAAAACAGTTAAAA
>NZ_KE384677.1:43787-45841 GCF_000426925.1 Dolichospermum circinale AWQC310F | reverse complement strand
TCCCTGTTCCCTATTCCCTTCCTTCATTGCCACAGTCATAGACCCTCCGACCTCTACTTTCTGTTCCCTGTTCCCTATTCCCTGTTCCCTGTTCCCTGTTCCCTGTTCCCTATTCCCTTCCTTCATTGCCACAGTCATAGACCCTCCGACCTCTACTTTCTGTTCCCTATTCCCTGTTCCCTGTTCCCTGTTCCCTGTTCCTAAACAAGAGTTACATTTAAGGATCTTCTGGAAACACCCATTTTGGTGGTTCTGTCATTTTTTTCCGCAATCTTTCTTCAGCTATTTCTAGCATTTTGTCTAGGGAAGTTTCAGCGATAAATTTTGAAGTTGATTCTCTAAACTCGATATTGGGACATTTATCACCTAAAACACATCCGTTAACACAAGATTCAGCACAGTTAATTTTTTGTTCCATAATTAATTCCGCCAGAATTTTTACTATTATTGGTAATGGTATTGGTAATGGGTAATTACCTTATTTCTTTCTTAAACTAGTGTACTGTAGGGGTTTAAGATTGTGCTTTTCCTCTATCCCGGAAGTAGAATAACCCTTCATGTCTGAATTATTGGCTAATACTGGAACTATTGCGGCGATCGCTACTGCTGTTGTCCCTCAACAAGGTAGTGTAGGTATTGTACGGGTTTCTGGTGATCATGCCATAGCCATCGCTCAAACTCTATTTTATGCTCCAGGGCGACAAATTTGGGAAAGTCACCGGATTCTTTACGGTTATATCCGTCAACCTCAAACAAAGCAAATTATTGATGAGGCTTTATTATTGATCATGAAAGCCCCCCGTTCTTTTACCCGTGAAAATGTAGTAGAATTTCATTGTCATGGGGGGATGATGGCGGTACAACAAGTGTTACAATTGTGCTTAGAAAATGGCGCAAGATTAGCCCAACCGGGAGAATTTACTTTAAGAGCATTTTTAAATGGTAGATTGGATTTAACCCAAGCGGAAAGTATCGCTGATTTGGTGGGAGCAAAATCACCTCAAGCTGCTCAAATGGCTTTGGCTGGGTTACAGGGTAAATTAGCTGAACCTATTCGCAAATTACGGGCTAATTGTTTAGATATTTTGGCAGAAATTGAGGCCAGAATTGATTTTGAGGAAGATTTACCACCTTTAGATCAAAAAAGAATTATTACCGAAATTGAGCAAGTGTCCGGGGAAATTAACAAATTATTAGCAACAAAAGACAAAGGTGAATTATTACGAACTGGTTTAAAAGTGGCCATAGTGGGGCGGCCAAATGTGGGAAAATCAAGTTTATTAAATGCTTGGAGTCGGAGCGATCGCGCCATTGTCACAGATTTACCAGGAACAACCCGCGATGTGGTAGAATCTCAATTAATTGTAGGAGGAATTCCCGTGCAGGTGCTAGATACAGCGGGGATTCGGGAAACAACAGATCAAGTAGAAAAGATTGGTGTAGAGCGATCTCATCGTGCTGCTAATGCTGCTGATTTGGTCTTATTTACTATTGATGCTACCGCAGGTTGGACACCAGCAGATCAAGAAATTTATGCAGAAGTAAAACACCAGAATGTAATTTTAGTAATTAATAAAATTGACCTGATTTCATTAGCAGAACAAGAAAACCTTAAATCCCAAATCCTAAATCCTAAATCCCAAATTGTCACAGCCGCAGCCATAAATCAAGGAATTGATCGGTTAGAAATGGCGATTTTAGAAATAGTTCAAGCCGGAAAAGTTCAAGCTGCTGATATGGATTTGGCAATTAATCAACGCCAAGCAGCAGCTTTAATAAAAGCGAAAAGCGATTTAGAACAACTGCAATTTACAATCACTGAACAATTACCCTTAGATTTTTGGACAATTGATTTAAGAGGTGCAATTCAAGCCTTAGGAGAAATCACCGGTGAAGAAGTTACAGAATCAGTTTTAGATCGGATTTTCAGTAGGTTTTGCATTGGTAAATAAATCAGATCAGTTCATATTTTTTATTCAGTAATATCGCTATTTTAATATTTCCTAACATTTAGTTGTATTGGGATTTTCAAATTTCCCAGGTTCACTAACGAA
>NZ_KE384677.1:0-43777 GCF_000426925.1 Dolichospermum circinale AWQC310F | reverse complement strand
ATTTAAAATCACCTTACGTGAAGGATCTATTACCTCTAATCTGATCAATTCCCGTTGCACAATTTGCCAAGAAACTCGATATTTATATTTACCATTGGTCCACGTGAATACTGGACGCGATTGAGTACCAGATGCTTTAGCACCAATTAAACAAATTTGTTTACCTGTTTTGAGATTTAAGTTTTTGTAGTAATATTTACCTTGAGCTTGCCAAAGTGTTAAATTCCAACTGGGTGGTTGTAGTTGTCCTTCGACATCAAAAAATTTTCCCTCTGGAAAAGCAAGATTAGCTACAGCTTGACTCGGAACATAAATATCTGCAACTATGGGTAAAGAAAGACCCAAAACTAAGGAGAGGGCTATGGCTTTGATTTGCATGATAATTATTCACTCAACACTAACTCAACACTAATATTACTCTTCTATTTTTTAGAGCAACTTGATTCTAGTTATAATACTTAATTGTATCATTCCTTGCATAAATCTTTAAATTAAATTAAAATTAAACATTGTCATAAAACTTGAAATAATCCGTTATATGTGAAGAAAGTTGTGGAAGCATTGCAATTTGTAACTATTTTGTACAACCATTAGGCATAATCCTTTAGACTAGATTTCCATAGAAATATCAAACATTGAAAATGGAGACAAGGATCAATGACTACGATAAATTTATCTGGCCATGAGTTTGTAGTTGCTATTTCCTCAGTCGCTTGTATTCTCGGTTTATGGTTGCTAAATGATGATCATCAAGAAATAGACGATATCCAACAAACAGAAGCAGATTTATTAAGAATGACTTTTGGTTATTGGTTAGTTTATTGTCTGGCTTTTGCGATGGAAAAAGTATTTTTATTTGATGAGGAAGCTATCATCATATTTTTGAGAATTACTACAGCTTTGTCATATTTTTTAACATTTTCTTGTATCTTGAGTTTACCGTTACATAAATTTGCAATTCATAAAATTGAAGAATAATCAAAAGTCAAGGTTAAAACAGAAATTTAGTTCTAACCTTGCTGTTTGTAAATTCATAATTTACGCAATTTTCATAGCAATGGCTATCGCACTTTCCAGTTCATCCTGTAGTAAAGTTGTGAGGATAAACACCTCCTGTACTGTTTTACCCTGACGCGCAATGATTTTATAACCACCGCGAATGGGTACTGACACACGCAACTGCATTTTTGGAGCATGACCCCTGGCTCTCCCAATTACCGCAGGGGTGACAGTAAGAATGCCATTGTGTTGGCACAAGCGTTCTAAAATGGGAATTAGACCGGGAATATGGGTAGAGTGATTCCAAACAAGTCTACCATCGGTGGGTTTAGACATATTAGGCTGCTTCCAGGGGAGCCATTGTCAACCCAGCGCGACGTAGTTGCTGGTGGTATAATTCCGCTGGTTCTTGGGGTCCTGTCCAGACAATTGCTCGTCCTTCGTAGTGAACCTGATTAGTTAGATCCCACGCGCGATCGCTCGACATACCAGGAATATACTTCATTAAGCATTCAGCGACGTGCTGAAAAGTGTTAAAATCATCATTCAAGACAATCACCTTATAATTAGGATAGGTTTTGCGAGTCACTTGATTAACCCGGTCAGGTGTCACAGTTGGTGCTGAGGCCATAGTATACACATCCACAAGTTTTGTCACCATAGAAAAATGAGCCAAAAACGACTTTGTTCAAACTAAGATTACAAATAACTAGTTTAATCTATTGCTGACTGGGTTAGTAGTCAAGCACAAGCCGATAATATGTCAAAATATTAATTGAAATTGATCATGTAGATCATGTAATTAATACTTTACCTTTTCAGGACTTAGGATATAATATCCAGAATACAATTGAAATCAGAATCTATAAATATGATAACAGGTGCGAAAATGAACACCTTTTCACTCTATACAAATGATTTTTATGCTTGGACTCAAGAACAGGTTAATTTACTCAAAACTCAACAATGGGATACATTAGATACTGTTAACCTAATTGAAGAATTAGAAACCTTGGGAAGAAAAGAAAGACAAGAATTAAGAAATAGATTAGCCCTATTGCTAGGACATTTATTAAAATGGCAATTTCAAACAGAAAAACGCAGTAGTAGTTGGTTGAGTACAATTCGAGAACAACGTATTCAAATCAAACTACTTTTACAAGATAGTCCTAGTTTGAAACCTTATTTAGAAGAAGTTTTTCTCACAGCTTACGAATTAGGTTTAGCATTAGCAATGAGAGAAACTCAATTAGGTCAACAAATATTTCCCGAAATATGTCCATACACTTGCGAACAAACCCTCAATTCTGAATTTCTACCAGATTAATATTTGGTTAAGGTAAACCATTTGATTTCATGATTAAGCTGTTGAAGGTAGAAGCCGTTTCTTCTGGTTTTCCAGAAGCGGGAAAAACTAAAACACTCTTAATAGTAGGGTTATTTACTATTTCTTTTAAACGATGGAATTGTTTCTCAGTAATAGCAATTCCTGCCGAATTTTTCACATAATTTAATTCCTCTGGAAAATTAGCATCATTATAAGCTTGAATAAATGCCCGATCAACATTCCATTTTTGCCAATCAGCCGCGAAATATCGTCTAGACCAATAGGGGTTATGATGGCAAATATCAAAACTAACGGTCGAGTTAGCTTGTTTCATCCCCGTGATCATTTGCTGCACAAAAGTAGTTAACTTAGTGGTACGATCTACTTTGCCAGGTAATTCAGCATGATAACCTAAATAATCATCCCATTGTACAGCATCAATTTTGGGATACCTTTGAACAAATTCCACTAAGATATTTTTGAAGAAATTAGCAACTTCAGGAATTTCTACATCAAGCACATAATGGTCAATACCAGCATAAGTTTTATCTATACCAGGAACAATCCATTTCTGAGCGATCGCCAAATCAAAAATCGGGCTATTTTTATCTATTTTAATTCCCTTCTCAAAATAAGCATGGACTTGCATATCCTGTTTATGTGCCTCATCAATTAGCCAATCTAGCCATTGATCTTCAAATAAATTTGGACAACTTTTATAACCTAGAGTTTGCTGCATCACCTTGCTATTGTACATGGTACAACCATTACCCCAAACCCCGTGAATAATGGTATTAAAACCTTGAGAGTGATAGTAACGAACTCTAGCCCGAATTGTTTGTTCATTAGCATTATTACTAACTTGGTAACGACTTAAATAAATTCCTCTAATCACCTTTTTTTGCCAATTAGTTTGGGGTAAATTTTTTTTGATGGCCAGTTGATTATTAGGAATAATATTACCAGGGCTTGATCCAGCAGGAACAGGAATTGCCGAAGCAATTGGCTGGGGATTAGAAGGAATATTGAAAATTTTTGATGATGCAGAAGTAGGAATTGTAGAAGCAATCGGGGTAGGATTTAAAATTGGAATAGTTAATTGTTGGCTTTGAGGCAAAAATTTACTCATATCTAAATTTCCTTTCTGGCTAAACCACCAATAACCACCTCCGAAAATAACTATAATTAAAGAAAATGGAATATTGGCACATCCACATCCATTTGGTTCTTTTTTTGGTTGCGACATAGTAAGATGATAATTTTCTGGTAATCTCGTTGGATAGACAAGTTATCAAAAATTAGATAACCATAGACTCGATTCATATAACAAGCTACAGTTTCACTTCTTGACTTTCCAGTTAAAAGTTAAAAAATCTGATCCCAACTCACAATAATCATCAGGGTTTACACAGTAAACCCCAAAAAGACTAAACTTACCGCCAATCATCCCAATTTTCGTTAAAAATAGAAGTATCAGGAAAAGCCGTAGGATTACCATTTTCCGTCAAAATCTGTTTTAGAATTTCTAATTGTGGTTCTTGTCTAGGTAAATCATTAACTAATTCATAGGGGTCAATTCCTTGTTTTAAAGCAAAACTGGCCACAGTTCCCGCAGCAGCACCAGCAGACCATTCAAAAGAATGAACTCGATAAGCAGCAGCAGCAATATGACTAGTAGCAATACTTTTTCCTCCTACCAATAAATTATCAATTTTTTGGGGAATCATTGCCCGGAGTGCAATTTGGAAAGGATAAGCAAAACCCGCACCTCTTCTTTCTCCTGCACGTTCCGTATTACCAGGTAATTCCGCTGGAGTTTTTGCCATACAAGGATGAAAATCTATCGCATAATGACCAATACCTACAGCGTCAGGATAAATTGTAGAGCGACTTCTGCGAACAACTTTTTCTGGGGAAATTTTACCCATAATTACAGATGTTACTTCTAAACCAGCCACTGTTGCTTTTAAATTGCGATACATATTTGCTGGGAGATTTTTTCGATAATATTCATCATTATAATCACGACGAGAAATATCAACTTCCCAAATCCCAAAACCTTCCGGTTGTCCCCAACTAGGACGGCCAATAATACGTCTTCCTTCCCTAATATAGGGGTATTTAGATAAACCATGAACCGTCCCCATAGGTGAATCTAAACCTGTTAAAAAACGAATATTTGTTTGCGGTTGTTTCACCCCTTCTCCTAATTGAGAATCTGTAGTTCCTGCATACAACCAATAAAAATAAGAAAAAGCCTTTTCTTCAGCTTTGCGGAGGGTTTCTGTGCGTAGTCCACCTTGCCAACCTCCTGGTTTTAACTGTCCAGAATTTTCTAATTGTTGACGAGTGTAAATCAGATTATCTGCGGCTGTTCCTGGACGGTAATCATTTCCCCAAGTCCAGTTTTGCATGGAAATATCCCCTGGTGTGGGTACGGTAAATTTCACACCATTAAATTTAGTTAATTGTCCTGTTTGGGGACTCCAAATTCTGCGATAAGTAAATACTAAATCAAAGTTTGCTAATCGCTTTAATTCATAACTAAAATATGGTGCATATTGGGGATAAAATGACGGCATTGTGATTTGTTGCGGTGATTTTGTTGCCTCCATAGCAAAGGTATAAGTAAAACCTTGAGTACAATAAGGATCATTGGTTGTGCTAGAAGATGAAGGTTCAAGGTGAGAAAGTGCATCAATTCCTAAACGGTAAGGAACATCTGCTAAAGCAATAATTTCCCCGGTTTCACTTGTGTCTATAACGTACCATTTTCCCAACTTATTGGGAGTTGGTTTAGGAAGAAAACGAATAATAGTTTTCCTGAATAGAGATGAGTTTTCATAACTATAAGCATCTGCAATAGTTTGGGATAAAGTATTAGTATTTAAAGGTGGTGTACCTGGTAATGGTTGATGTTGAATTGCGATCGCATTATTAATAATTTTGCCATTTTGACTAATTTCTAAATCTTTAATTACTGTATTCGGAAAAAATTGTAATTTTCCCTTACCTTTCTTTTCGGCATCTTTGAGCATTTTTGTGATAATATCATGAGCATCACCAGGGAGAAAACAAGAATCACTTACCCAACATTCACCAGGGTTAAGTTTACCATATTTGCGTTCAATGCGGTTTCTTAATTCGGAATAACCGCGAGAATAGAATTGTTTAGATCGTTGAGTTGGTCTTTCGTCTAATGCAGATGTTCCTTGAGAGGAAATTTGTCCCCCCAACCAGTCGGTTATTTCTGTTAAACAAACTGTTCTTCCCATAAGTAAAGCTTCATAAGTTGTTGCTACTCCTGAGAGTCCACCACCCACGACTAGAAGCTCACAGTTGACCGTTTTATCTGGAGTCCGTGGAGGAGTAGCTGTAACTCCATAAGGAGCGAGGAAGGTGGTAAATAAGCTAAAACTAATCAATGTTTGTAAGCCTTTCTTGTATCTTTGTTTCATGGTTTCTGCACTCTGTACACTACTATGTCAAATTATATAGGTTATCTTTGGGGAAAGATTAATACTTCATTAGACATGATTATGGTACTTAAAGTCCGTGGACTTAAAGACATTAATAGCTTTTAATTGTCTTTATGACAACATCTAACAGTAAAAACGTCCAAAAAGAATTTGGTCTTCGTCTACGTCAAATTAGGCAAAAGATGGGTCTATCTCAAGAAGAATTAGCGCATTTATGTAACTTAGACCGGAGTTATGTAGGAGGGGTAGAACGGGGAGAAAGAAATATTAGTCTTGTGAATATTCATAAAATTGCAAATGCGTTAAATATTTCACCTAGAGAGTTTTTTAATGACTAATATTGCTGATAATATCAGATTGAAAGAACTGGCAATTATTGCTAACTCAAATAAGCTTTTTTTTGATGATTTTATTAACTTTATAGAATCAGAAAATTATAGTAATCTACATGAATTTGTTCTTGAAAAAAATTCATACAAAGCACAACAAGTGTTACTAAAATATTTAAAGCGCAAAGTTCCCAAAGACCTAAATTTATATGACGGAATTGCTCGTCCATATCCTGAAAGTAAAGCAAAATGGCTGTTTTTAGGTTGGATTTTTAGAGATGCTCCCATACAAAGATTACAAAACATCCTCAAAAATATTGATGGAACAGCTAATGAGCGTAAAGCCATACTTTTAAATCATGTGCGTGAATATGTATCTACTATTTTACCTGAACCAGAAAGATGGGAATGGTTTCCTATTTGCGAAGTTATGATGGAACGATTAGAAGGAAGCCGTCGAGCTATAAAAGGAAATTTATTTGAGGCAATTATTCGCACAAATTTGAAAGAAATATTCAAAAATAACAATATAAAACTGAGAATTGGAGAAAATCAAATTAAACTTGGTGGTGAGACTTATGATGTAACGATTATGGGAGAGAAAGGAACAATTTTAATTCCAGTTAAAACCAGAGAAACAACTGGTGGAGGTCATGCTTTACTTTTTACCAGAGATATTAACCAAGCAATTGAAAAAGCGAAAAATGATGGATATAAATGTATTCCAATTATCATAGCTGAAGCATGGAAAATAGATTTTGATTCCCTGAAATCACAAGAATTTATTCACATTGATAAAAATCCCAATCAAATAATTGAATTAGAACCATTACTGAATCATAAACTCAAGGAGATTTTAGATATTTTCCAATCAATTGAATAATTATGTTGAAAAAATTCGCTTGATGGCAATTTTACAGTAATCTTCATTAAGTTCAATACCAATAAATTTCCGTCCTTTCTTCATAGAAACTAATCCTACAGTACCAGCACCAAAAAAAGGATCAAGAACTATTCCCCCTTCAGACGAACCCGCTAAAATACATGGTTCTATTAATTGTTCTGGGAAAACAGCAAAATGTGCCTCTCTAAATTTAGATAAAGGAACTTCCCAAACTGTTCTTTTATTTCTACCTTGAGGATGAAATGCTTGGTCCCATCTGCCATTATGCAAATTAGAATTACCTGAATTTTTGCCTTGTTCTGGAGTTCCCCCTTTTTTACCTAAATGATTCCGTCCTCCTCGCATTTTACTATTTTCAGAGAAAGTTACATGAGGTTCACGAATAGCATCTGCATCATAGTAATACTTGGAACTTTTGGCAAATAAAAATATATATTCATGATCAGTTGTTGGACGGTTTTTAACAGAAGATGGCATGGCATTAGGTTTATACCAGATAATATCCGATCTTAAAATCCATCCTCTTTCTTTAAGAGCTAATGCCAATTTCCAAGGTAGTCCTGCTAAATTTCCATCTATATATTTATCACCCAAATTGATCCAAAGCGTCCCATCTTCTTTTAAAACTCTTTTGACCTCATCAAATACTTCTAAAAGTTTGTTTACGTATTCATCTGGATTTTCTTCAATTCCAATTTGTTCTTCTCTACAGTAGTCTCTTTGACCATAATAAGGAGGACTTGTGATCACCGTTTGCACTAATGAATCTGGTAGTTTTTTTAGAGAATTTAAAGCTTCTCCATTGATGAGAAAATTTGCTTGCTGGAAATTAACTTCACCAATATCGTCTATTTTCACTACTAGTTTTCTATCTAGATTCGCAAACAGTGGTAGATTTGCAGTTATGTAATCCAACACAGAATTTACTTTAACTCTTAGATTTTACTTTTAATCATTTTAAGCCCTTTCAGCTTGAAAAGCAACCAGGGGTTAATTCTAGATGTCCTCTCTTCGATTGATCCATAATTCCATCCTAGAATAGGTGATATTTGTCCCCAAATCTGTTAATATCGAAAAGCCTAAAAATTCAGTAACCTGACACCAATCATCTATCATAGATGCAGTATAAACACACCGTTATCAAAACTAACCACCTGCTAGGGAAAATTGTCATGAAGAACAAAAAGCCCATCTTCTCAAATCTAGCTTTAAAAAGCACCATTTTCTTTTCACCTTTACTGCTATTAACGGCTTTTATTAGCCAAAGCATTGTACCATCTGCTACCGCTCAGGTACTATCAAATCAGCACCAGGAAAAATTAGCGCAAAAACCAGTCAAATCTGATTTAGAAATTGCTTTTACTCGCACAAATACCTTAATCAATATTTGGTTAACTATTTTAAGTTTATTTCCTGTAGCTTTAATTGCGGTATTATGGTTTTTTCGTCGAGCTATAATTAGGGAAATTGTAGAACGAGGAATGCAACAAATTCAAGGGATTGAAAATTTGCAAACTCAATTAACTACAGTTCAAACAGAAGCTAAAAACCTGATTCGAGAATCTCAAAATACTACGCAAGAATTAGCGCAAGAAGTTGATAATTTTAAACAAAAGATTCAGGGTGAACAAGAAAATTTATCCATGCTTTTATCTGATTTACCTAAATCAAAACAAGAGTTTTTAACAGCTTTGGAAATTGAGGTGAAATCTGCTCAAGAAAATATCAGTAATTTAGAGTTTACATTGAATACTCAATTAGAACGATTAAATTTATCTGCTCAACAGCAAAAAATTACAATTGACAATGTCAAAAAATTAGAAACTGAGCTATTTTCTGAATTTATCAAACTCAAGTTAGAGGTGGAAAATCAAAAAGATATTGCTATTGTTGACATTGAACAATCTCGCAGTAATCTCATATCTCAATTTCAGGTAGTAGAGTCAGAAGCTCAAGCACAAAAATATCAGACTTTTGAGAATTTAGTCAAATTACAAGTAGAATTTACCGGTGAATTATCTCAATTTCAATTAGATGTTAAAAATCAAAAAGATATAGTGATCAACAATATCGAAAATCTCAATAATCTATTTAAATCTGAAGTTACTGAATTAAAGACTGATACGCAAATCCAGAAATATCAATTTATTGAGGATTTATCTAGATCCCAAAGTGAATTTTCTCAGGAACTTACAGAATTACAAAATGCAGCTATTCAACGAAAAAAGCAAATTATAGACAATTTAGAAAAATCCTGCGGTGAATTTACATCTCAGTTTTCAGATTTACAAAATGATGTCCAAAAACAGAAAATTACTATTCTGGAAAATCTGCAAAAGTTAGAAAGTGAATTTTCTCAGGAACTTACAGAATTACAAAATACAGCTATTCAACGACAACAGCAAATTATAGACGATTTAGAAAAATCTGGAGAAGAATTTACATCTCAGTTTTCAGACTTACAAAATGATGTTCAAAAACAGCAAATTGTTACTTTAGAAAATCTGCAAAAATTAGAAATTGATGCTCAACAACGTAAAGATATAATTCTCAAAGAACTAGCGGAAATTACACCTCCCCCAGTCATAGAAAAAGCACCAGAACCATCTCTTAATGATTATCTAAAAGAAGCAGAAAAGCTATTTTTAGAAAAACGTCATCAAGATGCTTTAGCTATTTATGAACAAATCATTAAAATTCAACCTGAAAATCCAGAAAATTGGCTCAAACGTGGTATTCTATTCAATAGATTAAACCGCTATAAAGATGCTATTATTTCCTATAATCAAGCTATTAAAATTAATCCCGAATATCATCAAGCTTGGTGTGATATTGGTGTATCATGTGGAAAATTAGGAAAACATCAAGAAGCTTTTAACTGTTTTGATAAAGCTATTCAAATTCAACCTGATGATGGAGTTGCTTGGGTAAATCGTGGTTTATCTTTGGTAGAGTTAGAACGCTATGAAGACGCAATTGCTTCTTTTGATAAAGCTTTAGAATTTCAACCTAATTCTCCTAAAATTTGGGATAAACGCGGTTATACTTTAGTTAGGTTGGGAGAAGATAATCAAGCAATTATCAGTTTTGATAAAGCACTAGAAATTAAACCTGATTATCATATTGTATATTATCACAAAGCTGCTTGTTATGCACTACAAAGACAAGTTAAATTAGCTTTAGAAAATCTGCAAAAAGCCATTGAGTTTAATCCTAATTATCGAGAAGACGCTGGAAATGATATTGATTTTGATCATCTAAAAAATGAGCCAGATTTTCAAAAATTAATTCAGGGTTAAAACTTTCGTTGTAGTTTTATTTAACCCAAACCACGATTTTCTTGATTTTCTTATCAAATATGTTCTATATTAACTAATTAATCTGGAGGATTTAGGATATAATATTTTTGTTTTTGCAAACATTGTCTTATTTGTAATTGGGTTTTCACCTCTTTTTTGTTTATGACTATTCAACTTACTGTTCCGGGAATGTCTTGTTCTGTTTGTGCTAATAAAATCACTAATGCCGTTAAAATTGTTGATGTTAATGCTATTGTGGAAGCTAACCCTCAAACAAAACTTGTCAATGTAGATACTCAAGCTTCGGAAACTGCTATCAAAGAAGCTTTAATTGCTGCTGGTTATCCTCCTTCCTAATGGAAGGGTGCGTCACACAAAGCTGAACGCACCCTAAATCACATAATGTCTTATTTTCTCAATCAAGTCGCGGGAAAAAAGAAGATTTAGGGGTTGACAATTGATTTAAAATTTGTTATGATAGAACTGATGAGGAAGAACTATCATCAAATAATTAATAGATAGGCATTTACAGCAAGTAGCTTTGAGTGAGGCAGACCTTATGTGGGCAAGATGCCCGCACCACAAGAGTTTTATCATTAATATCTGTACTTAATAATATCGATAATTGGTGTATAGTTTGTTTTAACTAACTTAATCGCTTTCATTCTCGTTAATTTATAAATTTAGAAATTATAAATTAAAATTGTCTCAATTTCTTATTGATTTCTATTGTTTAATTCTCTGGCTGATTTAATGGGTTTATTTTTTTGAATTTTAGATGATCTAATATTACTTAATAAACACAAAATCAACTTTCATTTTCTGGTTTTGATTGACTATTTTGGCCAATTGGATAGTATTTGTGCAAATTGGGTGACAATGTGTTAGAATTATAGCAAAATATGACAACTATTCAAAGTTTATTTGACATAATTTTGTATTTTGTCAAGTTGAAAGCTAAAATTTACATTTTTTGGAGTTTTGGAGTCTATGACAACCTCACAGGAGAGGATTATCCCGACAGATTTGCGAAATGAAATGTCGCGGTCTTATCTAGAATACGCTATGAGCGTCATTGTGGGTCGGGCGTTACCAGATGCTAGGGATGGTCTCAAACCTGTGCATCGTCGCATCCTGTATGCTATGCACGAACTAGGTTTGCTACATGATCGCCCCTTTAGAAAATGCGCCCGTGTCGTAGGGGAAGTATTGGGTAAATATCACCCCCACGGTGACACTGCGGTTTATGACGCTTTGGTGCGGATGGCACAGGATTTTTCCATGCGATCGCCCCTGATAAATGGTCATGGTAACTTTGGTTCGGTAGATAATGATCCACCAGCGGCTATGCGGTACACAGAATGCCGATTGCACGCATTAACCAGTATTGCGCTTCTCCAAGATATTGAAGCAGAAACCGTAGATTTTGCTGATAACTTCGACGGTTCTCAACAAGAACCAACGGTTTTACCCTCCCGCATTCCCCAACTCCTGTTAAATGGTTCTTCGGGAATTGCAGTGGGAATGGCGACAAATATTCCCCCGCATAATTTGGGAGAATTGATTGATGGATTAGTAGCATTAATACACAATCCTGAAATTACTGACATACAATTAATGCAGTATATTCACGGCCCCGACTTTCCCACCGGAGCGCAGATATTGGGAGTCAGTGGTATTAAAGAAGCTTACACCACAGGTCGCGGTTCAATCACCATGCGGGGTGTAGCCAATATTGAAACCATTGAACAACGCAACCGTCCCGAACGGGAAGCAATTATCATTACCGAATTACCTTATCAAACCAATAAAGCCGCATTAATCGAAAAAATTGCCGAATTGGTGAATGATAAGAAAATCGAAGGTATTGCAGATATCCGCGATGAAAGCGATCGGGACGGCATGAGAATCGTCATCGAATTAAAACGTGATGCCTATCCCCGTGTCGTTTTAAACAACCTTTATAAGCAAACTCCCCTACAGGCTAACTTTGGGGCGAATATGTTGGCATTAGTCAATAGCGAACCTCAAACCCTTAACCTCAAAAGATTCCTCAGCGTTTTCCTGGACTTCCGCATTTTCTCCATAGAACGCCGTACCCGCTACGAATTACGGAAAGCAGAAGAAAGAGATCACTTATTGCAAGGATTACTAATTGCTCTGTCACAATTAGATGCAATTATTGTTTTAATTCGTCATGCACCGGACGCACCCACAGCCAAAGGAGAGTTAATTACCAATTACGGACTTTCCGAAGTGCAAGCAGACGCAATTTTACAAATGCAGTTGCGACGGTTAACGGCGCTAGAAGCGGATAAAATTCGCCTGGAACACGAAGAATTACAAGTGAAAATCACCGACTTACAGGATATTTTAGCCAGACGGGAACGGGTTTTAGAAATCATCGAAACGGAAATCGGCCAAATTAAAGCCAGCTTTGCTACACCCCGCCGCACGGTTATCACCCATGGAGAAGGAGACATAGATGACATTGACCTAATTGCTAACGAAAAAGCAGTGATTCTGGTTACAGAACAAGGTTACATCAAACGGATGCCCGTCAACACCTTTGAATCTCAAAACCGCGCTACTAGGGGTAAGGCAGGTGCTAAAGTTAAAGATGATGATACCATCGAGCATTTTTTAACTTGCTGTGATCATGATAGCATTTTATTCTTTAGCGATCGCGGAGTGGTCTACTCACTCAAAGCCTATCAAATACCCGTAGGTTCGCGCACCAGTCGGGGGACACCCATAGTCCAAATGTTACCCATTCCCAAGGAAGAGAAAATTACTTCTATTGTCCCCGTAGACGAATTTAGCAGCGAAGAATATCTTGTGATGCTCACCAAAGGCGGTAACATCAAAAAAACCGTCCTAGAAGCATTTAGCCATATTCGCGCCAACGGACTAATTGCCATATCCTTAGAAGAAGGTGACCAACTACGCTGGGTGAGAAGAGCCAGAGTAGAAGACAGCATAATAATCGGTTCACGTCAAGGTATGGCCATTCACTTCCGCTGTACTCATGACCAACTGCGTCCTCTGGGTAGAGCCACTCGTGGTGTAAAATCCATGAAACTCAAGGATAAAGACGAACTCATAGGTATGGATATCCTACCTGCGGCCATTCTCGACACCTTAGATACTAGCACAGAAGGGGAAATAGAAGAAACAGCAGAAATAGAAGAAACCTTAGAAATTGCTGAAATTGAAAATATCGAAGAAACCGCAGAAACCAGTAACAGCAATAGTACCGGACCATGGGTACTAGTCATTACCGTAGGCGGTTATGGTAAGCGTGTTCCTGTTTCTCAATTCCGACTGCAAAACCGGGCTGGTCAAGGTTTAATGGCCACCAAATTCAAGACCCGCAAAACCAAAGACAAACTAGCCACTTTAAGAATTGTCAACAGCGACGACGAAATCATGATGGCCACCAATCGGGGTATTATTATACGTCAAGCGGTGAATGCAATTTCTATTCAGTCAAGGTCAGCCACTGGAGTTAAAGTGCAACGTTTAGATGAAGATGATGCCATTACCGGAGTTGCGATTGTTCCCCCCGATACTGGTGATAATGGAGAACTAGAGGACGCACAATAGCTAATTAGCAAGATCCCTGACTTCTTGTAGAAGTCGGGGATAGGAATTTTCTGGTATAACTTTTAATCTAAATTAACTATATCTCCTACATATACAATGCTATCTAAAATCACAGAATATTTTTTAATCTAAATTAACTATATCTCTTACATATACAATAGTATCTAAAATCACACAATATTTTTTTCAATACTAATTGACTAATGTGAACAATAAGTAATTAAATGTAGTTGGTTAATATTAAACGCTGAAATTAAGCCTAAATATCAAGTGTATCAAAAAATACAATTAAATTTGGCATACATGATAGATTTTTGGTGTGATTTACTCGCTTAAAAATCTTGCACAGTGAAGGGCAAAAATCTTCATACTTTTAGTTTAGGTTTGAACTTGTGGGGACATTACACATTTAACTTAGTTCAGCAATAGCAATAGTTTATGATCAAATTTCAAATTGAATTTAAGTACCCTATCCCTATATCCAAGACTTTAACTTTAGGGACATTAGGACCTAGCGGCACTAGCAGTGAAGCGGCGCTAAAATATCTAATCAGTCAAATTGAACCAGAGGAAATTAATGTTTTAGTGAAATTATTTGATAGTTTTATAGACCTACAGCAAGCGTTAAAAATCGAGCAAGTAGATTTAGCTTTAGTACCTCACGCATACGAGAAAATTAACGAATTTTATATGCACCCTAAATTTGATTTAGGCTTTATATTTGTCCATCCAACTCCTGTCTACGGATTAGCCAAAAGAAAAGATCAAGAATTTAAAGTTATAGGTAGTAGGATTGTTACCCATCCTGCATCATTACCGCTGTTATCGGAACTTTTACCAGCAGAATATAGTCATCAAGAAATGACAGTAGAATTAGTTAACTCTACCAGTGTAGCAGCTAAACAAGTACATCAAGGTTTAGCTGATTTAGCCATTACTAATGAAAAAGCACGACAATATTATGATTTGGAATTTGTTTCAATTCATGGAACAATACCTATGAGTTGGTCAGTTTTTTACAAAAAGCCCAGCGTAGCTTATGTCTAAATTTTTTCCCTCTTATCAAAATATCAAAGTTAGTCATGTAGATTTAGCGGCTTTTCAATGTCAGGATATTGTTTTTCAATTTGCTTACATTGCCCCTGGAGCTTGTTTTCCACTACATCAACATCCTGAAAGTCAAATGGGGATGGTAATTTCTGGCAATTTAGAGATGAATGTGAATGGTAAGAAAGAAATTTTAAACCCGTTACAACAAGTTTATAGTGCTGGCTCTGAAGTTCCCCATGGTTCAGTAAATTATTCAGATGAATCCATATTCTGTTTTGATGTGAAACGGCTCACTAATTTATCAACTGATGAAGCAGCTTTTATAGACCTAAAACCGACTTCAGATCAAATTACAAATTTCCCCAGCCATATCGCCGTCGGCTCTTGGTTTACAACCATTATTACCCAAATTCCTCCAAGAGAAAAAACCTCCAACCAGCAATCTGACAGTGAGGAAATAGGGGTGATTATTGATGGTAAAATGATGATCAATATAGGAGGAGAACAACAGGAGATCAAAAGAGGGGAAATTTATTATGCTCCTGCCAATGTAATTCATTCAGGTTATAATTCAGCATCAGAAACAGTGACATTAATAAAAATTGTGCTGCCACATTGTTCTTAAATTATTAGTTATTACTAGAGGTATATTTTTGATGGATTTAGGATTAACAGGAAAAGTGGCTTTAGTTACAGGATCTAGTGCGGGAATTGGTCTTGCAGTTGCCCAAACATTAGCACAGGAAGGATGTAAATTAATTATTTGTGGACGCAATTTTGAGAAAATTCAACAGATTGAAAAGCTACTAAGTCGAGAAAAAGAAAATTTAGAAATACTTGCTTTATCCGCTGATGTTCATAAAGCTGATCATTCTGATAATTTAGTAAATACTGCTTTAGATAAATTTGGAAAAATTGATATTTTAATTAATAATTCTGAAGGAGCATCATTTGCTAGTGAGGCAGTAGAAACATTATCAGATGATGACTGGCGGCTAGTATTTGAAGCTAAATTAATGGGTTATATTCGCATGACAAATTTAGTGTTACCAGGGATGAAAAATCACAAATGGGGTAGGATTATTAATATTGTGGGTACATCAGGAAAAGAACCTTCACCCCGGTTAATTAAATCAGGCGTGGCTAATGCAGCTTTAATGAATTTTACTAAATCTGTTTCTAGTCAAACTGCTAAATTTAATGTTTTGATTACTACAGTTAATCCTGGTTTAATTGACACACCCAGACATCGCCAGTATTTAGAAATTGCAGCCCAGGAGGAAAATCAATCAGTTGATGTAATTAGATCTCGAATTGCTGGTAAAATTCCTACTGGTCGTTTAGGTTTGTCTGATGAAGTGGCTAATTTAGTAGTCTTTTTAGCCTCAGAATGTTCTAGTTATATCACTGGAATAACGATTCCTATAGACGGGGGATTATCTGTTTCAGCCTTTTAAGTAATTCAGTGATTAAGTTTGTAGATTGATTTGTATTTGTGGAGATTAATAAGCAATGGTAACTATGCAAAATTCTGGTAATAAAACGAATAAAAATATTGAAGCTATTTATCCCTTATCATCAATGCAGCAGGGGATGTTATTTCATAGTCTTTATAACCCAGAATCAAAGGCTTATTTATCGCAAGTTCAAATTAGTTTGCAGGGTAACTTAGATATATTAGCCTTGGAAAAAGCTTGGTGTAAAGTAGTTGAACGTCATCCGGCTTTGCGGACTTTGTTTGTGTGGAAAAACCCCAAACAACCTTTACAAATAGTCCAAAAACAAGTTAATGTTCCTTGGGTAAATTTAGATTGGAGTTCTCTATCATCAGATGCACAACAAGAGCAATTAGATAGTTTTTGTCAATCTGATCAGGATGAATATTTTGCCCTGGATAAAGCTCCTTTGATGCGATTTACTCTGATTTTTATGGGAAATAAGAATTATGAATTAATCTGGAGTTCCCATCACATTTTAGCTGATGGCTGGAGTTTGTCAGTGATCATGGAAGAGGTTTGGCAGTTTTATACAGCTATAAATAAAGGAGAAACTTTATATTTATCACCTACCCGTCCTTATCGAGATTATATTGGTTGGTTACAACAGCAAGATATTCAACAAGCGGAAATTTATTGGCGTAAAAATTTGCAAGGTTTTACGGCAACTACACCTTTACAAGTTGATAATCTTCACCGTAAAAAAGATATTAGTGGAGAATATAATCATAAGTATTTTTCCTTGTCAGCAGAGGAGACAGCTAGTTTAAAAAACCTGACTCAAGAAAATTATTTAACATTATTTACACTGATACAAGCGGCTTGGGGAATACTTTTAAGTCGTTATAGTGGTGAAGCTGATATAGTTTTTGGTGCTACCATTTCTGGTCGTCCTCCGGCTTTATCTGGTGTAGAATCAATGGTTGGGTTGTTTGTGAATACCTTACCCGTGCGGGTGAAAATTCCCGAAGATATGGGAATTTTATCTTGGTTAAAACAGTTGCAACTAGAACAAATTGAACGAGAAGAATATGGATATACTCCATTGGTAGAAATTCAAGGTTGGAGTGATATACCACGGGGTCAATCTTTATTTGAAAGTTTTGTAGTCTTTAATAATTTACCCCTGGGTCAAGAGCTTCTCCAAGCAGATCATGACTTACAAATAATCAAAATTACCAATACTGGACACGCTGATTATCCGCTAACTTTGACAGTGACACCAGAGAAAGAATTAAAATTAAATTTAATTTATGCGGGCGATCGCTTTCATAGTGAGACAATTGAGAGAATGATAGGTCATTTGCAAACTCTATTACTGGGAATTGTGGCTAATCCTCACAGTCTACCTGGAAAATTACCTCTATTAACTCCCCAGGAACAAAAATTTCTTTTGGTAGATAGTAATCAAACAGCAGCGGAAAATTTACTCCAAGAAAATATCCACGAATTAGTTACAAAATGGTCAGAAAAAACACCTGATGCTGTAGCTTTGGTTTTTGCTGATCAAAAATTAACTTATGGGGAATTAAATAACCGCGCTAATCAATTAGCTCACTATTTGCAAAAATTAGGAGTGGGTGCAGATATACCTGTAGGGTTGTGCTTAGAGAGGGGTTTAGAAGTAGCGATCGCTATTTTAGCAACTCTCAAAGCTGGTGGTGTTTGTGTGCCTTTAGACCCTAATTATTCTCCAGAAAGATTGGGGTTAATTTTAGCAGATACTCAAGTACCTGTGCTGATCACTCAAACCAATTTACAAGGCTTACTTCCATGTGATTTCCCTCATCATCGGTTAATTTTAGATCAGGAATGGACACAAATTAATTTAGAGAACAAAACCAACCCAATTACTCAAATTACATCTGAAAACCTAGCTTATATAGTTTACAGTTCCGGTTCTACAGGTAAACCTAAAGGAATTTCTGTTCCCCATTATTCTCTGACCAACTTAATAGCACATCACTTAGCGAAAATGGCTTGTGGTGTCGGCGTTTTACAATTTGCACCTTTGAGTTTTGATGTTAGTTATCACGAAATTGCTGCTGCTTGGGGTACTGGTGGAACTCTGTATCTGATTCCCGAAAATACCCGTTTAGATTTAGGAAAATTAATGGAATTATTGGCAAATAATCCCATTCAAAAAGTGATTCTTCCCGTTAGTCTATTACAGCAATTAGCAGAATTTTACGGACAAGAAATAGAACTATTTAGCAATTTAAGAGAAATCTGTGCTGCGGGTGAGCAATTACAAATCACCCAACCAATGATTGATTTATTTAAACAACTGAAAAATTGCCGTTTGTATAACTTATATGGACCAACAGAAGCAGATTTAGTGACGACTTATGCCTTTAGCGAAAATCCAGAACAATGGCCTGTTTATGCACCCATTGGTAAAGCAGCTATCAATGTCAAAGTTTATATTTTAGACAAACATTTCCAACCTGTACCCGTGGGAATTGTGGGAGAATTATATGTTAGTGGTTATGGTTTAGCGCGAGAATATTTTCAGCGTCCAGAATTAACCAAAGAGAAATTCATTCCTAATCCTTTTGATAAATCACCTTATCATCGTCTGTATAAAACTGGAGACTTAGCAAGATATTTACCAGATGGTAATATTGAGTTTTTAGGAAGAATAGATGATCTCGTCAAAATTCGCGGTTATCAAATTGATTTATGTGAAGTCGAAGCAATTTTAAGTAAATATCCTCGAATTACTCAAGCAGTAATAACTACTCATGGGAAAAATGCTAAGGAAAAATTTCTCGTAGCCTACTTTATTCCGGTAGTTAGTGAAAATGTCAATACTTCTGAACTGAGAAAATATCTGGCTACTCAATTGCCAGATTATATGATTCCTTCTGTATTTGTGCAAATGGATTCTTTCCCCTTGAATCCTAATGGTAAAGTTAATCGTAAAGTTTTGCCAATTCCCACGCATGAGCGACCAGAATTAAATCAAATCTATATTGCACCACAAACCCCAATTCAAGAAATACTAACAGAAATTTGGGCTGAGGTATTAGGAGTTAAACAAGTAGGAATTGATGATAACTTTTTCCAATTAGGAGGACATTCACTCAAAGCCATACAATTAATTGGAAAAATTCGCCAGACACTAGAATTGGATATTACTATTCGTCATTTGTTTAATTCTCCCACCGTCAAAGAATTAGCTACTGTACTAGGAGAATTAGCTGGTGGAGAGGAAATTATCAATGAGATTGCTAAGACTATCCAAGAAATTGCCCAACTTTCCCCAGAACAAGTACAGGCAATGTTAGCACAGCAGTAGATTCAAAAATACATCAATAAAAGATACTAAAAGAAAATACCATGAATACAATTAATTTCCTATCGCAGTTAAGAAGTTTAGATATCACAATTTCCCTAGAAGGAGAAGAACTGAAAATTAAAGCTCCTAAAGGAGTAATGACACCATCTTTAAAAGCGGAAATAGTGCAACGCAAACCGGAAATTATTGCTTTTTTTAAAGAGGTTAAAACCTCCACTCAAGATGTTTTTGTACCCATAGTGTCTGTAGATAGAACGGGTATGTTACCACTGTCTTATAACCAAAGCTCAATGTGGTTTATACATCAATTAGATCAAGATAATACTGCTTATAATGAATCTTTACAATTGAGAATTAAAGGTCAGCTAAAGATCACGGTTTTAGAACAAAGTATTCAAGAAATTATTCGTCGTCATGAAAGTTTAAGAACTGCTTTTCCTGCTATTGACGGTAATCCCTATCAAAAAATCAATTCTCATTTTACTTTTCACTTGCCAATTATAGATTTACAAACTTATTTAGAAACAGAAATATCATCTTACATTACCTGCGAAGTTCGTCAATCTTTTAACTTAGAAAACGGTAATTTATGGCGATTTAAACTATTGCGTATAGGTGCAGATGAGTACATTCTCCTAATTATTATCCACCACATCATTGTTGATGGTTGGTCAATGGGTATTTTCATTAAAGAATTATGTCATCTCTATCAGAGTTTTGCTAGTGGTTCTCCCATATCTTTGCCAGAATTAAATATACAATATGGCGACTTTGTGGTATGGCAACAGGAAAATATTACAGGAGAAATATTACAAAAACAACTAAAATATTGGCAACAACAATTAGCTGATAAACCACCGTTATTAGAATTACCAACAGATAAACCCCGTCCAGCTATTCAAAGTTTTGCTGGTGCAACTCATGAATTTAAAATTGATGGTGATTTGACTCAACAATTAAGGAATTTAAGCCAAAAATTAGGGGTAACTTCCTTTCATACTTTCCTGACAGCTTTTGTAGTTTTACTTTATCGTTATACTGGTCAGAATGATATTAGTGTGGGTTGTCCAGTTGCTAACCGCAAACAAGTAGCAGTAGAAACATTAATTGGTTTTTTTGTAAATACAATAGTTATCCGTAATCAAATTGAAAATAACTGCCAGTTTTCTGAATTAGTAGCACAAATACGACAAACAAGTTTAACCGCTAATGATCATCAAGATGTATCCTTTGAGCAGGTTGTAGAAGTATTAAATCCAGAACGTTCTCTCAGTTATAACCCAATTTTTCAGGTCATGTTTGCCTGGGAAAACCTATCTTTAGATACCATAGAGTTACCTGATTTAATCATCACTCCTCACATGGTGCAACGGGGAATATCTGCCTTTGATTTAGGTTTAGCTCTGTTTGAAACCAAGACAGAAATTATTGGTCAATGGGAATATAGTACGGATTTATTTACAGCAGATACAATGATCAGAATGACAGATCATTTACAGACTTTATTATCAGCTATTGTGAATAATCCCGATGAATATATTAACAAATTACCCTTGTTGACAGCAGCAGAAAAAGAGCAAATATTAATTACTTTTAATCAAACAGACAAAGATTACCCCAAAGATAAATGTATTCATCAATTATTTGAAGAACAAGTTAAACTTTATCCTGACAACATTGCACTGGTTTATGAAAATAAACAACTTACCTATCAACAGTTAAATTCTCAAGCTAATCAACTGGCACATTATTTACAAAATTTGGGTGTCAAACCAGAGGATTTAGTAGGGATTTGTTTAGAAAGATCATCTGAACTAATTATTAGTTTACTGGCAATTATTAAAGCTGGATCTGCATATCTTCCCCTTGATCCTCATTACCCCCTTGAACGTTTATCCTACATGATCGATCATTCTCAAGTTAAGGTAATACTAACTAAGGAGTACCTGACATCTTTAACAGTTGATAGTAGCACTAAAATTATTTATTTAGACCATTTAGAAAATACGGTCTCTGTTCAAAGTCAAGACAACCCAGTTAGTGAGGTAAAACCTGAGAATTTAGCTTATGTAATTTATACTTCCGGTTCAACTGGTAAACCCAAAGGAGTAGTAGTTGAACATAGGTCTTTAGTGAATTTCGTTCAGGCAGCAATTCAAGAATATGAAATTACCGATAATGATAAAATACTCCAGTTTGCATCCATTAATTTTGATGCTGCTTTAGAAGAAATATTTTCTGCATTAGCTTCCGGTGCAACCTTAGTATTACGCACCGCAGAAATGTTAAATTCCTTTTCCATATTTTTGCAAAAATGCTGTCAATGGCAAATCACGGGTTTATTTTTACCTACAGCTTACTGGCAACAATTAATATCAGAATTAGTAGCTACAGATATAATTTTGCCTGAAACCATCAGATTGATCAATATTGGTGGGGAAAGATTACTACCAGATAAATTAAAACTTTGGCAAAACTATTTACAAGAAAAATTATCTTCTTGGTCAAGGTTGCCAATTTTAATCAATACCTATGGACCCACAGAAGCCACAGTAGTTACAACTTTCTGTAATGTATCTCAAGTGGAAGATGAGCGCGAACAACAGTCTATAGGTCGAGTAATTCCTAACGCCAAAACATATATTTTAGATGCTAAATTACAACCTTTTCCTATTGGTATACCTGGAGAATTACATATTAGTGGTGCTGGTTTAGCTAGAGGATATTTGCATAATCCAGAATTAACATCGGCAAAATTTATTTCCCATTTCTTTGATGATTCTCCATCCGTTCGTTTATATAAAACTGGTGATTTAGTCCGCTATTTACCTGATGGTTATATAGAATTTTTGGGACGGGTAGATGATCAAGTAAAAATTCGTGGTTTTAGAATTGAGTTAGGAGAAATTGAAACAGTTCTTACTGCTCATTCACAAATTACAGCAGCAACAGTTGTAGTTCGAGAAGATAACCCAAATATTAAACAATTAGTTGCTTATATAGTTACTAATGAACCTTCACTAAATCGCTCTAATTTACAGAATTTTCTCAAACAAAAGTTACCAGATTACATGATCCCTGCTGTTTTTGTATTTCTAGATGCTTTACCTAAAACACCTAATGGTAAAATAGATCGTAAACAATTACCAATTCCATCAACAGTTAACGAATTAGAAACATTTATTGCCCCCCGCACTCCTACGGAAGCAGTTTTAACTAATATTTGGCAGGAGGTTTTAAGGTTAGAAAAAATCGGCATTGATGATAATTTCTTTGAGTTAGGTGGAGACTCAATTCTGAGTATCCAAATTATTGCCCGTGCCAATCAAAAAGGTATCCAAATTACTACAAAACAGCTATTTCAATATCAAACTATTGCCCAATTAGCTACCGTGGCCAGTCATACTAATGCTGTTGTAGCCGCACAAGGTTTAGTAATAGGAGAAGTTCCCCTAACACCGATTCAAAAATGGTTTTTTGCAGAAAATTGGTGTGAACCTCACTATTTTAATCAGGCAATGATGTTGCAAGTACCAGCAGAGATTCAGCCAGAATTATTAGTACAGGCCATTGGAAAGTTAATTATTCATCATGATGCCCTACGGACGCGCTTTATTAAAGTTGATTCCCAATGGCAACAAATAAATAGTAATATCAACAGTGATCATGATCAACATGATCAATTAGTGCCTTTTGAAGTAATTGATTTTTCTGATATACCAAGTACAGAACAGTCAGCAGCGATTGAATTTAAAGCTAATGAATTACAAGGAACATTAAATTTAGCAACAGGTCCAATGTTGCGAGTGGTGTTATTTAATTTAGGTCAAGAAAAATCTAGTCGTTTACTTTTAATTATTCAACATCTGGTAGTTGATGGTGTATCATGGAGAATATTATTAGATGATTTAGTAACAGCCTATTGTCAACTAGAACAAGGAAAATCTATCGAATTACCTGCCAAAACTACATCATTTCAAGATTGGGCAATTCGTCAACAAAACTATGGCAATTCCCCAGCAATCACACAGGAATTAAATTACTGGTTATCTCAAGTTCCAGCCCATATTCAACCTTTACCTTTAGATTTTTCTGTCGTGAAAGCCGCCCAAAAAGCCTTGAATACGGAAGAGAGTTCTGAAGAGATTTATGTGGCTTTAACAACAGAGGAAACTCGGATTTTACTTCAAGATGTACCTTCTGCTTATAATACACAAATTAATGATATTTTATTAACTGCTTTAGTGCAAACCTTTTCTCAATGGACTGGTGCTGATTCCCTACTGATTGACTTAGAAGGTCATGGACGGGAAGAACTATTTAATGATGTAGTTTTATCTCGCACTGTGGGTTGGTTTACTACTATTTATCCTGTATTTTTGCAGTTAGGGAAAACTTCTGATCTTGGGGAAAATTTAAAAACTATTAAAGAACAATTGCGAAAAATTCCTAATCGTGGTATTGGTTATGGTATCCTCCGTTATCTGTGCCAAAATATTGATATTTGTCAACAATTGGAAAAACTGCCCCAATCTGAGATATCTTTTAATTATCTCGGACAATTTGACCAAATTCAATCAGAACCAATTCTATTAGGATTTGCTTCAGAAAGTCCAGGGCGAATTTTTAGCCCTAAAGCAGCGCGTGGTCATATATTAGATGTAGTAGGCAAGGTGGTAGAAGGGAAACTAGAAATTTATTTTGTCTACAGTCAAAATCTTCATCAGAGAGAAACTATTACTCATCTCGCTAATGATTATATATCGAAGTTAAAAACATTAATTACACATTGTACTTCTTTAGAAAATGGTGGTTATACTCCTTCGGACTTTCCTGATGTAGATTTGAGTCAAGATGAACTTGATGATTTATTATCTACATTGGCATGAACAAGCAAGAATAATTTATTAATTAAGAAAACAAATGGAACATAATCTTTTTGATTTAACGGGTAAAGTTGCTATTATTACGGGTGCTGCTAGAGGAATTGGTAAAGTAATTGCTCAAGGATTAGCTGCTGTGGGTGTCAAAGTAGTAATTGCTGATATTAAACAAATAGAAGCCGAAGCAACAGCGAAAATTATTCAAGCAGCAGGAGGGGACGCTATAGCCTTAACAACTGATGTTACTAAACGTCAAGATTGCCAAAATTTAATTCAGCAAACTGTTAATTATTACAACCGTTTGGATATTTTAGTTTGCAATGCGGGAATTGATATTATCAAACCTTTCATTTCCTTAGCAGAAGAGGAATGGGATGCAATTATCAATGTTGATTTAAAGGGGTATTTTAATTGTTCTCAATTAGCAGCTAAACAAATGATGGCACAAGGTACAGGTGGATCAATTATTATGAATTCTTCCATAGCTGGTGTAATTGGTATCTCTGGTTGTGCTGCTTATACTGCGTCCAAAGGAGGTGTAAATCAGTTAGTGCGATCGCTTGCAGTAGAATGGGCAAATGATAGGATTCGTGTTAATGCTTTTGCCCCCGGATATATCAATAATATTATGGAAGGCACGGAAAAATTTCGTTTACCTCCAGAGCAAGATCAAGCACATTTAAAAATAAAAATTCCCATGCAGCGAAGAGGTGAACCAACAGAATTAGTTGGTCCGGTGATTTTTCTCGCTTCCGACGCTGCTACTTATGTCACAGGTGCAATTTTAATGGTAGATGGTGGTTACAGTGCCATTTAAATGCCTATAGCAGGTGACAGTTGACAGTTGACAGGTGACAGGTGACAGGGTTGAAAAGGTTTTAGTGTAAGGCTTTTTATTTTTCAGTATTTTTAATTATTGCCTAACTTACGCTGTGTTGTACTAGTAATCAAATCAGTTGTCAGGAGATTTTTAGCAATGTTTAACATCAATAATATTAACTCTATGAATCAGCCAATTAATAATCTAGAAATCAGCAAATATATCTCAGTTATTGAATCAGCTTTATTAAGAAATATCCTTATTGAAGACTGTGCTGTAGTCACCAAAAAAGGCGAAAATGGTCAATTTCAATTAATTGCTTACATCGTTTCTAGTGTACGCCTATCCCCAGAACAAATTAAATCCCAACTACAAAATAATTTACCGACATCTTTATTCCCAATATTACCAAAAATCTACGTTCCTGTTTCTAGTATTCCCTTAACAGCTACAGGGCAGATAGATGAAGTTGCTCTAATGAAATTAGCTGTGATTGATTCTCGCTTAATTGCTAATGTAGAAAAACAACTGGAGTCAATGGGAGAAATTGATCGTGTTGCCGTCATAGTTGAACCACAAATTAACAAAATTCCTGCCCTGCATTTAACAGATTTATTACCAGAAATTTCAGTTATTAACTCTGAAGATCATCAAACTCACGGACAAAAAACCTTATCCAGCAATAACAGAGAACATCAACAATTGCTAGAACCAAAAAAACTAGCTATTAGTCATGGAGAACCTCTAAACTATCCTCAAGACGCTCCCCAAACATTAGGAGAATTACTAGAAAAAACCGCTCAAAAATCAAATACTAATATTAGTAATAATATTATTTATATTCAATCTGATGGCTCACAAAAAATACAATCTTATCAAGACTTATGGCAACAAGCCCAAAGGATTTTAACTGGGTTGAGAAACTTAGGACTTAAACCCCAAGATAAAATAATTTTTCAATTGTCCCAAAACTTTGATATTATCCCAGCTTTTTGGGGATGCTTACTAGGAGGTTTTGTTCCCGTAATCATTCCCCCTCTCCAAAGCTATGAAGAAAAAAACCAAGCTGTAGATAAAATTTGTCATGTTTGGCAATTATTAGATAATCCATTTATTCTGACCAATGAATATTTACAAAAAAATCTCAATTCTCTCAGTCAATGGTTGCCAAATCCAGAATTAAATCCAGAGTTAAAGATTTGTGTAATCGAAGAATTACGAATTAATACCCCCGACTTAAATTATCATGCTAGTCAACCTGATGATATAGCCTTTTTTAACCTAACATCAGGTAGTACAGGAATGCCAAAATGTATAGGTCTAACCCATAAAAATCTCATATCTCGTGCTAGGGGAGTGAATATACTTTGTAATTTTAGCTCCTCAGATGTCATTCTTAATTGGCTACCTTTTGACCATATTGGTAGTATTTCTGATTGGCATATTCGCTGCATTGATATAGGATGTCAACTGGTTTATGTGCAAACAGAATATATTTTAAGTCGTCCTCTCAATTGGTTAGACTTAATTGATAAATTCCGTATTACTCATAGTTGGTCTCCTAATTTTGCCTATGGTCTGATTAATCATGCCCTCAAACAAGAACAAAGACAAAATTGGAATTTAGAATGTATTAAATTTTTCCTCACCGCAGGAGAAGCCGTATCTGATAAAGCAACAATGGAGTTTATTGAGCATCTGCACACTAAATATAAATTACCAAAAACAGCACTCCGTCCCGCTTTTGGTATGGCAGAAATGGGTTCAGGAATTACCTATTATCAGCCCACAATAGAACATCCTTTAACTTTTCACACCATAGATAAATCCTCGTTAAAAGGACAACTAAAACGATTAGAAATTGGTAATCATCAGGGTACAACTTTTACTGATCTTGGGACTGTAATTCCTGGTGTTTCTATCAGAATAGTAGACCGGGAAAACTCATTGTTATTAGAAGAAACTATTGGTAAATTGCAAGTACGAGGTGATGCAGTTTTTAAGGGGTATTATAAAAATTCCCCAGCAAATCAAGAAGCATTATTAGAATCTGGTTGGTTTGATACTGGTGATTTAGGATTTATTAGTCATGGACATTTAGTAATTACCGGCAGAGCTAAGGAAACTATTATTATTAATGGTGTCAATTATTATTGCCACGAAATCGAAACTGCTGTAGAGGAAGTTAAAGGAGTAGAAATTTCTTATACGGCTGCTTGTGCTGTACGATTAAATGATAACAATACCGATAGATTAGCAATATTCTTTCATACGGAAAAAGTTGATGATGCCTTATTTAATCTTCTGAAAGAGATTCGTACCCAGATAGTTAAACAAGTGGGAATTAATCCAGATTATCTGATTCCAGTCGCTAAAGAAATTATTCCTAAAACTGCCATTGGGAAGATTCAACGCTCTCAACTAAGTCAGCGTTTTCATAGTGGTGAATTTCAAAAAATTATTAAACAAGTTGATATCTTGTTTGGTAATTATCATACTATTCCCGATTGGTTTTATCGGCAAGTTTGGCAACAAAAATGCCCGATAATTAACCATGATACTCTGAACATAACCAATTCTACTTTAGTCTTTACTGATAATTCTGGATTAGGAGAATATATCTCTCATAGATTATCTGAATATAATCTGCCATACATAACTGTTTCATCTGGTGAAGATTTCCTAAAAATCAATAATTTATCCTATGAAATAGATCCCGAAAAAGCAGAACATTATCAGTTATTATTCAACTCTTTAGCAGATAATAAGATCATGCTTGGGCAAATTATCCACCTATGGACTTATGAAAAATATAGTGGGGAAGTTACGAGTTTAGATGCTATTAAACAAGCGCAAACACCAGGCATATATAGTTTGTTATTCCTAGTTCAAGCCTTAGCTAAAGTTCAGAGTTCTCAACATCAAGTTGACCATCAAATTAAGTTACTATTTGTTTCTAGTTACGTTCAGTCTATCTTATCAACTGACTTAATAGCTTATGAAAAGTCTCCAGTTTTGGGACTGCTAAAAACCATTCCTCAAGAACTACCCTGGTTAAATTGTCGTCACGTTGATTTAAATTTTGAGGAAGTTGAAAAAAATGTTGAAAAAAATGGTGATTATCTTCTTCAAGAACTACAAATATCTAGCAAAGAACGGGAAGTTGGCTATAGAAATGGGGGACGTTTTGTGACTCGCTTGCAAAAAGTAGAATTGCTCAATGAACCTAAACAGCCAATTCCTTTTCAGCGAGGTGGAACTTATTTATTGAGTGGAGGACTGGGAGGTATAGGAGTAGAAATTGCTAAATATTTGTTGAAGAATTACCAAGCTCGACTATTATTAATTGGTAGAACTGCCTTACCAGAAAAAAGTACCTGGGATTTGCATTTACAAAAAATAGATCCTATTTCCCAACGTCTACAAGCTTATCAGGAACTAGAGCAGCTTGGGGGAGAAATTACCTATGAAGCTGCTGATATTTGCGATTTAAAGCAGTTGCAGTCAATAGTGGCCAAATCTGAAGCAAATTGGGGTCAAAAATTGGATGGTATTATTCATTTAGCTGGGATATTTTATGAGCAATTATTATTAGAAGAAAGCCCAGAAAAATTATTAGCTATGTTAACTCCTAAGATGTTAGGAACTTGGACATTACACCAATTGATTAAAAATCATAGCCACAGCTTTTTTATCAATTTTTCTTCTTTACATGGCTTTTTTGGTAGCACTGCTGTAGGTGGTTATGCTGCGGCCAATAGTTTTATTGATCGTTTTTCCCAATATCAACAATTTCACAGTACATTAAATAGCTATTGTTTTGCTTGGAGTATGTGGAATGATACAGGTATGAGTCAGGGTTATGAGATTCAAAATCTCATGAATACCAAGGGGTTTTCTGCTATGTCTTGTTCTCAAGCCATAGCTTCTATGTTTGCCAGTTTGCACCATAATCAAACACAGTTATTTGTCGGTTTAGATGGTAATAGTCTTAATATTCGTCGTTGGTTAATGACATCTGAGAATTTACAAACATTAACCGCTTATTTTACTACTAATTCAACAGATATAAAATTACAGAACTGGCAAATAAATGACAGTTTTGGTACTAGTTGCAATTGTAAATTAGTACAACTTTTAGAAATGCCCCTGACTACAAATGGTGCAATTGACAAAGACAAATTAATACGGCAGTATATCCGTCAGGAAACAAGTGATTATATAGCACCCCGCAACGAAGTAGAACAGAAAATTACTCAAATTTGGCAACAAGTTTTAAACATCTCTCTTTTGAGTGTGGAGGACAACTTTTTTGAATTAGGAGGTAATTCTCTTTTAGCTGGCCAGGTAATTTCTCGGTTGCGTGATACTTTCGCTATTGAGTTATCTCTGCAAAGTTTATTTGCGTCTCCTACTGTAGCCACTTTAGCCCATAAACTTGATATACTGCATTGGGTAGTAACGTCTGCTGAAACTATTAATAGATCAGAAGAATACGAAGAAGTTTGTTTATAACTTCGACACAGTAATAAAAAATTCACCTGTTATTGTAATATAAAAATATTGCCAATTTATTACTTATACACCATGTTTACCACAGCAATAACCACAATCCGCGAAATGCGGCTGTTTTTAATTATCTGGTTAGGACAAGTCATCACCTTTATAGGTTCTAGTATTACCGCTTTTGCGTTGGATGTTTGGGTATATGAACGTACGGGTTCAGTCACACAATTTGCCTTAATCACCTTATTTAATACATTACCGTTTTTGTTAATTTCACCTATAGCTGGTACATTTATAGACCGCTGGGATAAGCGCTGGACAATGATTATTAGTGATATGTGCGGAAGTTTGGGAACATTAGCGATCGCTGCTTTATTTATCTCTGGTAAATTAGAAGTATGGCATATTTATTTAGCTAATACTTTCAGTTCTGCTTGTTTAGCCTTTCTACATCCTGCTTACATGACTACCAATAGCATGATAGTACCACAAAAACACCTGAATCGTGCTAATGGCATGATGAGTTCTTTACATGGTGCAGCCCGCATTATTGCACCACCTTTAGGGGGTTTATTATTAGGATGGATTCACTTACAAGGCATTATAGTTATTGATTTTATTACCTTATTTTTTGCTATTATTCCTTTAATGTTTTTGCGATTTCCAGAAATTAAACCCTCTACCGAATCAGTTGTACCAATTTCATTTTTAGAAGATATAACTTATGGTTGGAAATATTTAACAGAAAGACCTGGTTTATTAGGATTAATGTTTTTATCGGCTATATCCATATTTACCGTTGGTGGAATTCACGTCATTACCACCCCTTTAGTATTAACTTATGCTTCTGTTAATATATTAGGAACTATCCTTTCTATTTTTGGTTCTGGTATGCTTATCGGGGGTTTATTAGTTAGTATTTGCGGAAATTTCGAGCGCAATACAGATATTATTTGTCTGTCTACTTTTATTGGTGGCATACTTGTATTTATCTCTGGACTAACTCCCTCTTTGATTCTGTTTACCGTCTCGATTTGCCTATATTTTGTCATTTCCACCTTTGCTTCCAGTCCTATGCAAGCAATATTTCAAAGAAAAGTAAATATCAATGTTCAGGGTCGAGTATTTGCCATGAAAGATGCTATAGAATTTTCTCTTTACCCTTTAGGTTACATCATTGTTGGTCCTTTAGCAGAAAAAGTTTTTGAACCTTTAATGTCTGGTGACAATTTCTTAACTAATACCATTGGACAAATTATTGGTGTTGGTCCTGGTCGGGGAATGAGCCTTCTATTAATCCTATTAGGAATTCTCACCATGATCTCTACCTGCTTGGCTTATCTTTCTCCCCGGTTAAGATCAGTAGAAGAAGAATTACCAGATATAGATATAATTTTAGATACAAATCAAACAGTAACAACCTTTCCTGAAGCAGTTACTTCTGCATCTTCCCACTAACCTATTAGCGAGGGATTTATCCCTCTTGATCTTGATCTTGATTTTTAAAACTAACAACTCAATTCACTTTTAACTACAACATCTCATGACTAGCACAGAAAATTCTTTAACTAACCAGAAACGCGATTTACTCAAACTCCTCCTCAATAAAAAAGGTATTAATCTCCAAACAGAAATTATTCTCCCTCGTCCCAACTCTGAACCAGCACCTCTATCTTTTAGTCAAGAACAACTCTGGTTTTTATCCCAAATTCAGGATAATGCCACCTATAATATGCCTCTTGCATTACAAATTAGTGGTAGTTTAAATATATCAGTTTTAGAACAAGCAATTACAGAAATTGTTAGACGACATGAGATTTTGCGTACCAATTTCCAACAAATAGAAGGTAGGAATTTACAGGTAATTAGACCAGAAATTAATATTAGCTTGCAAGTGATTAACTTAGATCAAATTCCCGCTAAACAACAATTACAAAATGTCCAACAACTAATTAATCAAGAAATTGATAAAATTTTAAATTTAAGTGAAGATGATTTATTCCAATCTACACTTTATCAACTCAATAAAAATTCCTATGTGTTGCTTTTAAATATGCACCATATCATCTCTGATGGTTGGTCAACAGGAATTTTATTACAAGAATTATCTACACTTTATGCAGCTTATCTCGCAGGAAATGAATCACCATTACCAGATTTACAAATTCAATATGCTGACTATGCAATTTGGCAAAAACAAAAATTTACTTCAGAAATTAGAAAAAAACAACTAAATTACTGGCAACAACAATTAGCAGACATACCACCATTATTAGAACTACCAACAGATAAACCTCGTCCCCCAATTCAATCTTTTCGCGGAGGTATTTACGAATTTTCAATTAATAGCAATTTAAGCCAAAAAATTAGAACATTAACCCAACAGTCAGACGCTACATTATTTATGACCATGTTAGCGGCTTTTGTAATTCTACTCTATCGCTACAGTGGTCAAGATGATATTTTAATTGGTTCTCCTATGGCCGGTAGAAATCGTCAGGAAATACAATCATTAATTGGCTATTTTGTTAATACTGTAGTTTTGAGAACTAAACTCACTGAAAATCCCAACTTTAGGGAAGTTCTCAACCAAGTTCGTCAAGTAGCTACGAACGCTCATAATTATCAGGATATCCCTTATAATCAAGTAGTAGAAGCATTAAATCCACAACGCAACTTGAGTTATAATCCTGTATTTCAAATATTATTTGATCTTCAGCATTCACTCACAGACAAATTACAACTACCAGGACTGACTTTACAACCTTTTCTAGGAGAACATTCAACTTCAAAATTTGATTTATCTTTAATTATAGAAGATGGGGGTACACAATTAATTGGAGTTTGGGAGTATAGCAGTGATTTATTTACCCAGGAAACTATCACCCGAATTACAGAAAATTTCCAAACCTTGTTAAATGGAATCGTTAATAACCCAGAAATACCTATTAAACAATTACCTATAATTTCAGCATTTGAACAACAGCAAATTTTGGAAAATTGGAACAATACACAGCAAGATTATCCTGAATCTTTTTGTATTCATGAATTATTTGCCCAACAAGTTATAAAAACACCAGATGCTATAGCAGTTAAATTTGGTAATCAACAATTAACCTATACTCAATTAAACCAAAAAGCTAACCAATTAGCTAATTATTTACAAAATTGTGGTGTGACATCAGAAGTATTAGTAGGATTGTATTTAGAACGTTCTTTAGATATATTAATAGCCATTTTAGCAACTCTTAAAGCTGGTGGTGCATATCTACCTTTAGATCCTAAATATCCTCAAGCAAGATTAGCAGATATCTTAGATGATTCTCAAGTTTCTATCATTTTAACCCAAGAAAAATTATTAACCTCCCCTAGTTCCCCCTTACAAACAGGGGAAACTTCACTCAGCCCATATCAAGGGAAAATTATCTTATTAGATACAGATTTAACAATCATTTCTCAGCAAAATATAGAAACACCAATTAGTGCAATCAAACCAGAAAATTTAGCTTATGTAATTTATACTTCTGGTTCAACTGGTAAACCCAAAGGAGTAATGATTACCCATCAAAATATAGTTAATCATGCTACTAGTATCATTGACAAATATCAAATTAATAGTCATGATCGGGTTTTACAATTTACCAGATTTATATTTGATGTTGCCGCAGAAGAAATTTTTCCCGCCTGGTTAAGTGGTGCAACTTTGATCATGCGTCCTCAGGAAATGTTTACAAATTTAATAGAGTTTAGCGAATTTTTAGGACAAGAAAGTTTAACAGTCGTCAATTTACCTGCACCTTATTGGCAAGAATGGGTATTGGAAATAGATAGAAAAGTAAGTCAAATTCCTGATAGTTTACGTTTAGTTATCACAGGTAGCGATCAAGTTTTACCGGAAAAATTAGCTTTATGGCAAAAATTAGTAGCAGAAAAAGGACAAAACATTCAGTGGATAAATGCTTATGGACTAACTGAAACTACTATCACCAGTACAGTTTATCAACTTCCAGTAAATTATCAATTAAATACCACCCATTCTGTACCTATTGGTCGTCCTATTGCTAACACAGAAATATATATTCTTGATCAAAATTTACAACCTGTTCCTATCGGTATACCTGGAGAATTACATATTGGTGGCGCTGGTTTAGCTAGAGGATATTTAAACCGCAAACAGTTAACCAACGAGAAATTTATATCCAATCCCATTCCCAGTTCCAAATCATCAAGATTATACAAAACTGGAGATTTAACTAGATATTTACCAGATGGAAATATTGAATTTTTAGGTCGCATTGATTATCAAGTTAAAATTCGTGGTTTTAGAATTGAATTAGGAGAAATTGAAGCAGTTTTAGCACAACATCCTTTAGTTAAATCATCAGCAGTAATTGTCAGAGAAATTCAACCGGGAAATAAGGAATTAGTCGCTTATGTTGTCACCGAAGACCATAGCAATATTCAGCAGGATTTACGTTCTTTCTTGAAGCATAACTTACCAGATTATATGCTTCCCGCGTTCTTTGTCAGATTAGCAGAATTACCCTTAACTCCTACAGGAAAAATCAATCGTCGGGCTTTATCTGCATTAGTCTTAGAATTAAATCATGAAACTGATTATATATTACCTCGTCATCCCCTTGAGCAGAAATTAGCAGAAATTTGGTGTCAAGTTTTAGGGTTAGAAAAAGTTAGCGTCGAGGAAAACTTTTTTAACTTAGGTGGACATTCTTTAGCAACCATCCAAATTATATCTAGAATTAGACAAACCCTAGAAATAGATTTACCATTACAATATTTATTTACAGAACCAACAATAGCAGGTTTAACAAAAGTTATTAATCAGTTATTACAAACCGTAGATAATATCACTCATACTGACGATTTTTATGGTGATGCTATTTTAGATAGTAGCATTAAACCACAAAATCTACCTCAACAATTTACTAATCAGTTACAACATATTCTCTTAACTGGTGCAACTGGTTTTTTAGGTGTTCATCTATTACATGAACTTTTAGAAAAAACCTCAGCTAATATTCATTGTTTAGTCCGCGCTGAGAATGTTTTTGAAGCTAGGAATAAGTTGAAAAATAAGCTATCATTTTATCAGCTATGGAATGAACAGCATAGTCAAAGAATTATACCTATCATTGGAAATTTAGAGAAAAAGCTCCTGGGATTGTCTGAAAAAGAATTTCAAGATTTAGCTAGTCAAATTGATATTATTTATCATAATGGTGCTTCTGTAAATTTGATTTATCCCTATTCAGTTTTAAAACCTACTAATGTACTGGGTACTCAAGAGATTTTACGTTTAGCAAGTCAAATTAAAATTAAACCTGTACATTTTGTTTCTACTACTTCCGTCTTCTGTCCAGAAAATTATCCTGAAAATGAAGTCTTACTAGAATCAGATCCTTTAGACTATTATCAAGGATTATTAAGTGGATATTCTCAAAGTAAATGGGTAGCAGAAAAGTTAGTAATGCAGGCAAGAGAACGGGGTTTACCTGTTACAATATATAGAGCAGCTAGAATTATCGGTCATAGCCAAATTGGTATTTGCAATACTGAAGATTTATTTTCCAGAATCATTACAACTTGTATGCAATTGGGAGCAACACCTAACATTGACTGGGAAGATAATTTAACACCAGTTGATTATGTCAGTCAAGCAATTGTATATTTATCTTTTCAAAAAGAGTCTTTAGGAAAAGCTTTTCACTTGCTAAACCCGCAGATTATATCTATGAATCACTTATTTAATTTAATTCGTAAACTAGGTTATCAATTACCACAGATTAGTTATGATGAATGGTACTCCCAATTAATTAATCTGATGCAAAAATCAGCAGATAAAAAATTAGAAATCATGTCTGCATTTTTTCCACCAACTTCACAGCAAAAAATCCCCGAACCAAAATTCGATTATCAAAATACAGTTAAGGGATTATTTGGTGCTAATATTAATTGTCCGCCCATAAATGAAAAGTTACTCAGCCAATATTTTAAAAATGACAATTTCATTTACAGCAAATGATCAAACTTAGACCGTTAAAATTTACTAATAATATCACATATTATACCTTGTCTCTTCTCAGTGGCATATTCATGGGAACAACCGTCGCCCCTATTGGTGCATGGTTCTTAGCCTGGGTATCCCTAACCCCCTTGTGGATGCTAGTAGTTAAATTTACACCAAAGGCAGATAAAAATTATCCATCTCCCCCTGTTCTTGGCTTCATCTGGGGCATCGGTTATCACGGTGTCGCATTGTCATGGATTACAGGTATTCATCCCATGGACTGGCTGGGTGTCCCTTGGCTACCGAGCTTAACTATTACCCTGTTTTGTTGGGCATTTATCAGCCTCTGGGGGGGAATTTTCGTCTCTATTTGGGCGGCTTTAATGGTGCGTCTAGACAGGGGAAACCCTTATTTGCGTGTCCTCATTGGCACAACCATTTGGTGTAGCTTAGAAAGCCTCTGGAGTACCGGACCCCTATGGTGGAGTTCTCTAGCTTACACTCAATCAGCATACAATCTCGTAATTCTCCATTTAGGACAACTTTCAGGACCCAATACTGTCACTGCGGTAATTGTCGCTTTTAATGGCTTTGTTGCTGAATATCTCACGCAAAGGCGCAAAAGCGCAAAAGCAGAAAGAACACCTCATCCAAAAACCTCTGTGTCCTCTGTGCCTCTGTGGTTCGTTAATTCTTACTTAATCCTAGCCACCACACTATTAATTACCTCCCATTTTATGGGCTTTATTCTCTATAACAACCCCCTGAATTTTACCCCAAATACAGCTTTAAAAATTGGTATTATTCAAGGTAATATTCCTAATAAAATTAAGGTTCTTCCTCAAGGTTTGCGTCAGGCTATGACAGCTTACACTCAAGGATATTTAAATTTAACTAATCAAGGTGTCCAAGCTGTTCTTACTCCAGAAGCTTCTATACCTATTTTTGCCCGTAATTTACCTCAAACTCCTCTGTTAGCTGCTATTCGAGAACGGGGTGTTATAGCTTGGATAGGCGCTTTTGGGGAAAGAGGAACTAGCTATACAAATAGTTTATTTACTGTCCTTGGTAATGGAGAAATTACCAGCCGTTACGATAAATCTAAACTTGTACCATTGGGAGAATATATTCCTTTTGAAAATATTTTAGGAGGAATTATTCAACGTTTATCACCACTAGAAGCACATCAAGTTCCGGGTCAAGTTAATCAAATTTTTGATACTCCTTTTGGTAAGGTGATTATTGGTATTTGTTATGAATCAGCTTTTGCGGAAAATTTCCGTTATCAAGCTTCTAGGGGTGGGAAATTTATCCTCAGTTCTGCTAATGATGCTCATTATACGCCAGCAATGGCAAATCAACACCATGCCCAGGATATCATGCGAGCAATTGAAACTGATAGATGGGCTGTAAGGGCAACAAATACCGGCTATTCCGCATTTATTAATCCTCATGGTCAAACTTTATGGAAATCAGGATACAATACCTACGAAACCCACGCAGAAACTATTTATCCTCGTCAAACTCAAACTTTATATGTACGCTGCGGTGATTGGTTAACTCCTTTTATTTTGGTTATAAGTGCTTTATTCTGGTCTTTGGTGAATAAAACTATGAATTTACCTCACGTAAAGGCGCAAAGGCGCAAAGAGTCAGAATTTGATCAGGGTAATTTTTGATTTTGGCCTCTATCTGCGTTTAAGATCATTTTTATTTAATCACGGGAACGTTTAATTAGTGCCACCACAAGGCAAATAATCGGCAAAAATATGCCTAAATTCCGCACTAAATCAATGTTACTATGTCTAACGGCGATCGCTATTAATGTCCAGAATGTCACATAAACATAAATAATATCATCGCACGTAATTATGATTAAAGTCGCAATTGTTGCAGCTACCACAAGCATGATCACAGCCCATACTTGATGATTAAGTCCCCAACCATTCCAACCATAAAAATATAGTACACAAGCCACATTCACCATAGTTGCAACACTAGTCCAACTCAGATAAATACTCACAGGAATATGTAAAAATAACTTTTTTCTCCCAGATATTCGTTTTCTGCCAATACGCAAAAGATGATAAATAACCATTAGTGGTGCTAAAGTACCGAACATGGCCACCACAGACAAGATAAAAAATCTAGATAGAAATAAATACAACCAAATACTTTGAAAAATACAAGTAATAACTAATAAATATCCTGTCTTTCGTAAGTCTTCATCTTTTCTTTTGTAGGGGAGAAATTGATAAATTGCTAAAGTGAATAATCCTAAATAAATTAGTCCCCATATCCCAAAAGCATAGTTAGCAGGGATAATCAGTACACCTTTGTAAAATTTTTCATAAACCGCATCTAAGGAAAGTCCATAGGGTGGAAAAATGTTTAATGCTATATTCACTAAAAAAGAACCAACAACAGCTAATAAAGTTATCAGTTGTCGGATCAAATCTTGGTGATTTTGGTAATTTTTGTAATTGTCAGGGGTAGATTGCCGCATATTCTATAATAGAGTTTAAACATCACTTTCTGTTCGGTTTAATGACATTATCATAGTTAAACACTAATTTTTATTTATCCAACTATCTCAGGGTAGTTGACAAAATTTATAAAATCAGAATTGCATAATTAAATACCTCTCGTCAAGGTTGTAAGGACAATTCATGAATTGTCCCTACAACGGTTTCTAGGGACGCATATTTACAGGAGTTGGCGATATTATGAGTTACACATATAATAAAAATCTTGTAGTGCAGGCATCCTGACCGCCAAAAGCGTACCTCAGCCTAATGTTAATACGCTATAATTTTTACTAAATTTCTAATAATCACCAACTTGGATCACTAAAAAGATGTATGGTTAATTTCTCTCTTCTGGGTGGAACTGCGGTAATACAAGCCCGGACAATTTCCCCATCATCCAATTCTACCGTACAAGCATGACAAGTACCCATCAGACAACCCGTGGGAATTGACACCTCAGCCCGTTCTGCTACATCTAATAAAGGTTCTCCCACTTGAGCATTAACAGTAACATCATCTGGTAAAAAAGTAATTTCCATAGTCATTTCTCAGTTTTGAGTTGTTATTATTGTTAATAATTATTATTGCTTTGATCTAATTATTCTCACACCAATTATGATAACTTTGATCACCATCAGCATCACCTCTATTCAGATTCGGATTATAATTTTATTGTTTTATCTGTACTTGCAGAGGCGATAATTTGACCATCAGGGCTGAAACTAGCACTATTGACTACAGAACTATGACCTAGTAAAGTTTTCAGTAACTCACCGTTACGATTCCACAGTTTAATTGTGTTGTCTTGACCAGATTCCTGTTGTTATAAATGACGAATTAGGTGTACTAAGTAATCGTGAATTAATTGATATTGCTTGGGAGAATTATGAAAGATAACAACCAATCCTGAATTAACCAAAATACTCAAAATTAGATCCAAATTACTGGGGTCTTCTAATTCTGACAATTCTGCTTTTAATTCTGCATGGGTTTTAAAGGGTCTTTTGTGATTTTCGTCGGTTAATAAATATAAAACTAGTAGAGCAGACCGTGGTAATATTTTTGGTGCTAGTCCCCCTCCTAAACGATATTGTAGTTGGGCGCTATCGTTGGAAAATGTTAGTGCTAAAGGTATAGTATAAACTATATGGCAATTCAGTTTTCGTAATTGGTCTCCTCGATCAATAAATAAGTATTCCGGTAGCGATCGCCCAGAAGGTAATGGACGGATGGCCACTCTATCTAAGTTATCAACAATGACTACTAATCCTTTTTTACCCCTAGCTTTTAGTTCTAAATTGGCTCGATCTAGTAGTTCTGTGTTAATTGATTGGAGGATATTTTCTGTCCGTGGTTCTAGATAGTCTCTTAACCGTCTGCGTAAGTGTGGACTTTCTTTGGTTTTGGCGGTAATTTTACCAATACCTACGGATAATTCGGCTTCTACTCCTAATTCTATCGGTGTTTGCAAAAAATCCACCACCTCACTAAACAATTTAGTAAAGTACGTAGGTTGGACACGGAGTTTTATTGCTTCCATGCTTTTACTGACCAAACCAGCGATCGCTAAAAGAACATCTGTAACATCTATATCCACCATCTCTAAAACATGGGTGGACTCAAAATAGACAACATGAAAATCTTGCGCTTCTAACTCTGCTTTGAGCCTTAACAGTTCCGTTGATTTCCCACAACCCAAATGTCCGGTAAATAGTTGACAAGTTGGTGTATTGGGAGAAATTCTAGTAATAGTCCGCAGCAAAGCCTCAATGATCTTACCCCCACGCACTGAAGCAAAATCAATATAATAATAGCTCCGGTCGTCTAAATTCTCAATCATCAAAGGCCGAGAAGGATTACAAGCTTGATAAAATCTTTCTAAATTAAGAAGCATAAAAATCCGGTTTACACTGTAATGGTCATGACACCACCTGTCATTCTGATGAGTAAAACCCGGATAAAAAAAAGTTTTTTTTACAATAAACAAATATGAATATTATGCGTCAACATATAAAATACTGTAAAAAATATACTCTTTGATTTCTCTTGTCTTGATGGTTTGTATGTATATAAGCACTAAATACCTATCTAAAATAAGCTATACAGCCATTTAATTAATTAGGGCATGAGATTTTATCTGCAATTAATACTGATTAATTCGGTAGTATTAATTTAGCAATCTGCTCAACAGCATTTGCCATAATTAATACTTTAATTTGATAAAGTTAAAAATGGGAAAATAAAAATAAATATGCAAATAATACCAAAAATTAATAAAATCAGTAGAATAATTTTCCTGAGTTAACGACAACTTCAAGAGTTTTTGAGCCTATTTATAATAAGAGTGTCAAAATAGTTAACGAATATTGCCTCACAAATGTTTCCTTTGATTTCTTACTCATGACCTCTTCACAAGACGTAGATACTATAAATTCCCCGGACCTCAACCCAGAAGGATCGAGAGAACCAGCTATTAACCCCTTAGATGAGTTACCGGGGGAAGTAGAAATGTCAATTTTTGACCACTTAGAGGAGTTGAGACAAAGAATTTTCTATTCCCTGATAGTTGTGGTAGTCGGTATTGTTGGTTGTTTTATCGGAGTCAAACCCCTGGTACAATTACTAGAAGTTCCTGCTCACGGCGTTAAATTTCTGCAATTAGCACCGGGAGAATTTTTCTTTGTCTCCATGAAAGTTGCCGCTTATGGTGGTTTAATCTTAACTACACCCTTTATTCTCTATCAAATCATCCAATTTGTGCTGCCTGGACTGACAGTGCGGGAACGTCGTTTAGTCATTCCTGTAGTGCTAGGGTCAAGCCTGCTATTTCTAGGGGGATTGATATTTGCGTATATTGCTCTCATACCTGCTGCTTTGCAATTCTTCATTAACTATGGTGCTGATGTTGTGGAGCAACTTTGGTCAATTGACAAGTATTTTGAATTTGTGCTGTTATTATTATTCACTACAGGACTAGCGTTCCAAGTTCCAGTTATTCAATTATTGCTGGCTTCCTTGGGAATTGTTTCTTCACAAATCATGTTAAAAGGCTGGCGTTATGTAATTATGGTATCAGTGGTTTTAGGAGCGATTTTAACACCTTCTACAGATCCTTTAACCCAAAGTCTTTTAGCAGGTGCAGTTTTAGGGCTATACTTTGGTGGTATTGGACTAGTCAAACTCACGGGGAAATAATTCAAGTTGACAGTTGCTACGCCACGGGGACAGGGGACAGGTGCTACGCCACGGGGACAGGTGATAGTTGACAGGTGTTTTTTAAGTAGTAACTTAGGTTATAAAATCACGTTAATTGTTAATCGCTATGCAGAAAGCCAGTTATCCTGATTGTTACCCTATAAAATAGGTTTTGATTAATTAATTAATTTAATTTTGTCAACGCTGGCTAATTTATCGCTAACGTAATCAAAGACAAACTTAACTTGTTTGTTTTACAATAGGAATACTTCACAAGCATGATTCAAGAGCGCGTATTACCCACATTTAATAACGCCACAGTCCAAATCACCAAGGAAGAAGGATTGGGCTTATACGAAGATATGACATTAGGGCGTTTATTTGAAGATAAATGTGCCGAAATGTATTATAGAGGAAAAATGTTTGGTTTTGTCCACCTATACAATGGACAAGAGGCAGTTTGTAGTGGCATCATCAAAGGAGCAATGCGTCCTGGTGAAGATTTCGTTTCCAGTACCTACCGTGACCACGTTCACGCTTTAAGTGCTGGAGTGCCCGCACGAGAAGTTATGGCGGAATTATTTGGTAAAGCCACAGGTTGCAGTAAAGGGCGCGGTGGTTCTATGCATATGTTTTCTGCTGAACACCGATTATTAGGTGGTTATGCTTTCGTAGCCGAAGGTATTCCCGTGGCTGCTGGTGCGGCTTTCCAATCTAAATATCGTCGGGAAGTTCTGGGAGATAAAAATGCAGACCAAGTAACCGCTTGCTTCTTTGGTGATGGTGCTGCTAACAACGGTCAATTTTTTGAAACATTGAATATGGCGGCTTTATGGAAACTGCCAATTCTGTTTGTGGTAGAAAATAATAAGTGGGCGATTGGTATGGCTCACGAACGCGCCACTTCCCAACCAGAGATTTACAAAAAAGCCAGTGTGTTTAACATGGTGGGTGTGGAAGTAGACGGAATGGATGTTTTAGCAGTGCGACAAGTGGCTCAAGAAGCCGTAGCCCGCGCTCGTGCTGGAGAAGGTCCAACTTTAATTGAAGCCATGACCTATCGCTTCCGTGGTCACTCTCTGGCTGACCCAGACGAACTCCGCAGCAAGGAAGAAAAAGAATTTTGGTTTGCTCGTGACCCCATTAAAAAGTTAGCTGCTTATTTGCTAGAGCATGATTTAGCCACAGAAGCAGAACTCAAAGATGTGGAAAAGAAAATTCAAGCTGTGATTGACGAAGCAGTTAAATTTGCTGAAAGTAGTCCTGAACCAGATCCTAGCGAGTTATATCGCTTCATTTTTGCCGAAGACGTTTAAATTGAGAACTGGGGACTGGGGACTGGGGAAAATATCCAATACCCTATGCCCTATGCCCCAGATACAGTTGACGAATTCCCTGGCGCGGATTTCTTACCAAGATTCTCAAAAATAGCTATGCACCAAAGTTTTGTGTCCAATAGAATGTATTTCCGTAAGCATATGCAATCCCAACATCACGAAACTTAGGATTGAGAATATTTTTACGATGACCTGCACTATTCATCCAAGATTGCATTACCTCTTGAGCAGAGGTTTGACCATATGCAATATTCTCTCCAGCCCACCGATAATTATAGCCATATCGCGTCATCCGATCTACCATTGATGAACCATCAGAACCAGTGTGGTTTAGATAGTTATGCCTAGCCATATCGTTGGAATGGGCTTGAGCAGCCGCTATCAATTGTGAGTTAAGTCTAAGGAGTGATAATCCTGCTCTGAATCTTTCGTTATTAAGAAGATCAAAAACTCTTTGAATTTCAACATCCATTTCACTTTGTCTCCATATACAATTTGTTCTATTGTGATTCTCTCATTTCTTGCTTTCTGAATAATGAATTATAATGAATTTTTTAATCATCTTGAATTTTCTTTTTCTTTCGGCATCTTTAGGAAACTTTACTTTCTCACATCACCCTCCTTTTAATGCAGGGCGTTTTCATTTTCTAAATTCTAGCAGAAGAAAGAGCGAAACTTTTACTATTATTC
>NZ_KE384676.1:82513-84602 GCF_000426925.1 Dolichospermum circinale AWQC310F | reverse complement strand
GATTTCATTGTTACCGTTTAATCTGGATTGATTACTTACACTCGGATTTTTCACGAACAATAACTTAGTTGATTAATTTGGCGTTGCTGAAACTAGGTATGAATTTAGGTGTAGAGCCGAGAATCCCTACATGAGGAACGTCTCTACAAGGGTTTTGAAATCATCAAAATCATTTTCATACCTCAAATCAGCAACGCCAAAAAGAATTATATGATGTGCGATCGCTGTATTTTTAACAGATATTGCATCATCAATTAATCACCTATTATCTACTGTAATCACAGATTTGCGGAGGTTCTTTACCTGATAACAGTCCGGTAACTTCAAAAGGTTTGCTAGAATTGCTAGGATCAAAAGAGATTAAAGAAGCATCAATCACTTTAAAATCACCAGGTGCATTCAAGCGCCATAATTTCGGAGTTTTACCTACAGGAAAAGGTTGATCAAAACAGTAAGCATTAGTATCACCGTGAACTAATAACACTGGTTTATCTAAATTTGCCGCCAATGTCTGCAATTGTTCACAAAAACCTTTATACGCATGATTATTTAGACATCTGCTAAAAACATCACCTGTACTACCATCAGGAGCAAAAGGATCTAATTGAGTCGCTACAACTACAGCTGATGTATCACTATCTTTTGCTATTTCAAAAGCATGATCAAGCCAAATAGCATTCTCTTCATCTCGTTCATCAACTAATTGATTAACTTTGATAGGATCATCAAGAAATATCTCAGTGCGTCCATTATCAGTGCTGACGATATGTTCTGTTACAAAACGGACACCCTTATACCACCAAGTTTCATTTTCAGGTAAAGTGGCTTGTTCTTCATATCGCCATTCAGGATTGAGAGTTTAAAGTGTGGTATAACTGGTCAATGAATAATTATCTCAACCACCTAGCCGAAAAAATGCTATGATTAGTCAATGGGTAAATTAAGTAAATTAATTAAATATCTTCTCTCTCGTCCTCCTGAAGCCAGATTTGAAGACATTAGTTATGTTTTGGAAGCATTTGGATATCAGGAAATTAGAGCTAAGGGAAGTCATCACGCTTTTGAAAATGATCAAGGAGAAGTGATTATTATTCCCAAAAAAGGGGGTAAAAAAGTTAAACGAACGTATATTGAGGAAACGATTAGATTACTAGATTTGGAAAATTGGCAAGATGAAAACTAATTCTCAACTTGAGCATCAATCTTTAGAATATTATCTGTCTTTAAAATATCCCATGTCTATTTATCCAGAAGAGGACGGAGGATATACAGTAATGATTCCTGACTTACCAGGTTGTATGAGTCATGGCGAAAGTTTAGAGGAAGCGATAGAAAATATTAATGAAGCGAGAGAGTTATGGATAGAAACTGTTTATTGTAGTGGTAAAAAACAAATTCCTTTACCTTCTAAACTAATTTCTATCATTAATTCGTGAACAACCATCAAAAATCAAAAATTTTATCCAAAGTCCTACAGTTGCTATAATCAAAACAAACTGAGAAAAATCCTGATATGATAGCCATTCCCCAACAACCAGCAAAAATGACCATTGAGAAATATCTTGCATGGGAACTTAACCAAGATATTCGCTATGAATACATCAACGGTGAAGTTTTCGCCATGACTGGTGGTACAATTCCCCATAATGATATTGCTCTCAATCTTTACACATCTTTACGTCCACACCTCCGTCCTAGAGGTTGTCGAATCAATGTATCAGATGTAAAAGTACAAGTTACCTCTAAAGGTCCATACTTCTATCCTGATCTGATCGTTAGTTGTCACCCTGAAGACATCAATGCCCGTAAATTTATCCAAAATCCTAAATTAATTGTTGAAGTTCTTTCTCCCAGTACAAGCGGTAAAGATAGAGAGGAAAAATTTAAATATTATCTCACCATACCCAGTTTACAAGAATATATCTTGATTGATTCTGAAAAAATCTCTGTTGAACGTTATTGTCGGGGAGAAGGAAGAATGTGGCTTTATTATCCCTACACTACTGGAGACATGATCACCTTCTCAAGTATTGCATTTGAATTTCCCATAGAAATGCTTTATGATGGCGTTGTGTGGGAAACGGAAACA
>NZ_KE384676.1:59250-82465 GCF_000426925.1 Dolichospermum circinale AWQC310F | reverse complement strand
ATGAAACTCTTGTGGTGCGGGCATCTTGCCCGCTAAATATGTACCTCATAACACCGGGAAGTGCTGTAAAAGTAAAATTAACATCCTCTATCAAGGCAAATAAATATTACTACAAACTCAAATAAAATTATGGCAAAACGTAAAAAAAGTAATTTCCAATGGATTAAAGAAACCCTAGAACTGAAACCAGATCATCATTGGGAATCTCCCCCAGAATATAATATTTTTGTCGCGGGTAGGGGGGCTGTGCGGTTTAATGTCCCTCGCGGTTGGATAACTCAACCCCAGGAAAAATCATTTAAGTTTACAGATAAAAAACCACCTGATGATGATTGTTGTTTAGAAATGTCTTACAATCATTTACCTCCTAATGATTGGACTTTATTTCCCCTCAAATCTACTTTAAAGAAAATCATGGAAGATGATAGTCGTGATGTAATTGCAAGAGGAGAAGTGATCACTGTCAAAAGACAAACGGCTAAAATTATGTGGTGTGAAATTAAATTTATTGACACTCAAACCGAACCCAGAGAAGCATTTTCAAGAACCTGTGTTGGTTTAGGTTCTAATATTCAATGTTTAATTACCTTTGATTATTGGGCAGATCAAGCAGAACAATTAATACCGGTTTGGGATGAAGTCATGCGGAGTTTAACACTAGGATTATATATCAGAGATCCTAGAACCGGTTTAGCTTTTCCTGATTAAAGGGTTAATTAACAAATCATCTACGTTTATCTGCGTTTATCTGCGTTTAATTATGATTTATTCTACCTCACTTAAATGGTAATTACTGATGGTAACTATTTATAGTAGTTATAGTAGTTATTGGACTAGATTGGCACAATGTGGTTAGATGTTATGGAAAACGTAATTTTCTTTTTCATACTTCCTCTTAATATGCAAACCGATCTTATTAAACAATTACAAGTCAATCTTTCTGTAACAGCTGCTACTATAGCCTTGTTGGTGACTGCGCCATCAATGGCTCATGGTCAAGTTAATAGTACCACCACTAAGCCAGTCTCATCAACTCCTAAGACATCAGTAGTTAATATATCCATTACTGAGGCTGAGGTGCTGGCCGCCCAAAAGTCATGGGGTGAAGCATTGGTTAATATCAGCACTACCTATGATCAAAAGGGAATGGCCGCCGCTAGAACATTAGCCGACAAGGTGATAGATGAATTATATGCTTATCAGTCGGGATTGGTGTTGTTTAAGCCGACCTTGACAACTGGAGACCAGACCTTCCGCAGGACACACAAAGGAGCTTTGTCTTATTTTGTGGGTGGTGATTCCTCTTTCCCTAAAGATACTGGTTTTGCTCTCAAAGGATGGCGAAAAGTGGAAATTCGCAACGCTGGCATTTTTATTGTCGGTAATACTGCTACCACTATGGGTAATGTTTTATTGACTGATAAAGCCGGTAAAGTCACAACAGTGGATAAAACATGGCAGTTTATTAGAGGTGGTGATGGAAAATTGCGTATTATTGTACACCATTCTTCTCTGCCCTATAGTCCAAAATAAACATGGAATAGATCCCCGACTTCTTAGAGAAGTCGGGGATCTGAATAACTCTAATCGCACCAAAACAGATTCAAGTAGGCTTCCTATATTTTTGATAAAATCATGAATAAATCAGGTTTTTTCAAATGCACGTTATTACTCGTAAGCGGTTGAATGAATTTGCTAAAATCTATCCAGATACAAAAAATGCTCTATCTCAGTGGTATCAATTAGTAAAAGCAAATGAATTTAGCTCCTTTGCCAAACTTAGACAAATGTTCCCATCACCAGATCAAGTAGGTAAGTTGACAGTATTTAACATTGGAGGCAACAAGGTTAGACTCATTGCAGCAATTCACTATAACCGCAAAAAAATCTATATTCGTGCAGTGCTAACTCATCCAGAATACGATCAAAAAAAATGGAAAGAATAATGCAAACCTTAAACATCACTCAAACTATCACAGCTTGGTCATCCATTGCCGAAAATATTTTTGTTCCTCACACAGAAGAAGAATATGAACATCTAGTTAATATACTTGATACACTCATTGATCAAATTGGTGAAGATGAAACCCATCCTCTGGCATCTCTTATCGAAGTCATTGGTGTATTAATTGAAAATTATGAAAATGAACATATTCCTGAATTATTGTGAACTGTAAAAATATGCTATAAAAACTCATTCTTCATAATTTCATTGTAGTGCAAAAACTAACGATAAAAGATATGGAAGGAGAAAACGTGATTAATTGGTGAGCGATCGCTGTGGGAAATTGTCTGATAGCTCACAGGATGTGATTTATCATTTTAAGCGATCGCTTTCTAGTATCAAACATTAATTATTTAAAAGCTTCAATCTGATCCAAATAAACATTAATTAACTGATGATCAGCCACTAAAATTTCAATTTCTGGCCAAACTCTAGACAGAAGTGAGTGAAATTGACGTTTTCGCACATTCCCAAAGCGTAGATGTACTACTTTAGGCGGGAGTAAATCAACCATCATGCGATCAGAAAAATCTGCATCTTTGGTAACAATTACCAATTTTCTTTCTTTCGCATACTGCCATATTTGGGTATCACTTGGACTGTCACCTAAGATGGAAACATGGACAATGGGTAAAGATGGGGTAAATTGAATTTTCACGGGTAGATTTTCATCGAATAAAAACCCATTCATGCGATTTTTCTCACTTCGTAGTGATTCCCTATCAACTTTGCTGCAAATTGAATACAAGCATAAATATCTTCTCGTTGTAGAGAGGGGTACTCTTCCAGAATTTCCTCAATTGAATCACCAGCGCCTAAAAACTCCATAATTGTTTGTACAGAAATTCGAGTATTAGTAATAATGGGTCGTCCATTACAAATGTCTGGATGAATAGTTATTCTACTTTCCATTTTGTTTACTTCTTGTCGTTACTGATTAATTGTAGCATTTGTCTGATAGCGTGGCACAATCCCAGGATTGGAAAGTTGTCAAGTATCCTCTAAATAGTCCCTAATAATCTCTAAAATCACTTGTTCAAGCTCTGGAATTGTAGATGGGATAATTTCATCTTTAATATGCTTATGATCTGCGTAGCCCAAATCAGGTTTGTGTTTTGCATTATCATAGCGAAATATTAAGTTGTTTTCATTATCTTGATAATGGAATGAATAAGAGAGCTTTTCTAATGATTCTTGTAGATCAATATATTCTTTGAAAAATAAGCGACTCCCCCGTGAAAATTCTAAATTTCCCTGGATAAACCCGACATAGTTTGATCTAGCATCTAAGGAGAAATTAAAGGATATAATCCACCCTTGGTTCACGTATTTTTGAATAACGACAAGAATATCAGCTTGGTAATTGTTGAGTGAAATATTCTATAGTATCCAACTTTTGTAAAGCATTAATTAATTTGTCCTTAATTTTAATTTCTCCTGCCCAACTTACATATTCATCGTCCCCTCCTGATAGGTTTTCTGCTGTCCAATTAGTCCAGAAAAATTCCGATGAAACTTGATATTTTGTTTCAAATTCTTGCAATAATTTATTAGTTTTCTCTAAGGATCTTTGTAAATTTTTAATCTCAGATTCAATAGCTCCTTTAATTAGGTTTTGGACGATTTCAACGTCGGGAGCATCAGATTTAATTTGTACTTGTAACATAAGGTTTACTTCTTGTCGTTACTAATTAATTATAGCATTTGTCTGATAGCGTGGCGCAAGCTATATGAGGATTTTCAGGATGAGGTATTCGGTGGTTAATTCGAGCGATCGCTCTGGGAAATTGTCTGAATCAGGATTTCCAGGATTTTAGGATTTTCAGGATGAGGTATTCGGTGGTTAATTCGAGCGATCGCTCTGGGAAATTGTCTGATAGTTGACAGGATCTGAAATAACTCTATTGATGAGCGATCGCAATTTTAGAGAATGAAAACGCCCTGCTTTTCAAGGAATATCTGCGGGTGTCAAGTCCCACAAGAAAAAGTTTTCAAACAACCTCTAAAAACCAAAGGAGAAAACTGTATCATTAAAGTCATAATCATTTGGGAATACTCACAAACTCCACCAGTCAAAAATCCATATCTTGTAGCAAATCCGCGCCCCAGCGGGTTTTGCCTGTGTAATTTTGACTACTCATTAGGCCAATTCCATTTGGATTTAAAGCACGCGCCTGCAACTAAACACGTAAAGTCCTCTCCGTTAAATCTGTATATGGTCTTCCACCCAACAGACGCTGAGTTTTTGAGATAAACTTCGTGATTCGGTGCTTTATCATGTTCCCCCTCAAGTGTATAAGTTCCTTTTTCGCAATCAAATTCTCCTGTGTAAGAATAATCAATGTCTTTCTATATTCTCGGATTTTATAACCCACATTCCGCACTTCATTAGAAAACTTTTACCAAGAAAAGATGAACCTGTTTATCGTGGAACAGAAATTGTTTTTCTATAAAACTCTCTCAATTTTTTTGGAGACCCTTCTTTATCATCAATAGATACAACTACTGTTGCCCTTCCCCCCAAAGTGCGAATAGATTCTAGACTAAATTCTGTATTAACGCATAATTTGTTAGTTTCTCCCTCTGTAATATTTTGTTGATAAGCGTCTGGCTCTACATCAATAGTTTGTCCTTTTTGATTCAAAAGTGCCAATTTCCATTCTGTTCTTATATTGCCATCATTTCTTACGCTGACACATATTTCAATTTCATCATCACCTAAACGATTACTAATACGTCTAGAGATAACGTTTATAACTTTTAGACCATACCTACCTTTCACAGAACCTGACGCTAACCCTAGCTCTTTCACAGCTTTAACCATAAGTGTTGCTTTACCAATGCAATCACCTTGATTACGCAAGGGCAAGGATTTGCAAAGACTATAGAGATTGGTTTTCAATTGCTCTTCGCACCGTGTTTTAGTTTCACCTGGAATGTTGCGGTCAACTCTGATATAACACTCATCATGTTCCTGACAGGCAGGACTAAATAGTTGTCCCCAAGGTGCGATCCCAACTCGTGTAAGGAAACTACCTGTACGGCTATTTTCGGGTCCGCAGTAATTCTTTTGTGCCTGGGCTGGTAGCACATTAAGATTAACTAAACTTGAACCAAAGACAGTAGATACAGTAATGGCAGAAACAGCGATCGCAGATGATATGATCTTATTCATGTCAATTCCCCCGTTTGAATAACGTACAAATTCTTATTGGGAGTAAATGCAGATAAATATGAAATTTACTACCCGACCCACAATAAAATTACGATAGTTTTAAAACATACTGACTTTAATACGCCCAAAAGAGGATGTCAAGACCTCAAAAGTATGTAAAAGTGGGAAAAAGTCTCTAAAAGTAATATCTTGTCACCAGTAAAAATTCTCACCAACCATTAGTCAAAAATTTATATCCTGTACTAAACCCGCGAAGATGGGTTTTGTCTGTGTAGTTTCACTAGAAGATGTATTAAAACCATGATAGACTTTTAAAAAGTCTTGACTTGAAGGGGATCGAGTAGTGTTAAATATTGAACAGATAATTGAAATTGCAGATAACCAAATCTTTGAGCATCAAGGACAGCATCTCAATGATTTACAAAGAGCTATCCTAGAAGGGACACTACAGGGTAGATCCTACGCAGATATCGCCAAAGAACAGCACCACAGCGAAAAATATATCAAGGATAGCGCCAGTAAACTGTGGAAATCCTTATCTCAAGCAGTTGGAAAAAAAGTTAATAAATTTAATGTCAAGTCAACTTTAGGTAGATGTAGCTTCTCTTCAACTAATATTTTTAAAGGAATACAAATCAATAGTGGTAATCTATTTAAAGAATCTGCACCATCATCAGAAAATGATGAAATTATCCATAAAAAAGAACAGATAACCTCTCATCTAGATTTAAAAGATGCACCTAAAATCGGTGATTTTTATGGACGCAAATTAGAATTATCATTACTACAACAAAAAATCGTCCAAGGAAAATGTAATTTAATAACTTTACTGGGTATTAGAGGTATTGGAAAAACTGCTTTATCCTTAAAATTACTTGATAATATCAAAGAAAATTTTGAGTTTGTTATTTATAAAAGTTTAAAATCTCTACCCAGTTTAACACAACTAATCACAGAGACAATTTACCCTAATGATCAGGTTATTCCAGATAATTCACCTCATCAACTTTCACAATTTAAAAAAGCCATAGAAAACCACTCTTATCTGATTATCATTGACGATGTTAACTGTATTTTTTCAAAGCATCAAGTATCAGGTAAATATCAACAAGGGTATGAAGAATACGGGAATCTATTTAAATTATTATCAACAACCAAACATCGAAGTTGTCTAATTATTAATAGTAGTGAGGAAATTCGTGAATTATCTAAACCACAAAATGATCATAGTCATGTTTTCACCCTGGAATTATTGGGATTAGATGATGACGGTGTGAACATTCTTAAAAAATTTGGCTTAAAAAATGAGGAAAATTATCGAAAATTGCTGAATATTTATCAAGGAACTCCCCAATATTTACAAATCATTGGTTATCTTATTCAAGAATTATTTGCAGGTGACACCAATAAATTTTTGCAGCTAGATCAACCTTTTTTAGATATTGAATTAACGGCTTTTTTAGAGCAAAGTTTAGATATCTTACCTGCATCAGAAGTAGAATTATTGCATTTTATAGCTAGTCAAAATGGCTCAATTTTATTAAGTGAACTGGAAAATAGTCATCAGGTTTATGAGCTAATAGTTAGTAGTATTCAATCCCTAAAAAGGCGTTTCCTTATTTCTAACCAACAAATAAATGCAGAAGTGAGTTTAAAGATTTCATCTGTGATTAGGAAATTTTACCACAAAATAGATCATAATTAAATCCCTAAATTCCCGACTTTTTCAAGAAGTCAGGAATCTAAATTCTAAATTAGATTTTATCTAGATCAATATTTAATTCTCGCAACTTTGCTGCTAACCGTTGAGCTTTTTCATCAAACATTGTTGCTCTTTGTGCTTCAAATTCTGCACTTTCTTCCGGTGTGGGAACTAAAACTCCATCTGGTGTAAAATACCTTAATAAACCCTGAACAATTCCTAAATATAAACCCAGTTCTTGACTCCATAAATGTCCCTTTTCATTCGGTTCTACAACTTGATATTTACCATGTATTAAATAAAAACCTGCAAATTCTAAGCTATAGGGATCAAACCAAAAATACTCAGGTGTGCGGAAAATATCTTGATAAAGTTCTTTTTTAGTTTCTCTGTCAGTTTTCGCTGTAGTTGGTGAAATAATTTCCACAATCAGGTTAGGATATTTACCATTTTCTTCCCACACAACCCAACTTTTTCTAGTTTTTCTTTCTGTTGCTAACACCACGAAAAAATCTGGACCTCTCACATCTTTTGATTTCTTTTGATGGGGACTATAGTAAATACTGAGATTTCCCACAGCATAAAAATCATTTCTCTCTTTCCACAACCATTTGAGAGATTTTATTAAGAGCATTATTTGTTCGAGATGCAGTTCTGTTTCCACGGGAGGTTCATCACTATATAGGTCACTAGGTGGGAAAATTATCTCTTCTGATATATCTTCTAATGTGTTAGATGGGGATTCTGGTGCTTGAGTAATCATCATGGTATGATACCAAGTAGTTATTTGTTGATTATAACATGACTCCGAGAATGTTAAATTATACCTAGACAACACCAAAAAAATTTTTAATTATGTTTATGAAAATGTTACGATATCAGTGGTAGTAGAGGAGGAAAACAAATGAAAAAAGCATTGATTATCAAAATACTCATTTCATCCCTAACTTGCTTAAATATATTTACCCCTCATCAGGTTGCGGCTCAACTTTTACCACAACCTTGGGTGACGGTGGGAAGTAAAGATAGTGAAGTTACTTATGGTGCGGGTGTTAAGGTCTTAGGTTTTGGTGTTGAAGTAGGAAGGGGTCCTCAAGGTGCTATGGGAGCAGATTTTTTAAAATTCTTGAGTTTACCATTTATTTCACCTTATGTCGGAATTGGTTGGTATTCGGAAGATCAAGGAGTGGCTGTTTCTGGTGGTGTACAAGTAGTCACTAGCGATCATATTTTTGTGGGTGCTGGTTACAATTCTGTGCGAGGAGTTAATGGTCAAATCGGTGTGAAATTTTAGGGAATGTTTGGATTTTTTAATTCTTTTTTTCAATTCCCTTGTCGTCCGTTAAGCCTTCTATTTCTTCTTCAGTAAAAATAGGAGGCCATAATTCAGAAACAGCTAATTCCCAACCCGGAAAAAGTTCTGGTAAAGTTAAAATATCGCCATTATGAAAAACTATTGGTTCACCTTGAGAACGATAAACTGTTACTGTTTCTTCATCAGGATCAATTAAAATTCCAATAATTGCACCTAATTTGATTAAGTTGAGAATCTTATTTTTTAATGTTTTAATTCTATCACTTTGAGATTTAATTTCTACTATTAAATCTGGTACAAGTTCGCCAAAATAACGGGGACTTTGACGCAGACGTGCAGCACTGACAAAAGAAACATCCGGTGCGGTGAGGTTGCTATCTGGTAAAATAAAACCTCCCGCAGAATCAAATACTCTTCCTAAACGACGAGGATTTACCCAAGTGAAGAGAAAAGCAATTAAACGACTGCTAATTTCACTAGATACAATATCTGATGGACCCACAATAGAAATTCTCCCGTTTGTTAATTCAACATCGTAATCTAAACCAGCTTCACTAAAAGCAGTTTGGACTTGTTCTACATCTTTCAGGGTCATGATTGGCATAAAATAATACTCCTAATATACAAAGTTGGGGTGATTCAACCAAACACTATTTGATTTGAGATTTCCTTAAATTGTATCTGGATCAATATTTAACTCTCTCAATTTTGCGGCTAACCTTTGAGATTTTTCATTTGATATTTTCGCTTTTTCTGCTTCCATTGCTGCTCTTGTTGCTTCCATCTCTGCGCTTTCTTCCGGTGTAGGAACTAAAACTCCTGATGATGTAAAATATCTTAATAAACCTTCATGAATCCCTAAGCATAAACCCAATTCTTCACTCCATAAATGTCCTTTTTCGTTAGGTTGTAAGGGTTGATATTTGCCACTAATTAAATTAAATCCTGCAAATTCTAATGTATAAGGATCAAACCAGAAATAATCAGGTGTACGGAAAGTATCTTGATAAAGTAGTTTTTTAGTTTCTCTATCAGTTTTAGCTGTAGTTGGTGAAAGAATTTCGACAATGACATGAGGATATTTGCCATTTTCTTCCCACACTACCCAACTTTTTCTAGTTTTTCGTTCTGTTCCTAAAACTACGAAAAAATCTGGACCTCTCACATCTTCTGATTTCTTTTGATGAGGACTATAGTAGATACTGAGATTTCCGACAGCATAAAAATCAGTTCTCTCCTTCCATAACCATTCTAAACATTTGAGGAGGAGAATAATTTGTCGTAAATGCAGTTCTGTTTCCACGGGAGGTTCATCACTATATAGGTCACTGGGTGGGAAAATAATCTCTTCTGATATATCTTCTAAGGTGTTAGATGGGGATTCTGGCGCTTGAGTAATCATCATGTATGATACCAAGTAGTTACTTATCAATTATAACATGAATGTAAAAATGTTAAATTATTGGTACACTGATTATTAAGTCACCATAAACTTTAGGATTTCGTCCTCCTATTGCTGGTACTAGGGTTTCTGTCCAACGCATTGCTGCTTAGTACAAAATCGCATTAAATGCGGAAGAAATCACTGAACGCATGGGTAATGTAACTCTTGTTCAAGTGTATGCAGCTTTAACTTATTATCATGCTGATCGAGAAGAAATGGAGGGCTATATTGCTGCTGAAAAAGCTGATTATCAACGGTTATAGATGAAGGAGATAAGTCTATGGAAAGTATGAAAATCAAAGCACAAATTGGTAATGATAGGATAGTCAAAATTGAACTTCCTCCTGAGTTTGCTAATGAAGAATTAGAAATGGTGATTGTATTTCAACGTATTGCCAAAACATCATTAAAATCTGAAAATAAATCTCCAGAAGAGTTAGGATATTCTCGGAGATTTTTAGAAGAAGTAGTAGGTAGTTGGGAAGGTGAAATGATTGAAATTCCAGAACAGCTTCAGTTTGAAGAACGGGAGGAAATTCAATTTCATTTAGTAAAAAACCAGTTAGACTTCATCGTCTGATTCTTTCGGCAACGAACTTAAATTTTCACCTTGCGCGTGGACTGTTCTGTGCTTTTTAGAGATATTCAGCAAATATTTTTCTGGTGGGGGCATGGGATGGCTTTTACCTTTGGGAGTACGTCTTTGGTGGGCTTCGTAGCGAGCGACGATTTTCTGCCAATCATCTGGGTATAACTCCTTAAACTTCAGGATAAAGTCTGAATCAGAATGGTTTCCATTTAAGTTTTTCAGCGTTCTCAAAATTTTTTCTTCTTTTTTTAAATTGGTACGGTCTGACTATAGTATAGTCAGGATATGCTAATAATATATATTATCGCCAACTATGATTACAATGGGTACTCGCACTTCTTCCAACCTAACGAGCGATCGCACTTTCCCAAATATCCAATGATAAAATCAAGAAAACTAAAAATAATCTACCTATGACAATTACACTCATTAAACCTTCCCAATTCCTACCAGAAGGAATCTGTATCAAGCGTATTAAAAACCTTATGCTATTCAAATTTACCGATAAACTAGGGGAGCGAATGCAAGAACTCCTTGATAAAAATAAATTGAATACTCTTACCCCTGAAGAAGCAATAGAATTAGAAGCAATAGGGGAACTTGATGACATTTTCAGTTATATTAACGCTACTATTGCTGCTCAAGAAAATGCCCATTCCTAAATCTCTTTACGAGCAAGTGAGACAACGCGCTCAGTATCGCTGTGAATACTGTCACTACCTTGAACTTCTTAGCACAGCACCTCTTTCTATTGACCATTTGCAACCTCAATCTTTGGGAGGTACTGATAATCTTGATAATCTTGCCCTTGCCTGTCGTCGTTGCAATGAAAGACGTTACAATTTTACTATAGGTATTGATCCCGACACTGGAAAAGAAACTCCCTTGTTTAATCCCCGTCAGCAAATTTGGGCTGAACATTTTATGTGGACATTTGACGGTTTATGTATTATTGGCAAAACTCCCACAGGAAGAGCAACCTGTGAACGTCTTGATCTAAATGATGAACGTCGTGGAGAAAAATTCATTCAAAAATCTCGACAAAGATGGGTTGAAAGTGGTCTACATCCTCCTGAAGATGATCCACAAGAATAATGGAAAAAATAGTTATTAGGGTACATTGGACAAATAATCTAACATACCCTACTATTTAGGCTAATAAAATTCCTAATAAAAAAGTTTTATATTAAACACTCTTGATTTAAGTCAAATTTAAGCCAAGCCTCAAACCTTGAAAAATCAAACCTTTACCACTTGCAGTTATCCGCAAACAATGTTATTATTAAACATAATAAAATCCATTTAGTCTAAAAATTCAACTCTCATAATTCCCCAATTTAAAAACCTTAAACTAACGCACCTTTCCAGCAACATTACCAAGTTCGGAGTAATCCCAAGAGTGCATTTGACGGAAAGGAAGACCCATCTTTTGGAAGACATACTTCTCTTTCACACCAGAAGCAACTAAGTCTGGCTTCAATGCTTTGATAAATTCTTCAAATTCGTAAGCGGTAACGTCGTCATAAACGATAGTTCCGTTTTCAATGTAGTGAGTAGTACGTTTATAGTCGTCATTATGAGCGAACTCATAACCAGTACCAATCATCTTCATTCCTAAGTCTTGGAAAGCGGGAACAACGTGACGGGGACGTAAACCACCAACCATCATAGCCACTGTCTTACCTTCCAAACGGGGGCGATATTTAGCAACGATCGCATCCATGGTAGGTTGGTATTTAGCGATTACTTTCTCTGCGTTTTCTTGAATCTTAGCATCAAACTTAGAAGCAATTTCGCGTAAGGAAGCAGCAATCTTGGTAGGACCAAAGAAGTTATATTCTAACCAGGGAATACCATAAGCCTCTTCCATGTGACGGCTGATATAGTTCATAGAACGATAGCAGTGGATGAGGTTCATTTTCACGTTTGGTGTCATCAACATTTCGTTGATTGTACCGTCACCAGACCATTGTGCAACAACACGCAAACCGATTTCTTCTAATAAGATCCGGCTGGCCCAAGCGTCACCACCGATGTTATAGTCACCAATGATGGCTACGTCATAGGGAGTACCTTCAAACTTGAGTGTACCGTCTTTCTTGCCTTGATCTGCTCTGGGGAATACCCAGTCACGAATCATGTCGTTAGCAATGTGGTGTCCTAATGATTGAGACACACCACGGAAACCTTCGCAACGTACAGGAATAACTGGCTTACCGATGGTTTTAGATGTCTTCTTAGCTACTGCTTCGATGTCATCACCAATCAAACCGATAGGACATTCAGATTGAATAGAAACCCCGCGATTTAAGGGGAATAATACATCTAATTCTTCAATTAATTTAGTGAGTTTCTTGTCACCACCAAATACGATGTCGCGTTCTTGGAAGTCGGAGGTGAAGTGCATAGTACCAAAGGTATCAACACCTGTTGTACCTAAGTAGTAGTTACGACGACCAGACCAAGACCAGTAACCGCAACCTACAGGACCGTGGCTGATGTGGATCATGTCCTTGATAGGACCCCAAACCACACCTTTAGAACCTGCGTAAGCACAACCACGGGCGGTCATTACACCGGGTAAGGATTTGATGTTAGATTTAACACCACAATCTGTTTTACCTTCTTCGTGAACGTTTAAGTGCTTCTCGCGCTTTTTAGCAGCTTTTTCGGGGTAAGCTTTGAGAACTTCTTTAATTAGCTCTTTTCTTTCTTCAACAATCTTCTTGTTGTCTGGAAGTGTCATGTCTGGCCTCTTCTGGCTTTTAAAGATATTAATTGGGTAGGGATGGGGAAATTAATCCCCAAGGGCAGAAAGGAAGGTAAAAAGGAGGTAATGTAGAGTTTTCCTTTTTCCTATTCCTTAATTACTAAATACTACTTGGTAGCAGCAGCGGGTTTACCGATGATTTCAGCGTGCTTGGTGTCATCATCAAGAATACCAAATTCAACCAACAATGCTTCCAACTCATCCATTTCGATAGGTGTGGGGATGGTGAGTTTTTGGTTGTTGATGATTTTCTTCGCTAATGCGCGGTATTCATTACCTTGAGTGCTATCAGGTGCATATTCGTTAACGGTCATACGACGCAATTCTGCGTGTTGAACGATGTTGTCGCGGGGTACGAAGTGAATCATTTGGGTGTTCAAACGTTCAGCTAAGGTTTCGATTAATTCGATTTCGCGGTCAACCTTACGGCTGTTACAAATCAAACCACCTAAACGGACACCACCGGAGTGAGCATATTTCAAAATACCACGAGCGATGTTGTTTGCAGCGTACATCGCCATCATTTCACCAGAGGTAACGATGTAGATTTCTTGTGCTTTACCTTCACGGGTAGGATGATTGATATAATCTAAATTCGCGTAAAGTGTTTATTTTCTACAATGTTTACTGCGATCATTGTCAGAAATGGACAGTTTTTTTATTAGGGTAAATCTAGGGTATGAACAGATCACAGGAAGCATTTACCAATTTTCAACCAACAGCTATGACCGACGGGGGATATTTAGGTAGAATGCAAGCAGTAAATGACCAAGAAATTTACATCAAAACTAAGTTACGGACGGAATTAAAGGCGGTAAATACTAGACTAAAAGCAGCTAAGGTTTGTGTTTATATCCGAAAATCTGGTAATTGCTTACAGTTGAGAAGTACCCTACCTATTAAACCAGGGGATATTGATAAAAACGGTAGCGGTACAAAACAATATGATATTTCTTTGGGTATTCCCTTTAATTTTGATGGTTTAAATACCGCAGAAGAGGAGGCTTATGAACTAGGAAAGTTGATAGCTAGAAAACAATTTCAATGGACAGATAAATATTTAGGAAAAACCAGGATTAAAGCCAATTTACAAAATATTAGTGACTTAATTATAAATTTTGAAAAAAACTATTTTCAAACTAGAAAACGTACTCTCAAAAGTGAAAATACTTTTAATAGTTATCTATATATTGCCCAAAAGCATTTACCTAAGGATAAACTAGCTATCGATGCTAATTTTATTGAAGCTGTTAAATTTTGCCCATCATCTGATAGTGTCAAAAACGAGTTAATTAAGGTGATTCGGGTGTTATGTAAATGTTCTGGTTTAGAAGTTCCAGTATTAAATAATTTTAAAATCCAATCTACTGCTAAAAGAAAGCGGGATATCCCAACAGATTTAGAGGTTGAGAAGGAATATTTAAGGTTTCAAAACTATGCTTTGAACCGTCCTACTAAGTTAATAAATAGGGAAGATCGGAATAATTGGAAATTATGGAGATGGGTATATGGAATGTTAGCAACTTATGGATTAAGACCATTAGAAATTTTTGTTAACCCTGATTTAGATTGGTGGTTATCATCTGATAATACCATGAATACATGGCGGGTAAATGAAGAATGTAAAACAGGTGAGAGGGAAGCATTACCATTATATCCCCGTTGGATTGAGAGTTTTAATTTAAAGACTGATCGGGAAGCAATTAAGTTATTAAAAACAAAAATTGCAGATAAAATTACCAGTAAACAAATTAATGCTGTGCGACATGGTACAGATAGATGGTTTAGATTTGTAGAGATTCCTTTTCAACCCTATGATTTACGTCATGCTTGGGCAATTCGAGCGCATTTGATGGGGATTCCTATTAAAGCTGCAGCTGATAATTTGGGTCATTCTGTGAATATGCACACTTCAATTTATCAGAAGTGGTTTAGTTTAGAAAATCGCAATGTGGCTATTGAGGAAGCTATTAAAAAGAAGTCAAAGGTGGAAGAGTTACAAGAGATGGTTATTGACCTTGAAAGGGAAAATGATCGGTTAAGAATTGAGAATGAACGATTGAAGTTACAAATGGGACACAGTTTGATGAAAATTGAGTTAAGATAACAGTTAGCCTCACGCAGAGATGCAGAGGCGCAAAGAGTAATATTTTAAAATCGGTTTAAAATGGGGAAGATTATAAATTATGCCTTATAGTCAGTTTACATCTATTGGTAAGGTTAAAGAGGCTTTCGGGTTAAAAACTCAGGAAGGTGGGCGTTTTATTCCTGTTATTGAAAAAATTGAACCATCTGTGACGTTAAAAGCATATCTTGAAGAAAGTATACCAATTTCTGCTTCTGCTAGTGAAAAGGCGCGTTCTGAAGGGATTATTTACCCTGTATTATTAGAAGTTAGAAAAATATTAACTCGACAAGTTAGTTTATTTTCTGGTGAGGATTTTACGGTTGATGAATCAGTGGGACTTAATGGAATATGTGATTTTTTATTAAGTCGTTCTCCTGAAGTTTTAGAAATTGAAGCTCCGGTAATTGTGATTGTAGAAGCAAAAAAGGCTGATTTAAGAACTGGGTTTGGACAATGTATTGCAGAGATGGTGGCCGCACAAAGATTTAATGCTGCTAAAAATCATCCGGTTGCAGTTGTTTATGGTTCTATTACTAGTGGTACTCAATGGCGGTTTTTAAAGTTAAAGGGTGATACTGTGACTATTGATTTGTCTGATTATCCTTTACCTCCAGTAGAAGACATTTTAGGGATGTTGGTTTGGATGATGGAGAATGGGGGATAATTCAGGAATTAAAAGTTGAAAATTAATGACCAATTATCATAGAAGAACCTACCATTAAAGGCTGCGGCAGTGGTCTTTCTTGTAACTGATATTCTTCAATCAAAAGTTCTAATACTTCTTCTCCATTTTTTAGGGCTTCTGCATAAGTTTCTCCGTGAGTATGGGCATAAGGACCGAACTCTGGAAAACTGACTACATATTTTTGATCTTCATCTGACCACTGAATTAATATACTGTAATGATGATTCATAGTTACTCTTCTTCGTTATCTAAATTTTCTAAGTCTCTGAGGGCATTTCTTACATCACGTTCTTGATAATGATCTGCGTCTACTCCGTCTTTCCCTGATAATATCAAACTATAGGATAAACTGGGATGACTCCAAACTGTATGGCTTCCTTTACCTGGTCTGTATGTAAAGCCTGCTTTTAATAGTTTAGCTTTTAGTTCTCGAATTTTTTTAGGCACAAATAAAAATATCCTATTATTTTAACTTTTCTTGTAGTTGTTGAAAAACTAATTCACCTTCAACTACTTCTCGTTGACGAAGTTGTTCTGTTCCTTCAGCAATTACTCGCAAAGCTAAAGCTTGTACATTAGATATTGCTTGTTGTTTAGTTAAACCATAAGATAAAACACCGGGAATTTCTAAAATTTCTGCTATCCAATGTCCATCTTCTTCTTGTTCTACTTCAATAGTGAAGTGATTAGTAATTGAGTTTTTCATTTTTAACCTTGTTGTAATGGCCATGTTTTACCCACTCTGTCATATCAATTAATTCTTCATCTTCATAATCTGATGGTCAACCAAACATTTCATCTAGTTCTTCTTGTTCTTCGTCACTTACATAGGGTATAAGGATTTGACAGAGTAACATTCTTTCTTCTCGCAAAACTTCGCGGATACTTTCTTTAATTATTGCTTTCAGTTCTTGGATTTCCATGAGCATTATCCTTGAGAATATAAGTATTATACCGTTTTTATCGCATTTCTACAACCCACAACATCAAAAAAATAATATCTTAATACAACAATAGATCCCTGACTCATTCAAAAAGTCGGGGATCTTGGTACTTATCAATCTTTTGGTAATCCCAAATCTGGTAAATTATTAACGATTTCTACTGTCTCTAAACTCACAGTAATTATCTGTTTAATTAACCTGACAATATATTGTTCATCATCAAGACGATTAGGATCATTTGTAATTTCACTGCGCTTATCTGTGGTAACTTGATATTGATCTATTATCCAATCTAACGCCGAACGGTTGCCTAAACGATATAAAAATACTGCTGTTTAATGCCCAATCTGTGATATTTTCTTGGCGGTTTGTTCCGTCTTCATTGTAAGTGTAGAAGGGGAAACATTGTGAACCACCTTGAGGTAATAGATCAGGAATATAATTAATACTAAGGGCAAACATAGGAATTTCAGATCCAACTTTGATCCAAATTACCTGATTTTCTTTTTCAGTTTCAGGTGTTGGAAATATTATATACTGTTGATATCTACGTTGATTTAGTAGATGATCAAAATAAATATATTTTCTAACAAAAGGGCGATAAAAACAATTCCGAATTTTTAAATTATCAAATAAAAGAAACTCTCTTTTCTCTAAAGCTAATTTAAGTCTATCTGTCCATTTTATGAAACTTGAATCAGTATTTATAAAACCTTCAATATTTGGTTTTGACTCCTCCTGAAAGTATCTATTAACTTCTGAGTTATAGTTTTGAATAAATGTTTTTATTTTATCCTGTAAATCATTCTCACAAAAAGAGAAAACCCATTCATCTCTACTAGATACTACTCCAAGACTAAATAGCTTAAAAATAACTTGTGGATTTGAGTCTTTTTGCTTTTTGACTTCTTTTGATCCAATTTCTATAAATTTATCAAAATCATCTTCTAAACCGTCTGTTAACCAATTATTATTTTTATCTGGTTTAATTTCTTGCCAATCAACATCATACCAGTTAAGGTTTTCTAAATATTTTAACTTTTCTTCCTTTGTCCAAAATTCATCCATTCGTGCATAGTATATTTTAGCTTTTTTCATTCTTGTTTTCCAAATTCTTCAAATACAGCGTTTAAATCTCTTTTTCCATAAACAACACGGACAATTTCAATTCCATTTTCTAGGGGATATTAAAAAATAATATAATCATCAACAATAAACCCACGTAAATTTGATAAAATCTCAGAATAATCTTTTCCCATTGTTCTAACAGTTGAAAAGCTACTGCTAATAACTCATCCACACTATGATACTTACCTTGTTGTAGTTTTTCAAGAATGAATTTTTCTTGTTCTGGTTTGACGACGATTTGCATTTTTATCTCCTTATCTACTGTTGAACTGAGAATAATTCCTAATTTAGATCATCAATATTAATTTGATTTTAGCATAAAATCACCTAGTTTGTTTCTTGACTAATATATTAACACTTACTCCCACCTGAATACCAAATACATTATGAGTTGTACCTAACAGTTTAGGATTTTTGCGAACATTCCCCCCTAAATCAAATACGTAAATTTGATCAAAATGTTTTTCTAATTCCTGTCTCATGCCATCAAAAGCGATTTGTTCAATAAAACTGTTATTAGTGACAAAAGCAATAATACCCTCTTCTTTGATTCTATCACTTGCCCAACGAATTGCTTTCACATAAGGATCTGATAATTTATTTTTTAATGTTGCTTTTGATGCTTTTGCGTAGGTTGCAGACACACGATCATCTATACCTGTTTTATCCTTTGTAGTATATTTCCTATTTTTATTATTATCATTTTCATTCAATTGTCCTGCATTATAAGGAGGATTACCAATAATCACAAAAATATCAGATTTCCTTTGGTTTTCTACTCGTTTCATGTTATCTGGACTAAATAAATCCAATTGTTGAATATTTTGATCTTCAAAGGTATCAACTAAACAAATACCCTCAAAAGATTTATATTCTCCTGCTTGCTCAAAATACGCATGCTCTATATTCATAGAAGCAATATAATAAGGTAATAACATCACCTCATTACAATGTAATTCATGTTCATATTTATAAGGTAAAGCTGATTTTTGAATTTCCGCTATTTCTCGCATGACCCGAATAATAAAATTACCTGTTCCCACAAAAGGATCAAGAATATGTACACCCTTATCAATTAAGGATTTACCAAACTCTTTTTGTAAAATATTCTCAACACTTTTGACCATAAAATTAACCTAATAAAAGTTTCATAGGGATGCTACAAATAACTTTTTCTCACGGTCAGCAGCAAAAGGAAGACAGGCTTTAATATCTTCTGAGGTAAGTTCAGAAAAGTCTTCGAGAATTTCGGATTCTGTCATACCACCTGCAAGATATTCTAAAATATCATATACAGTTATTCGCAAACCTCACCGCAAGTATAGCTCTCCACCCACAAGATCAAAAAAGCGATCGCTCTCAAAACCCACAACACCGGAAAGCGATCACTGTCCTCCTGACAAATATCAGAAATACGTTCTTTCTAGCTCATCGTAGGTATCGCTTGCAATTAAGTTAATATCCTGTTTTGGGATATCCCATAGTAGGATACTAAACTGCTTATTGTTTTTCTAGTTAAGTACCCATGACTTTATCTATTTTTACAGAGCAATATGCAAAATTTCGAGAACTTCTTATAGAATATCGTCAACGCATTTCATTCACTCAAGCACAATTAGCACAAGCACTAAAACGTCCACAATCTTTTGTATCGAAGTATGAAAATGGTGAACGCAGACTTGATATTATAGAGTTTTTGGAAATTGCAGAAGTTCTTCAATTTGATCCTTGTGAATTACTAAAAAGAGTTAATGATGATACATTAGCAACCCAGACTATTATGGATGAATGGGAAGTTACAGCAAATGAATTGACAATTCTACTCGCAGAAAATCCTAGTCTGAGAGGAATGCTTTTGGGCTATGTTGCTGAACTTAAACTCAGGAAAATAATTGCTAATTTTCCTGGTGTAAAATATATGAAAAAGTTTGATGATCATGATAGAAAAAAGAAAGGAGATTTGCACATTATTTATCATCATCGAGCCTTTAGTATTGAGTCTAAATCTTTACAAAAAACTCAAAGTAAATGGGACAAAGAACGTCAAATTTGGCTTGGAAAAGCTCAAGTAGATGCAAGTGATAATCGTGAAATTATTCTTCCTAATGGTAGAAAATTAAAAACAACCCTTCTTATCAGAGGAGAATTTGATATTCTTGCTGTTAATTGTTATGGATTTAATAAAACGTGGAACTTTCAATTTGCTAGAAACTCTGATTTACCATGTTCATCCTACAAAAAATATACAGAAGAAGAAAGAAACTTTTTAATATCTAGTTTGATACCTGTGAGTTGGCCACCACAACCCCCATTTTATAGTGATTTGACAGAATTACTGGATCAAATGCTGGCAGATGGGGAAGGTTGTGATCCTTCAGAGTTTGGATTAGAACAGGAAATATAGAAATTATAAATTCTATCAATTCCATATATAAATTCTACTTCTTTTTTATAAATACAAGGAAGTATGAATGATTTTTTCGAGCGTGTACTTGCTTTTTTAATCTGCTGACTGAAGGCTTATTAGTTCTCATAACAACAAATAAGTCTTTTGTGTAGTAGCCATTTTTTTCATATTCGTTAATTATTTCTACATGAGTTAACCATTGCTTTCCGGCACTAACTTCATCTTGGCATTTAACTATTAGTATTCCATCTTTTCGTAAAATTCTATAGGCCTCTTTACCAGCTTTAAAGTATATATCGGTAACTGCTGCGTGCCATTTCTTAGTACCAATATTTTCAGTATCTTCATTAATTTCATTTCCATTTGAGTAAGCATCAGAAAATGAATAATGTGTACCAGAACCAGCTTTTTGTGAGGCTTCTTTTCTATAAAAGCCTTCCATATATGGAGGATCTAAAACTACACAATCTATTGATTGATTTTGATATGGTAATTTACGACAGTCTACTCCTGTGGATATGTCAGTAGCAAGAAGTTTATACTTATCTTTAAGCACATTTTGCCAAAAAACACCTTTTCCCCAAGTAACATCCGCTACAATAGATCCCTCTGGAACGTGCAATTGGAGAATATTGGCAAAAACTTCGGCGTTTCCTGATAAATAAGCAGACATTATCAGGTCTGAAGTTGGTTCACCACCTTGCTTACGCTTGTTGAGAGAGATATTTTCGCTATCAGATTGTAAGATTGATCTCTGTATGTATTGCATAGGTTTCAACATTATCCTTCTTTAAGGTACATATAATTCATATAATTAAAGTTATTATAAACCATGAATCAGTAACCCATTTATCAAAATTTATGTATCCCCCTTGACACTAGGGACAAAATAGGGTAAAACAAGAAGAAAAACAAAACAAAAACCCCATTTCCCCAAAAATTTCCCAGGGCAAAAATAGGGCATAAAAAAACAAAAAACCTCAAACAATTGCACCAACAAAGACCCTAGAAAAAACAGCTTATTCTTCACGGATAGGCATAGCAAAACCACCACATACAACGTCACCTAATACGTCGTAAGATACAAAGTCTAAATCTTGGTAAGCACCGTTTTCTTCTAGGAAGTTAATAGCGGTGATAATACCACGACCAGCGCAACCTACACCGGGTTCTGGACCACCAGATTCTACGCACTTAACACCACGGAAACCGGTTAACATGACTTCGTGGAGTTCCAAATCTTCAACAGCGCCTCTTTCAGCAGCCAAGTGTAATACGGTGGTTTGAGCCTTGGAGTGAAGCATCAAACGGGTGGACATTGCTATACAGAATGGTACACAAAAAAAAGCAGGCCTTTAGCCCGCTTCTTTCCTATTGCCTTAACTGTTTTAATCACATCTATTACAATAGTAATCTAGATAGTCGGTGGGAGTCAAGACACATCGACATTTTTGGCAGATTCCATCTTGCATGATTATCTTAGATGTTCGTCTGTTCACTCCAATTTTTTTCTGATCAGTTTGCAGCACTAAAATTACATTCTCTTGTTTCTTGTTGACCATAATCAATTAACTTCCTTGCCAAATCTGGATCTAAGTATCTAAATTGTTGCGGTGGCCTAATGCCGAAATCATCGATCATAATCCTGATAGGAATTGGAGTATTGAATAATCTAGGATTAAAAATCTTAATACCTACTCCCTTGCAATCGCCTGTATATGAGATTATCTCATCTTTGCTGATACAAAGTGATTTAATTTCATCTTCAGTCCATTCGTTCGTAAAGCGTGTGATAATTTCCCCGGCTTCAACAATACCCACAATTTCATGCTTTATTGTTTGGTAGATCATTATATGGGTAAATTCAGGGAAAAATTTACCATTTACAGTGCCGTAGCATCTAGGCGCTCGCTTTCTAAGTTCCATTGTCTTTTTGCCCGCAAAAACATTTTCGCAATGGCGTGTTTTTAGGCTAATTAGCAAAGTTTTCATCTTTTCCCCCTTGATTAATATATCTGCGATTATTGATGCAGGTTTGATTTTTGATCAAGCAATTCGTTTCTAACTTTGTTCATTAAATCGTTGACCTTTACCCCCTTGTTTGTTAGAGAACGCAAGGTGTTTTTTGGTAAAATTCTTCGTGCTTCTAAGATCAATACACAATGTCTAAAGCTTAGGTTGTACTCTAATGCTAGTCGCGCTAGTACTTTTAAAGTTAATTTATCGTTGGCTCTGACTTCACGCTCTAACGAACTACCAATTAAGTGAACAGACGCGGTAAACAATTCTTGAAAATATTTACCCGTTGCGGTTTTCAAGTTATTGGTTAATACCAAATCTCTACCGGATACTTTTAATTTCATAAATTCTTCACTTTGTGCATGATTTTTTTAACATCAAGACCTTTGGCTTTCAACATTGAGAATGTACCTAATGGTAAGATATTCAATTCCTCTAAAATTTCGGTACAAGTTTTAAATGATAGATTGTAGCTTATGCAAAAATGCCCAATATCTAAAATGCTTATCTCCCCTCCCCTGTGTATTACTTCAAGTTTTAGGTACGGACCAATTGTGTGAACTGCGGCTGTAAATAATGCTTTAAATTTTTGTCCTCTAGCTTTTTTCAGCTTTTCAGTAATTTCAAGGTCATCACCACTTATCATCAACATTTTGGAAACTCCAAATACTTAAATCCATTGAGACTATTGCCATTGGCTTTAGAAGTTTTGCCACCAATTTGCTTAAAGAAGAATGCTACTCCTGCTTTTTGACATTGATGACGAATTTCTTCAGCCCATTCAATTTTCATTGGACGATGTTTATTGCCAGATTCACCGCCAACAATCACCCAATCAATATTTGTCAGGTCAAGGTTTAATGAACCTAGCAATGGTTCACAAGACAGAAAACGCACATTTGCT
>NZ_KE384676.1:38534-59150 GCF_000426925.1 Dolichospermum circinale AWQC310F | reverse complement strand
CTCTAGATGTGGCGCTAATTCAACTAATCTTTCAGGTCTTTTTGTTAATATTTGATATATATGATGAGGAGTATCCTGAATCACTTTAAATACCTGTTGAATAAAATCTAAAGGTACTTCTTCATGAAAAAGATCACTCATGGAATTAACAAAGATTTTACTGGGAGTACGCCATTTTAAAGGTTCTGTCAATCTTTCTGGATGTAGAGTTAAATCAAATCCATTTTTAAAGTTATTAGGAAAGCGTTTAGTAATAGATTCTGCGTAACAATGTACACAACCTGGACTAACTTTGTTACAACCAGTTGTAGGATTCCAAGATTTATCAGTCCACTCAATCCCTGTTCTTGTATTGGACATAGATTTAACTCCTGAAGGCAAAAACTGATGTAAATTCTATATTCTTTTTTAGTATGGAAGGAGCTTTAGGTCTTTCAATCCACAATTTCAATTTCTTCAATTTATTTCTAGACATCAAGCTATATTTTTCGGTGTAGTGAATTTCGCCGAAAATCTTTACGATTTCCTCAACCCAGATTCTATTTTTCTTGTTTATCTTTTTTAGCTCCTGACTTTCGTAGCTATCTTCATCAATCCACCAATCAGGCTTGATTAGTTCATCATCAATTCGATATTTTTTCATGGGAAAATATTTTGATTCACACCTTAATTATAAATCAAATGTTTCAAATTTATTCAAACTTTTCAACTAAAAACGTCATTATGACGCTATAAAGTTTTCAGCCATTCACAGTTTTTCAATTAAATCAATGATTCTATTGATATCGTCTATGGCAATATCAATTTGCGATATTTTAGCAGGATCATTTTCCCTGATGGTGAGCAAAGTTAACTGAAACTTCACCACCATCAAGTTACTTTCAATCACCATTTTTGGATCAATCATCAGACAAATCTTGTTTAGAATATTTTTTGACAAAATTACCAGACCGATTAGCCTTGTAATCAGCAATTGTTTCAAGTAAATTGGCAGCAGCCAATAGCAATTTAATAGCATACCTATGCTCATAAATATGTTCAATTAGCATGGTGCAGTGGGCTTTAAGTTCCTCTCGTTGATCAACAATAACCTCTTGATTACAATGTTTAAACAAATCAACCATTAATCAATCCTCAAATTTGAGAGCTTTAATACTTACATTTTGCGGCTTGGCGTTTTTATTAGCCAAGGGTTTGATGCTAATCATTGATTTTTTAGAATCGAATCCGACGACAATGTATTTTTCTCCAGAGTAGACGCAAACAGAGTCTATCGAAATAGCCTTAGAAGCAGCGGGCTTAGACTCTATTTTCTCAATTTCTAAAGCTGTAGGTTGGCTGCATCCAGAAGCAGAAAGACTAGAAATCCCGTGTTTGTTTTCTCCCATTACATATCCATCTTTGTAGCCAACGACTTTATAGAAAGATGGTGGTAAAAATCCGATGCCAGAAGTGTGTTTCACCCATGTTCCCACAGGATATTGCTCCTCGAGTGATGGGTGTGATGGCAAAGTGTCGGAATTTTCGTTTTCAAATGCAATCGTATTCTCACTTAGATTCATACTTTGATTTTCTGTTGTGATTTGAATTTTCTCTATTTTACCATCACATCCATCACTTCCTTGATATATAAGGCTTTGACCCATCACATTATCCATCACAGACCCATCACGCAATCCATCACATTTCAAAGTTTCAGTATCCGAAATGTATTCGATTTGCTCTAAAACACTTTCGTCAGACAAATTTGTGATCAAGGTCGGTGTATTAAAATCCTCACCCTGCCTAATCCTAATTCCCATGAAGTACGAGCCATTGCGATCGCCCCCTTTAATGATGGGTAATTTTAATTGAGCATCTAGCAAGTCCAGCAATAAACTAGAGAATCTCTTCTGGGAAAGTGGATTAAGTCCTGTGTTTTCAGCGTAGCTGCAATAATTGGGATAAAGCCAGGTATTTACGTTTCTGTATTCGATCCATGACTCTGTATTCCCCATTTCCCCACTGGAGACTCTAATCTGTTTGGCAATGCCTACATAGGTTTTATGTCTGGGTTCTAAGATCAATTGCTCATCTACCCAAGCCGCCAGTGGATTAGTCTCGACAATCATGGACTTATTTTGATTATTTAAATCCTGACTAAATTTACAATGATCTTTTAATAGCTCTTTGGCACGTGCTTCACCAATTCCCAAGACCCAATTCGCAAATCCCGGTAGGTAGGGGACAAATTCCCCAGACATAGAACCATCGGATCTAAAGTCTATTAATGATATTTGCTGATCTCGTTTAATTTGTTTATCGAATCTAATTGAGATCCGCCGCCGCTGTAATCCTGATGTATAATCAGAAGTAGAAATACTTTCGTTTCCGCATATCAAAACCATGCCCTGAAAAATAAAGCCTGACTCAGATTGCTTCTTCTTGACTTCATAGGGAATTAGATCCGACCCCGTGAGGGACTTGAGTATGCTTACTTCACCAACAAACCGGTCACTGTCTGCAATGACACAAAGACGTTTGTTTTTTAGAGATGCTGGCTCAAACTGTAATTTTTCTAATCGGGCCAATCTTGTGGAATGAGTATTTTTAATGCCAATCAAAGCCTGAGCTAATCGCATAAAAGTTCCTTTGCCAGTTCCTCCTTTTCCGATTAGTTCCAGATACTGCTGCCATTCATATTTCCCCGTAGCAATTGCGTAAAGATAAGCACGCAATACCTCAATAGTGCCGGCATCCTTAACCTGAGAATTGAACCACTTTTCAATAGGATGGCAGGTGGCTACTGGATTATATTCATAGGGTAAAATCCATTTGAGAAAATTATTATGGGAATGTGGTAATAACTTCATGGTGTTTAACTCCAATACACCATTGGTGAATGGCATTAGTCCTGGTGTTTCAGTCCAGTTATTAGCAAGTTTTCCTCTTAATAATTTCTCAATGCCTTGTAAAAATCTCGCAGATATACTATGAGGCCTACCCAAACTGTCGGGAAATAACCAGACATATTTCTTGACTTCTGATTCACAGGTGAGTAGCACCATATCGGGATTAGTTTTAATCCAGATTCCCTTGTTATCGTATTCATACCAATTTTGTTCCAGAGAATCATAAGATAATTGATCTCTAATTACATCTGCGATTAATGATGAGAATTGAGATTCACACCATGCAGTAATGTTAGGAATCTCGCCTCCGCCACCGCTTTTCTTTATTTCCTCAAATTCTAAAGAGAAACGATCAGCAGATATCCTGACTAAATTATTCATTTTGTCAATAAAATTCTGATGATCCCATTCTTGAGAAGCTATGAAATCGGCTATATCAGCCTTTTCGGGGCATTGCTCCCAAATATCCCAGAGGTGTACAATTAGTAAAGAGATGCCCTGTTTGGCCGCTGCTTTCTTGATTAGCGCGGCTTTTTTTAATCCAGGCTCATCATTATCAGGAAAGTATATCAATCCTTTAATACCAGCATCTAAAAGAGATTTTATGCCGTTAGATAGGTCATCTATGTTCCAAGCCGATCCCATCCAAGTCGTTGAGAGGATTCCCATAGTCCGGGCTGATTCCACACATTTTTCCCCTTCAAAAGCACAAATCCACTTATCACGTCCTAGCTTCTGAATCTCGGATAAACGATAAATTGGCCATTGCAAATCACCCTTAGAATTAATGTTTTTACCATCTTTTATATGCCAGGGTTTAGTTGTCTTATGAGTTCTAGTCCCATTCTCATCATAAAAATCTGATCGCAATACCCATTGAGAATCACTGTAGTGATAAATTGTCTCTTGTTTGTTACCCTTGATCACCGAAGAAATCGGCACGAGATCAAGAATGGGAATAATCTCAATATTTTCTGGCAGATCTACTGGGATGATCCGCTCATTTACTATTTTTAATCTTTTTTCCCTGCGGCCACTGCCACGACCACTCTCTAATGGCGCAATAATATTTCTAATTTGTTCAGTGGTGCAACCGCCCGAATAACAGGCGTATCTGCCAGATTTATTCCCTACCTTCTGAACCTCTAAATTATTGCCACCGCATACCGGGCAAATAGCGCGAATAGTTGATGCAGTCTCACGAACTACTTCTAATTTGGTGACATGATCAAAAATCGAAAATGGTTGTAGTAAGCTTGTAATCATTTGCAGTATTCTCCCTTATGTGATATAGCCATTTTGCCGATGTGCAAAAAGCTGGAAACCTTGTGGTGTAAGGTTTTTATTGATATCTCATTATTATAAGTTGACAAAATTTTTAAAGGAAGGGGTTTTCAAGGGCAAAAACGTCATAATGACGTATTTAGTTTTTCATCTGCCAAAGGTCAATGTTTTAATGAAATTAGTACACACAGATGGTTTGTTCCATGAATTACATAATCTATAATTTAGGTATTGGGTATCTCTGCGATTATCAAAAATCTACAGAGAAAGGATTAAGAGCAAGTGTGATTTTTAGCAACAGAAGAGAGGCGAAATTATTAACCTGGGAAGTGGCCATGAATTGGGTAAAGTTATTAGAAACATACGGAAAAGGAAAATTTGTAATAATAAACAAGAGAGAAATAGCGATAGAGAAAAGAGAGATGTATAAAGCGCCTTAAAAGTTGACAATAAAAAATTTTCTGTGGTAGGATATTTAAAAAGCTACAAATAATAAAAATGCCTACTACTCTTACTCGTAAAGAAGCATCCAATTTGCTAAGAAATAAGATTGTTAGAGATGATGGAAACGACTTTGAAAAGACAGAATCAAGCTTTGGATCTCCATTATCCATCAGAACTAGTGCATCAAAAACTCTAGATAACAAACGATATCTTAGCTTAGATGCAAGTGCTAGAAAAAGTGAAACTAAGAAAGATTTAGAAGATGATGGGATGTTACCCACTGGCTACGTTGTTCCCGAAACCAGAACAGTTGCCATTGAAACTTTAAGCGCTGCTTTAGCTGTTAGAAATAAAGCGGCGATCGCTGACTTTATTTCAGATGCTTTTTCTCTATTTCCTGATTTAATTCCCACAGGCGGAACAGTTGCGCCCAAAACACCAGCAGCGGTATTGAATGATTTAACTCCCGCAGTTAAATCATTGGATTTTACCTTAGATTTACTAAGCGTCTTTAACCAATTAGATAATTCTAAGGTTGTTTACGTTGACGCACCAAACGACGTTTACAAAACTGTAATGATTATCGGCGAAGCGACTGATGGAATCGTGATCGCACAATCAATTTTGGTACAAAGCTAGAATTGTTTAAAAAGCAAAAATCCCGTCGTCTGAGACGGGCATCATTTTTATTAAAAGGAATCAAATAAAATGTCTACAGGTATTTTACAGTTCACCAAACCTAGTTATACAATCGCCGAAAATGGCATATTTATAGGTGATGCAGTTGCAGTTTCACGAACCGGAGGAACTGATGGAATAGCCTCAGTTAAAGTATTATCTACCGCGTCGTCGGCAAGAATACCCGCTGATATTGCAAAAATATCCGCGACTTTAACATGGGCAGCGGGCGAAGGAGGTATTAAATTAGTTCCGATTTCAGTGGTTCAGGATTCAATCGTGGAAGGTCAAGAATCAATATCATTAAAACTATCCACAATCAAAGGCGCAAAATACGCTCCAGTAAAAACAACAGAATTAATTATTGTTGATAAAGCGGAAACGTTGTTAGTAACACCAACAAACGACACAATAATAGCCATAGTATCTAATGAACATACTGGAATAAAATTAAATGACTTAAAGAATTTTATAAGTGCAATTAATCCAAATCCTAACCCAAATCCTAACCCAAATCCTAACCCAAATCCCAACCCAAATCCCAACCCAAATCCCAACCCAAATCCTAACCCAAATCCCAACCCAAATCCTAACCCAAATCCTAACCCAAATCCTAACCCAAATCCATCCATAGATCCTTTTGCTGATAACGTGGTTTTATTTCTAAAAGCTGATCAATCATCATTGGTCACCAACACAAATACAGCCGCTAATTTTATTATTCCTCCTGTAAATCAGCAAATTATTATTGATGTTGAGAGCAACTCTTGGGCTTCTGCCGATAGAGCCATCAGAATTGGCGGAGGCGCGGGAAATTATATTGTGGTTGGAGTTCCAAGTAGCACACAAATAACCATCTGGAATTGTGGAGGAACTGATAATGCTCCCGTAGGTACTTTAATCAGTTCAGGGGCAACAATTGCATTATCAATAATTGATAGCTCGGCAAATTCCAAAAATATTAATGCTTTTGGAAAAGCGCAATTATCTTCGGCGCAATCAAAATATAATGGAAGCTCAATATATTTTGATGGTATAAATAGCTGTCTAGGAACAATAATAGATAGTATTTATACTCTAGGAAGTGATAATTTCACCCTAGAAATGTGGGTGTATCCTTTTACTGCATCTCCAAATGGTATTATGGGGTGGAATAACAGTTATTCCTTGGGGGATATGCAAACACGGAATCCAGCTTATTCAGATTTTGGTGGCAAATTCTCTTTTTGGAGACAAAATGGATCAGTCAACGGTTTAGAGCAATTAGCAAATAATTGGCAGCATCACGCGCTTGTTAGGAATGAAAATAATTATTCTTGGTTTTTGAATGGAGATCCAAAAGTCTTATTCACCAATAGCGAAAGTTTGACAGGAAGTAGAATAGTAATAGGAAATAATGCAGTTAATGCTCCTTATAATTCCTATTCTCAATTCCATCTCTCACATTTACGGCTGACTAAAGCCGTAAGATATAATGGAAGCTTCAATCCAGAGACAAATACTTATCTAAACTGATTTACACAGTATTAATCTAACGTTTTTGACTGCTGATTTACAAATTTTTCATATTTGCAAATCAGCATTAAATTAAGGAAAAAGATGTTCCAGTTCTTCAATTTCCCCAGCTAATACCCAACCGTTGGTTTCAGTCCAGACCGGAGTTTTTGGGCTAACTGAATAATTGAGAAGATGATCTTGGGAAATTATCTTATTCTCCTGTCCAAGTTTAACCAGCCATTCTTTAGAACTAGTTTCAGCTAAAACGCCAGAATCACCTTCTAAAGGTTCATCTGAAATGGTGAAGTCACCAGTGAATCTAAAATAAGGACGATATCTACCCGGAATGCTCAAAGCTTCACCAGTACGGGGGTTTCTACCTTCTCTGGGTTTGACATATTTGGTAGAAAATACTCCAAATTGTTTGAGCGGTAAAACGTATTTTTGAGCAAGCTGTAGATGAACATAATTTTTGAACGATTCAAGAACTAGCTTAATGGTATTTTCCTGAAATCCTGTAGAGGATTGGATATATTGAATTAGTTTTGGGTTCATGATTCCTACGGAGCGCTTCGCTATCAATTTTTAAAGATAATCTTTCTAATCCTATCACAATATTCTAAATAGTTAGGGTCGTATTTACGAGAAAGTCTGTAACCTAATCTTTTGAAAAAGGTGGCTTTAGATTGCTCAAGAAAGATAAAGCCAATATCACCTATTTTATAAATGCCATAGGATTTAGTTTTCCGGTGACGTAGCCAAACCTGACAAATAAGTCCGCTAACTGCATCTTTATAAAATGCAAAATCAGTATTAGATTGTCTCATAGTATTCAATTGTAGAGACACATATCCAAAGCTTAAATTAACCGAATTATATTCCTCAGTATCACTAGCTTCAATCCAAAGAGAATATGAATCTGCCATAATGTCGTTATCATCTTCTATTTTAGGATTGTTTAACCAGTATAACCCTACTCTAGAGACATAGGAATGATTCAAAATATATCTCAAATATTCATTGATTTTAGTCTGTTGCTCAATAGTTAATCGTGGTGTACTTCGTTTATCAAATGAAGAAATTTTATCTTTTACATAAGGAATTATATTTTTAATTTGAACGTTTATATAAGCTAAAATGGCTGTCATCGCAATCGGAAAAACGAGATCAACGACTAAAGATAGAGTTTGTTCAATTGCCATTAACTCCAGTATTTTAGGTAACTGCTGTTGCTCTGTATTTTGATTATTTTGACTCATAAAAATTCTGTAATAAAATTCTACATTTTAAGATTAAAATAAAAGAATAAAGTTTCAGTATTGACATGAAAACAGCGATTATTGCTCTAGCTATATCTATTATAGCAATGCTAGGAATAGGTATTTTTCTACCTAATCAGGAAAAAGTAAAAAATGAATGTGATGATATCAAGGAAGAGGCTTATATAGTCTGTTTGCAGGAAGAAAATTATTTTAGGGAGAATCTTGAATGATGGAAGTAAGCTATACTCAATGGGCAGATTTTGAAGCTAAAAGAGACACTTTGGAGCATGGTAAATTCCATGCGGTGCAATCATCAGTGTCGAGTACAAAATGGTGGAAAGTATCCTTTAAAAGTCACGGTTTGCTCACCACCATTAAAACAAATATTACTAAGAAGCAAGCCGAAAAAATGGCTATCGCACTGAATCAGTTAATTGAAATCTAACAGATTACTTAAATCTTTTTAATACTTAATATTTTAGGCAGCGGTTGCAAGTGAATCGTTGCTTTTTTTTTGTACTTTTTGGTTGGTGTTCTTCGTTTAAGTTTCCCGCTGCGCGTCGGTAAACAGGCTGAATCTTGAGTACAGAACAAAAATATGTTATAAAGTTATTAATTCATTAATCACAGAGGATAAAATATGTCTACCAAGTCAGAAAAAATATTGTCAGAAATACAGAATGGTTTTTGGAATAAAAAAAATAACTTGATGGTAACAGACGATGTAATTTCCGCGCTGTCCACAGGAAACTCTTGGCTTGATTCACGTTTCCACATTCAATTCGCTAAAGAAGAATTAAAACCATTGTATTCTTTATTAGATTATTTTACTGAGGATACAGAAGAATATCACATAGAAAATATTGCAGCAGAAATATTAGAATCATCCTATGGAGTAAATAGAGCATTTAATTCAAGAGAGAACAAAGGAGCATTAGATAATGACGATATTTTCGTTAAAGCTAACTATGATGCACTCTTAGAAGTTAATAACACAATATTAGATTACGAATATTATGCTAATGCAAATTTCAGTGGCGACAAATATGATATTTTTAATAAATTATCAGAAATGGAGAATAGTAATCGGGCTATGTTATTACAAATATGGGGTACTTTGAGAGCGGCAATAACGGCATTATTACACAAATTACTCCAGATTATCGTTAATATAATATCAAGTATTCTTAAAACACTATATGACAATCAAAAAAAAGTTGAAGATTCATTATTAAATGTACCCATAATTGGCTTATCTGAATTTTATATGCTGATATCCTCTCCTGTAATATCAGCAATAGATATTTCATTAAACGCAGCTAAAAGTTTAATAGAGTCAATGATTAAAAATGTTATGGAAAATATTGAAGGATTTTTATTAACTGTTCTCTCTAGAATAGAGCAATTCATAGAAATTTGGACTTCAATAGTAAATAATTTTGTAGAATTTGTAAAGATAATCGGTGAAGTCTGGAAATTTGCCCAGAAATTTGTGCAATCAAAAGACTTTACTCCCAAAGAAAAAACTACGATTTACGCTACCGTAAGACCGCAATTAACGGCAGCTAGAAATGAAGCTAGAGAAATTAAAAAACAATTTAAACTATTAAACGAAGAAATAAAATCTTCAAGAAAAGAAACTAGAATAAAATCTAAAGAATTGGTATTTATTAATGATTTATTAAAATTTCCCAGATATCAAAATGATAATTTAAAAGGACTTTTTAATCCCGTCACTGCTTCTTATGGTGCAATAGCTTCTGTTGATTCACCCACTAAAGTTGATGTAGCTAACATCGTTAAACAAATTGCTGAAAGTATTTTATCAACATTTGTATTAAAAGGTGTCGGAATCCCAAAGGATTTTTTTGATGCTATCAAGGAAATAACTGCATCCATTGTACTCAAGAATCTAGAACAATCTGGAGTAGATGAAATTAAATATTTAGTAGCTGATATTTTTAAATCTGTCGCCAGTATTTTACCCAGAATATTTAATAAATTAGGAATGTTCACAGGTGCATATTCTGTTTTAATAGCTTGCGCTGCTTACATTATAGCCGCAGGTGCAATAATAATGTTGGCGTTAGAATACTCCAAAAAAACCAAGTTAGGCGATTTTATAGTAATAGCAGGTTACGCGAAAAATCAACAAGAACCAGACATTTGTTGTGCTGGAGTTGATGGTTCAGACACCATGAAAGATATTGATAAATTAATAAATTCAATGTACGAAAATACATTTAAAAATTATGATTCTTTAATAGTAATGACACATGATCACAGTTTCTTTACTAAAAAACTTTGCAGATGTTTTGATTATACAGAGGGAAAGCCTATCATATTATCAGAAGAACAGTCTAAAATTGTAGATGAACAAATTCGTAATTTAGATTTCATGGGATTTTAGTTATGGCTATAAAATTTGAAAATACAAGATATAAAGAAATGGTCAAATGCACCTAAAGTAGTATTACGAAATATATTTAATACTTCAATTCATTTAAAGCAAAATAATCAAATTTTAGATAAAAAATAATTTTGCAATTAGTTTATTTTAATATTAAAATTACAGAATTTTAATAAAATAGTGTATACTAAAAATAGTAAATGCGCCTTGAAAGAGTGAACCAACACTCAGTCAAGACGACTACTCCATTAGTTGTTTGTCCAACATAGGAGCAAAATTATTATGCCACAAAAAACGCAATATGAGCAAGAGAGTCTATTTTCTTACAAGAATGAAAGCTACCGCGAATTTGTAAAAAAGTTTGGTCATCATCGCCAAAGATATCCCCACAGTGATGTGCTTTTGACAAATTGCATTAAACAGGAAATGGATTTAATTCAAGGTCACTTGCTAGGTGATGGAAGTATTTTTGTAACAGGAAAAGACTGTAATCGAGATGCTACTTTCAACTTTGTTACGAAATATGAAGACTACGCTCAATGGATTATAAATAACACAGAGTCATTTGCTGCTTGCAAGCTACAAGTAGGTGATAGATATGACAAAAGAACAGATAAATCATACCATCGTGTTTCTTTTAGAAGTCCATCTAATAATCTATTTACAGAGTTAAGAAATAAATGGTATCCAGACGGTAAAAAGATTGTTCCACAAGATTTAGTTTTGACAAAAGATTTAATTTTGAGATGGTATATAGACGATGGAAATTGGCATGATAAAGGAATTTACTTTAACACTCAAGGTTTTGATCCAGAAAGTACAGATTTTTTGCGATCTGAATTATCAAAATTTTTAGGAATGAAAGTAACAATTCAAAAACACAGTGGCGATCTTTACAGACTTTTTATTCCCTTACGAGGAACTGGATCTGGAGTTAGTAGCACTAATAACAACACAGAGAAATTTTTTGAAGTAATCGGAAAATGTCCTGTTAGTTGCTTTAGTCACAAATGGGGAAAGATTTAGTAGATTAACAAAGTCATAAAGAAAGGGATTTAGTCTCTTTCTTTATTATTTTCTGATTACCGATGGTGATTTTTTGCAACTCATTAATACAAAATCTTACCCAAATCTGACAGATGCTATTAAAAAATTCAAAAAAGCGCCAGTTACAGTAAAGTTTCCTAAAATGGCTTTACAAGGAAACTTGCAGCAAATAGCAATTAAAAGCATGATTGACTTAACAGGGGTAGTAGCTTCGCTTTTAGCCCGTGCGCGAGTTGCTGGTGTAGAGGGAATTGTTTTGTTAATTCCTCCCGGTGGTGAACAAAAATCTCCCAGAGAAATGCCCATTATTGATTTCTTGTCTCAGCAAGTTCAAATTGCTGTTGATAGTCTTAAATCTGCGTATCCAAATAATGTTAATGGATTGAATGCAGTCAAAGAATATTTAGATAGCATAGAAAACTCACAAGCCCCATGGTTGAAGGACTTTAAAAGCAAAGATTGCTATAGAATCCGACCATGTGAGGTAGAAGAACAAGCTAAAGACACCATCAGCCGAATAGTTAAATTCGTTAATGTTTGGTACAAAACTCCGCAATTACCAGAGGAAATATCACCTGAACCCTATGAATTTACTTTATTCTCACAAGTAAATGTTGACGAAAAACAAATATATGAAGCTATTTTAGTCAGAAGTCAATACAGGGCTGCTATGGCGGATGCTTTTGAATGGAGAGACGCGAATGATGGTGATTCAACCAAAATCAGGGAAGTTTCACAGTTGTTTAAATCAAAAAAAGATGAAATATTGAGTACAAAGATTGACGGTAAATCATTTACAGTAGAGTCATGGGCTGCCGCTTATTGGCGGGGTTGTCATCAGGCATCCTCTGGGAGTGCGGGTTTAGTTTTTACCCTGTTCGCTGACGAAATTGTAGCTGAGTTAGGAGACATCAAATTGAGTGAATCTAAAGTTTTACACCTTTATGCCGTGAATAAGGGTAAATGGTCCATGCACAAAGATGGAAAAATTTGGAATGGTCATGAAGTTCAGATCAGAATAGCATTTTATACATTTAATGGTAAACAATTATTATGTGCAGACATGGCATATAGTGGTGCTAAAGTCCAACTAGGGTTTCATATTTTAGGATGTGTAAAACAATCTTACTACCCCTATTATCCAGTGGGAATGACTAAAACCATGAAGATTTATGCTACTGCGTTTAACAGAACAAGTGGAATGGTCAGTGAGGTGATTTTGTTTGATCCTTCCGTACCGCAGTGGCAGATTGATGAATGGCTGAATTTTAAGTAATTTATGGCTGTACTCAAGCTTCAGCCTCTTTACCAACTCGCCGGGCGTTTGTTTGCAATTACAAAAAAGATAATTTTAATTAAAAAAACAACAAAGAAAATAATTTAGTAATTTATAATAAATAAATATTTACTATAAATTACTAACAAATCTTTAGCGAAGAATAAAAAAAAGCCTAATCTAAATTAATTAGATACGCCTTTAAACAAAAAAATTCTAATCTAATTAATTAGATCAGAATTTTTTTTATTACCTTAATAAGGTATCGGATCATCTGAGAAGCCTTCGTCTTCTCTCTCAATCTCTTGGCTACCTTGATTGGTAACTTTCTTTCTCTTGGCATAATAGTCATTTCTGATTTTCACCAAATCAGACATACTATAGCCAAGTGAGTCATACAACTCTTGAAGTTCTTTGAAACTCATACTATGAATTTCATGATCACACCAAAGTTCATAAAACTTTGCGTAACCATCCAAACCAGTTACTTTATATTCACTCCTAAACTGTTCCCACGATAAAATCCTAAAAGCATCTATAATAATGCTTCTGAACTTATCATCCTTGCTAACTAACTTAATAGTCATAGCAGGAACTTTAGCGGGAATGGAGGCGGTAACTGGTTTGTTGGAATCGGGTTGTTTAACCATGATGGTAAACCAAAAAAGAACAACCAAATCTGCGTTAGCGGCCTTCACGATAACCTTGAAGTACGTCCTCACCGATAACTCTAAACTTCTTACCGATAACTCTGAACTTCTTACCAACAACTTCTAACTTTTATGCAATTCCTAGGTCGCGTTTCGCTATTGCCCGATTAAATTCCTGTGTTCATCGCCTAAATTTTTTTCTTGATATTGAAATATTTAATTTATGCGAACTGCTTGCAGTGGCTTAATTCTACAATAAAAAATGCCCCATTACTGGGGCATAAAATTACATTACTTCATCAAACTTACCGCCAATTAGTGCGGCTACAAACTTGGGATTGTCGGTTTCTATAGTTACCCGTTGTGGGTTCTCCTTATAATCCGGATCATCTTCATCAAAAGCCCAGACTTCACCGCACAAAGGGCATTGGTAAAAACCAAACTCTTCGTTAAATTCTGGGTTGGGGTGTTTACAACCTGTAGCTTTCGCCAGTTCCTTGAGTGAAGATTGTGCTTGTGCGATAGCGAAGCGCTCCGTAGGAATCGCCTCTTCCATGTTCTTGTCCAATTCACCCATTGCCCAGGCTTCAACAAGTGCGGATACATTTGGTTTCTTTCCCCACATATACCCGCTATTTTCAGCCTTAGATTCTAGTTGGGCGATAGCGAAGCGCTCCGTAGGAATCGCCTGCGGGGAAAGAGATAGCTTGATTGTTTTTTTCACCGAAGCACCTAATAATTTGGCAACCAATTAATTTGTATTGGGGAAATGTTTAAAAATCCCTTTTTGAAAACATTGACACTATGACAATATTCGCCTCTTTCAATCTCTTCAATCGCTTCTCTTGTTAAATATTTTGTTTGGCATTTTGTCTCCCAAAATTTGACGTTATTGTTATCTCGTCCAACAAACTCAAAATTTTCAAAATATACCTTTCCGATAATTTCATCGTTGTCACCAAAAATATAATGCGTTAAGGAAGATGATTCATTTGGATTAACGGGATCATCGGTTTCCCAGTACGGAACAGATCCGTCAACTCTGTAGTGCGATCGCCGATCTTGTAGGGTGCGTTAATGAAATGTAACGCACCATCAAATACACACAAATGTAACGCACCAAATTTATGATTATTTACTGATTTTCGGTGCGTTACGCTGTCGCTAACGCACCCTACTAATCGTCCCAATATCCTTGAGGTTTTTCCTTTCTGCTATCTTTACCCCAATCGGTTGGATAAATTCCCTCAGCGATAAACCGATGAATACTGGAATACTGCCAATCTTGGGGACTTTCACACAATCCATGTCGAGCCGGATTATCATGAATATAATCACAATGGAGCGCAAAATCCCGTTCATCCCGAATTAAATGCTCCCAGAACCGACGTTGCCAAAGATTACTTTCTCCTCGCTTTTGTCGTGATTGAGAAACCTCCCGATTAACCCCTAATTCTTGTCCATAATGTTTGGTGACATAAGTTTTAATTAAGCGCAATCTCACCGACAAGTCTTTATCGTCAGGGGGTAAAGTCCACAAACAATGAAAATGATCAGGTAATAAAACAAAAGCATCAATACAAAAAGGATATTTTTCCCTTACTTTTTCTATTGCTTCTCGAAGAGATTTTCTCCCTATATCAGTACAGAGCCAAGATTCTCTTTGATAAGTGACTTGTGTGATGAAATATGTACCTCCAGAAACATTAGGTCTTCTATAATTAGGCATTATGGAGTTAGTATGAGTGAAATTAAGTTTATTTTTTATTTATTGTATTGTCATATTGGTTTGGTAAAAACATTTATCGTTAAACTATAATCCGAGAAACAGCAAAATTTTATGATGTAGTGCGATCGCTCAACTTCCTTTTTTTGTACTTCTTTAACTGTGATTAACTGTGATCGCTAATATTGGGTTAGTGCAATCGCTAATCAATTCGGATAATTTTGATTGTGGATTGCGATCTTTCAAAACAAACATCAAATTCTCGAAAAAAGTTAGTTTGCCCAAGAATTAAGGGTACATTAGAGGTTTCTACCCAGGCAAATGCTAGACGAACGGGTTCAAGATTCCCAATTTGAACTTGCACAAATAACCCCCGTGCTTCAACTTTTGCCAGATTTCCAGCCAATGGCAAGCGAACAGTTTGATTATCCCAAATTGCGCCTAATTGTAACCCAATATCATAAGGTAAGACATTGACAGTAGACCCAGTATCCAGCAGTGCATTTGCAGAAATAGAAGAGTTTGCATAACTCAGAATGATAGGAATTGTGGGTAATGCTTCATCATCATTAAAGGGAAACTCAACTGTACTAGGCATCAGTAGATACCTCTTGGTGATCCTGAATCATCTGCATGAGAATGTTTGCAGCTTCCGTTGCGTGATATGGCGACCAAATCGGGTATTCTGAAGCAGAAAAAATAACTTGTAGTTCAGCGTCTGGGATTTGTGTGGCTAGGAGTTTGAAGAGTGATAACTTGTCTGACTGACTTAGATTGTTGACCAGAGGAATTAACTCAGCGAGTGACATATTTTAAACTTTGAGATATACAATAATACATTTATCATAAGCGATCTGTTCGGAAGTGAAACAAATCATCCACAAATTATTAGGAGGTTTATGAATAACTGGACTGTAGAACAAATTACCTTTCGTTGTGTTGCCGAAGGCGAGCGAAGCTATCGTCTTTCTGTACGTCTGGAAAAATTAGCACAGAACTTTCTACAAATGGCATCTCTCAGTTTAGATGAATTTAATGGAGAAGCGGTACTTGAGATTATTCGAGAAAGTAAAGTGTTTTTAGAATTGACAGCCATTGATTTAGATGTAGATAATGCCTTTGAATTAGCTCAAATACAACGTCAATTATCCAAATGGCATATTCATTGGTTATCAACTTGGGCAAGTGATTCTAGTCGTCTGGAAATTTCCACGTTGTCTCAAACCTGGGCAAATCGAATTAGGGAAATGGCACGAGTTCTGGTTTAAATTCCCATCTCTTAACCTTGATATCCTGCTGTTAAAAATATTCACGCCCGAATCACAGTAATTCGACGTTGATTTTCCGTCACCACCACCTCAGTTGATAACCTTTCTTCCATTGGTAAAGCATTTTTCCGCCTATCAAACACAAATAACCAACCAAAATCCAACCCCAAACGCCCTAAATAAGATTCTAATTGTTCAATTCCATCACTTTGAGGATCGCGTTTTTTATCCCGCCATACCTTTAATTCAATTCCTAAAATAACATCTTTATAACGCAGACATAAATCCATTCTATCACTACCAATGGCATATTCCCTTTCTAAAATTCCCCCACCATTAACCACACGATGTAAAAAAGCCATTAATACAATATGCGGTGCAATTTCATGGTAAGCAGCACTACTTAATAATGGTTCTCCATGCTGTCGCCAAAATTTGAGAAACGCTGTTAATAAAGCATCAATATTTAATTCACCATTTGCAGTCAACCAACTAGGACTAATTAAAGGTAAACTATCCTGAGTTCCTTGGACTAAAACACGGGGAATAACTTCCCGATATATAGGGTTAGAAATAACTAATCCCCCCATCGGATCACGTCGCAATAATCCTAAATCAATTAAATATTGGCGATCATCGGCTAGAGTATCTGGTAATGTTTGCCCTGCTAAAATCGGTTCAATAATATTTTTAACTCGTTTTTCTCTTAACCGTTCAGCTAAACTATCTAAATGAGTATCTTGACGAGCAATTAATATTTCCTTCGCTTGTAAAATGTGTTCTTTGGTAATCGCAATATTTCTATCTTTCACCATTTTTTCGACAATTTCTTTAGCTAAAGCATTAACTAACCAAGGTTGTCCTTGGGTTAAATCATAAGCTGTTTCTATAGCTTCTGTTGTGAAAATTTGTCCTGTTGCTTCTGTATGTTGTTGATATAATTCTCTTACTTCTTCAAGATTAAAGTTTCTCATCGTTATAGAAGCAACTTTAATATTAAAAGGACTAGAAGTATTTAATCTGTCACTACCACCGGATGCTACTTTATAATCTCGCACATCTCGTAAACCAATTAATCCTACTGAGGTCGGAAAATTTTCTGGACGGTTAGGAAAACCATCTCTTAATTGTCGTAAAATTGAAATTAATGTTTGATCTTGTAAGGAATCAATTTCATCTATAAATAATATTAAAGGACGATTTATAGCTTTTGCCCAACCTCTTAAAAAAGCCTTAATTCTGCTTCCTGGTTCTTCCTGTTGCCATTGTTTAGCAGGTGGTTGTAATTCTTCAGGTAAACTATCTTGAATTGTATTATACCAAGTTCCTAAAATTGCTAATTCTGCGGCTGTAGGATCATGATTAAATGCACTTCCTACTTCTACTGATACCATGACTGCGGCATAATTTCCTGTATCAGTAAGTTGCTTTGCTAGGGATAACATGGCGGTGGTTTTTCCCGTTTGTCGTGGTGCATGAAGGACAAAGTAACTTTCTTGTTCAATTAACATTGATAAGTCGGGTAAACGACTGGTGGTTGAGAGTGTATAGTTTTTTTTAGGGTTACAGGGACCTGCAATATTAAACCAGCGAGTCATAAGATTTTAGCAGTTAGGGAACTCTTTAAGTTTACACAATTGTTATGCTTCCGATATATTGGAATTTGGAAAAATGACGATCTGGCATTCCAAAAAGGTTTACTGGTTGCGGCTGTGGTATGATCAAGGGTAGCTGGTCAGACTACAATTTCCACATTTCCGGGGGGTAAATTCAGGGGTTCGGTAATTACTAAGTTACTAGATCAATTTTTCATTTGAGTTTGTATCCTTGTATGATACAGCACTTCCCGGTGTTATGAGGTACATATTTAGCGGGCAAGATGCCCGCACCACAAGAGTTTCATGATTCAACTTTGTACTTCATCAGATCGGAAACCGCTGTATTTTTCATGATACTCTGTTATACTATACTATGTTCTTATTAACTAAAGGCTGAATCAGATGGACGCATTAAATCATGGGGAAATCGTCGGTAATCATCATTTACCGGATGCGGTTATTGATCATGCAGCGCAGAATTTCAGTGATATCAATCAAGATTTTAATTCAAGTTATTCCAGTCATTTTGAGTTAATCTCTCAGGGGATTGACCAACATTCTCACAGTTTTTTAACCGATTTGCACCCAAACACAATCTTACATTCTGATTGCGTTTCTTTTTCTGGTGCTGATTTCCAGTCTAACTTTGATAATTTGCACAATTCTGTTTATATCGAAACGCCTAGTTTTGAAAGTCATTTATCCACAAGCAATTTTCATACTGAGGTGATGCCTCGTGAGGCGACACCAGATTATGCAGAAGCGGCTCATAATGAATCTTGGGCAAAACATTTCGAGGATAGAGCCGCAAGTTGGGCAAATGATGGGTCTTTTGATATGGCTGATTCATTGCAAAAAGAGGCAGACTATTACCATCAAAAAGCGGCTGAAAATCTGAATCAATCATGAGATTTTTTCTGATTTTACTATCTGCTAAATTTGATAGATTAAATTTATTTTGATAATGTCAAAATTAGCAGATTTTTTAATAGGTTTAAAGACATAAATTTTATTACTTTTTACAACCTTATTATATGTCAGATTTACCAATTCCAACACAACCCAATCAACCGAAAAAAACTCTTGAGATGGCTGATTTCATATCTCCTACTGCTTCTATTGCGTCTAGCCTTATTTCTAGTGGCTGTCAAGTATGGATAAGTAAAATTAATCAGGAGACGCAATTAAAATTAGCGGATAAAAATCGAGACAAAGAGCTAAAGTTAGCGGATAAAAATGGGGAGATGCAACTAAAATTAGAGCATCTTAGAAACGAACTAAGAGAAGCATCTGATTTAAAGCAATTTGACAGACAGAAACAACTGCAACTAGAGTTAGCAGAGTTTACCCGTGAAACTCAATTAAAAATAGCTGCTCAACAGCGAGAGACAACCCTAGCATTACCAGAAGTTAATAAACTTTTTGAAAATTGGCCGCTGAGAATTGTTCCGTCTTTAATTCTCAACTCTCCTGTCAGTGATAATCGCCCTCCTTTGAAAGTAATTATTGCCCCTCCAGAGGTGAACTTTGATAAATTTGGCAGTGCAACTCAAGTACCCAAAATGGAGAATACTTTAGCTCAGGGTTTACGACAATTTTTAGATAAAAACTATTCTCACCATAGTCCAATCAGACCTGTTGAATTTTTAGATGGGGCTTGGGATAGTAATAAATATCATGGTGGCTCTAGTATTAAAGTGCTTTTTGAGATGCTAAAATCTGAGCCTCTTGTGATTTTGGAATCGGAAATTGAAGGGGATTATCTTAATTTTCGGGTTGCTTATTGGGGTTATGGAGACACTACCTATAAATATGGAACGGCTTTAGCTCGATTACCTTATACAAATATTCTTTATGACTCTGCTAAATCGCGTGCTATTAAGTGGAAACCAGATCGAGATCGGCTTATTCAAATGGGAAAAAATCCCAAGTTAATTAATGAATTGGATACTCACAATTTAGAAATATTAGAAGAGGAGGAACAACTAAAAAGCTTTGGTATTGATACTAGCGATTTATCGCGTCGCTACAAGATAAACAATAAAGATTTTGATGTTTTTTATCAGTTTTTGATTACAGTTCATGCTTTATTTGCAGGTCTCACAATTGATATTCATTATCTCATTCATTATGATGTGACCCCCTTATTACCTCAATTATTGTCTGATTTGGTAGTGGGGGATAAGCAGATAATTGGCGGAATTTTTTCTAATTATCAAGGGGTTTATCAATCTCTTGCTAATGAGCGATCGGCTTTGATTCCTGAATTAGTTTTAGATTTAGCTCATAGTTTAAGTCATTTACCTGATAAATCTTGGGCTAGGGAACAGTTAAATTATTCTGTTCGGTATTGGTTGCAATTGCGAGGTGTGATAGCAAATAATAATGATAATAATTTATTACAGGCTATAGGCTCAGTTTTAACATTCCAAGATAGAGAATATTTTGAGAAGTTAAAAGAGTGTTTTGCAAGATGTGAAGATACAGAAGGCGTTAGAAAAGTCAATGATTTATTAAGTTTGATAGCAGAACTTCAGAAGCAAGCTAATGATTTAGCAAATGATTTATATGAAAGAGGAATTTAT
>NZ_KE384676.1:0-38524 GCF_000426925.1 Dolichospermum circinale AWQC310F | reverse complement strand
ATTTAAAAGTTCATAACTATAGGCAGTCCATTGCTGATTTGAAAGAATCTCAACGTTATGGACATCTTGATGCTAGTCGAATGATTATGGAAGTAAGACAGCAAATTCTATCTATAAAATATGGAAAACTACAAGATTTACTTGCGGCAGAAGATTGGGCATTAGCAGAATACGAAACACTTAAGGTAATGCTACTGTTTACGAAATTGTGGGAAGAGAAATATTCGTTAGGGGAAGACGATATTGATAATTTTACCAGCGAAGATATTCGCACCATTGACCAGTTGTGGCTAAAATACAGTAATGAAAAATTTGGTATTTCTGTGCAGAAACGGATTTATCACGGTTTGGGTGGAACGAGAACCTACAACGAAAAAATATGGGAAGCCTTCGCTGACAAGGTAGGATGGAAAAAAGGAGGAAAGTGGATTCAGCTTCAGGAAAGGGATTTTGATATAAAAGCACTAACCAAAGGAGGTTTACCATTTGTTATGGGGATTTCTTATTTGTACAAATATTCTTCTATGGATACAATGGATACATCTGAATTCAATGATCTTATCAAAGTAAGAGATTTTATGTTGGACACATGGAAGAGGGATATGGTGATATATTGGGAGGAGGTATGGCGAATTAATTTTAAACGATGCGATGATGATACACTTAATTTTCTTTTATCTCATCAAGACTTGTAAACTGTAACCTTTAGATATTACAAAAAATTATTAAGTCTGAATCAGGATATCTAGGATTAAAGGATTTACAGGATGTTAGTTTAGTGTGATTTATTGAAGATTGATTTTTAGAAATTTTCATGAATTAGAATTTTAATTGTCAGAATCAGGATTTACAGAATGTGAGTTTTGTATTTAAAGCATGGACTTATGAGAGCATTAATCTAAATGATAAATAATATCCAAAAATTATCAAATTCAAAACATCCTTAAATCCAAGAAATCTGAACCCAAATAAACATCCTCTAAATCCTTAAATCCTAGATATCCTGATTCAGACAAAAAAGCGATAGTATCATTACCTAACCTACTCCTTATCAAAACACTCAAGCCCTAATTACAGTAATCCTATATTGATTTTCCGTCACCACCACCTCACTTGATAACCTTTCTTCCATTGGTAAAGCATTTTTTCGCCTATCAAACACAAACAACCACCCAAAATCCAACCCTAAACGCCCTAAATAGGATTCTAATTGTTCAATACCATCAGTTTGAGGATCGCGTTTTTTATCCCTCCACACCTTTAACTCAATCCCTAAAATTACATCTTTATAACGCAGACATAAATCCATTCTGTCACTACCAATTGCATATTCCCTTTCTAAAACTCCCCCACCATTAATAACACGATGTAAAAAAGCCATTAATACAATATGCGGGGCAATTTCATGATAGCCAGTGCTACCTAATAATGGTTCTCCATGTTGTCGCCAAAACTTGAGAAATGCTGTTAATAAAGCATCAATATTTAATTCACCTTCTGGGGTTAACCAAGTGGGTGCAATCATTGGTAAAGATGCCATTGGTGTTACTGTTAATACTCTGGGTAACACTTCCCGATAAATGGGATTAGCAATAGTTAAACCTCCATAGGGGTGCATTTTACATAATCCCAAATCAATCACAAATTGAATATCATCGTTGGGTATATTTCCTAATTCTAAACCTGCTAACATTGGTTCAATAATTGCTTTTATCCTGGGTTCTCGTAACCGTTCAGCTAAACTATCTAAATGAGTATCTTGACGAGTAATTAATATTTCTTTGGCTTTTAAAATGTGTTCTTTGGTAATAGCAATATTTGTATCTTTAACCATTTTTTCTACAACTTCTTTAGCCAAAGCATTCACTAACCAAGGTTGTCCTTGGGTTAAATCAAATGCTGTTTCTATAGCTTCTGGTGTGAAAATTTGTCCTGTTGCTGCTGTATGTTGTTGATATAATTCTCCTACTTCTGCAATATTAAAATTTCGCATAGTAATAGAAGCAACTTTAATATTAAAAGGACTGGATGTATTTAATCTGTCACTACCACCAGATGCTACTTTATAATCTCGCACATCTCGTAAACCAATTAATCCCACCGATGAGGGAAAATTTTCGGGACGTTTAGGAAACCCATCTCTTAATTGTCGTAAAATAGAAATTAATGTTTGGTCTTGTAAAGAATCAATTTCATCTATAAATAATATTAAAGGACGATTTATAGCTTTTGCCCAACCTCTTAAAAAAGCCTTAATTCTGCTTCCTGGTTCTTCCTGTTGCCATTGTTTAGCAGGTGGTTGTAATTCTAGAGGTAGACTATCTTGAATTGTATTATACCAAGTTCCTAAAATTGCTAATTCTGCGGCGATGGGATCATGATTAAATGCACTTCCTACCTCTGCTGATACCATGACTGCTGCATAATTTCCTGTATCAGTAAGTTGCTTTGCTAGGGATAACATGGCGGTGGTTTTTCCCGTTTGTCGTGGTGCATGAAGCACAAAATAACTTTCTTGTGCAATTAACATTGATAAGTCGGGTAAACGACTGGTGGTTGAGAGTGTATAGTTTTTTTTAGGGTTACAGGGACCTGCAATATTAAACCAGCGAGTCATGATGATTTTGGTAATAAGTGAACAATTTAAGTTTAGACGATTTTCGGGTTGGGGCGGGTCAGGAAGGCTTCAATTTAAATCGTGACCTGTTGGTGGTGATAGATCCATTACTTCGGTAAACCGGGAATATTTCACCTCACTAGTTGGGGGAAAGTGTGCGGAAATACCCATTAAACCGACTTTGATATCCTCAAAGAAAATCACACCACCAATTCGTCCGCTTGCTTGGAATGGTCCGTGGAAAAATTGATGTCGGGGAATATAGATAAGGAGAGAATTGGTAATTTTGACGTTTTGACCAAATAGTTGTTGACAGGTTTTTTTGACAACTGCGTCGATATATTGATTCTGGCTAGGTTTTCCCAAGTTGATGAATTCGGGATGATCCGCAAAATGATCCATGTAATATGTCCAGATGTTAGACAAATCTTTTTCTTCAGTGAGGATTTGCTTGAGTTCCTGCCATCGTTTGAAATTCATAATCAGGAAGAAGATTAAAAGAGGATGGGTAGATTGGATTATTCTTTGCTTACTAAAAATTTATCATAGTTATGCGTAAGCGTTGCGCGACCTAGGCATCGCTATTCCAGGGTTAGGGAAAAATTAGGTAACGCCTAAGAAAACCAAATAAATGAATTTGCTGCTGGCTATCTTTGCTTATAGCATAGCTGGGGGTGGATTTATCACCTAATTTAAGGAAAAATCAGGGAATGATTAGACCTATCCTTGTAAATCCTGACTATATCAGCAATTCACCAATTTATTGCCATATAACTGCTGTGCGGCCATTGTCCACCTAATAAAGCGTAAATTTCCACAGGTTTTCCAGAAATGGTAATGCCGATTTCATAGGATTTACCTGTGAAGGCAGCAAAACGTCGACAAGCTTCATCATAAAAGTGACTGCGGCGATAATTTTTATTAGTTAAATCAATGGCAAATAGTCCGTAAAAATAGCGAGGAATACTTTGAATTGTTTCGACAATTTGCCCTAAGTTTCTCGCTAAAATCGCATTTCTGGGAACTTCTGTTCCCCAAGCTGTGTCCAATGCCCAAGAGGCAGAACTGAGGTGAGAACCGCCACAAATTCCACAAATTCTGGGAGTGACAATTAAGCCGGCTTGGGGATCTTTTCCGCGTAAAATTATTTCAAAACCCCGAAAAAGTTCGGCATGAGTCCAGGCATTTGTGACATATCCATTTTCGATTTCGACACGCACATCTAAATCACCCTCGACTCTACCAACGGGTGAAATATCTAAGGTTTGAATTGGCATATTTTTCCTTTGTCAGTTGTCCGTTGTTAGTTGTCAGTTGTCCGTTGTTAGTTGTCAGTTGTCAGTTGTCCTTTGTTAGTTGTTATGAGATTTTTATTTTTTTGTTTCGCGCATACATACCTGAAAAGTAGGGACAAAAAAATAACTGTGGAAAGAAACCTTTTAACCACTGACCACTGACTAATGACTAATAACTAAACGGTAAAAAAGTCTTCCTCTGCCCATTTTGGGGCTGTGTCTTTGGCGACAACGGTAAGCACTGCGTAATCTTTATGGTTGACTCCGGGGGGTATTTCTTTGGGTACTCCCATGACGGTTTGGGTTTTAAAGACTGTTCCGGGTTCAAGGTCAAAAAAGGGAAATTCCGGTTCTGTACAGCCTAAACAGGGCATTCCAGCGCGGGTTTTGGAGGAGACGCGGTTCCAAAGAATACGGTTACAGGAAGAACGGGTCATGGGTCCACGACAACCTAAGTCGTAAAATAGACAACCTTTCCGTTGGCCAAATTCCCCGGTTGTGGCTTTGTATGCAAAGTGAATGTTGCGGGTACAACCGGTTTGGGTGAAGGTGTTAAAGAAGGTTTGGGGACGATGTAGTTCATCGAGAACTATATCATCAATTCGTCCGGTGGCGATCGCTACTAATATCTGCGTTATCCAGTCGGGGTGTGCGGGACAACCGGGAATATTAATGACGGGTAAACCACCTTGACTGACAAAATCTGAACCTAAAAAACCGCCTTTTTCCCGTTTCAGAAATTGTAGTCCTTTGGAGTCGCTGGGGTTGGGTGACATTGCGGGAATTCCCCCCCAGGTCGCACAGTCTCCTACTGCGACAATGAATTTGGCAACTTTGGCTAAATCGTTTAACCAATCTTTCATAGGACGGTCTGCAAACCGGTTCCATTCTCCTGTACCATTAGGGGCGTTAACTACGCTGCCTTCAAATACCAAAATATCCAGGGGCGTTTTCCCTAAAATACAGTCCCATAACATGATTTGGACGTTATCACCCAATTCTAAACCCAGGGAAGGATGCCAAAGTATTTTCATGCCGAAATCAGCAATTAAATCACAAGCTGTCGGTTCTTCCGCATTCAGAAATGACATGGTGTTACCTGAACAAGCACCACCTTGTAGCCAAAGTACATTAGTCATTAGCTATGTATTTTTATATATGTTGACAATGGACAATTAAGGAAGTTATTTAAGGGTATAACTTACCCTTTTTTCAGGATTTAGCTTGTAGATTTTGACCCTCTTGATCATTAATTTGGACTCCTATTTGATTTGTGGGCAACATTTGTATTAACCAACCACTTGGGACACAGAGATCACGGAGGAGGAGAACAGGGAGATGTCTATGTCTACTGCAATTGCCACAAACACATTTTCTTTAGGAGTGCTATAGCTATATTTGTTATTATAATCTAAGGTATTATTTAAGTCAATTACCTTTTTTCTAAATAAAACTTAAAAGTTTTTGAATAGGCAAATGGCAGTAAAATAACAAATAAATAACAAGTATAAAAATTAATTAATTATCAGGACGTGATCCAGCAGTTCCCGATCTTATGAAGTACAGATATTAATAATAAAACTCTTGTGGTGCGGGCATCTTGCCTGCACAAAGTGTACTTCACTCAAGCTCAACTTGCTGTATAATTTCCCCTACTTTAAAAGTTTCTCGTCCTATTGTCACTATATCATCATCTCCTAATTTCCGGCCTCTTCTTGTTTCCACTATACCATTCACTTTCACCTCACCATCAAGTATCAACAATTTCGCTTGACCTCCCGTAGAGGCTATACCAATAAACTTTAAAAACTGGTCTAATTTAATCATTTGCTTTTACTAATTACTTAAAAAGTATCATCCATAGCAATATAGCAGAATTTAGGATTTTGGCAATAAATTAAATTCTACCAAAGCCGGTAAAAAGTTTTTATTTTCATGACTAGGACGACTGAGTTTAATTAGGACAAACCGCTGTAAAATGGTTAAATTTTTCCAAGCTTCGATAGTGATAATTATACCTATTTCTTGAGCTTTTTCGTCAACACTTCTGGGAATATTGGTGATATCTAACCATGGTGGATTAGGTTCAATTGGTAATTCAGCCACAGATTTACCAGTCAGTTTTAATACTAGCTGCTGAATATAATCTCTGTAATTATGAATTTGACTATCTGTAGCACAAGGTAATATGATTAATTTTTGACGTGACTCTTGATTCATCTCATTCCATTCTGCTAATTTTAGCTTAATTCCGCAAGTATCTAGCTTGTAACGTACTAGCATAGGAATACAGCGCAAGGAATCAACAAAATCCGCTTCAAATTCAAAAAAATCTGTCATAAAATGGGTGTTATTTATTTATGAAAAATAGATTTATATAGTTATTGTAAATGATTTATGAGAAAATATCGTAGGATCTATAGCCCGCCTGGGAATTAATTCCCAGTCTCATAGCCAAGGTCATCTAAAGATGACTAAATAACCCAAAAATTAACGAATCGGATTGCTATAAAATACAAATATTATGAATATTGATTCCCAGTATCATGTTACGACTATTATTTTAGCTGGTGGTAAAAGCACTCGCATGGGTAGAGATAAAGCTTTGATTGCCATGGGCGGTGTGCCTATGTTAAGATTAATTTGTACTATTGCAGAGGCTTGTACGGATAAAGTTTATATTGTCACTCCCTGGCCAGAACGTTATCAAGAATTACTCACACCTCACAGTCAATTTATTCGAGAAGTTCCTTTACCTGGGGAAACTGGAAATGAACCCCGCACCCATGGACCCCTTGTAGGTTTTATGCAAGGTTTAGCAGCAGTAGAAACAAATTGGGTACTTTTATTGGCTTGTGATTTACCAAATTTACGGCTAGAAATATTGCAAAATTGGATAGGTCAATTAGATACAATTCCCGAAAATAAAATAGCAGCTTTGGTACAAAATCATCAAATTTGGCAGCCTTTATGTGGTTTTTATCGTCGTCGTTGTTTACCGGAATTAAGGCAGTATATTGAACAAGGTGGACGTTCTTTTCAAGAGTGGTTAAAATCTTATTCTGTAGAAGTATTGCTTTTGGAAGATCCAGAAATGCTATTTAATTTTAATCATCTTGATTCTGTAAAATTTCTATAAAGATAAGTAATTTTACTCTAGACTTTTTCTAGAGGTTGTTTTATAGTAATTAATAATTATTAATTAAATAACTCAATTATATTTTTGGTAGTAATACCTATTAATTAAAATGTGCGTTGCTGGGATTTTATCTGATTATCTATAGAGATAGAATATTTCTAGATTGATAATTAAAATTTCCGTAATTTATGCAACCTAGATATTGATAATTTAATTCTTTTCTTCAACTAGTTAGAGTACACCAATTATGATATCTAGTATGACAGATTCAGCGGTCAAAGCAGCGATCGCGGCTATATCTTCCGAGTCAGCAACAACAGCAGAAAAAATCCAAATGCTGATGGAAATTGCTACAGGTTTACAAAAAAAGCCGCAAACATCCCAAGATTTACGCCATGCAATTGGGCTATTTGACCGTGCATATCAAATGTGTGGGGAGGAATACGTTTTACTGAAAGCACGGGCTAAGGTGGGCAGGGCAGGGGCATTACAGATGATTCCTGATGGTGATTCCCAGATGTTGCAAGAAGCGCGGGTAGATTATGAGGAAGCTTTGCCAATTTTACAACAATTTGCCACAGCGGAGGAGGTAGCAGCAGCCCAAATGAATTTGGGTTTAGTTTTACAGTCTTTAGTTCCCGAAAATTTAGCGCGGATAACTGATAGTATTCATGTTTATCATCAGGCTTTGCGGGTGTTTACTTGGGAAAAGTATCCGCAAGAATATGCGATTTTATATAATAATATAGCGATCGCTTATCTGTCTATGCCAATGGCATCAGAACGGGAATCTTTACGTCAAGGTTTAGCAATACAGTCTTTTGAAACTGCTCTCAAACATATTAACATAATTGACCATCCTAGAGAATATGCAATGTTGCAAAATAATTTAGGAAATGCTTTACAATATTTAGTGAGTTCTCATCCTGGAGAAAATAATTTACGGGCTGTTTTAGCTTACAATGAAGCTTTGAAAGTGCGTAATCCTCAAGATACACCGTTAGAATATGCTAACACAATTTCTAACAAAGCTAATGTTCTTTTCAACTTACCTGATAATCCTGAAAAACCGGAATTAGGAAATCAAATAAATCTTTTGCAAGCGCGAGAATACTATCAGCAAGCTTGGGAAATATTTACAGAACATCAACAATTAGAACAAGCAGAAATAGTAGGTAAAGCACTAGAAGATTTAGCCGCAGAAATCCAAGTATAGGAGAATCATCATGTTTAATTTTGTCAATGATCCAGAATTTATTAACTTTCTGTATAGTCTAAATACAGAATTAAATTTCACCACAGGATTTACTTGGTTAATCATTGCTGTAATTTTATCAATGGTTGGTGGTGCAATTGGTGGAATTATCCTTGCTGGTAAAGATATCGGATACAAATTTGCAGCCATAATTGGTAGTTTATTCGCACCAGCGGGGGTAATTCCTGCGGTAATTTTAGGGTTATTTATCCTGAATTTATTAGCTAATTACTAGGAGGATATATGTTAGAATTAAGTTGGTTTTCTATTAAGTTATTTTTTAAGGGTAAACTATTCCGTGACCCCATATATTTTCTGCGTCAAACTATAATTGCTAGTGGTATTGGCACAGTTATATTAGTATTACTAGCACAAGCATCAATTCCCCTTTGTATTCCCATTACTGTAGCTAGTTTAATTACGGGTGCAATTATGCCTTTTTTATTGCAAGATTTTAGAATGAAATGATTTACAGTAGGTTGGGTTGACACTAGAAAACCCAACATGATCAATATATAAACAAGTAGGTTGGGTTGACACCAGAAAACCCAACATGATCAACAGATAAACAAGTAGATTACAACATTTTCAGGACTTTGTTGGGTTTCGCTGTCGCTTAACCCAAGCTACAAATACATTACAAATTACAATTATATGCTATTCTAAAAAGAAGATTAATAAATAATTATCCAGGGATTATGTCTGATTTTAATAACTACATCCAAGACTTACAATAAAATCTTAAAAGTGGTGGACAAAGCAGTCATTACCCCAGCCTAAAACGTCTCATTGAGGGTTTAATGATGGGGATTAATGCCAGAATTGAAGAAAAAGGTAATCAAGCAGGAATACCAGATTTAACTGTCAGAAAAAATGATCGGATTTTAGGATATATAAAAGCTAAAGATATTAATATTGATTGAACTAAAATCGAAAAAACAGCACAAATCAAACGTTATTTAGAATCAAATATTGGTGACAATTTGATTTTAAATAATTATCTAGAATTTCATTGGTATGTAAACGGAGAATGTGAAAAAACTACTAAACTAGCTGATTTAAAATCAGGTAAAATTATTGTAATTAATAATTTACAACCAATCAGAGAATTACTACAATCATACCGCACTAGATACGCTGAATTTCTGAAAATAGATTTTCCCCGTCTTCCCTTAACCAGTAATCAAAACCTATTTAACTCATTCACATATCTAGGAATTTAAAATTGGTAGATACCAAGTATTAGACAAATGGTTAAAAGACAGAAAAAACGCCAAACGAGAATTATCTACCCAAGAGATTAACCATTATCAAAAAATTGTTATCTCCTTAACAGAAACTTTCCGAATAATGGAAGAAATTGATAGAATTATTCCAGGTTTTCCGATCATCTAAATATGTTGGGTTTCCTTGCGTCAACCCAACCTACAATTTTATTAACTAAACCTGAAGTAAATAACGTAAATATTAGTTCCCTATCTACATTGCAAACCCAAAATATATCCCATTTCTCCCTCTTCCCTGATAGCGCCAAAATAATATTAGGAAATAATATTACACCCGAACAGTTAGTAATTCCCCTTGCACCCACTCCTACAACAATGTTTGGACCCCGTGCAGCTTGTTTATTATCACCAACCGGACCATTATGGGTAGCAGATACAGGACATCATCGTTTATTAGGGTGGCAAAATTTACCCACACAAGACCATGAACCTGCGGACTGGGTAATAGGACAACCTGACTTTTTTCATGAAGGACAAAACGCCAAAAATACACCGGGAAAATCTACATTTAGTGTGCCTACGGGTATTTGTAAATGTGGTCATGGTTTAGCTGTTGCAGATGCTTGGAATCATCGCATTTTAATCTGGTATAATCTTCCAAAAGATAGTCATATTCCCGCAGATTTAGTGTTAGGACAAACTAACTTTATTGATAATAAACCAAATCGAGGAAACCAAGAACCCGCAGCTAATACTCTACATTGGCCTTATGGTATTTTCCATTATCAAGGTAAACTATTTGTAGCTGATACCGGAAATCGTCGGTTATTAATTTGGAATCAATTACCCACAGAAAATGGTCAACCTGCGGATATAGTTTTGGGACAACCAGATATGATATCACGCAATGAAAATGGAGGTGGTTCTCCCACTGCTGCTAGTATGCGTTGGTGTCATGATATCACGATTTGGGATGATAATTTGGTCGTGACTGATGCAGGTAATAACAGGGTCATGATTTGGCCAGGAATACCAACAGAAAATAATACTCCTTGTGCGGTGATTTTAGGACAAGAAAACTTTAATTTTGTAGAATTAAATCAAGGGGTTTATTTTCCTAGTGCTAGTAGTTTAAGTATGCCTTATGGGGTAGATATTTGGGGAGATTATTTAATAGTGGCTGACACGGCTAATTCGCGTTTAGTAGGATGGAAAAAACGAGAATCTATTCTATTATTACAGGGTGCGGATGCTGATGTTGTCATTGGGCAAGATAACTTTACAAATAAAAGTGAAAATCGCAATTTTGGACTAGCAACGCGACAAAGTTTAAATTGGTGTTATGGAGTTAAGGTTTGTGGAGAAGTTGCGGTAATTTCTGATTCTGGGAATAATCGCGTTTTGATTTGGAAGTTTTGATTATCTCTCGCAGAGTCGCAGAGTCGCAGAGGAGGAAGAATGAGAATAGAGGAAATTAGGGTTTGTGGGACTGTACAAGGTGTGGGTTTTCGTCCTACTGTTTATCGTTTAGCTCATATTTTAGGTTTGAAAGGTGAGGTTTATAATGATGGTAAAGGGGTGTTAATTCGTGTTTCTGGTAGTGAGGAAATAATCACGGAGTTTGTGAATAAATTATATCAAGAATGTCCGCCTTTGGCAAGGATTAATGAGGTGGTTAGAGGTCTATATTGGGGAGAATTTAATTTTGATGATTTTGTGATTTCTCCAAGTGTTAATGGTGTGATAAAAACTCAAGTCTCTCCTGACGCTGCAAGTTGTTCTCAGTGTCAAAGGGAAATTTTTGATCCTTTTAGTCGTTATTTTCGTTATCCTTTTACTAATTGTACTCATTGTGGTCCAAGGTTAACTATTGTTGGCGCTATTCCTTACGATAGGGATAATACGAGTATGGCGAATTTTCCAATGTGTAAGGAATGTGAAAGGGAATATCAAGATGTGGAAAATCGTCGTTTTCATGCTCAACCTGTGGCTTGTTTTGTATGCGGACCTCGTGCATGGTTAGAAAGGGCTGACGGTAAACCTGTGATATCTGATATGTTCTCAATGTTGGATGATTTGGATGCTGTTTGTACTTTATTACAAAAGGGTGAAATTGTCGCTATTAAAGGTTTAGGTGGTTTTCATTTGGCTTGTGATGCTACTTTGGAAAATGCAGTTATAAAACTCAGAAATCGTAAACATAGATATCATAAGCCTTTGGCTTTAATGGCAAGAGATATAAATATTATTTCTGAATATTGCTATATTAATGATTTAGAAAAGGCATTATTAACAAGTTCGGCTGCACCTATTGTTTTATTAAAAATAAAAGCTAATCATCAATTAGCATCTGCTATAGCACCAGGACAAAATACCCTGGGTTTTATGTTACCTTATACGCCTTTACATCATTTAATTCTCAGAAGAATGAAAGTACCAATAGTTTTAACTAGTGCTAATATTTGTGATGAACCACAATGTATAAATAATGAAGATGCTAAAGATAAATTATCGAAAATAGCTGATTATTTTCTATTACATAATCGAGATATTGTTAATAGAGTAGATGATTCGGTAGTTAGAGTTATTGATGATAAAATTCAAACCCTCAGACGCGCTAGGGGATATGCACCAGCACCAATTATTTTACCACCGGGATTTGAAAAAATACCGCCTCTTTTGGCCATGGGTAGTGAGTTGAAAAATACCTTTTGTTTATTAAGAGAAGGTGAGGCGATTTTATCACAACATTTAGGAGATTTAGAAAATGCGTCCGCGTTTAATGCTTATCAAGAAACATTGAATTTATATCTAAATTTGTTTGAACATAAACCAGAAATAATTGCTATTGATAAACATCCAGAATACTTATCATCTAAACTTGGTAAACAACTAGCAACGGTTAATCATATTAAATTAGCAGAAATTCAACATCATCACGCCCATATAGCCGCTTGTATGGCAGAAAATAAAATTTCTTTAGATACAAAACCGATTTTAGGAATAGCCTTTGATGGTTTAGGATATGGAGAAGATGGTACATTATGGGGAGGAGAATTTTTATTAGCAGATTATCAAATTTTTCAAAGATTAGCAACATTTAAACCTATGCACATGATAGGAGGAAAACAGGCAATTTATCAACCTTGGAGAAATACCTATTCTCAATTAATTAATGCTTTTAGTTGGCACGAAATACAAGAAGAATACAGGGATTTAGAAATAATCAAATTTTTAGAACATAAAAACCCTAAACTACTCAACCAAATCATAGAAAAAGGTATTAATTCACCCTTAACATCATCAGTAGGAAGATTATTTGATGCAGTTGCAGCCGCAATAGGTATTTGTCCAGAACAATGCAGCTATGAAGGACAAGCAGCCATAGAAATGGAAGCAATAGCTGATACCAATATTTTAAACAATAATAAAGAAACTCTAAATTATTCCTTTAAATTGCAAAAATCAGCTAATATATATTATATAGATACATCCCCGACATGGCGAGAAATTTTGAATGATATAAAACAGTACATTTCATCATCAGAAATAGCCGCAAAATTTCATAAAAGTTTAGCTGTTGCTATTGGAACAATTGTTAAACGACTTAGACAAGAACATCAATTTAATCAAGTAGCATTAACAGGAGGCGTATTTCAGAATCAAATTTTATTACAACAGGTAAAAATGCGACTAGAAAAATTAGAAATTAATGTATTAAATCATAGTATAGTACCGACAAATGATGGAGGATTATCACTAGGACAAAGTGTAATTGCAGCCGCTAAATACTTAAGAGAAACGCTATAAAAACCTCCGTTGTCTCTGCGCCTCTGCGTGAGATAAATCTTAAAAGATTATCACTAGGACAAAGTGTAATTGCAGCCGCTAAATACTTAAGAGAAACGCTATAAAAACCTCCGTTGTCTCTGCGCCTCTGCGTGAGATAAATCTTAAAAAAGGAAAACTCAAATGTGTTTAGGAATACCCGGACAAATAACAGAAATAACCAACAGAGAACACAAACTAGCTATAGTTAATATTGGAGGAGTCAAAAGAGAAATAAACATAGCCTGTATAGTTGACCAACAACACCCACCAGAAGCTTGTATAGGAGATTGGGTATTAGTTCATGTTGGTTTTGCCATGAACAGAATTAACGAAAAAGAAGCAGCAGAAACATTAAAATTATTGCAAGAAATAGCCGCTTTGCACTAAAGTACAAGGCTAATAGCAAAAGTCAGTTTTAACGGACTGGAAAACAAAATAATGACATTCTAGCTAATCAATTTATGTTTTGTGAAGTAATTAATCCAAAATCTAAAATCTAAAATTGATATGAAATATGTAGATGAATTTCGCAACCCAGAAAAAGCCCAAGCCTTACAAAAAGAAATCGAAAAACTCAGCCAACAAATAGACAGACATTTAAAAATAATGGAAGTATGTGGAGGACATACCCATGCGATTTTTAAATATGGAATCGAAGAAATATTACCCGATAATATAGAATTAATTCATGGTCCTGGTTGTCCAGTTTGCGTCATGCCTAAAGGGAGAATAGATGATGCGATCGCCCTCTGTCAACTACCCAACATCATATTTACCACATTTGGCGACGCAATGCGTGTACCTGGTGCAAAAACCAGCTTATTGCAAGCCAAAGCCCAAGGTGCGGATATTCGCATGGTTTACTCACCTTTAGATAGTCTGAAAATAGCCAAAGAAAACCCCCATAAAGAAATAGTTTTCTTCGGTTTAGGCTTTGAAACCACAGCCCCCAGCACTGCTTTTACCATTCTCCAAGCAGCCACAGAAAATATTACTAATTTCAGTATGTTTTCTAATCATGTCTTAGTAATTCCCGCCTTACAAGCATTATTAGAAAACCCCGATTTACAACTCGATGGTTTTGTTGGTCCAGGTCATGTAAGTATGGTCATAGGAACAGAACCCTATGAATTTATTGTTCAAGAATATCATAAACCCATCGTTATTTCTGGCTTTGAACCATTAGACATTTTCCAATCTATTTGGATGTTATTAAAACAAATAGTAGAAAATCGTTGTCAAGTCGAAAATCAATATAATCGTTTAGTAGAACCAGTCGGAAATCAAAACGCATTAACAGCCATGAATCAAGTTTTTACAGTGCGGGAAAAATTTGCATGGCGAGGTTTAGGAGAAATCCCCAATTCCGGTTTTAAAATCCGCGCAGAATATGCCCAATTTGATGCTGAAGTTAAATTTACAATTCCTAATTTAAAAGTAGCAGATCATAAAGCTTGTCAATGTGGAGAAATTCTGAAAGGAAGTTTAAAACCTTGGCAATGTCAAGTATTTGGAACAGCTTGCACACCAGAAACACCCATAGGAACTTGTATGGTTTCTTCCGAAGGTGCTTGTGCAGCATATTACAAATATGGGCGACTTTCAACTATGGCTAAACGAGATAAATCAGGTGTATCGCCCCAACCACTATCAATCTAAATTGCACAATTTGAGGAAAATGATATGCCTTTTGTTACTGTCCAAATTGGTAAAGGTCACTCCATAGAAAAAAAGCGGAAATTAGTCAAAGCTGTAACTGATGCTTTAGTTACTGCTTTAGGAACAAAACCCGAGTGGATAACCGTACATATTGACGAATTTGAACGGGAAGATTGGGCAGTTGGTGGCATTTTACATTACGATAAACACAATGGTAGACATGAAGAAACAGGTAGGTAATTAATTAATAATGACAGGCAAGATGCCTGTCCCACAAGAAAAAAAATATAATTACAAAGCAACTTTAAAATGCCAATTAACCCTAATCAAAATTCACTCTTTCAAAAAATCGAACAAGTCCGTCGTCGTGCAGGAAAAGTGAGAGATACTCATATTAATTTATCTCATGGTAGTGGTGGTAAAGCCATGAGAGATTTAATCGCCGATATATTTGTGAAAAGTTTTGATAATCCCATTTTATCCCAATTAGAAGACCAAGCCACATTTGATTTACTTAGTCTTTCTCAACATGGAAAGCGATTAGCATTTACTACAGATTCCTATGTAGTAGATCCTTTATTTTTTCCTGGTTCAGACATAGGAGAATTAGCAATTAATGGTACAATTAATGATTTAGCCGTGAGTGGAGCAAAACCTTTATATCTCACTTGTAGCATGATTTTAGAAGAAGGTTTACCCATAGAAACATTAAGAAAAGTTGTGGCTAGTATGCAGAAAGCAGCCCAAAAAGCTGGAGTACAAATAGTCACAGGAGACACAAAAGTTGTTAATCGTGGTTGTGCTGATAAATTATTTATAAACACTGCCGGTATTGGCATAATTCCCCCAGGAATTGATATTTCTCCGCGCCATATTCAACCAGGAGACGTGGTAATTATCAACGGAGAAATTGGAAATCATGGCACAGCAATATTAATTGCCAGAGGAGAATTAGCATTAGACACAAATATAGAAAGCGACTGTCAACCATTACATGAATTAGTTGCCGAAATTATTAAAATTTGTCCCCAAATTCACGCCATGCGAGACGCAACCAGAGGAGGTTTAGCCACAGTATTAAATGAATTTGCCCTCACTTCTAACTTAGGAATACGCATTCATGACAATGCAATTCCCATTAAAGAAGAAGTAAATGGAGTATGTGAAATCTTAGGTTTAGAACCCTTATATTTAGCCAACGAAGGAAAATTAGTCATAGTTGCACCTCCAGAAAAAGTCGATTTGATTTTAGCAACAATGAAAAACCACCCCACAGGAAAACAAGCATCTATCATAGGTGAAATTATTCCCACACCACCAGGAATAGTCCTATTAAAAACCAAATTTGGTGCAGAAAGAATCATAGATATGCTAGTCGGCGACCAACTTCCCAGAATTTGTTAAAAAACCTCATTCTTCCTCTCTCTGCGCCTCCGCGTCTCTGCGTGAAATAAAAAAAACCTATGCACGAACTAGGAATCACTCAAAATATCATCGCTATAGTTAGCGAAAACGCCCAAAATAAAAAAGTCCAAAGAGTATTATTAGAAATTGGTCAATTATCAGCTATTATGCCAGAAGCGATTAAATTTTGTTTTGATATTTGTTCCCAAGGTACAATAGTTGAAGGGGCAAGATTAGAAATTTTGGAAATACCAGGAATGGCTAAATGTCGTGAATGTGGTACAAATTTTTATGTCGAAAAACCTTTTGGTATTTGTGAATGTGGTAGTATTAAATTAGATATAATAGCTGGTGAAGAACTAAAAATTAAAGAAATTGAAGTAGAGGAATTATGTGTGTAACTTGCGGTTGTGCCGACGATAATCAAACAACAATTACAAATATGGAAAATGAACATCATCATACTCATACTTTAGCAGATGGGACTGTAATTACTCATTCCCATCATCATGAAGAAACAACCCAAATTCATGCTCAAGTCCATAATACAACCATATCTTTAGAACAAGAAATATTAGGTAAAAATAACTTATTAGCTGCCCAAAATCGTGGCTGGTTTAAAGGTCGAAATATTCTGGCTTTAAATTTAATGAGTTCTCCCGGTGCAGGTAAAACTACTTTATTAACTCGCACTATTAATGATTTAAAAAATACACTAACTATCAGCGTTATTGAAGGTGATCAAGAAACTACAAATGATGCTGAAAAAATTAAATCTACTGGTTGTAAAGTCGTGCAAATTAACACGGGTACTGGTTGTCATTTAGATGCTTCTATGGTAGAAAAAGGGCTGCAAGAATTGAATCCGCCGTTAAATTCTGTGGTGATGATTGAAAATGTCGGAAATTTGGTTTGTCCGGCTTTGTTTGACTTGGGAGAAGCGGCTAAGGTGGTAATTTTATCGGTGACGGAAGGAGAAGATAAACCTATTAAATACCCTTATATGTTTCGCAGTAGTGATATTATGATTTTAACGAAAATTGATTTATTGCCTTATATCAATTTTGATGTTCAGCGTTGTATTGAATATGCTAAACAGGTAAATCCCAAAATCCAAGTGTTCCAAGTTTCTGCTACTACTGGGGAAGGGTTAGATGAGTGGTATGGGTTTTTGTTTAGTAAGGTTGTGGTTTCTGTTTAATTGCAATTTTCTTTTGATAAACTAATCAAAACTTGGGCTAGTTTACGCTAGTAAGCTGTTTTGCATTTAATTTACACAGGATTAAGCAAGGGAGCAATATGCTCCCATGACATTAATTTTTATAAAAATTTGACGTTTTTACATTATTCAATTTAGTAGCAGGTTAGCTGATCATATATAATATGGGTATAATTAAGACTACCCAATCTAGTTCTGTCATAATTACCATAAATTCACAACTGTAAGTACGATGTGGGCGATCGCACAAGCATATTTTATATGAAAACCCTGGAATTTAAAATCTATCCGACTCTTGCACAGTCACAGACAATTGATAAATGGCTGGATAAACTCAAGTGGGTATGGAACACGGGCTTATCACTGAAATTAGCAGGAAGACAGAAATATTATAGGGAGAAAGAAATAGGTGATCAAGTCATTCCCGATGGTGTGGTTTTACAGTGGAAATGGCGAAAAGTCGTTACTGAAGACAAAAAAGGTAAATCTACTGAGAAATGGGAGAAAGTGCGATTAGTCGGTACAGGTGTGATTAGACCCAAGAATGGTTATCCCTATTGCGAGATTAGGCAACATTTGAATATTGAAGACCCTGATAAATATGGACAATGTGAATTTTATAGAAGTGATAAAATTCCCGACTTCATGGCAGATGTTCCCACTAAATTTAAGGCGGGAGTAATTGATTCTTTAAAGAAATCATGGAAAGCCTATGTTACCCCAAAACACCCCGGTAGAAAGCCAAAATTCAAAGGGAGAAATGATAAAATCAAGTCGCTTGTCAACCTCAATGCTGGTGGTAAATCCAAAGAACTAAAACCGGAAAAAATACCCGGTTCAAATAATGGTTATGTCCAGTTCCCCAAGCTTGGTAAAATTCGGGTTAAGGGGTTATTTGATAGATATGATTGGCAGGAATGGGGAGCAGCCAGGATAGTTATAGAACCATCAGGTTATTATCTTCATGTATGTGTTGATGTTCCCGATGAACCATTACCAAAATCTGATAAATCAGTGGGAATTGATCCTGGTTTACTATCAGTTATTACCACAGATCAGGGTAGAGAAGTTGAACCGCCTAGACTATTTAGAAAGCAGCAAGCCAAGCTAAGACGGTTACAGCGCAAAGCATCTAGACAAGTTAAGGGAGGATGCAATCAGAAGAAAACCTACCGAAAAATAGCACTACATCATGAGAAGATTCGCCGCAGCCGCAACGCATTTAATCATAAGTTATCTACTAAGATTGTCCGCGAGTATTCTGGTATTGTGATGGAAGACATAAAAATACAAAATCTTAATCGCAAGCCCAAAGCTAAAAAGCGTGAGGATGGCAATGGCTATGAACAGAATGGAGCAAAACGTAAAGCTGGTTTAAACAAAAGTTTTGCTGATTCGGCACTGGGTGATTTAATCAGTAAAATTGAAACAAAGTGTCAAGATACTGATAGAGAGTTTGTAAAAGTTGCGGCTCACTACACTACGGTTGACTGTTCAAATTGTGGTGCTAAAATAAAGAAAGCCTTGAGTCAAAGAACTCATCGCTGTACAGAATGTGGCCACACAGAAGGGCGTGATTCCAATGCAGCAAAGAATATTTTACTCAAGGGCAAAAAACAATTACAAACAGTGTACCGCGCTTGGGCGTGGGAACATGGGGAAACCCGAAAGCCTGACTCTGAGTGTGAAACGCACTGTCATCAGGAAGGTGTGCAAGCACCACCGGAGGATGAACATTCCTCCCAATTAACCCTTGTAAGAACCCCCGCAAAGGGAACTCAGCGCGGAAGGGGGGATGTAAAAACCTCTACTCCTGCAAAAACAACCTCAAAGCTAGACACCGTAAGCGATCCGAACCTTGACAATAAGCCAGATACCCGCGCACCTTGCACATCAAGCATTTCACCGAATTCAGTGGAAAATAAAATTCCCAAAACTAAGAAAAACAAGAGATCCGCGCAATCATCATCTGAAAGCTTTACACAGCTTACTATCTGGGATACGGCAGGTGAAATTAGCTTTGAGTAATCAGGTTAATTGCAAGGAGTTCAGGATCATAAAGCAAGTCGGAAAATTCCAGGTGAAATTAGCTTTGAGTAATCAGGTTAATTGCAAGCAACAATATTTCTGTCTCATTGGTCGTCCCGGCGGGTGAAATTAGCTTTGAGTAATCAGGTTAATTGCAAGGGGAAATTGAGAATGTGTGTGGATCGCATTTTCAGGAAAGGTGAAATTAGCTTTGAGTAATCAGGTTAATTGCAAGGACCCTGATCTCATCCATGCTAAAAAACCCGGACGGTGAAATTAGCTTTGAGTAATCAGGTTAATTGCAAGAGCTTAAAAGTATTTTCGGCTTCTATTGTAAGCTTGGTGAAATTAGCTTTGAGTAATCAGGTTAATTGCAAGAATTAAAGATCGGGATAAAATCTGGGCCGCCGCAGGTGAAATTAGCTTTGAGTAATCAGGTTAATTGCAAGTTCTCCAAAATTTATTCGGAAGGACATTTTTCACCGGGTGAAATTAGCTTTGAGTAATCAGGTTAATTGCAAGGCTGGGAAAGGAAATTTTCTGAGGGAATGGTAGAAAGGTGAAATTAGCTTTGAGTAATCAGGTTAATTGCAAGAGTGTATGCTTGGGTAGTTGCAGCGCCTAACATATACGGTGAAATTAGCTTTGAGTAATCAGGTTAATTGCAAGTCTGAATTTCCTTTTTAAATGTTGGGGACGGAATAGCAGCGGTGAAATTAGCTTTGAGTAATCAGGTTAATTGCAAGTAAATCAGCTAATTGTCTATTTAGCTTAATCAGCGGTGAAATTAGCTTTGAGTAATCAGGTTAATTGCAAGATTCAAAAACCAGCAATATCCCAAAACCATTGGCGGTGAAATTAGCTTTGAGTAATCAGGTTAATTGCAAGAACAAGCAACGAAACGCTACAGGCTAATGACGTGAGGTGAAATTAGCTTTGAGTAATCAGGTTAATTGCAAGACCAGAGACAAATTATTAATACTACACACAGCTAAATGCAAAGCATCTAAAGTTCTTAAAGGCAGATCAAACCTGGATATCCAGTCTCTAGCTAAACGGTAATGTTGATTTTCCAATAAAACAAGACCATACAAACCTTCATTAAGATGATTTTCAAACAATTCTGTAATCCGTCTAGCGTCATTTTGGGAAACTTCACCCATTCTTACCCTACGAGATAAGGCAGAAAATAATTCCACCTCAACTAATTGACTAATGATCGGTTTATCTTCTTGTTTTTGTAATAGTTGTTCAACAACAGCACTTAATTTTTCAGGCACATAATAAGGAACAATGGCGCTAGTATCTAAATAAATCAATATCTTTCGTTCTCTCTTTCTTCTAATATCGTGGTACTCATTGAACTTCCTTTTAAAACTATGGATTTTCTAAAATCGTTTAAACTAGGAAATACTTTTTTTACCTGTTGGGGAGGAAGAAGACGAGCAATTTCTTTGCCTTCTTTCATCAGAATAAATTGCTCACCTTTAGCGACTTGTTCTAGAAGTTTATATAAATTTTGAGTAGCTTCTTCAATTGTAATCTGAGTCATAAGGTTCTCAATATTTTACAAATTTTCTTTAATTATATAACAGAAATAGATGTTTTGTAAATATATTCTATTAGCTATTTAGGGAAACTAGATCCCCATACCCTGGTAGGTTTGCCCAGTAATAGCAATCTCCATATTTCTGACATTACCAGAAAGAGCTATATCACACTCACCAGGTTCAAGAATTAGCCATCCCTTTGACCAAATTATACCGGTCACGCGAAGGATGTAGGTTATGAACTCTTGCAAATGTTATCTAATATTTTCGATGAACCAGTTGATAAAAGAAATCTTAAATCTGTTCTTGAACGACAGGGAAATGTAAATATTTTTTTAGGTGATAAAAGTATTAATCAAAATATAATTGGTTGTATGAATATTGGTTCTAAACCTCCTAAGAGAAAGTTAGATAAAAAGAGAGTTGAAAAAATCGAAAAATTACGGGAATTAGGTTTAACTGATCAAAAAATTGTAGAAATATTAGAATTACCCTTAGAGGTCGTTCAAGAGGTGGAAGTTTAAACTTGTGATATTAAATCTACTAACTATCTAACATAAGAAAATCGTGCGTTACGCTGTCGCTAACGCACCCTACGAAGATTATTTTTGAAAAATAGTTAATAATACAAACCCTAATAAGGGATAATGACCTACACAATTTAAACCGGCATTATTCCCCATTTCTTCTCTTTGTTTTTGGCTATAAAATCTAACTGCTGTGGGAGAATGGGGTGTAATTTGACATGATGATGAGTTATTAAAAGTAATGTCCACTAAATAAAATTTACCACCAGGAGAAAGTACCCTTGCTACTTCTTTTAAAACTTGGTCTGGTTGGGGATAATGCAAAAAACTGATAGTATTAAAAACCGCATCAAATTGTCCCTCTACAAAGGGGAGATTTTCGGCATTACCTTCAAGGTAAATTAAGCGGGGACGGTGGCGGTTATTTTGCCTCGCTACCCGCAACATTTGGGGAGATAAATCTAAACCTGTGCCTGTAATTTCTGGAAACTGATTTGCTAATCTATTTAATAATCTACCTGTTCCACAACCTAAATCAAGTACATTGGCATTTGCTGATAATTCAACTTGGGAAAGTAATCTTTTATGAATTGCTTGATAAATAAAAGAAGGAAATGTCCAATCATAACTATTTGCCCAACGATCAAATAGTTCTTTTTTGTTATTAATCATGTTGTTAATCATGGCTGGTATATTGTATTTATTTGATTATAACAAGATAGAAGATAAATCCCCGACTTTTCAAGAAGTCGAGGATCAGGTGATTTTAGGGATTAAAATATAATTTAGGACTTACAACCAATCTCGATAGGCTGAAATTTCATTCACTCCAATTTCAAAGGGTGATCCCTTGCCAAAAGGAGGATAAACGCGAATTTTGGCATCTTTAGTGAATCTTTCCAGCCTATTTCCTAATTGGGGAATATTACTAACTATATGCCAATAGGCAACTAGATCGGGACAGTCTACAATTAACATCAAAGTCGTCTTATTTGTGGTCATGTACCACTGACAATTAGATAGTAATACTTGGGTAATGCGATCGCACGCATAAAAGAAGCATTTACCAATAGACTGTTCCAACTCTAAATGTAGCATTCCATCCTCTTTTGTTACCTTAGTCGGAGGTAAATCATCGGGAGGAAGTAGGGAAAGTTTAGACATAATTCCGCACCTCTTGATTGTAGCGTTGTAAACTTTCTCGATTTTTCTGTAAGGAAAAAGATGAAGGTTTTAACGCTAGTGTGCTGAGATTTAATTCGTCCTGAAATTTCTTGATTTTGTCACGACAACCGTTGACATCACCGATAATTGAATTTTCCAGCAAATAGTCCTCATCAAAACAAATATTTGTCCGATCAAATGCTGGTTGTTGAGGACTTTTTTCCATTACTTGAGTTGAGTTAGCCGTCATTTCTTTGCTAAAATGACGAATAAAAGGTAATGCTTCATTTACTGCTTGATCATGAGTTTTACCCACAAAAAAGAACCGCGCTAACAGGAACTTTTCTGCACCACTTTGATTAAATTCCCGATATTTATTAACCGTCTTCTTTAGTCTTGCTAAAGAAAACGGCGGACCCCCCATTAAACCAAAGGAATTTTCAGCAGCAAATTTAACTGCATCATCATCACCACTAGCAACATATATAGGAATTGGTTTTTGCAGTGGTTGGGGTTGTATCGTCAGATTTTCGCATTGATAATATTCGCCATTAAATGATACGTTAGTTTCATATAATAGCTTTTGAATCAATGCCACTGACTCTAACATTCTGGTGCGAGATTCCTGCATTTTCACACCAAAATGTTTATTTTGCTGGGGAAAAGGTCCACCTTTAGCTACTCCAAAAGCCAACCTACCACTACAAAGATTATCCAAGGTAGCAATATCTTCAGCAACGCGAATTGGTTGGTGAAATGGCAATAATACAGCCGCAGTTCCTAGACGAATTTGCGAAGTCACACCTGCCAAATGTGCCAATAATAGCAGAATTGAAGGACTGAGATTGAACTCATTAAAATGATGTTCTGTTACCCAAGCTTCTTCAAAACCTAAACTTTCAGCCTCCTTCACCAATAAAACTTGTTCAAAGATAGTGCGTCTAGCATCATGGTGATGATTTTCGTAATTGCAGAAAAGTCCTGTTTTCATTGTTAACCAAATATTAGATTAGGCTGCCACTAATTGCAACTCCAACCATAATCGAGGTTCAGACTGTTTTAACTTCGACATAGGATCACGTAGCAATCGTTTAGCATTGAGACAAACTACTTGAATTAGCCCCATATTTTCAGCTAATTCTCTGAGGATTTGTTTTTGGGCTTGAATATAGGGCATTATGTCTTCTCGACAATAAATTCCTATATATTGAAACCGTTTTGCAGGTCGTCCCCAAAAGCAAGTGATAACTTTCACGTGGCAGCCTTCTAAAAGTTCTCCCACGGACGGATAATAGTCATCTACCACTCTGAGAAATTCTTGGGCTAGGATGTCTTCAGTAATCATTTGACTGATTCTTCTGTAGCGTCCATAACTCTATTTATTATAACATATAATTGTCATTTAAGCATAACAAAAATAAAGATCCCCGACTTTTTGAATAAGTCGAGGATCTCAAGATTTCCAATTTTTATCGAGAATTACGTTCGGCTACTAAAACATCAGCAATAATATCTGGTAGACTTTTTAAATCTGTATATCCTTCTGCACCAGCAATTGGGGAAATAAAAGTATAATTAGGGTCACAAACTCCTGTGTCATAGACCTGCATAAACCATCTATCAGGTAATCCCTCTACACCCAATTCTACAATATACCAACTCTCACCCATTAAGCGAGAATTAAATACTGTAAACCAATCTCTAAAATCATCAGCAATATTCCAATCTGCTAAGAGAAATTCTAATGATATTTTTCCAGCATCAGTTGCAGTCAATAACATGATTACTCCTGAGTGACAACTTGATCAGAAACTTCAGGATATAAACCTAGTTCTTTGGCTAATTGTTTAGCAACAAAAAATAGAAATTGCGCCCCATCTTGATTACCTTGATGAGCAAACATTGTGGCTACTTGTAACATTGATTGCACTAAACCAGAGTCAATTAATTCTGGTTTTGCTTCTAAAACTTCTGGTTCTTGACCATTAGGACATTGCAGAAGTTCATCAATTAAATTAAAATACTGGGTTTGGCGTTCGTCTGTCATGATAATTTAGTTTATTGTGAATGATTAAGTTGAAAAATTACTGTTCGATGCTTTGTTCCCACATTCTTTCTAACATAGCAATGTGTTCTTTTAATACAGCAGCACGATAGACAAGATATCTGTCATAAGCGATAATTAATACACCAATAAAAATGGGTGTTACTAAAAATAACCATTGCAAAATTGTCGCTAATTTATATTTTTTTGCAGTAACTTTTAGTTGGTGCAGAAAATTGTGATCAGATGGTGGGGATTTGACCAAAGATAACTGAGTATTGATAATTTTTGTTTGGGGAACTAATGCTGGAGATGCTATATTTATTTTCTGCAATTCACAGGATAAATTCTGTGTTTTAACGAACTCTTTATGTTGTCCCCAAACTATAGCAAATACTACTACCCCTGGAGAAATTAATGCTAAAGTTACTAAACTTACAGTCAGCAGATTTAAAAATTTCACTTTCATGTTTATTCTCCCTTACCAGGACTTAATTACCTAGAAAGAAAATTTTTATGATTATGTTGATTTTTTGCACCTTTTTTATTCAAAATATGCTGATGACAAATACAGGAGTTAAGAAGTCCCCCCTGATTCGTCAGACTTTCATCTGAGGAACTTCGGGGGGTAGAGGGGAATCTCTGCGTAAATCCTATATCGTTTATATCAGTTCCCTTTTTAGTCCCAATTTTCAGCGACTCAAGTTAATATTATTAAGATAATTACGACATTACTCAAATTCTGTGATCCTGATTTGGTAAGCATTTAAAAGAAATTAAAATATTTTTTGGGGTTGGGGTGCTAGTATTTATTGAGTGGGGTACTAGCATTTTTGAAAAAGGGGACGGGGTATTTTGTACTCAAACTCAAACCAAGACAGACTATTAGTTTTAGATATTTTGCTAAGAAAATTCCCCAGTACAAACTGTACTCAAATTACAGCATTCCATGACAAAGATAAACCTAAGATATCTTAAATAGCTCAGAAACAACATTAAGATATTCTAATAGTTTTTAATAATTACTAATATTTTTGGTGAAATAGATATAAATTATGCTAGAATAAGCGTGGTTAATACCAATACTCAATGAGATAAATACTTGATAAAAATAGTTTAATATATAAACTTTAGAAGTTTAGGAGTTAAAAAATGCGAATTGCTAAAGATGTAACAGAACTGATTGGAAAAACTCCATTAATTCAGTTAAATAAAATTCCTCAAGCCGAAGGAGTGAAGGCCAGGATAGTTGTCAAATTAGAAAGTATGAATCCTGCGGCCTCTGTCAAAGATAGAATTGGCGTAAGTATGATTCTTTCCGCTGAAGCTGAAGGTTTAATTTCACCAGGAAAAACGGTTTTAGTTGAACCAACTTCCGGTAATACAGGTATTGCGTTAGCTATGGTAGCAGCCGCGCGGGGCTACAAATTGATTTTAACCATGCCCGAAACCATGAGTCAAGAAAGACGCGCCATGCTGCGGGCTTATGGTGCGAGTTTGGAGTTAACACCAGGAACTCAAGGAATGCGAGGAGCAATTAATAAAGCAGAGGAAATTGTGGCGAATACTCCCCATGCTTTTATGTTACAGCAATTTGCTAACCCTGCGAATCCGAAAATCCACAGAGAAACCACCGCTGAGGAAATTTGGGCGGATACGGACGGAGAAGTTGATATTTTAATTGCTGGGGTAGGAACAGGTGGTACAATTACTGGTATTGCAGAAGTCATTAAACAACGCAAACCCAGTTTTCAAGCTATTGCGGTAGAACCTAGCAACAGTCCCATTTTATCAGGTGGTAAACCGGGTCCTCATAAAATTCAAGGTATTGGTGCGGGCTTTGTTCCTGATGTTTTGCGTCAAGACTTAATTGATGAGATAGTGCAAGTTGATGATATAGATGCAATAGCGTATGGGCGTAGATTAGCCAGAGAAGAGGGTTTATTATCGGGAATATCTTCTGGTGCGGCTTTATGTGCGGCTATTGTTGTCGGTAAACGCCCAGAAAATGCGGGTAAATTAATTGTGGTGATTCAACCTTCCTTTGGTGAACGTTATTTAAGTACCGCTCTGTTTCAAGATTTAATGAGTTAATTAATTCACCCAAATTCTGAATATTTTGTAAGTTGGGTTAACTCTTTTGTTACCCAACAAAATCTTTTTAAATAACGCACCAATATTTATTAATATATAGACTTAAAAAATAAACTGTTCACGGGTGCGTTACGCTGACGCTAACACACCCTACTAAAATTGTTAGTTATTGTTTGTGATTTTTACAACCACCTTGACCATGGTGGTGGTCGTGATTATCTTTATTAGCACAGCCTTGGAGGTCTTGCTGCATCAGTTTTTCGCTCATTTGTTGCAAAGATTCATCCACAGGTTTTAAGCCTATCCATGTGTCAATTTTCTCCACATCAAAACCGATTTCTCTTCTGTCTCCTACTTGTATCAAAGGACGACGAATTAATAAAGGATCTCTCAGCATCATGATCAAAGCATTTTCAGCGGTGATATTTTCAGGATTCACCTCTCCTGATTTTACCCTGGGTGCGGCTTTATTAAACCATTCTATTACCGGGCGATCGCCAAAAAATGACCGCAATTTTTCCACTGTCCAAGGTTCTGTTAATAAACTATATGCTACCACTTCATGACCTGCGGCTGTGAGTAATACTTTTTGTCTGGTATTGTTTTTACAGCCTGGTTTTTCATAGAAAATTACTCTGGCCATTGCTATTTCTCCTATTGATTTCTGGATGTAAATTAAACGCAGATAAACGCAGATAAACGCAGATTCAAGATAATTTTTTTTGATTGATAGCTAACACCTATATCCCGAAATTATAACATTTTTTGTTTTTGCCATTAGCTTGAAAATTCTTTAAAATTTTTTAGCAATGTGGTTAATTACATCAAATTCAAATCTTTGTTTTGGGTTTGTTTCTCCATAAATATTAAATGTTACTGTTGGTTCTTCACCCATTGCTTGAACATGATGTATTGTCTCAGATGTAAAGCTGATAATGTCACCTGGAAATAAGTTTATTTCTCCTGTTTTTTCAATTTTATCAGGGAAGTCAGGATTTTCAGTACGTCGCCAAAATGTGTTTTTTTCCTGACCTTTTAATATTGCAATTACTCCCCATGTGCCATGACTATGAATAGTGGAAGTTGTTCCTGGTGCAAATGTTACTGTTTGTACTGTTAAAGGAAATCCTAATTCATCATATAATAATAAAACAGAAATTCCCGTTTTGGCATCAGGTTTTAAAAACTGACTTTGTACCCAATAGGAATTAACAATTAATCGTCTTACTAGGGTTCTTATTTGTGTAAGTTGGGCTGATTGTTTTTCAATATCATTGAGTACATCTTCCACGTCAGTTAAAAAGCGATATAGACGATAATTATCCTGCAATAAATCCCATGATCTTGCTGATTTACAAATTTGATATTCTCCATTTTCCGCAACAAACCAATCTTTACCTTGCATAATTTATGAACGTTTAATCATCAGTTTCCGGTGGACGAGTTAAAATATCGAGAAGAATACCAGCACCAAAATCATTTTTGTCATCAATTCCTTTAATTCTGCTACTAATTTCCTTTGCTTCCTCTATTTTTCCTAGTTTAGCTAATACCAAACCAGAAGCAGCATAAGCATTCAAATACAATCTGATTTGGGGTTCTTCCTGACGTTTGATTAAGATAGGTTTAAGTTCTTCCCAATTATCAGATAGATTTTCCACTGCTTTGATTTTAGCGGTTATTTTCTCTGCTGTTGTCAGTGCTAAACTATAATTATTTTTGTAGTAAAAATATCTATAAGCTGCGACTAAAATATCTGTATTATCTGCTGTTTTAGCCAAAGCTTGCTGCATATATTTTGTAGATTCTTCTGTATTTTCCCAGGTGGCTGCGGCTAATATCAATAATTCTTTGATATCATCTGCAACATCAAACCATGAAAATCTATTGGTATCAGTTTTCATAATAGGTAATTAATCTCATTTGATTGGGGAATTAAGAATATGAGTAATTCCTCATGACGAATTACTCACAATCCATTTTTACAAAATATTGAGAAGATAGACCAAAGTAAAGAGAATAATCCAAATAATATCAACGAAGTGCCAGTAAATCTCCGCCATTTCTATGCCAGTATGTTTAGTAGCAGAATAATGATCACGACGGAAAGAACGCCATAGTACACCTAAAATTAATAACAGTCCTACAAAAACGTGCAAGCCATGAAAACCTGTCATTAAATAAAAGCAATTTGAGAAAACATTGGTAGTGAATCCATAACCTAAATTCATGTATTCATAAACTTGACCTGCTAAGAATACAGCACCCATAATGGCGGTGATAAAATACCAAAACCGCATCCAACCTACACTATTTCTTTTAATTGCCATATCACCAAAATGAATGACAAAACTGCTAGAAACGAGGATGATAGTGTTAATGGCGGGGATAAATAATTCTACTTCTGTGCCTTCAGGCGGCCAAACTGCTGTCGTCCCTTTAAAAAACAAATAAGTGGCGAAAAATCCGCCAAACATCAAAGATTCAGAAGCAAGAAATGTGATTAAACCCCACACTCGTAAATCTGGATGTTCTCCGTTGCTATGATGTTCACTGGGTGTAATTGCAGTCATATTATTTTCCTGGTAAATTTTTTGTCGTCTTACGCAAAGGTGCAAAGGCGCGAAAGACCTCTGCATACCTCTGGGTTTTAACTGATAGCTTCTGTCACCGATGATTCTTCCTGGTGATGTCCGTAGTCATAGGGTCCATGGGTAACAACTGGTAAAACTTCCCAGTTTTCAATAATGGGTGGGGAACTGGTTGTCCATTCTAAAGTTAAACTTTCCCAGGGGTTGTCACCAGCAATTTCGCCTTTTTGCCAACTGTAAATGGCGTTTAAAGCGAAGGGAATGACGGAAATACCTAAAAGGATTGCACCAATGGTGCAAAGCTGGTTTAAGCTGGCAAATTGGGGGTCATACATGGCAACTCGGCGGGGCATTCCTTGTAAACCCAGTTTGTGCATGGGTAGAAATGTCAGGTTTGTACCGATGAATGTAAGTATAAAATGAATTCGTCCCCAGGTTTCGTTCATCATTCTACCGGTGATTTTGGGGAACCAGTGATAGATACCTGCGTAAATCCCAAAAACTGAACCACCAAATAAAACGTAGTGAAAATGACCGACTACGTAATAAGTATCGTGAACGTGAACATCAAAGGGGGCTGTTCCCATGGTGACACCGCTTAAACCGCCCATGACGAACATGGAAAGTAAACCGATAGCAAATAACATGGCGCTGGTAAAGCGGATTTTTCCGCCCCAGAGGGTCGCTACCCAACCGAATATTTTTACACCTGTGGGGACTGCTACTATGAGTGTGGAAATGGTGAAGAACATCCGCATCCATCCAGGTGTACCACTGGTAAACATATGGTGTACCCAAACGAATAAACCAACGACGCAAATAGCAACGGTGGAAAAGGCAATGGCTTTATAACCAAAAATCGGTTTTCGGGCGTGGGTGGGAATAATTTCGGACATAATTCCGAAAATCGGCAGAATCATTAAATAAACTGCCGGGTGGGAATAAAACCAGAATAAATGTTGGTAAATAACCACATTACCACCTGCGTCTGGTTTGAAAAAAGATGTCCCGAAATTAATATCAAATAACAGCAAGATTAAACCTGCTGCTAATACTGGAGTAGATAAAAGTGCGAGGATGGAAGTTGCTAGAATTGCCCAACAAAATAGGGGAACTTGATCCCATTTCATGCTGGGAACTTTCATCATCAAAATGGTGATGACAAAGTTAATAGAACCTAAAATTGAAGAAGTTCCGACTAAAACAATGGACAAAATCCATAAACTTTGGGCGTTGTTGGCGGTAACTAAACTTAATGGTGGGTAAGCAGTCCAACCAGATTGAGAACCACCAAAGAAAAAACTTAGTAATAGTAATAATCCAGCGACGGGATTTAACCAAAAAGCGATCGCATTTAATTTAGGAAAAGCCATATCTCTAGCACCCATCATTAAGGGAACTAGATAGTTACCAAATCCACCAATGGCGCTGGGTACAATCCATAGGAAAATCATGATTGTTCCATGATTTGTCATAAAGGCATTGTAGAGATTTGGATCAATAAAATCCGAGTCTGGTGTGGCTAATTCTGTGCGAATTGCGATCGCCATTAACCCACCAATTAGATAGAATACAAAGGCTGTCACTAAATATTGAATACCAATCACTTTGTGATCGGTATTAAATGTGAAATAATCTCTAACTTTCCACGCTGTGGGATGAGAACTATGAGTATTTAGCAGCGTTGGTGCTTGATTTTCATTAGGTGGAGGATTAACTGGAAAATCTACTTGTGTCATATTTTTGTTGGTTGTCTTTTGTCAGGTTTCAGTTATTAGCTAATAATTAGTAACGACTGAACTTTAGATTTTAAACTTCGATTTTGATGATTCAATATCCAAAATTTTAGACAAGAATCAATCTCAGATCCAAAATCTAAAATTGATGGGCTAATGACTCAAGATTTGCGGGAGTTACATCTAAATTCTGAGTGTAGGGGGCTAGAAATTCTGATGGGGATAAATTCTCTAAATTCACAGCCACAGCCTGATTTATCTCTTGATGTTCAGCAATTTGATTTTCACTCATCCAAGCATCAAAATCTTCTCGTTCATGGACAATTACCTGTGTCCGCATTGAACCATGATAACCACCACATAATTCTGCACAAACTACTGGATAAGTACCAGTTTTTGTAGCTGTAAATCGCAGTTGAGTAGGAACACCAGGAATAGCATCTTGTTTGAGACGAAATTGGGGAACCCAAAAAGAGTGAATTACATCATCTGCGGATAAATTTAATTGCACATCAGTACCCACGGGAACGTGCAATTCTCCAGCAGAAACACCACTTACAGGATAATTAAATAACCACGCAAATTGGATGCCTTTGACATCTACAACTAAATCAGCAGGTTTATTTTTGGTTTGAGGATTTTCACCAATACCAATATTAGTTGTATGACTAACATTCATAGCAGTTGTTGACCCATGGTGAGGATGACTACCCACACCAAAACCACCCATTTGGTTATAAATATCAACACTGTAAATGCCTAAAAAGATCACAATTACTGTAGGAATTGCTGTCCAAAAAATCTCTAAACTCAAGTTACCTTCTACAGTTACACCATCGGAATTATCTCCTTTTCGTCGTCTGTAGATAACTAGAAACAGCAGAATTGTCCCTTCAACAACTAAAAAAAGGGCAACTGCAATTGTAAACATGATATTGAAGAAACCATCTACCAAAGGCGCTTGTTGCGATGCTGCTTCCGGTAATAAATGATGATTTTGACCAATCCAAATACTGATAGGGGCTATGATCATCCCAGCTAACAGTGTCCACAGCGAAACAGGAACTTTTTGCATAAATGCTACCTGCTTTGTAAACAGTAATAAAACAATAGTCAGTGAAGATAGACTTTGTTTCTATAGATCAATAATTCTCTTTTACAGAGAGAATCATTTTTTTATTTTTCACTATTACTGTTCTAACTTGTAACTAGCAAAAAATGGCTAAACTTCCATATTTTTTCATATTGATAACCACAAAATCCCCGACTTCTTGAAAAAATAGAGGATCTGAAACTTGATATTTTTTGTTTGTACTGTGGGCTTTAGCCCTGATTAGGTTCGCGTAGTATCTCGAAAATATAACTAAAGTCCTGACTACAGGGTATGTCCTGATCTTCACACATCAAATAAACGGAGAAAAAATAGTAGCAAGTATGATTTTTTTAGAAAATAACAATTGACGATTTACGTTTCTGTTTACCTTGAACTTTTCAAATAAATTCTGTAAATATCGAGATTACCCTCTAGTTACCTTGCTGAGAATGACAAAAATTAACTGTTTAAAAATCACCCAAAATGTTATTGGTCTAAAGTGGTATGACTGTAACAATTCTTGGGACAAATCCGAGAACAAGCTTCACAACCAATACAGTTTTCTGGCTTAATAACAACCATTACTTTCCGTTCAATTTCCTCATCATCTTCATCTTCTACAAATTCACCTTCTTCATTCAAAGCCATTAAGCCCAAAACTTTATGACCGCAAACTTTCATACATCTGCCACAACCAATACATTTATCCTTGTCAATTTCTTGAGCAAATTTAGGAGTCCAAGCAGTACCTCCAAAAGTCAATCCTGTTAATGTAGCCATGAATAGAACCTCAGCAATTTTAGCTAGATGTTAGTTAGTCCTTTAATCTTCATACTACTCTAATATTTAATTTTTTCAATCACAAAAATTAACTTTTTTGTCAAATTTTGATGACTTGCTAAACAATATTATTTATTTTTAGTTACTTAATATTATTAAATAATAACACTTATTGATAAATTTTGACTGTTTTGTTAGATAAAAAGCTTATTAACCAAAGTTTTCCGAGATCGTGTTTAAATTTATTTTCTCAATAAATCTGAGTCAATTAGCCAAAAAATACCTTAATTAATAGAAATTATTATCAATTATTTCAACTAATTATTAACTTAAATGACTAGCCATTTGCGAATATTTTTTAGTTAGATCAAAATATCATCTTCATGGTATTTATAAATACAAAGTTAAACAAATAATTTACTTCATTTTTGAACCATTTTGTGCCTAACTCCTCAAGATGTTCATAAAAAACATTTAGACTAATTTATATAGCCCAGCATAAACATTATCACCATAAATATCTAGGTAAATATTAAGAAATTCCGCCAAGCTCATACTGAACAATCTTATGCAAATCTTTATGAAATTTATAGTTAATGAAGAAGTAATAAAGTCTAACTTTGCCAAATATCAATAGCTACAAAATCAGGCTTCATCAACCCTATAAGTAATTAATCAGAGGAGAAAAATATCTTCTCGTTATAGAGGTAATTGGGTAGCAAATTATGAATCAAAAGAACACATTATAGCAGTTCTTATGTATTTAATCTCCTTCGTTCTTCACGCCTTTGCTCCTTAGCGTCTACTCTTCGAGATCACTAAGAGTGATGGCGCGAAACCAAATCTAAATGTAGTTCATTTATCTAAACATTTCTGTAAGGGGAGACTTGAGCCAAACATCTCAACGATTAAAGTAGGAAGACCTCCTATGCCGCATATAATTCCTAATAACAATTGCGTGGGATGTGACAACTGCCGACCCCTATGTCCTACGGGTGCAATCAAAATCGAAGATGATGAATATTGGGTTGATCCTGTCCTTTGCAATAATTGTGATGGTCATCATTCACAACCACAATGCGTAATTGCTTGTCCAACTAATGCCCCTATACCTATACAGGCAAAAAAAGGAAGATGCAAAATTGAACCACGAGATGCTACCAGTTCCGATTTATTTTCTAATGGTAAGAATAACCCCTTTGCTTCAGCAATAGTTATCTGGGAAGCTTGTAATCTATTAGCACAACGGACATCTTTACCATGGGAAAAAAATGAAGAAGGTAATTGGCATTACAACCGCTCAGTTAATCAAGGAAAAGGGACAATTTCTTTTCAAATTCAAAACCTATTTCCAGTTAATAACCGCACTAATAATAATTTACAAGCAATTGATTATTTAGATATTCGTGCTGCTTGTATTCATCTGATTTTTGCGGCTAAAATCACAGCCTTAGATCAACCTTGGCAAGAAGAATTTACCATTGATGAACGACAAATTGAACAGTATTTGGGCTTGGAAAAACGTAAGGATCTAAGCAAAAGTACCAAACTCGGTTTAATCAAGAATATCGTTTATCAAACTTGTTCTCTCATGGTTTCTATTGACTGGCCGCAACAAGGTAGAGTTCCCAGTTTTGCTATTAAAGATAGTTATCTCTGGAATTTAATAAATACTCAACACCATTTTCAAGAAGATGATCAAGGGTGTAAATATTTGATTGGTCTAACATTTACAATCAAAGCTGGGATTTGGACGCAACATTTTTGCAACAGACAAGGATGTAAAGAACGCACTGCATTTTATCAATATGGCAGCCTTCCTAAAACCTTATTAACCACGGTTATGAGTTTGTGGCAACAACATGAAGGTGCTGTTAGACTCATGCTTTGGTTATTATTTAAAACTAAAATGGGTAGGGAACAACGCATCACTATTCCTACCTTACTGCGCGTTGCTTATGGTGAAGAAAAACTGACTCAAGCTTCTAAACATAGGGAAGAGCGAAAACGCTTACTTAAAGCCTATGAAAATGATTTAGAAGTTCTCAATCATTATGGAATTAAACCATTATTTGATCCTGTCACCTATCCCCCAGAAATTCAACCTTTGTGGGCTAAATTAGTTGATATTCCTGAAGATCCTGATCAAGCTTTAGAATTTTGGATTAATGACGGTAGTGGTGAAAATCGTCTCACAGATAGCGGACCTCGTGGTAAATGGAATCTGCTCCTGAATGCGCGAATTTTAGCTTTTGAACTGCCTCCAGATTGGGAAAAGCATTCAGAATCAGATAAGAAACAACGTCGCACTACTAAACCTAAAAGCAATCATCAACAAACAGGTAATTTACTAGGGGAACAAGTGATAGAAGGACGCAAAAGAATGAACCTTTCCCAAAGGGAATTAGCTAAGTTAATGGAAAAAAGCCAAAGCTGGATTCGTGATGTGGAAAAAGGTCGTTTAAAAGCTAAATTAGATGATCAAATGCTCTTGAGACAATTGCTAGATATTCCTTAATTTAAAATAGATCCCCGATTTCTTCAAGAAGTCAGGGATCTGGGTTTGGTGACAATGATCTCTTAACTATAAGTTGCCACTTTTTTAGCTACCAACCAAAGATTAGATACAGCATATTTCATACATACTACTTCTTGTGCAGCATGACAAGAAACTTTCAGGGTTTGTGTTTTTAAATTATCTTTTACAAGTTTGGCTTGGTAAGTGTAGAGTGTCCCAGAGGGTTGTTCAAAACTTAACTCACCCAAAATTGTCTGATTATCTAAACTCTTTTCTAGTATCTTACCTGTTACTTTATAATTAAACCAATCCCATCCTAAACGGAGGATAAGTTCTTTTTCCAAAATTTGCAAAGGATTAGGCAATATTCCCCAACCACGATAAATTTTATTGAAGCATTCTATATCCCCACTATGGTTAAGAATTGATGGAAAGGTATTTTGATCAAGAATCCCATAATATCTTCCTTGGGGAAAATCTATGGCTGTGGGAGCAAATCTATGACCACCAAAATGGCTCGATTTCCAAATTCTCACCTGATTTAATTGTAAGTCAGAAATTGTATTTTGAGCATAAAAATAAAAAGGATTACCATATCTCGCACAACATTGATCATGGCTACCATGAGTACATATTAATATATCCCTGTTGATATGAGATTCTATTTGATAATCAGGATTAAAACCTGCTAAATATTTACTAATAACTCCCGCTGCTTTTTCAATATTCGGTAGTTTAAATTCTTGCTTACTGTATCCTTTGATTAATCCCTTTTGCTGCTGATAAATTAATAAAGTTGTCTCTTTAACTCTATGGGATTGATCATTAGCAATTAGGAGAAAGCAAATTGGCATCTTAGCACGTTTGACTTCTTCTACTAAACTCCGTAAGTTGTCGGGAACCCATTTGGAATTTAAGGCTTCATAGGTCCAGGGTGTAGGACATTCTACTAAAATATAGGTCTGGTAGTTGGTAGCAGTACCAATGATATCTTCTTGTAGTTGTCGTGAATTATCAGCACAAAAAAATTTATTCATTTACACTTACTCAAGGATGGATTTTATGGACAATTGTTAGCAGAAATTCCTGTGGACACTTGATCATATTCTCATTTTTTCAAGTTTTTCCGGCTAAATAAATTCTGTGATCAAAAATGTAATCATATCAAATATAGATTTTTTACATTTTAGTGGGAGAATTTATATAATATTTTTTATACTTTATATCTGTTTTGACCAGCATTTTTAATCTTTTGTGTTGACTCCTAAATGATGTTTTTCCTCAACTATCTAAATAAAAAATCCTATCTTTTGTCTGTATACCCAATAGCATACATTCACTAACTTTTAAGTTATATAAATTATAGCTGAATTTATCTATATTGCAAAATATTCTCAATAATTTTTTTAAAAAACCAAGTCTCAGGACTAAAGTCCTGACTACAATCTCAAATATACATAAGTTAACAAAAATTTAGCATCACTATGATTGCATTTATAAATGTAATAAATTAGGTTATATATATGTTACAAGGATAATTAATCCAAAAATACCAGAAATATTTTAGATCCGGGCTGTGAAGATGGTTTCTTAATGCAGTACAAAAAAATTATAATTAAGTAATCATGGTGAATGGTTGATAGTTGTTTCCTAGACTCCCTATTGTTTAATTATATGACATTAATCTTATCTTTGGATTTTGGCGGTACAAAATTAGCAGCAGCGACAGTTAAGGCTGGTACTAGAGAGTGGTTGTATCATGAATCACGGTTTTCTCCTGCAAATGCTGATGCTTTAAGTGATTTAGAAATTATGCGATCGCTGATCAAATCTGTGTTAAAAGGAAATAAACCGGATGCTATTGGTATCAGCTTTGGTGGTCCAGTAGACGCAACGACAGGTTTAGTTAGACTATCTCATCATGTTCCGGGGTGGGAAAATGTTCCCCTCAAACAACTATTTGAGGAAGATTATAATGTACCTGTGAGTATAGATAATGATGCTAATGTTGCAGCCATCGGTGAATATCGCTTTGGGGCTGGACAAGGATATGATAGCTTATTTTATATTACTATTAGTACGGGTGTTGGCGGAGGCTGGATAATTAATGGCAAACTGTGGCGAGGTGCATTGGGCATGGCGGGGGAAATTGGTCATATAGTAGTAGATCCTAGAGGTCCATTATGCTTATGTGGCAAACGAGGATGTGTAGAACGGTTGGCTTCTGGCCCCTACATGGCACAAAATGCGCGAGAAATGCTGGAAAAAGAACTACCCAGCGCTGAGGGTAAAGCCAGGGGAGAAATACTTAGGTATTTGACGGGTAATAATCTGGATTTACTCACGGGAAAAGTCGTCAGTGCTGCCGCATCCTACGGGGATGAAATCGCCCAAGAGGTATTATATAGGGGGGCTTGGGCTTTGGGAGTGGCTATTGGTAATGTAGCCAATCTGATGAATCCCCAACGCTTTGTTTTAGGTGGTGGTGTGACAAAAGCCGGTGATAATTTTTGGGCTGCGGTGCGAAAAGTAGCCAGAGAAACGGCATTACCAGAGGTGAATTTTGAAATTGTCCGGGCATTGTTGGGTGATGATGCACCTTTATGGGGTGCTGTCGCTTTGGGTCTAGATTTATTAAATTAGGTTTTTTCACGCAGAGTCGCAGAGTCGCAGAGAGGAATTGGCTTCTGGTTTAAATATTGGTCTGTTGTTTTTGATATAGGGACCAGTGTAAACCTTTTTGTTTTAATAACT
>NZ_KE384675.1:59990-85182 GCF_000426925.1 Dolichospermum circinale AWQC310F | reverse complement strand
ACATCCGCCCCCAACAAGTTGCTCCCGTAGAACGCGAAACCATCTCTACCGCTAAGGATCAAAGCGGTCTGGTTACACCCTCAACCAAGCACCCCGATTACGACGGAACGAGTTGGCCGCCATTTGCGGGCGACGACGCGGAGTAAGTCACCCCATTCTACCACTCACCTCAAAAAATATCAAAAGTCTGTTTCTACATCCCTTGTCCCACGGTTCGCCTCGATGAATTGACGGACAATCCTTGTCAGTTCGGGGGTTTCCGATTGGACCTCACGGGGGTGGTGGAAAACTGGACTTAGATTTTTTGGGGTTGGTGGTTGAACCCTGATTTGTGAGATGAACCCCAGCCAACAGCTTACTACCCCAGTGGCATTGGGTCGGGGTTTTCTCCTTGGGTTTATACTTTTGGCAAAAGCCTTTATACTTTTTGGCACATTCTTCTAAGCTGTTTCCCAGTCGTAAAAAAGCCGGATGCCATTGAGTTAAACCATCATCAGTTAAGGATTCATAACTGCCATAATTGCTGAAGTCATAGAAAAAACTCTGGCGCATTTTTGCAGCTTTAGGATTACCATGAATATACCGTAAAGTATTTAATGCTCTGTCTCTATCTGAAGAAGGAAATCCATCACAGTAATATCGTTTCTCCCAAAAGTGTCCTGTTCTTCTTAACATCCGATTAAAACACATCGCCGTGTACCAGTTGAGGAAGTGCATAATTTTGGGTAACTCTTCTGGCTGTTTAGGTGCAATCAAATAATGAACATGATTTGACATAATGCACAAAGCATAAAGCTGGAAATTGAATTTATTCAAAGCCTTTTTTATCGCATAAAGAAACACTTCCCGACATTCCCTCCGTGAAAGTTTAAATTCACGGTTATTGCAACGGGTGGTAATGTGATAAGAGTATCCAGGTTTAAAAATTCGAGGTTTTCTAGGCATTTCCAGTTTTTACTGCTTAAATCAAATTCTCATTTTACTGTAAAATCATCAATGGTAATTGGCAATGACAACATTATTAGAAAGTGGTAAAAAAATCTATTACATTGGCATTCACAAGCAAATCTTTGAGATCAAAAATTTTTATCCTCTAGATATTTTTGATAGCTTTGTTAACCAAATAGAAACGACATCAGAAAATTGTTCTCTCGAATCTTCTTGTAAAATTGAGCTAGACAAACTTTACCCTGCTCGTTTTGGTATTGGCTTCACTCTAAAAAACTTAAAACAACTTAATGTAGTTTATGAGTTTTTCCAAAAAGTAGAATCACGAATTGATGTGCAAATTAATTATTCTTTAATTCAGCAATTTTTTGGTGAAAATTTTGACTTTAATAAAATGACAGAATTCATGGTGGGAATTGATGCACGACAAGAATTATCTGAAACAAAATTAAAAATCGCTCTTACTATTAAAAATTATCCAGAAAAAATCAAAACAGCAATAGCATTAAACGGTGGTTTAGATAAAAATATTTATAATTTACTTGTCAGTAATAGCTTACATATAGGTTTTGATTTATCTTTAGATGGTCGTAGTGAGATTGAACTTTACCCTTATATTAGAAACCAAGAATTTCAAATATTTGATATCCAGCAACGGTTAGCAACTGTTTTATCACCCCAAGCATTACAATTTTTACCTATTTGTAGTCGCATTTGTGTTGGTTTATCTAAAGCTAATGCAGATAAAGTAGTGTACTTTTACTTAAAAAATCTCAATGATTTTCTCAATTACTTTACCGTTAACGATACTGCACGTCGAGTTCATGCTTATTACCAACAACAACCCATGCGCGAGATGTGTGTTGCTGTTCAAGAAAAACAATTGCTAGGAGGGACAATTGAAAAAATGAATTTATATTATCTTATTTAGAATGTAGTTAAGCGACAGCGCAACCCAACAAAATAATCAAAATGAAATGTTGGGTAACATCCGTCAAAATAACCTACAGGGTTTAAATAACATCCTGTAAATCCTTAAATCCTGGACATCCTGATTCAGACAAAAAAATAACAAAGAAATTCATCCCAAACATTATCTAAAGTATAATTGTAATCAACCATCGTATTTTCTATGACAATTCCCATAACTATTAACTTACCCGATAGATGTAGGTTGGGTTAAGCGACAGCGCAACCCAACAACATTAAATTACAAAATCACCAAAACGTTGAATAACATCATTCAAATGCAATTTCCAGAAGTCCAAATAAATAAAACTAAATGCCCAAAAAAATTAGAGAATTAAAACAGATGTTGCAAAAAGCAGGATTTACGTTATTACCAAAGCGGGGAAAAGGTAGTCATTCTTACTGGATTCATCCACTTTTACCAAAACCTGTAGTTCTATCTGGCAAAGACAGCAAAGATGCAAAACCTTATCAAGAGAAAGATATAATAGAAAGTATCAAAGAACTTGAACAATTAGAAAAAGGAGATGAACTATGAAATATAGTATTTTAATTCAATGGTCCCAAGAAGATCAAGTCTATATTGCCTTTTTACCTGAGTGGGGAAAATATGCTAAAACCCACGGAGAAAGCTATGAAGAAGCTCTAGAAAATGCCAAGGAAGTGTTAGAAGATTTGGTGTATGGCTATAATCAAATCGGTAAGCCCATACCCCAACCTCAAATATTACAAAATATAGCTTAAAAAAGACATAATCTGACAATAATGATATCTATAGGTTAGATGTAGGTTGGGTTAAGCGACAGCGCAACCCAACAACATTAAATCACAAAATCACCGAAATGTTGGGTAACATCCTGTAAATCCTGAAATCCTGATTGGTGACAATTTCATTTTCTGCAAAATTTGAGCAAATTTTATGATATCTACTACTGCAATTTCTCCCATCTTAACTATTCCTCCCCTAGAAAACGGCGACAAATTAACCCGTCATGAATTTGAACGGCGTTATCATGCCATGCCGAATCTGAAAAAAGCCGAATTAATTGAAGGAGTAGTTTACGTGGCATCACCATTAAGAATCAAAAGTCATGGAGAACCCCATGCTTATATTATGACTTGGCTGGGAGTTTATAAAGCAGCTACACCGGGCATAGGTTTCGCCGATAATGCCACAGTGCTAATAGATACAGATAACGAACCACAACCGGATGCTTTATTAAGAATTGAAACAGGAGGACAATCAAGAATAAATAAAGATGATTATGTAGAAGGTGCGCCAGAATTAATAGTAGAAATTGCTGCTTCTAGTGCTTCCTATGATTTACATGAAAAACTCAAAGTTTATCGTCGTAATCAAGTCCAAGAATATTTAATCTGGCGAGTTTATGACTATCAATTTGATTGGTTTAAGCTACAACAAGGAGAGTATATTCAACTTCAAGCCAATGCAGATAATATAATTTGTTCCCAAGTATTCCCCGGTTTATGGTTAGATAAAATAGCATTATTAGGAGGAGATTTAGGTACAGTATTAGCTGTTTTACAGCAGGGTTTAGCAAGTCCAGAACATGAGGATTTTATTAGTAGATTATCTAGTTAGTCAGAATCAGGATATCCAGGATTTTTGGTGTCAACTTAACGTAAAACCCATAGCCTGACTGGGAATTTATTCCCAGTCTCATAGCAAAAGTCATCTCCAGATGACTAAATAACCCAGAAAATTTTCAGTAAACTTTAGTTTACTTTCGCTATTAGCCCGGAAATTCATTTCTGGGCGGGTTTGTCAGCCAACAGATAAGACATTTTTAGCCTAAGTTGACACCTATGAGCATTGCTAAACCCCTATTGGTGACAATTATTTAATTAGCAGCAGTTACCATCCAAACTAAAATTCCTAAAATGACATCAACAGGAGGAAGGGGATAATCAGTAAAATCAATTGTTACAGTTTGTTCTGTTAATTGTAGAAATCGCCAAACAGTACCATTAGTTACGCTACCATAAATTGTAGGAATAGATTGATTATTAATTTCATTAAATTTTTGAGCAGCAATCATTTCCGCAATACACTGGCCAATACCCGGATTTAAGTCTGATTTTTTAGCTTCCACAATCATCACTGCGGGTGCTTCCACTTCTAACTGTTCTGCTGAAAGACTGAGAACAAAATCACAGACTCCATTCAATCCTAAAGCCGAATCTACAGTAAAATCTGTACCAGAGAATAGACTAATTTTTCTTTGTAAAATCTTACGAACCTCTAGTAAAACCGGACTAATGATTAACTCAGAACGTGCTTTTTCACTTCCTGTCGCTATAGCTAATGGTAAACTTTCCGCTAAAAAATCAGTCAGGGTTGCACTAGCAGCTATTGGTTGGATTTCTGGCAGAAACTTTTGATCTTCAATGGTATTTATGCCAAAGGTTTGCTTGACTTTTCTGAGGGTAAAATCACTGTATGACATAATGTGACATAATGTAAATATTTCCAAAAATGATCTAAAATTCATGTAAAAATCTTATGTGAAAATCTTATAGCGGTATGCACTTGAATGAGATAGAGAATTTAACCAAAAACCAGACACAGAAGGAATTTTACCTCTGTTTCCTGTTCCCTATTCCCTGTTCCCTGTTCCCTGCTATATATGAAAATCAACCAACAGCAAAACCTGTATATTGTCTCACCAAAGGTTCATGAAATGCTAAAACAATATCTGATTTTGGCACTCCTAATTTAACTAATTCATCTGCTATACCAATTTCAGTTCCATCATGTTGTATCCAAATTTTCTGATCTTTAATATCCAAATGCAAAACACAACCATACATCGGTCTGCGATTTTTCCAACCTGTATAAACAACCTGATAATGATCCCGTTCTTTGTCAAAAATCAGTTGCGTTTCTACCTCATGATCCGATGGACTTCCCTGAGCATATTCAGTTAATAAAGCTTGGATATATGTACGATATTGTTCTATTTTTTCCATGTTACAATCACCTCATGGTTTGGGTCATAAACCACCAAGCTGAGTTGGAAATGCTCAATAGCGGTTTCTACAAATGGCAAGTTAAAAAATGTTTGATAAGCTCCCAGAGGAACTGCTAAATATAAAAAACGGTTAGGTTGCTGATCTTTCAAAGCCAGACGATAGTTAAGAAATTGACCCAAAGCGGTATGAAATTCCGAAATATTGGAAGAACTAATAAAGCTTTTAATCTCAACTGCAATCTTTTCCTCTCCTTTTTCAGCACCTATGATTTTTTCTGCTCCCAAGTCAATTTGCATATCAACCCTACCTGAGCGAATTCTTAAAGGATCATCTGTAATCACCCAACCCTCTTTTTCTAACCCTATCCTAACAGCATCATGAAAAATATCTTTAGCTGGCATTAACTTTATAAAAAATTAGACTTTTCACCCATAATTATAACATCAATTACAACAACACAATCAAAACCATGCCTAACCTTACCGACATCCCCGGAATCTCCCAAATTTGGACACGCACAAAAGGCGACCCTCGCATTAAAATTGCTATCCTTGATGGTTCAGCAGATTTAGAACGCAGTTGTTTTCAAGGGGCAAAATTTAGTCAATTTAAACCCTACTGGTCAGAAGATATTGAACTTAACGAAGAATACTATTATTATCTCAATTTATATTTAGATTTTAACAAAGAACAAAAAGACAAAAAAGACGACCCCGACCACGATAAAGAAGGTGCAAAAAAAGAACGGGAGGCATTTTTTGCACCTTTCCCTCCAGCTATTAGACAACGCATTGAATTATCCAGTCATGCTACTCACATTTCTAGCACAATTTTAGGGCAACACGGCACACCCGCCCCTGGTATTGCCCCTTTATGTACAGCATTAAATATTCCTATTTCCTTCGCTAATGATGATTTTATTTCCCCTATCAACCTTACCCACGCTATTAATACCGCTTGGCAATGGGGAGCGAATATTATCCATATCGCTGCTTGTCACCCTACCCAAACCGGAGTAGCACCAGATTTATTTGCCCGTGCTGTCAAACAATGCCAAGACAATAATATGTTAATTATTGCCCCTGGTGGTAATGATAAAGGGGAATGTTGGTGTATTCCCTCTATTCTTCCTGGTGTGATTACAGTGGGTGCAATGCGAGATGATGGCCAACCGTTTAAATTTAGTAATTATGGGGGAGAATATCAAAATAAGGGTGTAATGGCGAATGGTGAAAATATTTTAGGCGCACAACCGGGAACGGAAGAACCTATCAGAGAAAAAGGTACAAGTTGCGCTGCACCCATTGTTACAGGTATTTCTGCTTTATTAATGAGTATGCAATTGCAACGGGGTGAACAACCCAATGCGGAAGCAGTGCGGGAAGCGATTTTAAATAGTGCTATTCCCTGTAACCCGGAAGAGGTGGAAGAACCGGAACGGTGTTTATTAGGTAAGTTGAATATTCCCGGTGCGTTTCAATTATTGACGGGAGAAAGGTTAGAACCTCACCTCCAGCCCCTCTCCTATCAGGGAGTACAAGAACCTCACCCCCGACCCCTCTCCTACCAGGGAGTACAAGAACCTCACCCCCGACCCCTCTCCTACCAGGGAGTACAAGAACCTCACCCCCGACCCCTCTCCTACCAGGGAGTACAAGAACCTCACCCCCGACCCCTCTCCTACCAGGGAGTACAAGAACCTCACCCCCGACCCCTCTCCTATGAGGGAGTACAAGAACCTCACCCCCGACCCCTCTCCTATGAGGAGAGGGGAGTAGGAATCTCTCGTTCCCAGGTAGAACCTGGGAATGCTACATTAGAGGCTGTGCCTCTAACTATACCGTCAGGCAGAGCCTTGGAGACGGCATTCCCAGCCGGAGACTGGGAACGAGAACAACGAAGTGAAATAACTCAAGGTGTCACCCCTAGCGCCGCTTCTAAATTGGTTTATGCTTTAGGAACTATTGGTTATGATTTTGGTAATGAAGCCAGAAGGGACTCGTTTAAACAATTAATGCCAGCAGTGAATATGGACGGGGCAATTATCCCTGCTAATCCCTATGATAGCCGGCAAATGGTGAATTATCTATCAGAAAATCCCGCCGAAGCTAAACCTTTAATTTGGACTCTCAACCAAGAACTGACTCCTATTTATGCTTTAGAACCTGTAAGCGGTTTTGCCGCAGATATCTATGAAACTCTAATTGCTATGTTAGAGGGACAAATTCAACTAGAAGATAGTGATGATTTTGTAGAACGGGTGAGTATTCCTGCAAGATTAACAGATAGAACTGTGGAATTATTTTCTGGTCAAGTTGTGCCTGTAATTACTTTAACTAATACTAGGGGAATGTATGGCTGGAAAGTCAATAGTTTAGTAGATATGGCAATGCAAACCGTAATTACGGAAGCCACAGCACCAGCCGAAGAAATGGCTATGAGAAAGGCTTTGAGTAGTTTCTTAAATCGAGTTTACTATGATTTGCAAAATTTAGGACAATTTGCTAAAGATCGGGCGCTGAATTTTTCTGTAACTAATGCTTTCCAAGCTGCTTCTAGTTTTTCTCAAGCTATTTCTACAGGGATGCAGCTTGATAGTATTGAAGTGGAAAAAAGTCCTTTCTGTCGCATTAATAGTGATTGTTGGGATGTGAAATTAAAGTTTTTTGACCCGGAAAATGGCCGCAGAGCTAAAAAAGTCTATCTATTTACCATTGACGTGAGCGATCGCATTCCTGTAACTTTAGGTCAAGTTCGCTCTTGGTCTGTGCGGAAATAAGCACCTAGTCTAGCTCAAGACCTAGAATTTATCAAAACTGTTTATAATGAATCAGTGCAGATAATGGAGGAAAGATTGAGGTGCTACAACTGTTTTATCCCGAAACCACGGGAGCATGGGGCTTAAAAGAATATCTTTCTTACCGACAACTGACAACCGACAACTAACTAATAGCCATTCACGGCCAGGAAGTGCTAAAATTAGCGTTTGAGTGTCGGAAATTGTGAACGCGGGTGTCATAACCCAGTCACTTCCTCATCAATCAGTTGCAAACTCACTAACTAGGAACAGGAGAAACAGTTCTCAAAATGATCAAATTGCGTTTAAAAAGATTTGGCAAAAAGCGCGAAGCAAGTTACCGGATTGTTGCTATGAACAACCTGGCCCGTCGTGACGGTCGCCCCTTAGAAGAATTAGGATTCTATAATCCCAGAACAGATGAAGTAAAATTAGACATTCCTGGTATCGTTAAGCGACTACAACAAGGCGCTCAACCTACCGATACAGTTCGTCGTATTCTCGTAAAAGCTAACGTTTTTGAACAGGTCAGTGCAACAGCCGCATCATAGTTTTGAGATTAAATCCCTAGCAACCAGTCCCAATTATGTTGGGCTGGTGAAGTTTCTTGTGCAGCCGTTTTTAGAATCTCCAGAATCTTTAAGGGTTGATTGTGAAATATCTCAAACCCTGAAGCGGGCTTGGGTACGCATTGCTTTTGATACTACAGATAAGGGAAAAGTGTTTGGTAGAGGGGGACGCAATATCCAGGCAATTCGCTCTGTAATTGCTGCCGCAGCAGAACTAGCTGGTCAATCAGTATACCTGGATATCTATGGTGGTGCTTCCCCAGGTCGGGAAAGTATGTCTTTTGATGAAGAACAGGAAGAGCGGACACTACCACCCAAATCGAAAGAAAGAGAGAGTAATATTCCCAAACCTGTTGTTAAACCACGTTTGCGGTAATATCAGCTGCATGAAAATTAAATATTAAAAATTAAAAAAAGCCGATTCAATAAGCTTTTTAGGAATTTTTAGTATTTGGTTAATTTCCGCCCTTGTCAAGTAGTCAGTTGAGATTGTTGGAGACGGGAGACAACAGTCTTGTCAAATCTTGGCTAATAATTCCGTGTTTATTGCGGATTTACCAGCCAAGAATTAACAAGTGTTGTCAGCCTATTTCCCAATCATAAACATATTAATTAACGGCAAGTTAAGTACCTGAGCAAAATTAATTGAACATTTTAAAAATCCCTCAACCGATAAATTACGTAGGGGCAAACCCCCTGTGGTTGCCCCACATATCGGGGTAGGCACGGGGACGTTACCCCTACATAATACAATTTTAAATTTACATTGAATAGGAAAATATTATTTTGTTAAAAACAACCTTTCACCCAATTCAAGAATAATATGGCAGATGATTTGATCCAACTGCCTAATATGTCCAGTGCGATCGCTTTAGCAGGATATAGTGAGGCTAATATCAAGTTTTTATCTCAACAAACAGGAGCTAATTTAGTTCTGCGGGGACAAGAATTATTAATTTCTGGAACACCAAAACAGGTAGAATTAGTAAAGAAATTGGTGCGATCGCTAGAAAATTTGTGGAGTCAAGGTAATAATATCTCTAGTGCTGATATTCTCACAGCCCGCCAAGCCCTCGATACCAATACAGAAGACCAATTACAGGACTTACAGCGCGATATCCTGGCCAAAACGCGTCGGGGGTTAGAAATTCGCGCTAAAACCTTTCACCAACGCCAATATATAGACGCGCTTCGCAGACGCGATTTAACCTTTTGTATTGGTCCTGCGGGAACAGGAAAAACCTATCTGGCTGTAGTTGTCGCAGTTCAAGCCCTACTTAGTAATCAATTTGAACGGTTGATTTTAACTCGTCCCGCAGTGGAAGCCGGGGAAAAACTCGGTTTTTTACCCGGAGATTTACAGCAAAAAGTTAATCCCTATCTGCGTCCCCTTTATGATGCCATTAATGAGTTTATAGACCCGGAAAAAGTCCCCAATTTAATCGAGCGGGAAATCATCGAAGTTGCACCACTGGCCTATATGCGGGGAAGAACCTTAAATAATGCTTTTATAATTGTTGATGAAGCCCAGAACACTACACCGGCGCAAATGAAAATGGTTTTGACGCGCTTAGGTTTTAACTCCCGAATGGTGATTACAGGTGATATTACGCAAACTGATTTACCACCATATCAAAAATCGGGATTAGATGTGGCTTTACAAATTTTAAAAAACGTAGAAGGGATTGCTATTTGTGAATTTTCTCAGAAAGATGTAGTGCGTCATCCTTTAGTACAGCGCATTGTTGCTGCTTATGAGAAATATGAAACGTAGTAAATTAGTTATTGGTTATCAATCTGAAATTGAACACTCACTAGTAAAAAATTAACAAATATGACAACAACATTGAAAGAATTTTTAGAAGCTTGTGAAAGCTTAGGAACTTTGCGGTTAATTGTCACCAGTAGCGCTGCTGTTTTAGAAGCGAGAGGGAAAATAGAAAAGCTATTTTACGCAGAATTACCAAAAGGTAAATATGCAAATATGCACACCGAAGGCTTTGAATTTCATTTAAACATGGACAAAATCACCCAAGTGAAATTTGAAACAGGTGAAGCCAAAAGAGGGAATTTTACAACTTATGCAATTCGGTTTATAGACGAAAAATTAGAACCTGCATTAAGCCTATTTTTGCAATGGGGTAAACCCGGAGAATATGAACCAGGACAAGTAGAAGCTTGGCAAATTTTAAAAGAAAAATATGGCGAAATTTGGCAACCTTTACCCTTAGAAATTTTGTAATTTTTCGTTTCTTTCAGATCCCCGACGTATTTGATAAGTCGGGGAGTAGGTTTAATCTTGAATTATTGAATATGTTGATCAAAATAATTATTAGTTGTTGCTTAATGCTTTTATTGTTTTTAGGAAATAACGAAGCACAAGCGGGAGAATTAGCAGAACATTTAGCCAAATTCCCCCAATGGGAAAAATTAACATCAGTCAAACCAGCAGAGGGAGATTTAGTCTACCCTGACTGGATAGCTGGTAGGTGGAAAGTAACAAGTACATTAGTAGATTTAGCAGCACCGTTAGCACCGAATATAATCACACCCGGCTTTGAAAATAATCGCAGTCAATTAAATCAACCAATTAGTTTTTTAGTGAGATTTGTGAAAGTTAAACCAACTAATTCGGGTTTAAAAATTCTTGCTTATTTCCAAAATCAAACACCAATATTAGTAGCTGATAGAGAATTTAATAGTTTAAATTTAACCAGAGCCTATTTAGGAGATGAAGCTGTATTATCATCAAAAGTAGATCCTGAATCTCCTAATCGTCAAATTACATTTTTGCGGGGTGAACGTCAATTAATTTCTCTTGTCACTGCTCGCGCTACAGAGAGAATATCACAACATCAATTCATCACTTCCGAAGTTTTTCAACAATTATTTAAAGGTGGTTCTCGTCCCTATTTAAATACTGTAGAATCAACCACCGCTTACCAAAAACTTTCCACCTCTTCCCCAACCATTACAGCAGACCAAGTTACCGCTGTCTATCTTTCCCCCCAAGATCCTGATTATTTTACCGCAGGTTCTCGACCAGTGGCATTATATCGTTATCGCCTAGAATTTTTCCCCCCAAGCTGAACTTTCAGGTCAAAATGGTATTTAACCCCGCTTGTACTTGTGAGCAACTGGGAAAACTGGCTTGGGGTAAGGGATTGAGGTTTTATGAAAAATATTTTCTCTAACCCCTTGCCAAACTTAAAAACTATTGCTATTATAGTTAAGCGTGGGACACAAACGGGTCGGTGTCCGAGTGGTTAATGGAGACGGACTGTAAATCCGTTGGTTTACGCCTACGCTGGTTCAAATCCAGCCCGGCCCACCTCTTACCGATGTTAGGAATTATAATTGCTGTGTAATGATAAAACACACAGCACTATAATTCTTGGTTTCAGTTTCGCCCGTGTGGCTCAGTGGTAGAGCACACCCTTGGTAAGGGTGAGGTCACGAGTTCAATCCTCGTCACGGGCTTGTTTAAAAGTAAATATTCTAGCTACGAGTTGGAAAATTACGAGCCAGAAAGAACAGTGAGATGTAAATAAAAATCTCCCCATAAACTCATAATTGAGAAGAATATGGAGAGATATAAACATCCAAAATTTTTGGTGAAATGGTATTAATTCTCAGGAGAAGAATTATTCTTTTCTGGTTTTACAGGTGCTTGCGGTAAAGTGTTGCTGGGAATTGAAATACCAGGAGTTATTCCCTTTCCCGGAGCAGGAACTAGATTTGGGTTATCGGGTGGTAAATAATTAAAGTTTTGAGACGGGTTAATTCCTGGGTTAACAGGAATAGCAGGGAAGCTAGGTGAATTTGTCATTGGTTGAGATGATCCGGGAATAATTCCCAAAGATACCCGATTTCCTCCCACTTTCCGTAGCAAATCTAATGTTTGAATAACATCATTATAAGTTGCTGTACGTGACGCATTCAATACTAAAATTCCCTCCGGATTTGTTTGGATATATTGCTTTAAACGCGATTCCAATTCCTCCCGACCTACAGGTTCTCTTTCTATATACGTCATCCCCACAGCATCAATTGTCACGGGTAAAATGTTATTTTTAGTTTGGGAATTAGCAGCAGAACTTGTACCTGTACTAGCTTTAGGTAAATCAACATTGATTGCTTGTTGACGAGTAAATTGTAAAGCTGCTAATAAAAAGAATGTCAGAATACAAAAAACAACATCAATTAAGGGGATAATTTGAATCTGAACGTCTTCAGAGGGGTTATCTAGTTTAACTTTCATCTTCTTCTTCTACTAAAGAGTTCAAGGGGGAATTATCAATTGTCTCCTCTAACTCAACTACAGAATTGTTGGGAAATGATTTTTCATTTGAGACTATCCCTAAATTCATTTTATTAGGATCAGGAGGGTACTGACGGTAGAGTAATTCCAATTCATTTCCCGCTTTGTTGAAAACCTTGACTTGGTTAACAACAAAACTTTGAAATAGGCGGTAGAATACCAAACTAGTAATTGCTACTATTAATCCTGCGGCTGTACTAATCAAAGATTCCCCAATCCCAGTTGTGACACCAGCAGCAGACTCTGTACCTAAATCACCAATACGAATTGAACTCAGGGAATGAATCAAACCCAAGACTGTACCTAACAATCCTAGCAGGGGCGAGAGAGCAATTACAGCCTCTAAAAGTTTTTCCCCCCGTCGCATTCCTGCTATTTCGTCTGCTGCGGTTGATTCTAGCGCCAATCTAAAGGTTTCTGGATCGTTTTTCTTTAGGCGTAAAGGTGCATATAAAAACCTACCAATAGGTTGATTTCTTGCTTTTTCAGCAATTGCTTCGGCTATTTCCCAATTCTCACCAGCAGCATCCAAAACACGATTAACTATTTCTGTTTCCTGGGTAAGAATCTGTAACCAGAACCAAAAACGTTCAAAAATCACACTTAGTGACAGCACTGATAAAACCAGCAAAGGCCACATAGAAGGACCGCCCTTCTTGAACAAATCAAAAACTATAGAGGTTCCGCTCTTATTCAACAAATCTGAAATATCCACTGTTTAAGTTTCCTCACTCCATCACTAGTAATCAAAGCATTTTCATTTTCAAGAGTAATGCAATACTCACAAAATTTTCTCATTAATTACCAAGGATTAACATCTTCTATACACAATATGGCGGTTATTCCCACCGGGATTTTAGAGGATTATTTGCCAAAATAAAAAAATCACTGGAGGTTAAGAGTATGAACTTCTCAATTCAATCCCTTTATACATGGTATCGGAATACATTACGTAATCCTAAATACCGTTGGTGGGTAATTATTGGTACGGTGGCCTATTTAATCAGCCCTTTGGATATTTCTCCAGATTTTATTCCTATTATTGGTCAAATTGATGATGTTTTACTTTTAACTTTATTCGTTACTGAAGTTTCGGGATTAGTAATTGATGGTTGGAAAACTAAAAAAGGGAATGTAGAAAATAGTACCAGCAGTACAGTTAATAATGCGCCTCCTACTGGGGGGACTGTGGACGTTGATTCTGTTTCTGTTAAGTAGTGTTGGGATGTAAACGGAATTTTAGATGCAAAAAAGCGATACCATACCTTAGGTCAGCTTTGCTATTGCACTTCCTAATCTAAGAGTTATCAAACTGACTGGAGGTATGGTTAACAAAGTGGTTTAATCGTTTGTTTCTATAGGTCAGGATTTAGGAATGCTCTACCCTGGCCTATATAGGTTTTTTGTAATCTGTTAAAAATTTCCATCTCCGCCGTCATGAAAATCACAAAATGGATAGCGACGCTATTCCTGGTAATATATATGAAAAGGTGATTTCTACTTTTATATGCGGCGTGACTCTATTTTTTATTATTTATTTCAAAAATACCCAACCCTACTGTTTGAGTTATTGGCAAATCCTCCAGCAAATGCGGCTAGTTATCGCTTTGATTCGGTAGCGGTAAAAGAACCAAAGTTTGAAATTGATGGGGTGTTTTTACCACCGGAAACGGAAACACCAGGAGTTGTTTATTTCTGTGAGGTACAATTTCAAAGAGATGAGCGACTGTATGAACGTTTATTTGGGGAGTTGTTTCTCTATTTTTACAGAAATAGGGAGCGTTTTCAAGATTGGCAAGCGGTGTTAATTTATCCAAATCGGAGTATAGAACAAGGGGATATTCACCCCTATCGCGCACTTTTGAGTTCGGAACAAGTACATCGAGTATATTTGAATGAGTTGGGAGAATTTGAACAATTACCCCTTGATGTGAGTTTGTTAGTGTTAACAACTCTCAACCAAAAGAAAGCGCCAGCAGCAGCGCGATATTTAGTCAACCGTTGTCAACAGGAGTTACAAGCACCAGCGGATAGTCGTGCCATATTAGAAATAATTACCACGATAATGTCTTATCGGTTTACTCGTTTAAGTCGTTTGGAGATAGAAGCAATGTTAGGTATAACTTTTGAGCAAACTCGCTTATATCAAGAACTAAGAGAAGAAGCGACAGAAATAGGTATGCAACAAGGTATACAACAAGGTCTGCAACAAGGTCTGCAACAAGGTATACAACAAGGTATACAACAAGGTATACAGGAGGGAGAAGTAACTCTTATCCTGCGGTTGTTATCTAAAAAATTCGGGGAAGTTCCTAGTCAGCTAAAAATGCAGATTGAGAAGTTATCTCTGGAACAATTGGAAGATTTAACTGAGGTGTTGTTAGATTTTGCGAGTTTAGATAATTTGGTTAGTTGGTTGCAAAATTTAGAGGTTTCTGAGAAGTAGAAGCGCGGTTTCCATCTGTATTCAACCGCGAATTTATGTGCAGATTGCGCGAAGCACGATCTAGGAATAGCTATTCCTGATCGTGATAAATACAGGAATTTTTGGGTTTGAAAATTAATCTCAAAAATTAGTATTCATCTACAAATTGAGGATGAACCCAGAGAAATTCCCGGCGTTTATTTTGCACTCGTTCTAAACCACCAAAACTAGAATCTTTTGCTTTTAATAGGGCGTGTAATTCCCGTAAAATTGAGCCTTGGGCGCGAATTACATCACCTTCTGAAAAGGAAGCTTGATCAGACGTTTCAGCTAAAGCCATATCACCGCCTTTTAAGGTAGATTCAATGGTTTTTTGTCCTAAATCAAGTTGTTCTTCAATAGCTTTGTAGGCTGTGTCATCTAACATAAACTTAGTTGCTGAACCCGCTACAGGTAATACTAAGCTGAGAGTTCCTGTTAAAATTTTGAGATAGGGAATTGCTTTGGTAAACCACTCACGGGGTAAGTCTAATTCATAAACTCCCTTCTTTGGATCTTTAGGATTTAAGGCTGGAAGTGGTTGACGGGCGTGTTCACACCAAAGGGTAAGTTGAAATTTGGCATTTATCCATTTAGGTTTATCCAAAAATCTCGGCTCAATGGGTTTAAAGCTAAACAAACGAGGTCCATCTTTAGCTTCATCTGTGAGCATTTGCATGAATGTTGCAAACTGCTGATCAATTTTGCTAAGAGCAATACGTTGTTCGTCAGACAATTCCCGAAAACGGTTTTCATTTAGACTATCGCACCTAACTAAATCTTCGCGGATGACTTTTACAGCAGTTTTTAACTCATTTTTTAACTCATTTCCTACAACAGTTTTCAGAAGATCTCGAACTTGGTCAATATCAAATATTTGTGATGGAGGTGGAGTTGTGGGTGCGTTATTTAGCAAACAATCAATATTTTGCCATTCATCACACTCGGTAATAGGACAGGGAAACTCATGACGATTCTTTTTTTTGCTTTCAATTAGTTTCTGGACTTCAAATAATCCCTTTCCAGGTGGATTCATGCCGCAAGGTGCAACGCAAGCAACCATAACGTTACAACGCAAACCTTCCCAGAAATCTTTAACTAGCCATCTAATCTCTTCCGTGAGATAGGATAAAAAGCGTTCTGGATAAGCCGCCCGCACTGTAATTTTTACATCAGTGCCAACATACTCCACTAATGCGCGACCGTTGTAGTCATTATCCAGCATTAAGCCCCGTTGCCAGTGGATGCTGTTTTCGTAATTATTCCGTCCTAGTGAATATTTATGTAAGCGGACAATCAACTGATAAAACAATCCTTCTGCCACTGCAAACTGTCCCCGACTGTCCACAATGCGACAGATTTGTACTTGTTGTTTGTCTCCGGGTTCTGGTTGTTCTCCCCAATTTGGTAATTTGTTTGGGCGTGTATCAGGAACAAGTTGAGCAATCAAGCTGGTATTGCTAGGTTCAGATGGATTAAAAACCACTTCATAGGATAAATCAAAGCGTTTCATCAGTCCCAGAAATACTGGATGGAGTTCTTTCGGATAACCTTCTTCTCCTTCAAATGGGGGATGACTCCATAATTGGCTGAGATGGTCAAATGCTGCTAAACCGTTACGTTTGCGTGTTATTTCATCATCCAATACAAAGCTGATTGCCTTGGCTAACCAGTCAGGTTTGAGGATGACGATATTGCGGAGTACAGAGTCGTAATGGTAATGGATAAAATGACCCAATCTATGGGAAATGGCCAGGAATAAATCTGCTTGCTGTTGATCAATTCCCTGTTCAGCACAGATGGCAATAACCTCATTGTAGGGGAGATAGGCTTGATCATTGGTTTTCAAGATTTCCCGTACCTGTTGCCATTTAGCAGGAACAGAACGCCCAACTTCAGGAAGAGATGCCGCAATACGAGCAATTTTGGCTTTTAATTCTACTAAACCAGGGCAATCTGTTGTATTTCCTGGGGGTTTGCTGTCTACATGGAAGAAACCCAAAACTGTATCTTGACCAAATTGATCCAGAATTTCTTGTCTGTCAATATCTGGTTGTCGCTGTCCTGGTCCGCCGTGAGTGGCAACTACCAATACTTTGGCATCCGGTTCTCGATTTTTGATTAGGGTAATCCATTCTTTGACAAAACCTTGCTGGGGTCCTTCCCGTGGTTTCCAGACCACTAAATACACGGCTGGCGCACTGAAAAATAACTGGTGGGTGGGACGATAAACCCTCTGACCGCCAAAATCCCAACCATTCAAGGTGATTTCTGTACCGCTATCGGGATCTGTGACAATGACAGGTTTAATTTCAATGCCGTGAGTTGTGGGGCGACCTTCCACCCATTCATCCCCTCGCAATGCCCCTAACAGACAACTTTTGCCCACTTCACCCTCACCAATCAAGATTAGTTTGGCTTCATTGAGTATGATTTGTTTTTCTGCTTTTGCCCGCAGATATTCCAATACAGCTTTAGTTCCTTGTTCGTAGGCGGCATAAAGTTCAGGATTGAGGGGGTTGTTGTCGAGGTAAAGCCTTTGTAACTGAGTCAGGGAAGCGATCGCATCTGGGATGGCTGTCAGTTGGTTGTTGCGGAGGTCAAGCCATTGTAACTGAGTCAGTGAAGCGATCGCATCTGGGATGGCTGTCAGTTGGTTGTTGCGGAGGTCAAGCCCTTGTAACTGAGTCAGGGAAGCGATCGCATCTGGGATGGCTGTCAGTTGGTTGTTGCGGAGGTCAAGCCATTGTAACTGAGTCAGGGAAGCGATCGCATCTGGGATGGCTGTCAGTTGGTTGTTGCGGAGGTAAAGCCCTTGTAACTGAGTCAGGGAAGCGATCGCATCTGGGATGGCTGTCAGTTGGTTGTTGCGGAGGTCAAGCCATTGTAACTGAGTCAGGGAAGCGATCGCATCTGGGATGGCTGTCAGTTGGTTGTTGCCGAGGTAAAGCCTTTGTAACTGAGTCAGGGAAGCGATCGCATCTGGGATCTCAGTGAGTTTCATCTTGCTGAGATCGAGTACTATTGCTCCCTCTTGCCGTGCCTTTTCAATGCGTTCCTCTGCTTCCTGATAAGCTTGATCTCGTGCCATAACCAAATCCTTTCTCTCACTGAGTTATATTATGTTATATAATATAGTCAAACCTGTTCTGGGTAACAGCCTACCATAATATTAGGCATTAGGCAGAAAATCTGAGTTTAAACATCTTTTACAAACTCCGTTAAGAACCTAAAGGCCTTCAAAATATAATTAGCGCAATCTTGAGGAGAACTATTATAAAATGATGGCCAGGCACGAGCTTTATCTTCATCATAATTATCTTGACGATGGGGATGATTTTCTAACCACGCTAACCGCACTGCGTGACCGATTAACACATCTAAAACGATATATTCTTCAATTTGTAAGTTTGGGTTATTAGCGACAATTGTAGCCAATTCCATCAGGGCTTCTACATTGACTTGGCGATATTCAGGGGCTTCAATTTTATTCAGTAAATGTTCAACTAATAAAGCAAAATTTCTTTCTCCTGCGGTCATTTCTGAAAGCATAATTTCACTTTCTAAACGATTCCGGCGTTCTAATTTATCACCAATGACTACACCTTTGCAATGCTGCATTAATAGCCAAACTTGTTTAAAAAAGTTCTTGGGTACACGATTTAATGCGCCTTCTGCTTGACGAAATCTGCGCCAACCATGGGGAGGAACTTCTATTTCTTCACTATTTACAGGTAACACAACCCAAGCAATATCACTTTCTTTTTGTTTGACGTGCAATGATTCCTGTTGACGCAATAAATTACTTACACCACTATATCCAGTTAACACTTGACGCAAACGCATTTTCACTTCAAAAGGTGATAACTCCATTAATTTTTCATAAGCTTCATCTTGGGTGAGATTAAATTCTCTAGCTATTTCGCTAGTAATTAAAAGAATCAGATAACCGACTCTTAATGTGATAAAACCGCGAAATAATTTTGGTTCAGATTTGATTAAAACACCAAGATAAATGAGAATTTCTTGTGTTAAAACCCGGTCGCGGATATCTTCACGACAGAAGTTATTGATTTTCTCAGCAATTTCATTTGCAGACATGGGAACAACCATCAAAGAAGCCTGACTATAAGCCCTCCCGACTGCAATTTGCTTTCCTTGCACCAAAATACTTGTTACCGCGTCTGATAAGCCAATATCAAGCATTTGACGTAAACCCGCAGCCCGTCGTACCACCGCCCAAATCCCTAAATCGCCGGCTTTGTTGTAAACTTCATCCAGTAAATCAGCTACAGTGACTTTATGATTTGGACCTCCATAACCTGTATTAAATTCTAAACCCTGTAAGCGACTTAATGTTTGCAGTAATTCAATCTGTTCATAGATATTTTCCGATGAACGCAAATATTGTAATAATAAATTTAAGTTCGTTTCGCATTCCATTTGAAATTCTTGAGTATGTCCCAAAGACCAACTTTTTTCTAAATGGGAAGTCAGATAATTACAACGAATTTTTTGATTAATTACTGATGATTGAGATAATGTTATATCTGACAAAAAATCAATTTTTTGAATTGCGGCTGTCAGCATTAATTGATTTAATTTTCCTAATTTTACCTGCACTCCATGACAAATACCATCTTTGAGTTCTTGCATTAATTCTAATAATGCTTCTGCACCAGTTTCTAGCATTGTCCGAGTAATCATTAAGGTCAAAGTCGGACGACCTAAATCACTCCAATATTTTTGAATATAAGCTAATTCTCCTCTAATTTGATCTACTAAAAAGTGATAATCAAGAGTTAGATAAAATTGCTGAGAATCTAAAAATGATGGTAAAAATACCACTGTTTGATCTTGAATTTTAAAAAATCTTGATGTCGTTAAACTTCTCAGTCTTCGCAGAGGACGGCCTGTTAAACCTAATTGATCATTTCTACCAATTTGGGTATAAATTTGCGAAATTTGCTCAGATTTTCTGACTTGAATTGGTGCTAATTGGTTAGGTGTTTGGGTTTCAATTCCATATATTTCTAACTGATTTTGTAATTCTTCGTCTTCGGCTATTAAAGCAATTTGTACTAAGGAATTGCGTTTTTTCCCTATGCTTAAATGTCTACCTAAAGGGTCAATATCTCCCAAGGAAATTAAACCCTCGCTTAACATTTCTCCCAAATAATATAAACTTTGCGCCCAAACTAAGGGAATATTTTCGTTAGGTAATCTTAATTGAGTTTGGGGATTTAATTTTTCTGCTTCTATATTTTCTTCAGGAATATAATACAGTTCTGGTAATAGTTGTAATCCATTTTGTTCTACCAATAGTGATTTTAAAAGTTGTTGATATTTCTCAACTTGTGTTTGTTCACCGCGAAATAAACCATCCAGAACTAAATAAGTGAAAAATAATGGCCACTCACATTCAATATGTGCAAATTCTTTCAATTCACCAGGTTCATAATGCAAACGTTCGGTATCTTCTAAAACTGTTTGATGTCCATCTCTTAAAAAGCGTTTACAGCCATATTTTCCGGCTAATTTACTCACAATTTCTTTAAAGGTTCGCTCTCGTAATTTATCATCTTCGACAGCAAAAGCGGGATAACTAATAATGCTTAATAACGCCGCGTCAATTTCTTTAGAACCTGATTCTCTGGGTAATAAAGATTCTAAGGTGATTCTTGCTCTCGCAATTTCATCTGGTAAAACGTGAATTACTGAGGCTTGACTACCATAAACACCAAATAAATTTAGTCCATTTACTGCTTCTAAAGCTGCTTTAGCCATTCCTAAAGAACTGGCGTTTAATTCTGCATTACCATGATTAATTTTATTACCCCGTTCCCAAATTCCAAAATCTGGTGTCCGGTAAGCTCTGCCAATATAATAAACTAGATTTTGAACAAAGTTAACTTCATCTAATGTAAAAATAATTGATAAGCCACTGGCGGTCATTTCTGCTAACATTAACAAGAAGATAGATGTAGCGTCAAGTTGTAAATGTCCCCATTCATCATCACCAACTACAATATCACCTGTGGACGTATTGTATTTAGCGTGAAGTCCATCTAATAAAGATTGTGTATATTTAAATTTCTCTACTTTATGAGCTTGTCGCATCATAGCAAATAACAAACCCCGCATTAATTTAACTACGCTATGTTCTAGTTCATAAGTGCGACCACCATCATGATCTATTTTGCGATATGCTAAAGCTAAACCCCAAACGGCTAATATACTATACACATTATCTCGCACCCAGGCATCTGTATAATCACCATGAGCAGTCACAGCGGTACTCGCAGGTAATAAGCCAGTCATGGGATTTTGACGCGCTAAAATAATTGTTTTGATTTCTTGATAATAAAAGTCTAAGCGGGTTGTTAATGTGGTAGATATGTTCATTATGCTGATGATAAACTGGTAAAAAATTTAACTTTGTTGGTGTCCCCTGTAATGAATAAAAAAACGGCGTTGCTGACTCAGGGTATGAATTTTAGTCTCACGCAAAGGCGCAAAGACGCAAAGGTAAGAGTTTTAAAGGTTCAATTCGGGAATTTCATAGTTCCCTGTTAAGAGTTCCCTATTCCCTGTTCCCTGTTCCCTGTCCCCTGTAATGAATAAAAAAACGGCGTTGCTGACTCAGGGTATGAATTTTAGTCTCACGCAAAGGCGCAAAGACGCAAAGGTAAGAGTTTTAAAGGTTCAATTCGGGAATTTCATAGTTCCCTGTTCCCTGTTCCCTGTTAAGAGTTCCCTGTTCCCTATTCCCTGTTCCCTGTCCCCTGTATTGTATTCTAGTTCCCATGGCCTGAGTCAATGACAACAGGCTAAATATTCTGAAAATAGCTTTTCTCCTGTTTGCTGTTGAGTGCAGGCGAACTTTGTCTTAAAATGATGAGCAGGCATTTAGTGAAGTGGTTTATTCAAATTACCTCTTCCGATTGAAAATAAACCAAAAGCAGTTAAAAGTAAAATTAACCTGTGAGTAGTTCCTAAAAAAGCTAACAGCTTAATATTGGATACTCAAAACAAGGTAGATTAGACATTTTGAGTATCTTATGAGTATGATCAAAAGTATGAAAGCTGAAAATATTGATTCTCCGGTGCTACACTCGGAATTATTCTTACGTCACCGTCTACAAGTAGTAGAGGAATTGTGGGAAACGGTTCTCCGGCAAGAATGTGGTCAGGAAATGGTAGATTTATTACGTCAACTGCGGAATCTCTGTTCCCCGGAAGGACAAGCCACACATCACCAAGCCGCCTCAGCTGTAGAATTGATTGAACAATTGAATATCAATGAGGCTATTCGCGCCGCCCGTGCTTTTGCGCTCTATTTTCAGCTAATTAATATTATTGAGCAGGAATACGAGCAAAAACAGCAATTAACCCGCTATGCAATTCAACCTGAACAAAAACTTTTTCCCAGTATCATTTATACTACTAACCAACGGGAGGAAGATGTACTGATTACGAAAGAAGTAGGTAGCGATTTAATGACACCGGAAACTCAGCAAAAAGGCAGTTTTGCGGCTTTATTTCCCCTATTATTTCAGTTGAATGTTCCTCCACAGCAAATTCAACGCCTCATTTCTCAACTGGATATCCGCTTGGTTTTCACCGCACACCCGACGGAAATTGTCCGTCATACTATCCGGGATAAACAGCGTCAGGTGGTACATCTTCTACAAAAAATGGATGATAGCACAACTCGTGCTGGTAGTTATCCCTGGGAAACAGTAGAAATCAAAGAAAGGTTACTCGAAGAAATTCGTCTCTGGTGGCGTACGGATGAGTTGCATCAGTTCAAACCGACGGTTTTAGATGAAGTAGACTATGCCCTTCACTACTTTCAAGAAGTTTTATTTGATGGAATTACACAATTATATAAACGCTTCAAATACTCCCTAGAGGAAACTTTTCCCTGGTTACAACCACCAGGGACAAATTTCTGCTCCTTTGGTTCTTGGGTAGGTTCAGACCGAGATGGTAATCCCTCCGTGACACCAGAAGTAACATGGAAAACCGCCTGTTATCAACGGAAAATGGTTTTAGAGCGGTATATTAAATCCGTGAAAGAATTAGTGACATTACTGAGCGTGTCTATGCAGTGGAGTGATGTATTGCCAGATTTACTGGAATCTCTGGAGTTAGATCAATCACAGTTAAGTAGCGTTTATGACTCTTTAGCTTTAAGGTTTCGTCAAGAGCCTTATCGTTTGAAGTTATCTTATATACTGAAAAGACTAGAAAATACACGAGATCGAAATTTAGCTTTATATAATCGAGAAACGCCGCAAAATGAAGATGCACATAAATACCGGTCCGGTACAGAATTTTTAGCGGAATTGTTATTAATTCAACGCAACTTGCGGGAAACAGGTTTAAGTTGTCGAGAGTTAGAAAATCTGATTTGTCAAGTAGAAATATTTGACTTTAATCTCACGCAATTAGATATTCGTCAAGAATCCTCTCGTCATGCTGACGCAATTAATGAAATTCTGGAATATTTGCAGCTTTTACCCCAATCTTACCATGAATTATCCGAAGAACAGAGAATAGCTTGGTTAACCGCAGAATTGCAAACTCGTAGACCATTGATTCCCGCTGAATTACCATTTTCCGAAAAAACCAATGATGTTATTCAAACCTTCCGTACTTTGCGATCGCTGCAACAGGAATTTGGTATCAATATCTGTCAAACTTATATTATTAGTATGTGCCGCGAAGTCAGCGACGTGCTAGAAGTTTTACTATTAGCCAAAGAATCAACCTTATTTGACCCTGTACTTGCGGTGGGGACAATTCGCGTTGTACCTCTATTTGAGACCGTAGAAGATTTACAACGTTCCAGAAGTGTAATGCGACAATTGTTTGAACTGCCTTTGTATCGTGCTATGCTGGCTGGAGGCTACGCTGCAATTAACAATACAGGATCACAAACAAATCCATCTATTGCTACACTCAGTCCTAACTTACAGGAGGTAATGCTAGGGTATTCTGATAGTAACAAAGACTCTGGTTTTTTAAGTAGTAACTGGGAAATTCATAAAGCCCAAAAATCACTCCAGAAAATTGCTGAAAGTTATGGTGTAAATCTGCGGATTTTCCACGGACGCGGGGGGTCTGTGGGTCGCGGTGGCGGTCCTGCTTATGAAGCAATTCTAGCCCAACCAGGTAACAGTATTAGTGGCCGGATCAAAATCACCGAACAAGGGGAAGTATTAGCTTCTAAATACTCTTTATTAGATTTAGCCTTATATCACTTAGAGACTATCACCACAGCAGTAATTCAAGCGAGTTTATTGGGGACAGGGTTTGATGATATTGAACCTTGGAATGAGATCATGGAAGAATTAGCTCATGCTTCTCGTCAGCATTATCGTAACCTAATCTATGAGCAACCTGATTTTATTGACTTCTTTCACCAGGTTACACCCATAGAAGAAATCAGCCAATTACAAATTAGTTCTCGTCCGGCCCGTCGTCCATCTGGTAAAAAAGATTTAAGCAGTTTACGAGCTATCCCATGGGTATTTAGTTGGACACAAACCCGCTTCTTATTACCTTCTTGGTATGGAATTGGTACAGCTTTACAAAAATTTCTGGACGAAGAACCAGAGCAACATTTGAAATTACTGCGCTATTTTTACTTAAAGTGGCCATTCTTTAAAATGGTGATTTCTAAAGCAGAAATGACCTTAGCAAAGGTGGACATGGAAATGGCACGTCATTATGTCAACGAATTATCTAACCCTGAAGACAAAACTAGATTTGAAAATGTTTTTGAACAAATTTCTCAGGAATTTTTCCTGACTAGAGATTTAGTTTTAAAAATCACCGGACACGAAAAACTATTAGATGGTGATCCAATTTTACAACGTTCTGTACAATTAAGAAATGGTACAATTGTCCCTTTAGGATTTATCCAAGTTTCCCTCCTAAAACGCCTACGTCAGTCCAAAAATGCACCTACAACTGGCGTAATTCACTCTCGTTACAGCAAAGGAGAATTACTCAGAGGTGCATTATTAACCATTAACGGTATTGCAGCAGGAATGAGAAATACTGGTTGATACAATACAATAAGGAAGAAACATTCTATTTCTTCCTTTGCGCGAAACAAA
>NZ_KE384675.1:37970-59980 GCF_000426925.1 Dolichospermum circinale AWQC310F | reverse complement strand
CTTCCCGGTGTTATGAGGTACATATTTAGCGGGCAAGATGCCCGCACCACAAGAGTTTCATGATTCAACATTGTTTCCCCTATTTTCTCCCATTCTAAGTAGGTGAACGGAAAAAACGACACAGGTAACAAAAAGTAAAGTTGCCGAAAACCTCTTCCTTGTTCCCTGTTCCTTGTTCCTTGTTCCCTGTTCCCTGTTCCCTGTTCCCTTGTCATAACGACAATTTTTAACGCCAACCTACTTATCTTGTGATTTTCACATTGTATTTGGAGGGAAAATCTACTACTTCACCATTCACAACCATTGCTCTATATAGTAATGCACATACATCTGCCCTAGTGGCAATTTTTTTAGTATTCAACAATCTTATATTTGGATAGTTGACAATTACACCATTTTGTGTTAAACTAGCGATGGAATTACGGTGTTCGCCTTTCAGGGTAGAGGCATCACTGTAAACTGAAAGAATATTTTCTGTAGAACCAGTAAATTGATAATTCAGTCCTTTAGCTAAGGTGATTAAAATATCTAAACGAGTCAGCTTTTGAGTAGGGTTGAATTTTTTACTACCCAATGTGTTAAAAAAGCCCATTTCATAACTCTCTCGAATCGCATTATAAGCCCAATGTCGCGGCGGAATATCTTTAAAAGCTACTGCTTTACGAATTTTACTTTTCGTAAACACTTTTTGCAACAAAACAGCTAATTCTCCACGAGTTACCGCTGCGTTAGGACGAAAAGAACCATCAGGAAAGCCACCAATTATTTCCATTGCGGCCAATTCGCTAATATATTCTTTAGCCCAATAGTCTTTGGGAATATCAGAAAATGAAACTTTAATATTTTTTGCTACACCTATTTGCCGATATTTACTTAACAGTTCTCCCAGTTCAAAACTGGAATTTTCCTGAATTGGAATTAACTGTGTTATCTTCCCCGGAGGGACTGTTAAGGCTTGTGCTAAGTTAGAATCAAAAATGTTGATAGATTTACCAACAACATCACTCAGGGATATAGGATAAGCAGCAGTTGTGGAAATTTGAGAAAATCCGGCTGCTTGGTATTGAGTAATACTTACATTTTCAGAATTACTCAGAAAAGTAACTTTTTGGTTATTAAGTTGGATGAAATAATCGTATTTGGTACTATCATCATCAACAATGCTATCATTGTTAACATCAGTGCCATAAAAAGTACGAACTACTTGATCTACTATGGGATTAGCTGATAAAATTAGGTTGACCGCAGTATTTTCTGGTAAAATCGCAAATTCACTGTAGCCAATCAAGCGATTTGTGGTATCATATAAACGAATAACTATAAGATCCCCTGATTTAAACCCCTTGACAAAATTAGCCTTTTGCTTCATTCTATATCTATAATCCCCTAAAAATCTCTCTTGGCGGTATTTGTTTCCATATTTACTTTTGATGGAAATACGGGCTGTTACCTCTGAGATTGTACCACCTGGTTGCCAGATATAAAGTGTGAATGCTGGTTTTCTCTCTGGAGAAGAACTGGTAGCAACAGTAACTCCGACTGCTTTATCGTCAGATTTATCTGCTAAAACTTTCTTTTCTGAAAACTGACTGAAATTTGGTGGATCTAAATAGGACAGTTTTGATAATGCTAATGCGGAAGATATTGGCGATAATGCGAAAATAGAAACAGTTGTAACAACTAGTTTACTCCAATAAGTTAATTGAATGGGATTCATGATATTTTAGCTCACACCTGGCAAGTAAACTAATGATAATTGGTAATTACAAGTAAACACTGTCAAGTTTAAGGCACAAACATTAAATTGTCTAGGTTTGTTTCAGGAACAAAACTCAATATCAACATCTTCACGACCTTGTTGGGTTTCGCTGTTGCTTTACCCAGCCTACAATTATCCAATGATAATTGACAATTGATCATCATAGATAATAAATTAAACCAGAAATTTACACTGAAATTTTGACAAATGACAATTACAACCCAGCATTTACAGACATTAGAAAAACAAGTTTGGACTTGGCGCAGTTATAAAGTTCAATATACAGTTATGGGTACAGGCCAACCATTGGTACTTATTCATGGGTTTGGTGCTTCCATTGGTCATTGGCGGAAAAATATCCCGGTTCTAGCTGCGGCTGGTTATCAGGTGTTTGCTTTAGATTTGTTGGGGTTTGGGGGTTCTGATAAAGCCAAGGTAGATTATACCATGGAATTGTGGGCGGAATTATTAAAAGATTTTCACAATACACATATTCAGACACCGGCGATATTTATTGGTAATTCCATTGGCGCACTTTTAAGTTTAATTATTTTAACAGAATACCCGGAAATTGCGGCGGGAGGCGTGTTAATTAACTCCGCTGGTGGTTTAAGTCACCGTCCCCAGGAATTAAACCCACTGCTGCGGGTTTTTATGGCGACTTTTAACAAGTTAGTAGCTAACCCAGTGACGGGTAAATTTGTGTTTGACCGGATTCGCCAAAAATCACAAATTAGACGGACATTATATCAAGTGTACCGCGATCGCAACGCTGTAACTGATGAACTTGTGGATTTACTCTATATACCATCTTGTGAACCGGGGGCGCAAGCTGTTTTTGCTTCAATTTTGACCGCACCCCCTGGACCTAGTCCTAGTTCGTTATTACCTAAGTTAGAATGGCCTTTGTTAGTAATTTGGGGTGAGGAAGATCCTTGGACACCAATTACAGGAGCGGATGTTTATAGACTAGCACAAAAAGATGGTAAAGATGTGAAAATTGTCCCGGTTCCTGGTGCTGGCCATTGTCCCCATGATGAAGTTCCCGATGTTGTTAATGGTGAAATCATTAGTTGGTTGGGACAGGTAATTGGTAATAGGTAAAAGGAAACTAAAATTAGATTTTGCCATAAACCAGGTAAAGATAGTATTATTAAGGATTGTTTCAATGTGTAACTTTCCCTAGCCTGTCAATATGTCAGAAAATCTAGCCGCTTTTTTAAATGATCTGCTTCCATCCCCTGATCATAGCCAAAATACTATCCGCATTCGGGGTGCTAGACAGCATAATCTGAAAAATATTGATTTGGAATTACCCCGTGATCGTTTGATTGTTTTTACTGGGGTTTCTGGTTCGGGTAAATCCTCCTTGGCCTTTGATACCATCTTTGCGGAGGGTCAACGTCGTTATGTGGAATCCCTAAGCGCCTATGCTCGCCAATTTTTGGGACAATTGGATAAACCTGATGTAGAAGCAATTGAGGGTTTAAGTCCCGCAATTTCCATTGACCAAAAATCAACTTCCCATAATCCCCGTTCCACAGTGGGAACAGTAACGGAAATTTATGATTATTTGCGATTGTTATATGGTCGAGCGGGTGAACCCCATTGTCCCCTTTGTGATCACTCTATCGCGCCTCAAACCATAGACCAGATGTGCGATCGCATTATGGAACTTCCCGACCGCACCCGCTTCCAAATTTTAGCCCCTGTAGTCCGTGGAAAAAAGGGAACTCACCGCAAATTAATTTCTGGTTTAGCTTCCCAAGGTTTCGCTCGTTTGCGGGTAAATGGGGAGGTGCGAGAGCTATCTGATTTGATCGAGTTAGATAAAAATAGTACACATACTATAGAACTGGTTATTGACAGATTAGTTAAAAAAGATGGTATTCAAGAGCGTTTAGTAGATTCTCTAGCCACTTGTCTTAAGCAATCTCACGGGATTGCTATAATTGAGGTATTAAAAGAGACATCGGATAAGATAGCGCTGGAGCGACCTGATAGTAAGTATATATCAACTGAGGGAAAAAATCAAGGTATTTCTGAAGAAGAATTACCCAAGGAAATGGTATTTTCAGAAAACTTTGCTTGTCCCGAACATGGTGCGGTAATGGAAGAATTATCCCCGCGGTTGTTTTCTTTTAATTCACCTTATGGCGCTTGTCCCCATTGTCATGGGATTGGGACTTTAAGAAGATTTTCCCCGGAGTTGGTTGTACCTAATGAAAATTCGCCTATGTATGCGGCGATCGCTCCTTGGTCAGAAAAGGAAAATTCCTATTATTTAGAGTTATTGTATGCTGTGGGGTTAAATTATGGCTTTGAGTTACAAACCCAATGGGGGAAATTGACAGCGCAACAGCAAAAAATTGTCTTGTATGGAGAAGAAGAACCGAAAAATCCAACGGAGAAAAAGCAAATTTTTAAAGGCGTAATTCCGATTTTACAAAGACAATATGAAGGGGGAACAGAGTTAGTTAAACAGAAATTAGAAGAATATTTAATTGATCAACCTTGTGAAGTTTGTGGAGGGAAAAGATTAAAACCCGAAGCCTTAGCTGTGAAATTGGGACAATATGGAATTTTAGATTTTACTACCGTTTCCATTCGGGAATGTCGAGAAAGAATAGAAAAATTAAAATTGAGCGATCGCCAAAGTCAAATAGCTGATTTAGTTCTGAGAGAAATCAAAGCTAGATTACAATTTTTATTAGATGTTGGCTTAGATTACCTCACCTTAGATCGTCCCGCCATGACATTATCAGGTGGAGAAGCTCAACGCATTCGGTTAGCGACACAAATTGGTTCAGGACTAACAGGAGTTTTATACGTTTTAGATGAACCAAGTATCGGTTTACATCAAAGAGATAACGCCAGATTACTAAAAACCTTAACCAAATTACGGGACTTAGGAAATACCTTAATAGTTGTCGAACATGACGAAGAAACTATCCGCGCGGCTGATTATATAGTTGATATTGGTCCTGGGGCGGGAATTCATGGAGGACATATTATTTCTCAAGGAAATTTAGAGAATTTACTGAATGCAGAAAAATCCTTAACCGGGGCTTATTTATCAGGAAAAAGAGTCATAAATACTCCCGCCAAAAGAAGAGAAGGAAATGGCCGAGCTTTAACTATTAAAAATGCGCGTCGCAATAACTTACAAAATGTGGATGTAGAAATTCCCTTGGGAAAACTTGTTTCTGTTACGGGTGTTTCTGGTTCAGGAAAATCTACCTTAATTAATGAATTACTTTATCCAGCATTACAACATCATTTACTCAAAAAATCCCCCGCACCCAAAGATATAGATGAAATCAAAGGTTTAAACTGTGTTGATAAAGCCATTGTCATTGACCAATCACCCATAGGGAGAACTCCCCGTTCTAACCCCGCAACCTATACCGGAGTTTTCGATATTATTCGTGATGTTTTTTCCCAAACTGTAGAAGCGAAAACCAGAGGTTATAAAGCTGGACAATTTTCCTTTAATGTCAAAGGTGGACGTTGTGAAGCTTGTAGTGGACAGGGTGTAAATGTCATTGAAATGAACTTTTTACCTGACGTTTATGTACAATGTGAAATTTGCAAAGGTGCGAGATATAACCGAGAAACCCTGCAAGTTAAATATAAAGATAAATCAATTTCTGAAGTTTTGAAGATGACCGTTGAAGAAGCATTAGATTTTTGTCAAAACATTCCCAAAGCCGTAACGAGATTACAAACATTAGTAGATGTTGGTTTAGGTTATGTCCAATTAGGACAACCAGCCACAACCTTATCTGGTGGAGAAGCGCAGCGGGTGAAATTAGCGACAGAATTATCTCGACGCGCGACTGGAAAAACCTTATATTTAATAGATGAACCAACCACAGGTTTATCTTTTTATGATGTTCACAAATTGTTGGACGTTTTACAAAGATTGGTAGATAAAGGAAATTCAATTTTAGTCATTGAACATAATTTAGATGTGATTCGTTGTTCAGATTGGGTCATAGATTTAGGACCAGAAGGAGGAGATAAAGGCGGAGAAATAATTGCTGCGGGAACGCCTGAAGATGTGGCGCAAAATTCCCGTTCTTATACTGGGGAATATTTACGGCAGGTGTTGGCTCAATATCCAGCAATGGGGTAATTTTTTCTCACGCAGAGGCGCAGAGGCGCAGAGGAAGGAGTACGGAGAGAGGACTTATCTGGGAGTCCTTGATCTGAATTTTAGAGTTTAAATATTTTCAAAATCAAAAATAATTGCTTGCATGGAAATATGATCATGAATAAAAACCGCAGTTCTCAATCATGGAAGTTAGAAGAAAAGGTAATTTTTGCAGCTTTGCAAATTCTTACTTTTACTACTTCTTGCTTTTTTCCTATTCTTCCATCAAAATCCCAAAATATCCCTTTACCTTCTCAAGCACCTTTAGAATTGGATTTACTCTCCCAACCAAAAGATAATATCATCACTTCTAAAACTATTCATCCCCAAGAATTGACAATTCCTAGTTTATGGTGGTCTCAGAAAAACTCGGAAAACAAACTTTTGGATAATTGGATAGTTTACCCTGCTTCTCAATCTGAACCCCCACGAGTAGATTTAATTGTTAATCAGCCAGTTTGGATTTTATTAGATTATTTAGAACAGTATGTTTTTGTCAATCGTTTGGGGGGTTTAACTAGTAAGTCTGGTTACAATATTCGAGTTTTTGACTATCAAAAAGAATTTTTAGCAGCTTATACCTGTAATTTTACTCAAACTCCCGTTTCCTGTAGTATTCAGATGAATAATCAAAGCAAATTTGGTTTGCGTCCCTCTTTCTAAAATTACGATTTTTTCATCTTCATAAATAAATCTTCGTACTTTTGTGTTACTTCAGGACTTAAGGGAAGTAAAAATTCACTTTTGGCAAAAATCTCTGAATTATTCAATAACAAGTTCTGTAGGCGCTTCTGGATGTCTCTAATTGCAATATTATTGTCAATGGGAGAATTGCTTTTAGTTAGTAAAGCAATTTGCCTAGATGTATTCGGTTGCAAACAAAAATCTAGCCATTTATATGCTAGTGTATCATTGCTAGATCCTGTAGGACTTACCCATAAATCTGCCCAAATTGCTGTTCCTGACTGGGGAACAACTGCGGTAAATTTTTGATAACGACTGATCATCGGGATGATATCATTTGACCATCCTACTGCTAACCAAGTATCCTCAATAATTAATGGTTCTAAATAGTTTGTAGAATCATAAAATTTAACTTGTTTATTTAATGCTTGTAATTCTGATTCTAAGGAGGAGATTTGATTAATATTTTCGGTATTATAAGATTTTCCTAATTTCTTCAACACTAAACCAATTACTTCTCGCGGATGATTAAGTAAAGATATCCGATTTTCTAATTCACTACGCCATAAATCACTCCAATCTCTCGGTTTCCATCCTAACTTTTCAAACTTTTCTTGATTATAAACAATAACTGTATTCCCCCAGCGGTAAGGAATACCCCAAATTTCCTCTTCCTGATCATGCTTAACTAATTGTTGCCATTTTTCATCTAGTTTAGCTAAATTTTGGATCTTTCTTGTTGATAAGGGTTGAATCAATTTCTGATTAATTGCTGCTTGTAACCAATAATCTCCCAATGTTACCAAATTTGCTGGCAATGATTTTTGATTTTTATTAGTTGGTGGTTTTTGCCAAGTTTGCAATAATTTAAATAATTCCTCAATCTGATCAATTGGGGTAAATTTCAATTTTCCCCCTGACTCTACACTTTTCCGAAACTGATTAACTACCTGACCGGGAATGGAGTTTTTTAATAGCTGTACATTCAAAAGTGCTTGCTTTGTCTCGCAACCAATTATGATTTGCGAAAGTGCTAAAGTAGTTGTACCTAATAAAAAAGATCGTCTGTCCATGGATTTTGCATTTAAGGCAAGAGTAAAGAAGTTTTCAGGGATTTTACGTTTCTTGATAAAGTTTGGTTTTATTATGTTAACCTACTGAAGTCACTACTACAAAAATAAAGTCCACCTGCGTGGACTTTAGGTCAATCGCTAATTAATTTATAATTGATTGGGCTTCTTGATACATAATCTCCTGAAAATGAATCAAATCTTTTTGCGGGTCAGCCAAACTAACTTTTACTAATAAATTTTCTCCCAAACTCACAGAACGCCGGAAGGACATAGGCAATTGTAAACCTAAATCTTCTAATAAAATCAGTGCTAAATTACTATCTTCACGCAACCACATCAATACTGTCACCTGCCAAATTTCTTCAGGATGACGACGTAAATATTCTAAAGCATAATATCTATTAGTTTGTCTTTCCACCATCGTTGCTTCTTGGGTGGCGCTGCTGACTGTCATCATCACTTCTTTGAGTTGTTCTGCAGAGAATGGTAAACCTTCACCGCGTAAATGTGCTTTCAATTGGAAATGAGTCAGTAAGTCGCTATAACGGCGAATAGGAGAAGTAGCTTGTGTATAAGTGTCTAAACCTAAGCCAGCATGACGCACAGGTGTAATACTCATTTCGCTCTTAGGCATACACCGACGCATAGCACAGGAACGAACAAAGCCCGCTGGTAATTGCAGTAATTCTTCCTCTGGAGGTAATTCCGGTTGGGGTTGACCGCGAAAAGGGAGAGGGATATTATGGGTTTGACCATAACGGGCTGCTACTTCTCCAGCCAGAATCATCATTTCTGCTACTAGTTGCCTGGACAAGGAATCATCTAAAATATTAATATTTATATCATCGTCCTTGACTTTGATCATCGCTTCTGGCATATTGATACTAATAGCCCCTTGACCATAACGCCAATTTTTGCGTATTTTGGCCCAATTAGCGATCGCTTCAATTTCTGGTTCTGCTTGTACTCCCAATTGCAACATCTCATCTACATCTTCATAGGTGAGACGATAGGTAGGCTTAATTAAACCAGTATGTATACAATAATCTTCTACAGATCCAACTTGATCTAAAATCACTCCAAAGCTGAGAGCGCAACAGACTTTCCCCTGTACCAAACTCATCGGACCTGTAGCTAACACCTCTGGAAACATGGGAATCATCCCCGTAGGTAAATAAACCGTACTCCCCCGTTTTCTCGCTTCCAAATCTAATTCATCATCTGGCATTAATAACCTGGTAGGATCGGCTATATGTACCCACAACCGTTCTCTTCCATCTGGTAATACCTCCCAACTCAAACCATCGTCTATTTCCGTCGTGCTTTCATCATCAATGGTGTATACCTTCAGATGAGTCAGATCGATACGGTTTGTGTCTAAATCTGTGCTAGGGAAATCCAAACGTTCTTGCGCCACTTCTAATACCTTATGAGGAAATTGAACAGAAATTGATGAACGGCGTAGGAACAGGTTCTCATAGGGACTCCACCAACCCAAATCTATCAACAGTTGAAAAGCACCTTGGGGCGTAGCAGAACGTCCCAGCATATTCATAGTTTCTAATACTGAGGCTGGAGGCGGACAAGCACGGGCTAAAGAGTCGTAATTTACCTTCAGCGTGATCACATCTGCCAGTAGAGTTGCATACTTTTCTAATGCTTCTAAACGCTGGCGATCTATTCTTTGCCATTCTACCACTTCGCCCTGAAGTGCCTGTTCTACACGGGCTAAAAATTCCTGCTGTCCCTTTGCTTTTTGTGATTCTACAGCCATCTGGTGCTTGCGTTCTGCTACCTGGGCTGCGCTACGTGGTTCGTAAGCGTCCCCTTTTTGCTTAAAATAGAGTTTATCCTCTGATAGCAAACAATGGGCTGCATAACACTGGGGAGGGGCTGATTCCGAAAACAGTAGATTCGCCATTTGGTGAGGGGTGACAGTTTCCCCATCTTCAATGAGTAGTTCCCATGCTACTTCCAAACTCGACGGATCTAGATAAGGCTGGACTTGATTTAAAAACTCAGGAATTTCCCCTGGTTTATACATTTGTCCGCTCACTGTGTAGGTAAATTGACGCGGTGCGAGGCTATGGGATTGACCACGTTCATCTACTACAAACCAACGAGTTTTCCCATCTGGACGATCTACCACCCCCAGACGGCGATCGCTTTGAACCCTAAATTCAACTAACGTCCCCTTATCCACAACTGTCGCACTTTAATATTTTTAGATTTTTACACTGGTCGGGATTAAATAACCAGTATCTAATCCTTTTCTGCCCATTATCCCATTAATTAATTGTTAAATTTTAGATTTTGGACTCAAAGTAACCGCGCAATATCCATGCAACCGCCACTTTTCTTGGATGATCTTCCAAAATCCAAAATCCAAAATCTTCTTAACCTTCGGCGTTAATGAAGGGTAACAAAGCCACAATCCGGGCCCGTTTAATAGCTAGAGTCAGCGCCCGTTGTTGCTGACAAGTCAACCCAGTAATTCTCCGCGGTAGTATTTTACCTCGTTCGGTGAGAAACTTCCGTAACAAATCTACATCTTTATAATCAATGACTTCCCCTGGTTTAATGGGGGAAAGACGACGACGATAGTAACTCATTCTTACTTAATTTCCTTGTGAACTGTGTGTTTGTTACAGTGGGTACAGAACTTTTTCAGTTCTAAACGGTTGGTTGTGTTCCGACGGTTTTTAGTGCTGGTATAGCGGGATACACCAGGGGAACGTTTATCTGGATTTGTTCGACACTCGGTGCATTCTAGTGTCACTATTATACGCGCACCTTTACTCTTAGCCATAAACTTACAAACTGTAAAGCCTGGAGATAATTAACACAAATTGCCATTATCTCACATTTCGCTGAAATTTTCCAACCAGTCTTTTAATTTTTAGATCTAAAGAATAACCACGTCGGGAGGAAACTATGATAGTCCGAAAAAAACGGTCATGGAAGGACTGACGCATTTGAGTATCAGATAAAGCAGCGCCGCCGTCAATGATTAGGGGAAGCAATAACACGATAGCAGTGGGATTGAAAATGATATTAGTCAAGAAAATGGATAATAATAAGCTAGAAAAGCAAATAATCCCTTCTCTGAGCAATAACGTCTGAAATTGGGGGATTCTGTTGACTATTTCCCCATTTACGACTTCTAGCACCTTTAAATCAAATGCCCAACGTCCTAAACTTTGTCCCTGATTATTGTAAACTATGACGACGCGAAAAATTAGCCAAGCAAAAATAAAAACAAAGATTTGGGTAAATTGTACACCGATTTGATTATTTCTGACGATAGAACTGAGAAACCATACAGTCAAGAAGTCAAGAGCTAAGGCCATACCTCGACGGGTAATATCTCCTTTCTGGTAGTGTCTTTGATTTGCTTTAACAAGAGTCATAACCTTTACCTCGCTGGTGGTACAGGTAACGTATCATAGAATAGATAATACAAAATCAATATCAATTTATTTAATTCTATTGCAATATATGTAAGCCATGCAATATACCGCCTTCAGAATCAAATCTTTGCTGAATGATAGAAAAAATCTACTATCTCCCTTTTCAAAATTTCTGAAAATTGCGTAAGCGAGTATATCAGCAAGTTGAATTAGTCTCGAAGCTTTTGAATCTAAAAATAACGGTACTTCAGAAAAATTTCTAATCACACCCCAACTATATCCAATGGTTCTAAAATCAGTTGCTAAAGATTGAATGGTTGTTTCATAAGTAGATTTATCGAAAATGATAATTCCTCTCTGTGTATTATCATGTTTATGAAGCCTGATCAGATATCTATCAAATCTACTAGCAAGTTGTTCAAATGCAACCTCAACAGGATCTTTTGGCGATACTAAAGTCTTTTTGATGACACTTGCGAATAGTCGGTTACTTGGGTGTGACTGTAAAAAAACTTGTAAAATATCTTCAAGTGCTTTCTCTCTATCATTTTTTGAATAGCTTCTCCACTGGTTGTTTATTTTTTGATAAAAATACTTATAATCTTGTGTAACGCTTATGGATTATAGTCTAGAGAGGAAAAAAGAATATAATAAATATATCCAACTTTTAGTATAAAATCCCTTCCTAATCCCCAGCCGCGGGAGGTGTCCTTGTAGTGCGTTTGTACTAAAAATGTGACTTTCATAACTAAGCCATTCATTATTTCTCCTCCAACCCACGCGATCGCCTAACTTCACGCAAAGGCGCAAAGTTCTAAAACCTTTTAAGTAGGGTGTGTTAGCAACTAGTAATGCACCATTATCAATGATTCTGTGCGTTACGGATTTCATCCTAACGCACCCTACAATACTAAAACCTTTTAAGTAGGCTGTGTTAGCGACTAGTAACTCACCATTATCAATGATTATTATAAATCTGAATATATCTAATAAGTTATTTAAATCATTCTTCAGCAAAAAAGCACTAGTACCCTATATTAACCCATATTCTCAATAATCTTGAGAATTTTCTCAATAAGCTGACGAAAAAGGTTAGTTTTAGGGCTTGAAATTCTCAACTATTTTTTGTACAATTTTTTTAGATAAAATTTGCGTGGGCTTTTTTTGAGAAAAAACCTTAATTATCGTCAATAGACATCTCCGAAAATGAATGTAGAGACGTTCTCAATGAATGTAGAGACGTTCTATAGAACGTCTCTACAAGGGTTTCAAACCACGCACATTTAATTACCTCCAGATGTCTAATGGGTTTTCAATAAATATTATACTAGTATCTTCAAATCTGATCAAGGTTGTAAGTAGGTGAACGGAAAAAAACCGACATAAGTAACGAAAAGTAAAATTGCCCAAAACCTGTTCCCAGTTAAGAGTTAACAGTTCCCTTGTCATAACGACAATTTTTAACGCCAACCTGCTTAATTTGTTAGTTGTTAATTAACGTTTTTAGAGACGTTCCCCAGAACGTCTCCAGATGATCACTAACGCACTCCGGCTTTCATTCCCGCACCATTTTTTTGTGAGGAATCTTCTGGAAGTTCCACACCAAAAACCCGACAAAAGACCTTTTCTACCTTATAGCCAGTATCAATAGATTCCAAGGGATCTTTCCGCAAACGGTGACGCAGACATAAAGTAATTACCCGACGGATATCGTCAACTGTAACCTCTGTTCGTCCTTCAAAAGCGGTCAAGGCTTTAGCAGCGCGGTTAGTGACAATATCACCCCGCAAACCATCCACATCTAATTCTGAACAAACTTCGGAAATTTTCACCCGAAAATCATAGTCTAAATTAACTTGTGGTAATAATTCCTGAGCATTGACAATTTGCTGTTGTAATGCTATTTGGGGAGTTTGGTGTTTTTCCAAATACACAGCAGGATTTTGGTCAAATTCCCCTCTTTCTTCCACAATTTGCACCCGTAAAGCTGGTTCTTTAACTGTGTGAATTTCCGCGTGCATTCCAAAACGGTCGAGTAATTGAGGACGCAGTTCCCCTTCTTCTGGGTTTCCTGAACCAACAAGCACAAACCGCGCGGGGTGACGAATAGAAATTCCTTCCCGTTCAACGGTATTCCAACCACTAGCTGCGGAATCAAGAAGAACGTCTACCAAGTGGTCATCTAACAAATTGACCTCATCAACGTACAAAATCCCCCTGTTGGCTTTAGCTAGTAGTCCTGGTTCAAAAGCTTTCACACCTTCAGATAAAGCCTTTTCAATGTCAATTGTGCCACAAACCCGGTCTTCTGTTGCGCCTAATGGTAAATCTACCATTTGCACCTTTTTATGAGCAATGGGAACTTCTAACCCTTGGGCTACTTGTTGACGCACTTCATCACTCATTAAGTCCGGGTCGTTGGGGTCGCTGTTGAAGGGGTCATTGGCAACAACAGGTATTTCCGGTAATAAGTCCGCCAATGCGCGGATAGTTGTAGATTTGCCGGTGCCGCGATCGCCCATAATCATTACACCACCAATTTTGGGGTCAATGACATTTAGCAGCAGCGCCAATTTCATTTCTTCTTGACCGACGATGGCTGTAAATGGAAAGACCGCACGACGCGCACTCGCACTAGCTTGAGCAGTTGAAGTCACTAAATTACCTTATAATATTTTTGATGACAATTCCTTATTTTGACACAGCTGGGGAGATGACGGGGAATGTGGTTCACAAGGAAAGTAAACCTAAAGATATTTAGAATAAATTTCAGTTCTGGAAAAAACTTCTGTTAATTTCTAAATATAGAACTCCTATTTGATTTTTGATAGCTTGCGTGGCGTAGCCATACAAGAATTAGTAGGTATCAATTCTGTCTTTCTTCCCTGTTCCCTGTTCCCTGTTCCCTGTTCCGTGTTCCCTGTTCCCTGTTCCGTGTTCCGTGTTCCCTGTTCCCTGTTCCGTGTTCCGTGTTCCCTGTTCCCTGTTCCGTGTTCCGTGTTCCCTGTTCCCTGTTCCGTGTTCCGTGTTCCCTGTTCCCTGTTCCGTGTTCCGTGTTCCCTGTTCCCTGTTCCGTGTTCCGTGTTCCCTGTTCCCTGTTCCGTGTTCCGTGTTCCCTGTTCCCTGTTCCCTGTTCCCTGTTCCCTGTTCCCTGTTCCCTGTTCCCTGTTCCCTGTTCCCTGATCACACAAGTAAATTCACAGAATCAAACCGGATTCCTTTAATTGGTTAAACTACGAGAATTTTCACATCCACAAAACCAAGTTAACCAGGTAATTTATCACCAATCACCATTGACGTTTCAGGGGTTATGGTAATGGATATAACGACGTTGCTAATTGTTTGGTTAGTCACCTCTATTAGTTTGTTTATGATTAGTAAATTGCCTTTAGGAGTGGAAATTGATACTCCACAAAAGGCTATTTTATCCGCAGCAGTTTTAGGTATTATTACAGCACTTGTGAAGCCAATTCTCAAACTTTTGTTTGTGATTCCAAGTTTAGCCAGTTTTGATATATTATCTGGTATCTTTACCTTTATGATAGCTGTTGTTTGTTTTAGTATTGCTGCTTGGTTGGTAGATGGTTTCTATTTGCGTTTTGGTATTTGGAGTGCTATTTTAGGTGCTTTTGCACTTACCATGATCAATAATATTATTTACAAATTATTGGGTGTATAACTGGTAATTGGTAAGTAGGTTGGCGTGAAAAATTGTCGTTATGACAAGGGAACAGGTAACAGGTAACAGGTAACAGGTTTTGGGCAACTTTACTTTTCGTTACTTATGTCGGTTTTTTTTCCGTTCACCTACTTACTTTCTATCACCTATCACCTATCACCTATCACCTATCACCGATACCCATTATTTAGTCATTGATACTAGATGATACGGTAGTCGTGTCCGTTTGTTGTTGTCGTTGATCCCGTTTTTTGCGGTCTGCTGACAATATATCTGCCATGACGATGAGTGCTTGCGCCATTTTTTCTAGGTTAGAACTGTATAGTTCTAAATCTTTAATCAGTTTGTCTTCTGAAAGATGTAACCCTTTAGCTATCGTTTTTAGTGCTTCAGTTCGTTGTGTATTATCTTTGACAAATGCCGGATCAGATTCTGCCAATAATGCAAATAAACCAATAGCAAATAAGCGACTGTATTTAAAGTTAGAATTGGCTGCAATTGCCTCTAGTTGTCTTTGTAAATCTGCATCTTGATTTAACAGAGTTGCTTGACTCAAACCGGCAATTAAATCCTGAACTGGTACATTGGCCGCTAAAGCTTGTAATCTAGAAGCATCTTGTCGGTAGCGGTGGGGGTCTTGTTCCACTGCGTGACAAATTGCTTGAAAAATTGACTCTTGATCTTGTTCTGGCTGGTAGCCAGCCATAAAGCGGTCAAAAGTTGTCACAACGCCCAAAGCATAAATCCCATCATAGCTAAAATCAACATTGACTGACAGTAGGTGCATTTCTACCATCAATTCTTCCACTACCCGGCGGTAAATAGTATTAATCGGCCTGGTATGAAGGGTGTAGAACGTTTTTTTTGTATCAGATACTGTACGGACGTTATTCACAAAGAGAATTTTTAAGAGGGACGTATTTCCATTTTCTAGTATGAACCAATTAGGGCTAAATAGTTCAAGTTATATCAAGAACTTAGACTCCGAGGTACACCTTCTAGGGCTTCTTCTTGAGTTTCAAAGATTTCAAATACTGTATCCATCATTGTGACTTCAAACACAAGCTTGGCTTCTGGGTGAATATTACAAATACGAAAACTGCCCTTAACCTTATCAGCATCACGCATACCAGCTACTAAAGAAGTCAGTCCAGAACTATCAATAAAATTTACTTGGCCTAAATCAGTAACAATATGACAACTAAGTTTAGAAATACATTCCTGTAGTTTCAGCCGAAATTGCCAAGCAGTAGTAATATCTAAGCGACCCGCCGGAGTTAACACTATAATAGTGGTACCGTCTTGAGTTGTGTAGGTTGTTTGCTCTATATGAATCATTAAAGTAACATCCTTTTGCTAATATTTGCTAATCAATCATCAGTAGGGTTTCTCAAGAAATTTTTAGGGAATAGGGAATAAGCAAGAGCAAAGAGAAGGAGTGTCTCTTGCTTGTTAACTATTGCCTATTCTTGAATTGGTTTCCAGTTAATCCAATCTTGAGGTTTAAGGAAAGTCTCATACAACTCGGCTTCGGGAGAATTTGGTTCTGGTTGATAGCCATATTCCCAACGGACTAAAGGTGGTAGGGACATGAGAATTGATTCTGTGCGACCGTTGGTTTGGAGTCCAAAAATTGTTCCTCGGTCATAAACCAAATTAAATTCTACATATCTACCACGACGGTATAATTGAAAATTCCGTTGGCGATCGCCGTATTCCATGTCATGCCGACGTTGTACAATGGGCGTATAGGCTGGTAAAAATGCCCCAGCACAGTCTTGAACCAAGGCAAATATATCTTCCCAAGTGCGTGATGGTAAATCCCCCACCTGATTACTATAAATAGCAGCGTCCCCATGAGGATCTGGACCGCGATATATAGAACCTTGACCATCTTGATAATCTAAAAATAAACCGCCAATTCCCCGTGTTTCTCCCCGATGTTTAAGATAAAAATACTCATCACACCAACGTTTAAACACAGGATAATATTCAGGATGATGTTGGTCGCAAGCTTGTTTTAAAGTCTCATGAAAGTGAACTGCATCTTCAGCAAAGGGATAATAAGGTGTTAAATCTGCTCCACCACCAAACCACCACACAGGACCTGCTTCAAAATAGCGGTAATTCAAATGCACTGTAGGTACATAAGGATTGCGTGGGTGTAACACCAAGGAAGTACCAGTTGCGTAAAAGCCATGTCCTTCTGCTTCTGGACGTTGAACTAAAATCGAGGGTGGTAAATGAGAACCCCAAACTTCAGAAAAATTCACACCCGCTTGTTCAAATATTCTACCATCTCGTAGTACACGCGATCGCCCACCACCCCCTTCTGGACGCTGCCAACTATCTTCCTGAAACTTACCAACACCATCTAATTTTTCTAAACCCTGGGTAATTTGGTCTTGAACATACTGCATAAACTGACTAACTCTAGCCTGAGCATTGACACCAGGGAGAAAATTAGATGATTCTTTTGTGATAGTGGGGGTTTGCGAGTTGGTTAACATAGATTCCCGAACCTAAAATTACAATTTCTAAACAATTACAAATTTTTGTTGTCAAAACTTGTCAGCAGTCAGAGTCAAAAATCCGGCTTAATCTGTCAGAACAGCTTTTTATTAGAGGTGAAAACACAACCGTTCAAAACGCCTGTAAATCTCCTTTAGCACGGAAAGTTATTCTTATCCACAGATATCATATCTGAGGAATCATTTTCCTAGTTATACAAATAATCTTATGATTTTGTTTACAGACTTTACTGCATATTGTTTCCACGAGGAGGAGTTTGAGTACAATTTTCTCAAAAGTCATAGTTAGCAGACAAAATATCAAGCAATGTTAAGCATTGTCACGGTTATATGCAGCAGATCAAAATCATACCAAATTTGTTATCCAAACTCATCCACGGTAAACGTCGGCGGTTTTGTGCGTCCCTAGTGCGAACCTATCGGGAAATCAGTTCTGCCTCCGTAGATGAACTGTGGCAAAAAGTCGTAGATTTAACAGATGTTTCCTGGCATCCTCTACTTAAAAGTACCAATGTTCCCTTAGGATTAGTCCCCAAACCAGGCTTGATTTTTCAAGCTGTGACAAGGTTTTGGCCAATTCCGATTCGGATTTTTGTAGAACGAGTCAGTCCTAAACAGACTTTAAGTATCCGGGTTTTAGCAATTCCTGGTATAGAAGAAAGAATAATATACCAAGTAGAATCTACTCTTTGCGGATCTTATTTATCTTATTCTGTGACTTTGCGTGGTTGGTTATCCCCCCTCATTTGGTCTTTATCTCGTCCTTATGTAGATCGGGTCGCTAGAGCGCTGATAGAATCTGTAGAAAATCCTGGATTATCCCAGAAAAAATCTTTACATGGTGGCTGCTTTGATTTTTAGAGTATTCAGGCTGGAAATACCGGACAGGGAATGTTGTTAACGTTCTATGCACCATATTCGATTATTTTCTTCAATCTCAAATCCCAAATCCCTTGACCACTGACAACTGACCCCAATAAAGTTAAGATTCATCTATCAATGAAAATTTTTTAAGCTTTATAGAAGCGGCAACGGTAAACACATTATGTATGATGTCTTAGATTCCCATTCAGTCCTGGAAGTGTTGCGACCAGTAGAAGATCCAGAACTTCGTAAAAGTCTGGTAGAACTAAACATGATTCGCAACGTTAAAATTGACGGTGGCCAGGTTAGTTTCACCTTGGTGTTAACTACCCCTGCTTGTCCTCTCAGGGAATTTATAGTTGAAGATTGTCAAAAAGCTGTTAAAAAGTTGCCCGGTGTCACAGATGTAATTATAGAAGTCACAGCAGAAACACCCCAGCAAAAAAGCTTACCAGACCGCAATGGTGTTCCCGGAGTGAAAAATATTATTGCTGTTTCTAGCGGTAAAGGTGGTGTTGGTAAAAGTACAGTGGCGGTAAATATTGCAGTTGCCTTAGCACAAACTGGGGCTAAAGTCGGTTTATTAGACGCGGATATTTACGGACCCAATGATCCCACCATGTTGGGTTTGAGTGACGCTGAAATTAATGTTCGTTCCAATGATGGCCGCGACATTCTCGAACCAGCATTTAATCATGGTGTTAAACTAGTTTCTATGGGCTTCTTAATTGATCAAGATCAGCCTGTAATTTGGCGTGGTCCCATGCTCAATGGTGTAATTCGGCAGTTTCTCTATCAAGTAGAATGGGGAGAATTGGATTATCTGATTGTGGATATGCCACCAGGAACAGGAGATGCTCAATTAACTTTAACCCAAGCTGTACCCATGGCAGGGGTTGTAATTGTGACTACACCACAAACTGTTTCCCTATTGGATTCCCGTAAAGGTTTACGGATGTTCCAGCAGCTAAATGTACCAATTTTGGGAATTGTGGAAAATATGAGCTATTTTATACCCCCAGATCAACCAGATAAACAATATGACATTTTTGGTTCTGGTGGTGGTTCTAAAACAGCCACAGAATTAGGAGTCCCCTTATTAGGATGTGTACCATTAGAGATTTCTACGAGAATAGGCGGTGATAATGGTGTACCAATAGTTATTGGTGAACCTGACACAGCCGCAGCTAAAGCCTTAACAGCGATCGCTCTTACTGTAGCAGGTAAAGTATCAGTTAATGCCTTGACATAGAATTTTGGGAAGAGGTGATTGGGAATAATTTATTACCAATTACCAATTACCAATTACCCATTACCCAGTACCCCGTTAAAGCCCTCCGCCGCATACAATGTTATCAAAACCTTCTTTCCCGAAAATGCGTTGGCAATATTGGCTCAAGCCTTGGCAACAAATGGACGGGCTATTGTTTTTTTTACCCGTTGCCGTTAGTATGTTTGGTGGGCTGATGATTCTGAGTACAGAACTCAAGCAACCTGTAACCGACTGGTGGTGGCACTGGTTAATAGCCGGTATTGGTTCAACTATCGCCTTATTTTTAGCTCGTTGCCGTTACGAAAATCTAATACAATGGCATTGGTTCATTTACGGGCTAACCAACTTTAGTTTAATAGCCGTCATGCTGGCCGGTACTAGTGCCAAAGGCGCACAGCGTTGGATTAGTATTGCTGGGTTTAATGTCCAACCCTCAGAATTTGCCAAGATAGGATTAATTATCACCTTAGCTGCTTTATTACATAGGTCTACAGCTTCCACACTGGAAAGTGTTTTCCGGGTTTTGGCAATTACGGCTATACCTTGGGCATTGGTATTTTTACAGCCAGACTTAGCCACATCCCTTGTATTTGGGGCTATATTTATAGGAATGTTGTATTGGGCAAATGCTAACCCCGGCTGGTTAATACTCATGATTTCCCCTGTCATAGCCGCAATTCTATTTAGTATATCTTGGCCATTATCTACACCCATAATTTTATCTAAAGAAATATCATTGAGTATATTAGGTTTAATATGGGCAGTGGCCATGGGAATAGTCGGTTGGTTTAGTCTCCCATGGAAGAGATTTGGTATTGCTACTATTGGTTCATTATGTCTAAATATGCTCGGTGGTGAATTAGGTATTTTTGCTTGGAATCATATATTAAAAGAATATCAGAAAAATCGGTTGAGTGTATTTATTAACCCTGAACATGATCCTCTGGGTGCGGGTTATCACTTAATTCAATCTCGTATTGCTATTGGTGCTGGTGAAATTTGGGGCTGGGGTTTATTTAAAGGTCCTATGACTCAACTGAATTTCGTTCCTGAACAACATACAGACTTTATTTTTTCAGCCGTTGCTGAAGAATTTGGCCTTGTGGGCTGCTTAATTTTACTATCTATCTTTTGTTTGATTTGTTTCCGCTTACTTCATGTAGCACAAACCGCTAAAGATAACTTTGGTTCGCTTTTAGCCATTGGTGTGTTATCCATGATTGTGTTTCAACTTATTGTTAATGTTGGCATGACCGTGGGTTTAGCGCCAGTGGCAGGAATTCCTTTACCATGGATGAGTTATGGGCGATCGGCCATGTTGACTAACTTTATTGCTATTGGTATAGTAGAATCTGTAGCTAATTATCGTCAACGTCAAAAGTATTGAGTTTAAATCACAAAAATCTAGTCCGATCTAGTCAAATATTAACATCTGCGGCCTAAAAATATTGACACTCATTCCTCCCTAAAAGCATTAAGCTAGAAATAGGAAATCAAGGAGGGTAAATATAATATGATGATCCTGCCAGGAACAACTGTTCGCGTCAAAAATCCCGCTGATATATATTATCGATCTGAAGGACTTGTACAACGAGTTAGTGATGGTAAAGTGGCTGTACTATTTGAAGGTGGTAATTGGGATAAAATAATTACTTTCCGTCTCCCAGAATTAGAACCTGTGGAAACTACAGTCCAGAAAAAGGGTTAGTAAATATTAAGTAGGGTGTGTTACGGCTATACAATTTGGGAGTTGGAAAGACAAAATATTAGCCGTAATGCACCTTATGGTCTGTTTATCCATTTTTGATGTGATTTTTAATTACTAATTTTTAATTGTTCATGCGTTTACCTTTACCACAGTTCACTACGGGTGATAGCGCATTGCTACCTAGTCATCGCTATTCTCAACATTTTGCGGAAGTAATTGAAACCAACACTACAGAATTTTTGGCTCAGTGTTTAGAACCCCAAGACTTGAGTTTCCCACCAATGCCACCTTTTGGTAGTTGGGTGAGTGCTGTGGATGAAGAATCTGGTAATCAAGTTTATGCTATAGTCTATCATGCCACAACTATGCCTGTTGATTCTGTACATCGGGCAGTTGCTTTGGGATTATCCTTAGAAGCTTTGCGTGAGGAACAACCCCAAATATTTGCTATGCTAAAAACTGAATTTAGAGCCGCAATTGTGGGATTTGAGGAAAAATCTATAAATAGTCATCATGGCAAGATGTATCAATATTTGCCACCTCGTCCCCCACAAATTCACCAAGCCGTTTATCACTGTCAACCAGAGGCCATTATTCAGTTTACTGAAGATTTGGATTTTCTGCGAACATTACTGATGATTAATGGTGCGCCAGTAGATTCTCTGGCCGCAGCAGCTATTCGTGGAGTGTATCAGTTACGGAAAACTGAGCGAGAATGGTTGATTAAAGCCGGACGACACCTGAGTATATTACTCAAGGATGATTATGACCGTCTGCGCTTTATTTTGAGTCAAATCCACCCATAGTGATTTTTGACAAACCCTAATTAATTGCGTTTAACTAAGTAGGTGAACGGAAAAAAACCGAAATATA
>NZ_KE384675.1:30474-37907 GCF_000426925.1 Dolichospermum circinale AWQC310F | reverse complement strand
CCTGTTCCCTGTTCCCTGTTCCCTGTTCCCTGTTCCCTTGTCATAACAACAATTTTTAACGCCAACCTACTTAGTTGGCTTTCCCCTTTCCTAGATTAAGAGAGTTGATGGTAATGATCAAATTACTTATTTTTGGACTAATCGTGATTTATGTTGGTGGTGTGTGGAAATTTTGGACCGGATTTAACAGAACTAATTTTAACCAAACTTTACCCAACCGCATAGGTTTAGCTTTGTTGTGGCCTGCTTTATTTTTGGCTAACCCATCCTATCGCCGCAATTTTAGAAAAGCGTTGAAAGGATAATTAACTCATAGTTACCAACCAATTATGAATTAATTATCTTTGTGAGAATCTTTGTTAAAAATTGTGCAAATTGACTAAAAAGCTTGAATCCACTCCTTAACAGAATACTCTATCCAAATACCGTTTTGCCAATAGGGATCAGATTCCACTAATTGACGAACGGTGTTTTCGTCTTCAGCTTCATAAATAGCAAAAACTTGAGTTACGTCTTTTGTCGGTCCAATAGTAATCAAAATCCCCGCTTGCTTCTGTTTTGCTAATCCTGCTAAGTGATCTTGACGATAGGGTTCACGTTTCGTTAATACGTCTTCACAGTAACTTCCCCATAAGATGTATTTTGTCATAACTGCTGATTATTGATAGTTATTAAAAACTATAGCAACATGAGGTTTTTTTCAGATAGAGATTGATGATCAAGTTTTTAATTTTATCAATATCCTTGTATACTTAGGGCTTGCTGATAGTCTGCGTGGCGTAGCCATAAAAGTTGTCTGTGAGAGGAGGGAACAGGGAACAGGGAACAGGGAACAGGGAACAGTTAAAACTGTCTGGATATCCTCAATTTTCCAAATCCGACAAAGGAAAATGCAATTCATTTTAAGACACCATTAGCCAAACCCAGGCACTTTTTTGTCCTAAAAATCCGCGAAATCCTTAATCCATACTTAATAACATTTAATATAAGTCTTAGCATCTATACAGATATTTATAATTATATGAAGTATATCCTAACCTGCTAATCGCTGGTGGGGAGGTGGCTAAGTATGTGGTTATTACACCAATCCCGATCACAAAGAAATTATATTTTCATCTATCTCGAAGTAGATTTTTATTAAAATAAATTACAATTTTGTATAACACATCACAGTTTAATAGTTAAATATAGAACTAATATCTCACTTTAAAAAGACGACTAATCAAAAATATGGGTAGACAATTTAACCGACGTAAATTTCTGCTTTACGGTGCAGCGGGTATTGGTAGTAGCATTTTCTTAAAAGCTTGTGCTAATAATACCCCCAATACAGCCAATAGTCCCGCCGCATCTACCAGTACACCTACCGTAGCTAGTACGGGTGGTAAAACCATCAAAGTAGGTATTTTACATTCTCTCAGTGGCACAATGGCCATTAGCGAGAAAAGCGTTGTAGATGCGGAAAAACTAGCAATTAAGGAAATTAACGCTGCTGGGGGTGTTTTAGGTAAACAAATTGAAGCAGTTGTTGAAGACGGCGCTTCTAATTGGGATACCTTTAGAGAAAAAGCTACCAAATTGATTGACCAGGATCAAGTAGCTGTAGTTTTCGGTTGTTGGACTTCTGCTAGTCGCAAAAATGTGAAGCCAGTTTTCGAGAGTAAAGACCATATGCTGTGGTATCCTGTGCAGTATGAAGGTCAAGAATGTTCTAAAAACATTTTTTACACTGGTGCAGCCCCAAATCAACAAATTGAACCTTCTGTTGATTGGTTGTTGAAGAATAAAGGTAAAGAGTTCTTTTTAGTCGGTTCTGACTATGTTTTCCCCCGCACTGCTAATAACATTATTAAAGCTCAATTAGAGGCTTTAGGTGGGAAAACTGTTGGGGAAGATTACTTACCTTTAGGTAATACGGAAGTAACAGCTATTATCACGAAAATTAAGCAAGTTTTACCCAAGGGTGGAGTAATTTATAATACTCTTAATGGTGATAGTAATGTTGCTTTCTTCAAACAGTTGAAAGGAGCGGGATTGACACCAGATAAGTATCCTTCCATGTCTGTGAGTATTGCGGAAGAGGAAGTTAAAGCCATTGGTGTGGAGTATCTAAAAGGACATTATGCTGCTTGGAACTATTTTCAAACGGTAGACACACCTGCGAACAAGAAATTTGTGGCGGCTTTTAAGAAAGAATACGGTGAAGATAGAGTCATAAATGACCCAATGGAAGCAGCTTATGTTGCCGTGTATTTATGGAAGCAAGCGGTAGAAAAAGCCACTACAACTGACTTGGCGAAAGTCCGGGCTGCGGCCTATGGTCAAACTATAGATGCACCTGAAGGAAAAGTGACAGTTAATGTTAATCATCACATATCAAAAACCGTGCGGATTGGTCAAGTCAGACAAGATGGCCTATTTGATATTGTTTATGCTACCCCTGCACCGGTTGAACCAGTTCCCTGGAATCAATTTGTGAAAGAGACTAAGGGGTTTGCTTGTGACTGGTCAGATCCCGCAAAAGGCGGTAAATACAAGAAAGGTTAATTTAGTGGTCAGTTGTCAAGAGTTAGTTATACAACTGCATCTCAATAAGGTACATATAGGCGGGCAGGATGCCCACCCTACAAGAGTTTTAGTATTCATATTTGGTGATGTGAAAATAACTAAAAAATAACTAATAATTGACAACTGACTATTAGGAATAAATTGATAATTGCGGGGAGAAAATGTTAACAGGTTTTTTAGAAGCTGTCTTTAATGGTGTTAGTATTGGTGCTGTTTTATTAATTGCTGCGCTAGGATTAGCGATCATATTTGGCTTAATGGGTGTCATTAATATGGCTCATGGTGAGCTAATGATGTTTGGTGCTTATACAACTTTTGTAGTGCAAAATGTTTGTAAGCAATGGGGTGGTTTCTGGTTTGAAGTTTATATATTTTTGGCTTTGATTATCGCTTTTATTTTCACCGCTGGTGTGGGATTAATTCTGGAAAAAAGCGTAATTCGTTATCTCTATGGACGACCTTTAGAAACTCTGTTAGCAACCTGGGGAGTAAGTTTAATTTTTCAGCAGTTTGTCCGCAGTGTCAATTTATTATTGATCATCGGGATAGCTTTGTTTTCTCTTCTGTTTTTTGGGGGTTTATGGATTTTAAATTCTCGGAATAATTTCCAGAAAACTCGTAATTGGTTTGTGGTAGTTTTACTATTTTTGTCCTTAGGATTGACAATTACAATTTGTGATCTGTTAGGTAAAACTTATCAGCAAGGGGTAACTTTGCCTTGGTTTGGCGCTCAAAATGTGGATGTTACAGCCCCTAGTTGGTTACAAGCTGGTGTATCTTTAGCAGGTGTACAATTACCCTATGCGCGGTTATTTATTATTGCTTTGACGATTATTTGTGTGGGAGGAATTTATGTATTTTTGCAAGGTTCTCATTGGGGATTAAGAATTAGGGCTGTCACGCAAAATCGCAGCATGAGCGCTTGTTTGGGTATCCCCACTCAAAAAGTTGATGCAATTACTTTTGCGCTAGGTTCAGGGTTAGCTGGTGTAGCTGGATGTGCAATTAGTTTACTCGGTTCCGTTGGACCAAATACTGGTCAAAATTACATTATTGACACCTTTATGGTGGTGGTTGTCGGTGGTGTAGGTAATTTAGCCGGTACGATTTTGGCAGCTTTGGGAATTGGAACAATTAATTATTTGATTGGTTCGGGAACTTTGGCTTTGTTGTTGGGTGCGGTTCAGCCTTTGGCTGATTTATTTAGTTTTTTTGCAACTACAAGTATGGCTAAGGTGATGGTTTTTGCTTTAATTATTGTGTTTTTACAATGGAAGCCAGGAGGGATTTTTCCCCAAAAGGGTCGTCATGTTGATGTTTAAATTATCGGAAATTAATCGCAGATGAACGTGGATTTGAGAAAATGGATAAAGCAGGAATGATGAAAATTAAAAAGGGGCGAAATTTAATATTAGTTGAAGTTGGGGTCGTTTGCGCGATCGCTTTGATTTTGATTTTGATTATGCCGGTGTTACTTTCAGATTTTCGTCTGAATTTATTGGGACGATTTTTGTCTTTGGCTATTGTGGCTTTAGGAATTGATTTAATTTGGGGTTACGCTGGTTTATTGAGTTTGGGACATGGGATTTTCTTCGGTTTGGGTGGATATGCGATCGCTATGTACCTAAAATTGCAAGTTCCCACCGGGGAATTACCGGATTTTATGGCGCTTTATGGTGTTACGGAACTTCCTGGATTTTGGCGGCCTTTTTCTGATTTTCCCCTGTCTATGGCTGCTGTGGTGATGATTCCGGGTTTGTTAGCAGGATTACTCGGATATTTAGTATTTCGTAATCGCATTAAGGGCGTTTATTTTTCGATTTTGACTCAAGCTGCAATTATTGTATTTTTCAATTTTTTTAATGGACAACAACAATTTTTTAATGGCACAAACGGACTCATAGATTTTACCACTTTTCCGCCTTTATCTTGGGGAGTTAATGGCAGTGGTGCTATAGTTAGTGATAGCAAAACTCAATTTGTTTTTTATGTCTTGACGGTGGTATTTTTGGCGGCTATTTATGGGCTTTGTCGCTGGTTAACTAGTGGACGTTTTGGCAGATTATTAATAGCTATTCGTGATGATGAAAGTCGGGTAAGATTTTCTGGTTACGACCCCACAGATTTTAAAGTATTAGTATTTGCAGTTTCGGGAGCAATTGCTGGTATAGCTGGGGCATTTTACACCGTTCAAAGTGGTTCTGTATCCCCTAGATCCATGGATATTGGCTTTTCTATTGAAATGGTGATTTGGGTGGCTGTCGGGGGACGAGGGACGTTAACCGGGGCAGTTATTGGCACTTTATTAGTTAATTATGCCCGGACTTTTTTAAGTGAACAATTTGCCGAAATATGGCTATTTTTTCAGGGTTTACTATTACTAACTATCGTTATTTTGCTTCCTGACGGCATCATGGGATGGTTAAATAAACAAAATATTCCCTTTGGAAAACGTCAGCAATTAAAATTTTCTGATACCTATCCTAGTTTAGAAGAAGATATGGAAGTGAAACATGAACGCCAAAATATTGGAAACTGAAAATGTCACCGTTAGTTTTGACGGTTTTAAGGCCATAAATCGCCTAAACTTTAGTATGAATGTTGGTGAATTGCGGGTAGTAATAGGTCCAAATGGGGCAGGGAAAACTACCTTTTTAGATGTGATTACAGGTAAGGTACAACCAACCATAGGAAGAGTCCTATTTAAGGGTAAAAATTTACGTTCTTTAGCTGAACATCAAATTGCACGTTTGGGAATTGGCCGCAAATTTCAAACACCGCGAATTTATCTGAATTTAACACCTTTTGAGAATTTAGAAATTACTAGTAATCGTCAGAAAAATGTCTTTTCAACTTTGTTTGGTTCTATAAATTCTGCGGAAAAAAATAGTCTCAAAGGCTTATTAGAAACCATTGGTTTAACTGCAAAAGCAAATATTCCAGCGGCTTTATTATCCCACGGAGAAAAGCAACGTTTGGAGATTGGAATGTTAGTAGCACAATCTCCTGATTTATTACTTGTTGATGAACCTGTAGCTGGTTTAACAGATGAAGAAACCCATAATATCGGTAATTTGTTATTAACATTAGCGGAAAGTCATTCAATTTTAGTCATTGAACATGATATGGAATTTGTACGACAAATCGCTAAGAAGGTGACAGTATTACATGAGGGTTCAGTATTGTGTGAAGGTGATTTTGAACAAGTCAGAAATGACCCCCGCGTTATTGAAGTATATTTGGGAAAACAGGAAGAGAATCACACCCCCCTTAGTCCTCCATTGTAAAGGTGGGAAACAAGAATCCCCTCCCATTCACAAGGGTGAGGGTAGGGTAAAAACCAGATCCATTCCCCTCCCATTCACAAGGGGAGGGTGAGGGTGCGGTAAAATTGGGAAAATTAAAATAGTTAATCAGGTTAATTTTATCATGCTAAAAATTTCTAATCTTAACGTTCATTATGGTGAAAGTCATATTCTGAGAAATGTGGATTTGACTGTATTACCAGGACAAATGGTATGTTTAATTGGACGCAATGGTGTAGGAAAAACAACCATGCTAAAAACAATTATGGGACTACTCAAACCTAGCAGCGGAATTATTAATTTCGCTGGGGAAATAATTAACGCTAAACCGACTTATGAAAGGGCGAAAATGGGTATTGGTTATGTCAGTCAAGGAAGGGAAATTATCCCGCGACTAACAGTTAAAGAAAATCTGCTTTTAGGATTAGAAGCTAGACGAAAACCAGTCAAAAAACCGGAAATTCCCTCAGAAATTTTTAGCCTATTTCCAGTTTTAAAAACTATGCTTTCTCGTAGGGGTGGAGATTTAAGTGGTGGACAACAGCAACAATTAGCGATCGCTCGTGCTTTAATGGGAAAACCACAACTACTCGTACTAGACGAACCGACGGAAGGTATCCAACCCTCAATCATTTTGGAAATTGAAGCCGCAGTCCGTCAGATTATTGAAACTACAGGGATTTCTGTTTTATTGGTAGAACAACACTTGCATTTTGTCCGTCAGGCAGATTACTATTATGCTATGCAAAAAGGCGGCATTGTTGCTTCAGGTCCAACTCAGGAACTTAGTCAGGATGTGATTCAAAGATTTTTAGCGGTTTAAGGGTATATTGAAGTATTACCAACAAGGTGCGCCATTTTTTTGGGAGGTTGGATTTTGCCATTATATACAGCAGTCTACGTCAGTGCCATATCAATATATACACTTAGCTGTCCGCAAAAATTAGGTTAAATGTACCCAATGCTGCAACGCCTATAAACTCTGCTAGTAACTACTGACGTGGTTTTTTCTTGGAAACCTTGAGTACAGGTAAAGGAGCAGTAGAAGACTGAGGTGGTAAATAATGTTGAACAACAAGCTCCTGTGGTAAAGACGGACGCTGCTGCATACGCCATAATTTAAAAGCAAAAGCCACCCCTGCTGTTGCTAAACCAAAGGTGAAGAGTGACCAACTATCATCCAACCCACCAATTAGAGCATCTATTACACCTACGGTTAACAATACACTGACTATAGGTTCTTTGCGGTAGGCTGACTTTAAAAAACGAGGTAATACAGCATTCATCACGGCTTACTTAGTTCCATTTAGTGGTTTTGTATAAATTTACTTGGAGTATTTTAACTACAAGTTGTTTGTTTCATCAAGGGCAAATAATAGCACGAACAATTATAATCTTCCTGGACAAAAAAGTGGGTACGGTAATTCGCACTCGACGACACTACTGTTTGTTCGGTTTCACTAATTATTTAGTGATAGTTCTTCCTCGTCGTTCCTACGATAACATTTTTTAAATTAATTGTCAAGCCCTAATTCTGCTTTTTTCGCGGGATTTGATGCG
>NZ_KE384675.1:25056-30283 GCF_000426925.1 Dolichospermum circinale AWQC310F | reverse complement strand
TTAAATTAACCACTAAGTCACGAAGAACACGAAGGTAAGAGGTTTTTTAGGGTTTTTCTCTGTTGTTGAACTTTATTATTTGGTGATAGTTCTTCCTCATCGGTTTCATGATAACATTTTTAAAATTAATTGTCAAGCCCTAATTCTTCTTTTTTCGCGCGACTTGCTGGGGAAATTAAATGTTATTTTTGTAATTATTGACAGGTCGGGTATCTTGTTGTTTGGAAAAAAAACTATGACATCATCAACACCAGAAAGTTTATCTAAATTCGTCCAATTTTGCAACCAATATATTACCGGACAGGAACGTAAGGAAGCACAAACTTTTCTTGACCGATTTTTTCGCGCTTTTGGTCATGAGGGTGCTTTGGAAGCAGGTGCGAAATATGAGGAAGCTATTAAAAAAGGTAGTAAAACTGGAAAAACCGGTTTTGCTGATTTGGTTTGGAAACCTCGCGTTTTAATTGAAATGAAAAAACGCGGAGAAGACTTAAATAAACATTATTCCCAAGCTTTTGATTATTGGACTAGGTTAGTTCCTAACCGTCCTAAATATGTGATTTTATGTAATTTTGATCAATTCTGGATTTTTGATTTTGATATTCAGATAGATACACCTGTAGATAAAATCTCTCTTGAGGAACTACCAACACGGTCGGGAGCGTTAGCTTTTATGGAATTAGGTCAAAAAACTCCTATATTCCAAAACAACCAGGTGGAGGTGACGGAAAGGGCTGCTCGTCGTATGGGAGAGTTATTATTAGAGTTGGAAGCTAGGGGTATTGAAAAGTTAACAGCACAGCGGTTTGTTTTACAATGTGTGTTAGCTATGTTTGCGGAAGATAGACAATTGTTACCCCGTGATTTGTTTGTTTCTTGTGTTCAAGATTGTATGAATGGGTCAAGTTCTTATGATCTTTTGGGTGGTTTGTTTCGGGAAATGAATCAACTGGGGAAAACTCCTGCGGGACGTTATCAAGGTGTAGATTATTTTAATGGGGGTTTATTTTCTCGCATTGACCCCCTTGAGTTAACTAGGGAAGAATTAAATTTTTTAGATGTTTCTGCGCGGGAAAATTGGAGTCAGGTCCGTCCGGCGATTTTTGGGAATTTATTTGAGGGAACGGTAGATAAGAAAGAACGTCACGCGAAGGGAATTCATTATACTTCTGAGGGAGATATTATGAAAATTGTCCGTCCCACAATTAGTCGTTATTGGGAGGATAAAATTGAGGAAGCAAATACAGTTAAAGAACTGGGAAAATTGCAGATAGAATTACAAGGTTATCGGGTTTTGGACCCTGCTTGTGGTTCGGGAAATTTTCTTTATATAGCATATCAGCAATTGAAAAGAGTGGAAAGAATGCTTTTAGAAAAAATCCAGTCTTTGAATAGGTCTAAAAGTCAACAAATGGAAATGGGTTTGGTAACACCTTTACAGTTTTATGGTATGGATACAAATCCTTTTGCTGTGGAATTAGCGCGGGTAACTTTGATGATAGCGCGGAAAATTGCGATTGATGATTTATGTTTGACTGAACCTGCTTTACCTTTGGATACTTTGGATGATAATATTGTTTGTCAAGATGCTTTGTTTGGTGAATGGGTCAAGGCTGATGCTATTATTGGAAATCCACCGTTTTTGGGTGGTAAACATATTAGAATGAATTTGAATGATGAATATGTAGATAGAATTTTTCAACGTTTTCCGAAAGTTAAAGATGTAGATTTTTGTGTTTATTGGTTTCGGTTGGCTCATGATAAAATTGATGAGAAGGGTAGAGTTGGTTTGGTTGGTACTAATTCTATAAGTCAAGGTAAAAGTAGAATTGCGGCTTTAGATTATATTACTCAAAATGGTGGTTATATTCATGAGGCTGTTTCTACACAACCTTGGTCTGGTGCTGCGAAGGTTCATGTGAGTATTATTAATTGGTGTAAGGATAAACAGCGAAAATATTATTTAGATGATCTTGTAGTTTCACAAATCAATTCTTCTCTAAAATCTAGTGTTGATGTTTCTCAAGCTGTGCGGTTAAAAGCAAATATCAATAAATGCTTTCAGGGTGTAATTCCTGTGGGAAAAGGATTTTTTCTAACTGAACAACAGGTTACAGATTGGATAAAAACAGATGTAAAAAATCAAGATGTTCTTAAACAATCTATTTCAGCACAAGATTTAACAGATAATCCTCATGGTACACCAAAAAGATGGATTATTGATTTTAATGATATGAGTCTTGAGGATGCTAGTGATTATCAATTACCTTTTGAACACATTAAAACCTATGTTAAATATGAACGTGATAGTAATCGAGATGAAAAGGCTAAAAATTATTGGTGGAAATTCCTACGTCCTCGTCCAGAGATGAGAAAAGCTATAGAATTTTTACCATTTTATTTTGCAGTTCCTTGTCATTCTAAATGGTTTATTTTTTCACGAGTTAATAAAGATTGGCTACCTAATAACTCTATTACTGTTCTCGCATTAGATGATTTTTATATCCTTGGTATTCTCACATCTAACGTACATCGTGTTTGGGTAAAAGCGCAAAGTTCGACTTTAAAAGGTGACACTCGTTATACTCACAACACTTGTTTTGAAACTTTCCCATTTCCGCAAACAGTAGATATAAAAATAGTCCAACAAATTCGCACTAAAACAGAAGAACTAAATGAACATCGTAGTCAACAAATGGAAACCAAACAATGGGGAATCACTACATTATATAATAAATTTTTCACCGAACCGAGCAGTCAACTTTATAAACTACATCAACAATTGGATAAACTGGTAATGTCAGCTTATCAATTCAACCCAGAAGATGATATTTTAGAAAAACTGCTGCTATTAAATTTAGAATTAGCTGAAAAAGAAAAACAGGGAATTAAAATTATTGGACCAGAAATAGCAAATTAGTATGTAGGGTGCGTTATAACCGTTAAAAGATGATGAAATCAACCATTAAATAAAATCCGCGACGTAACACACCCTACTATTTCAGGACTTACTCTTTGCGCCTCTGCGTCTCTGCGTGAGATAAAACTCTTCAATTCCGACCAAAAGCAGATCAGATCAAGTTAACTGCACAAATTACCACCAAAAACAGGTAAAAATAAAGAAAAGGATCTTTGTATAACCAATACAGTTTTTCATGGAAATCAACTTTAACGTTCCCTTATTGGCTACAGCCACAGAAACAGCAGATAGTTCCATGGTATTAGCGGCCGTACTATTGAGTTTAGTCGTAATTTACTTTGCCAGCAAGATGGGGGGGGAATTATCCAACAAAATCGGTTTACCGGCGGTTTTAGGTGAACTTGTCGGGGGTGTGGTTATCGGTGTCTCTGTACTCCATTTGTTGATATTCCCTGAAGGTGGTACAGACGCTGGTAATTCTTTGATTATGTCCTTTTTGCAAATCACCGCTGGGTTAAGCCCAGAAGCGACACCACAGGTATTTGCAGCCCAGTCTGAGGTGATTTCGGTTTTATCAGAATTGGGTGTGATTATCCTCTTGTTTGAAATTGGCTTAGAGTCTAATCTCAAAGACCTTATGGCCGTGGGTATTCAGGCCTTTGTTGTGGCTACCGTGGGGGTGATAGTTCCTTTTGCTGCGGGAACTGTGGGGTTAATGACAATATTTGGTGTTAGTGCTATACCTGCTATTTTCGCTGGTGCGGCTTTAACTGCAACTAGTATTGGAATTACGTCTAAGGTGCTTTCGGAAATAGGTCGCTTAAATTCTAAGGAGGGACAGATTATCCTGGGTGCTGCGGTTATTGATGATGTTTTGGGAATTATCGTGCTGGCTGTGGTTGCTAGTTTAGCTAAAGATGGGGCGGTTGATGTCGGTAATGTGGTTTATTTAATTATTAGCGCCAGTGCTTTTTTGATTGGGGCGGTGGTTTTTGGTAATGTATTTAATAAATCCTTTGTGGCGATCGCTGATAAACTTAAAACTAGAGGGGAATTAGTCATCCCGGCCTTCATTTTTGCCATTATTATGTCTTACCTAGCCTCTGTCATCCATTTAGAGGCAATTCTGGGAGCTTTTGCTGCTGGGTTAGTTCTCGAAGAAACGGACAAACGCAAGGAATTACAAAAGCAAGTTATCCCCATTGCGGATATGCTAGTTCCAGTTTTCTTTGTGACTGTGGGAGCAAAAACTGATTTAGGAGTCTTAAACCCAGCCATTCCCACAAATCAAGAAGCCTTAATCATGGCAACTTTCCTGATTACCGTCGCCATTATTGGTAAAGTGGTGACAGGACTAACAGTATTTGGTCAACCGGGAATTAATCGCTTGGCCATTGGTGTGGGAATGATTCCCAGGGGTGAGGTAGGTTTAGTATTTGCTGGTGTAGGTGCTGCTAGTGGTGTCCTTTCTAAACCACTAGGGGCGGCAATTATTATGATGGTGATTATTACCACATTTATCGCTCCTCCCCTGTTAAGAATCGTATTTCCCGAATCAAACACTACAGCCAATTTAGACAGTAAATCTGAAGAATTATTATAGCAGGAATGAAGGCAAATTCCTATATTTAAAAAGCAAGTATTTAGGGGGTTGAATCAACAAAAGTCTCAAATCCCCAACTTGTTCCTTAATCATGTCAATAACTGGTGAATTAATGCTATGATCGAGCTATTTAGTTTTTCTATATCTGTTGTGCCTTGTAAGTTGACTAAGTAAGGAGGTGACAGGAAACTTATCTCATGAGAAATCCGTCTCTTTGGGTATTGTTATCATCTGACTTAGAAAATAAATAGAAGGGTTAATTGAATTTCCTTTGGCCTTGACAAATTTTTTTTGTTTCGTATTATTTAGTAGACTTGATCATCTTTTATGGTTCTATTTTTTCTTGGTTTAAGTGTTATAAATTGTAGATTTTTTAGTAAGGAGAATAACCTGCTTTCTTTAGGTCAGCAGTTGACAGTGGTGGGTATTTTTGGTATTTCTTATTGACATTGACCACTAGAACAGGTAGATCATACAAACAAAACCCGGAAATTTTCCTTAGTCCAGGGTATGACTAAACTTTGTTTAAGTATTAACTCCGTTTGTGTAGTAGGGATTTTTGATAAACTTCTTACTCTCAGGTGTAGGAAAATAATGGAAATAGTGTCATAAATTATCAAATTTCTGGGATATTTAAAGATATTAATTTGATATAGGAATAATATTTGATTTTTGATAGCTTGCGTGGCGTAGCCATACAAGAA
>NZ_KE384675.1:8216-25008 GCF_000426925.1 Dolichospermum circinale AWQC310F | reverse complement strand
CCTGTTCCCTGTTCCCTGTTCCCTGTTCCCTGTTCCCTGTTCCCTGTTCCCTGTTCCCTGACCACACAAATAAATTCAGGAATTAAACCCGGTTCCTATATTCACTAATTCAATAAATATAAATCAGGAGAAAATAACTGTGAAATTAGAGTGGTTGCTACCCGGTACTTTTGGAAGTATACTTATGCTATCGTCGCCGAGTTTAGCCACAACCCTGGAATCTTGGCGATTTTACCCCAATCAAAACCTGTTAGAAATTAATACAAGTGGTGGTGTCCAACCACAAGCACAACTAATTTTTAGTCCCACTCGCTTAGTAATTGATTTACCGGGTGTGAAATTGGGACGTTCTCAGTTAACCCAACCTGGTAGAGGAGTGCGGGAAATTCGTATTGGCCAGTTTGACGAACAAACAACACGGATAGTTTTAGAATTGACTCCTGGCTATACCCTAGACCCTAATCAGGTAAAATTTGTTCCTAAACGTGCTAATCGTTGGACTGTACAATTACCGAAATTAGTAAGGGAGTCTCTATCACCCCAGGGGGAAAATCCTGAAAATACTACTAATAATAATTACAATCTAGCTAATATCGCCCCCCAACCTGAACCTGAATTTTCACCAATAGCGAGTAGTAGTGGGGGAAAAACTCAGTTGGAGAATTTACAAATTACTGGTGACGGCTTTTTTGTTCGCACTAATGGCGGTAGTCCTCAAACAAGAACCATCAGAAGCCGTGATCAAACCACCATATTTATTGATATCCTGGATACAACCTTATCACCAAACTTAACCCCAGGAAAATTAGCAGTTAATAAATACGGTGTTTCCCGCATTGAATTTACTCAATTGCGAACCACACCAACATCTGTGCGTATGACCTTGAGGGTAGAGGAAAATAGCCCTGACTGGCGAGTAACTTCCAGTAGCAGTGGTTTAGTTCTGCTTCCTAGCAGGGGAGTTGTGAGTTTACCTGAAAATGAGAATCTGCCGCCAAGTATAAATAATAACGAGAATAACGGCTCGACTGCAACCATTGAATCTGTAGAAATTGTTAATAATGGCACACAATTACTCATTAGATCCGACCAAACTGTATCTGCGACAACTGGTTGGGATAGAAAATCTGGTTTATTTCGCATTACTATTCCCAACGCTAACTTAGCGCCGGATATCAAAAGTCCAACCCTTGAGACAAATAGTCCCATTCTCAAACTCCGTCTTCAACCTCAACCGCCAAATACAGTAGTTATTTTTATTCAACCTGCGTCAGGTATTAGCTTCGGACCAATTAATCCAGCCGGAGACAACCTGTTGGCTTTAAAATTACAAGGATCTCGTTTAATCAGACCGAGTTCTATTTTACCACCTTTATCACCACCAAAGCAAGAAATACCTGACTTAAATCCACAACAGCCAGAAATCAGACCTCAACCCACAGTTCCCAAAGGAAAATTAGTAGTTGTCATTGACCCCGGACATGGTGGTAAAGATTCAGGTGCGGTTGGTATCGGGGGAGTGCAGGAAAAGAACGTTATTTTACCCATTGGGAAAAGGATTGCTGAAGTTTTGGAACAAAACGGTATTCAAGTGATTATGACTAGAGATTCTGACTACTTTGTTACCTTACCAGGAAGAATAACCATAGCCCAACGGGCTAAAGCTGATGTATTTGTGAGTATTCACGCTAATTCAGCAGGTGCGAATCGTCCAGAAGTTAACGGTTTAGAAACCTATTATTATGATAATGGTTTAACATTAGCTCGCATTGTCCATAGTAAAATTCTGCAAAATCTCAATGTTAGAGACAGGAATGTACGCAAAGCCAGATTTTATGTACTTCGCAAAAACTCCATGCCATCAATTTTAGTAGAAACTGGTTTCGTAACTGGCAGAGAAGATGTTGCCAATCTCAATAGTCCAGCTTATCAAAATAAAATGGCAGATGCGATCGCCCAAGGGATTCTTCAGTATTTAAGATCCAGATAAATAGTCATGTATAACACTCACCACCAAACATGATCACCAATGGCAGAAAAATAAATTTACTCAAAAAATCCTAAAACTAAAATTATATGCTACAATAATACGCCATTAGCCGTGTATTATGGCACATCAACCCAATCTTGAACTTGAGCAAAGTCAAAGTTAAAGCGGTGACAGTGTGAAGATTAGCCTTTAAATTGAGATATTGACAAATGATGATGAATGCAAATCAGGAGAAAGGATTGTGAAACTACATTGGTTAATACCCAGCACTTTTGGCACGGTCTTCATGCTATCTTCGCCTGCTTTGGCTGGAAAATTAGAATCTTGGCGGTTTGATCCTAATCAAAATCGGCTGGAATTTAATACATCTAGTGCTGTCCAACCCCAAGCCCAACTGATTTTTGACCCGACTCGCTTAGTAATTGACTTACCAGGTACGGAATTTGGTCGTCCACAATTAATACAACAAATTGGTGGTCAAATTCGCGCTATCCGCATTGGACAATTTGACGCACAAACAACACGATTAGTTGTAGAACTAGCCCCTGGTTACACCTTCAACTCTAGCCTAATCAAATTTGTTCCCATAAATGGTAGCCGCTGGATAGTAGAATTACCGAATCCAGAAGTTATTTCTGGGCAAAATAGAGAACCATCAACACCTCCACCCTTAGATCAATCATCTCAACGTACACCCTCTGACAACAGTATTTACAACGTAGTCACAACAAATCCTGTTACTCCGTCTAAACAGGTAACTCAAATTGAGAGATTACAAGTCACAGGAGATGGTTTTTTTGTAGGTGTAGCGGCAAACTCCCCCTGGTTGTCCGGTAATAACCAATTGCAAGTCAATCCCAGTCTTGATAATCGCTCTGTTAATATTGATATCCTTGGTGCGGTTTTATCGCCAAATATGGGACAGCGTGACCTATTGATTAACCGTTATGGTGTCCGGCGCATCCAATTTAGCCAATTACCAAGTAGTCCGTCCGTTGTTCGCATGACTTTGTACTTAGATAACAGTAGTCGCAGTTGGCGAGCAATGGCTAGTGGTAATAGCGGTTTTATCGTTATACCAGATCGTATTCCTAAGTTATCTAATAACTATCAATCCTCTACACCATCGGTTAGTGACTCCCTGGCGACGATTCAATCTGTAGAAATAGGTGCTGGTAGACAATTATTAATTCGAGCCGACCAAGCTATATCTGCTACTAGTAACTGGGATAGAAGCTCAGGTCTATTTCGGATTACTATTCCTAATAGTAAGTTAGCTAATCATGTCCAAAGTCCTACTTTTAATCGCAATAGCCCTATTCTTAAAGTCCGTTTTCAATCCCCAGCTGCTAATACTGTAGTTGTTCTTGTTCAACCTGCTGCTGGTGTTAGCTTTGGCGTACTGAACCAAGTCCCCTCTAGCGTATTAGCACTACCATTACAAACTACTCTCCACCCTCAAGTTCCTGAGATTACACCTCCTGTTGCTCCTATAGATACCCCGGATTTGCTCACGGAGTCATCCCCAACAGTGAAAACACCTGTTGAAGAGCCACCTCTACCAGTCCCGAAAGAGAAGATTTTAGTAGTTATTGATCCGGGACATGGTGGTAAGGATTCTGGTGCTCCTGGACTCGGTGGGTTACTAGAAAAGGATGTTGTTTTACCTATTAGCACAAAATTGGCTAGAATCTTAGAGCAAAATGGTGTGCAGGTGGTACTGACTAGAGATGCTGACTTTTTTGTGGAACTCCAAGGACGGGTAGATATAGCCAAGCGTGTCAATGCTACTGTGTTCGTCAGTATTCACGCTAATTCCGTGGACAATCGCCCTGAAGTCAATGGCTTAGAAGTCTACTATTATGACAGTGGTTATGGTTTGGCAGAAACTGTTCGTCAAACTATTCTCCAAAATATCAGTACCCTGAATAACCGCGGAACTCGTAAGGCTAGGTTTTATGTGCTGAGAAAAAATTCTATGCCTGCTATTTTGGTGGAAACGGGTTATATGACTGGTCGAGAAGATAATCCCCGTTTAGGATCATCAGACTATCAATCTCGCATGGCTGAGGGCATAGCCCGTGGTGTTCTCAATTATTTAAAACGACGTTAATATATTGTTTTGTCTTTACCACTATCCCAATTTTTGCTGTGTGTTCTTTTTCTATTTTTGATAGGCGTTTTCATGGTTTTTATTCTCAATTGCCTCAACGCGCTCCTATTGGGGTATTTGATAGCGGTGTCGGTGGCTTAACTGTACTGCGACAACTGTATCAGCAGCTTCCCAATGAATCAATTATTTATGTGGGGGATACGGCTCGTCTTCCTTATGGTATTCGTTCTCAAGGGGAAATTCTGCAATTTGTCCGGGAAATCCTCTGTTGGATGCGGCTACAAGGAGTTAAAATGGCAATTATGGCTTGTAATACCAGTTCGGCTCTGGCTTTAGATATTGTCCGCCAAGAATTTGATTTCCCTATCTTAGGTGTGATTTTACCAGGTGCTATGGCTGCTGTTGAACAAGGTCAGCGTATTGGCGTGATTGCTACGCCGGCAACGGCTCAAAGTAATGCCTATCGTCAAGCTATTTTAGAAATTAAATCTCATGTCCAAGTCTGGCAAGTCAGTTGTCCAGAGTTTGTGCCTCTAATTGAGCAAAATCGCATCCATGACCCTTATACTGCTCAAATAGCCAAGACTTATCTAGAACCCTTACTCCGCCAAGAAATAGATACTTTAGTTTATGGTTGTACCCATTATCCTCATTTATCACCAGTTTTGCGATCGCTCCTCCCCACCCAGGTCAAATTAATTGACCCAGCAGTTCATGTGGTCGTCGCTTGCTCCCAAGAGCTAGATATACTAGGTATTAAAAATACTTACCCACCTATGCCTACCCGCTTTGCTGTCAGTGGTTGTCCCCAACAATTTACTCAGTCTGGTTTGCAGTGGTTGGGCTATACTCCGATGGTGGAACAGGTATGTTTTGCGGATGCTGTTGTCTCTTAAAAACAGAATTGATCAATTCACAGGGTCAGAATAAGAAAATAAATGTCTTCTGTTCTTTCCCAGCCCTGTGTTGGTTTCTTTCATTGACTATTCACCACTTCGGTGACGTTGGCAGTTACTGTTCTCTGCCGCTTGTAATTATCTCGGCCAGTATTAGGATTAAATGAATCCCTTTGATGAACATTTTTTTTGCCTGTGCGCTTTGCCAAAGCTAACAATAGGTATACACTGAATAAGTATCCAGCAGCTAGAATAAATATCATCATAGGCATATTTTCGTAAATCATTGTTCCACCATCTTTGATTGCTAAGGAATATAAAATTGCATAGGAAAGTAGCAAAACTTCAGTCAACAAGTGTGTTCTTGATGCCTGTAGTTAGCTATACTAAAATTCCCAGGAAAAAACCTAAGTTTCTCTGGACAATCCATTTATTTTCTTTAAAATCAACTTTCCCAGGCTATACATCTGAATAGCAGCAAAATTGCTAAGTAGCAATTCTTAACTGCACTCATTAGCAGTTTACCTAGCCTGTGTTATTGACCTCACACCAATTTTAATAGATATACGCCGTTACTCAACGTGGGCTGAATACGTTGAGTTAGTTCCATGATTGGAAAAGCATAATTCAACTCAAAAGGTATGCTTATCGCAGAGAGTTTAAATGGTAATAATTGCCATTTACTCTTGGGCGACGAGTTATTTTAGACTCACAACGCTATTACGTAAAATCATCATAAAATGGTTTTACTGAGGAAGTGAATAATCTGAAAAATTTAATATCTTCAGATTCTAGCCTAACACAACTACCTTGAATTTGAAGCTAACTTCTAGACTAAATTTTAAATTTTTTTACTGTTGACAGATAGCTTAGATTGATTTATACTAAGTGTAATTTTATTAACATTACATCTTGGATGATTGCGCTTTTTTTCCTGGAGTTAGCAAATATCAAGCATTTTCAAATAGTTGCTCATTTTAACATATTCTAAATCTGAGACATAAATAACTTAATAGATATTAAAAATCAGATGACTGGAGGAAAACTTTGCGGTGACACTGGGTTATCTTAAAATTAAAGAATATGTAAACTTTCGTAACCTAAGCCAGAGTCCGCCTATCCATGACCCCAGCCACCTCCCTGTTTACCCCTGTGGAAGCAGACCTGCAAATACTAGCAGATAACCTTAAACAGCTAGTTGGAAATCGCCACCCCATTCTTTATGCCGCAGCCGAACATTTATTCGGTGCTGGGGGTAAGCGTATCAGACCCGCCATAGTGCTGCTGATATCGCGGGCGACTATGTTAAATACAGATATCACAGCGCGTCACAGACGATTGGCAGAGATTACAGAAATGATTCACACAGCTAGTTTGGTACATGATGATGTAGTAGACGAGTCCAATGTCCGGCGTGGTGTACCGACCGTACATAGTTTGTTTGGTAATCGCATTGCCGTGCTGGCCGGGGATTTTCTTTTTGCTCAATCCTCCTGGTATTTAGCGAACCTGAACAATTTGGACGTTGTCAAACTACTTTCAGAAGTAATTATGGATTTAGCGGCTGGAGAAATCCAGCAAGGGCTAAATCGTTTTGATGCTAGTCTTTCTACAGAAACTTACCTGCAAAAGAGCTATTACAAAACAGCGTCATTAATTGCCAACAGTTCTAAAGCTGCTGGACTAATTAGTGAAACATCCCTAGAAACTGCCGAACACTTGTACAGTTATGGTCGCCATCTAGGTCTTTCCTTCCAGATAGTAGATGATATTCTTGATTTCACCAGTTCAACAGACACCCTGGGTAAACCAGCCGGTTCTGATCTCAAAAGTGGCAACCTCACAGCGCCAGCTTTATATGCCTTGGAGGAAAAACCCGACTTAGAGGCCTTAATTGCCAGGGAGTTTGCCCAGAGTGGGGATTTAGAGCAGGCATTGGCGCTAATTCATGACAGTCGGGGTATTGAGCGAGCTAGAGAATTAGCTGCTCACCACGCAAAATTAGCCAATGAGCATATCAGCACTTTAGAGCCATCAGAATCACGCCAAGCCCTAATAGATTTAACTGACTACGTACTTAGTCGGCTCTACTAAAAAATCGCAGGAGATATCAGATTTGCGGATGTTGGGTGTTAGATCTCCATTACTCCAAGTTCAGTTCCCATCTTTTTTGACGGTTTCAGGTATTTAGGCAATATTGGGAGGAACTTTTCTTGGGGGTCTAAATTTTTGTAATTGTTGCCCAATCAGGGTTTCCAGTTCAGAGCGCTGCACTTCGACCGTATGGGTAATAATTCCTGGTGTTTCCAGGAAAACTATGCTGTGTAATGGTTTGAGAGCTACTAATTGGAATAAAAGGTGGGTAACATACATGGAGGCTGGCATCACTTGAGGGTCACGCCCAGCATCCGAGATCAGAGAAACATCCTGTATGGTAGGGAAAGCGTAAATAACTTGCTTTTCTATTCCTGGATTTGCGCGATTGCTCAACGTAGTTAAAACCCAATCCTGCTGAGAATTTTTGAGGATAAAGTATTGGTAGTGTTTTAACCTTTGAGCAATAGCAATTAATACAGGAGCGATTGATACCATAAGTTTTGGTGTCATACCATCCTGGGGTGCATTGTTTATCAGCAATTGAATTTGTGCTTCTAAATCCATCATGAATTGTTAATGACTTTTGGGTAATGGCTAAAACATGAGAGAGGAAGACCCCAGAAAATTGAGATTTACGAGTTCAGTATTTTTTGGTGGCCACACCCTCAATGTAAATTAGTTTGGGTTCAAGAAAAAAACTATGAAGCTAATATCCAAAGTCTAACAAGTCGTGTCCAAAATATGTTAAAGTCTTTTCGAGAACTGGGACTATGAATTCAGCCGCAATCGCAACTACTCAGGGGAAAATTTCTATCCGTGTGGAGGTCATCTTTCAATTCCTATTTAGGGAACTTCAACAGTCAACTCGGGCTTCAAAGCAAAATTGTCATGATGTATCCGTGAGAATTACCAATGAAGTCCTGCGGGTTTGTAATGAAAGTAAACGCATTCAAACTTCGGGGTCTGTAGAAAGTTCAGCCATGAGCCTAGCTAAACATCGCTTACAACAGTGTATCCGATACTGTCAGTTAGGTTCAAGTCGTGGCCGGGTAGAACTACACAGCATATTGAGTGCTATTGTTTACCGTTATATTAATCCCCCTCACAAGCAATTGAGCTATCAAGGGCGGTTGACTATCATTGAAGACTTTCTCCAAAGTTTTTATTTGGAGTCTTTAAATGCCTTTAGAAGAGAGAACCAATTAGATCCAACCTATCGCCCCCAGACTCTATTGGAATTGGGAGAATACATGGCATTTACCGAGAGATATGGTAAACGTCGGATTCCTCTGCCTGGAAGACAGCAACAATTAATTATTCTCCGAGCGCAAACTTTCTCGAAACAGCAACCTCCAGAAACAAGTGTAGATATAGAACAGGCTTCTGAAGGTGGTAGCGGTGAGTCTGATAGTTCTTGGGAAGAGCCGGCTATCCACCAATTACGGTTGGCTATGGCTTCCCAGACCGAACCGGAAGAGGATACCTTGCGGTCCGTTGTGATTACAGAATTGATCAACTACTTGCAGGAAAAAGAACAATCTGACTGTGTTGATTACTTTACCCTTCGTCTTCAGGATTTATCAGCGCCAGAAATTGAGTCAATTTTGGGTTTAACATCTAGGCAGCGTGATTACTTACAGCAACGGTTTAAATATCATTTAATTCGGTTTGCTCTTTTACATCGCTGGGAATTGGTACATGAGTGGTTAGAAGTTTCTTTACCCACTAATTTAGGTTTAACTCCGATTCAATGGGAAACTTATTTAGCCCAGCTAGATGATAAACAAAGGTCTATCTTAGATTTGAAGCAGCAAGGAAAAGCTGATGAGCAAATATCTAAAACTGTGGGCTTGTCCATGGCACAATTACATAAACGTTGGTTTAAGATATTAGAACAAGCTTGGGAAATTCGTAACTCCTTAGTTTCCGGATCTAGTGCATCTACCCATGAATGGTGACTTGTGAATCCTCACAAAATGACAACTTCCTTGGGCATTGAAAAATCATATCAATACCTACGGGTATAGCTTGTGAGAATGTGAGTAAACTGATGGGGTAGTCATTTACTCAAGACAGTAGCCTTTTCAGGGTGAACTTAGCTTGACAAGAAAAGCCCCAAACCTTTCAATTGGGAGAAATTCCTACTGTGCAAGAACGTTTTCAAGCTATTCTTAAGCGTCGTTTACAAGACCAAATAGCAAAAAATCCACCGTTGTTCCCCTGGGAAACACAATTGGGAGAATATCCTGACTGTGTAGAAGAACAATCACTAGGATTAGTTCCTGTTTGGGGGTGGACTGTCCACCAGTCTAAACTAAATCTGCCTATTCCCTTGCCTGATCAAGTTTTCTGGCAATTGTTAGCAAAATGTCAACTTTTATTGACATCTTCCATACCTCTGGGAGCTAAATTAGTTCAGGTGGTAGAAAGTATGTTTCCCATGGATCCCCAGTCAATTAATGATTTGGCTGCGTTAGTCCTGAGAAGCTCTTATCGTTCGGCAGATACCTTGACAACGCCTAATATTGAGAGCGATTATTTTGATTTACTACCACGTCAGCAAATGGCGTTGTCGTTAATGGCAGCCAAACAACTGCTGGAAAATTTAACTTTGCCGATTTCATTGACTCAACCTTTGGTAGAAAGACAATGGCTCACTGCTGTGGGGACTCTGAATATTCGAGTAGAATTGCGTAATTCAGGTAAATTTACGAGTTTAACGGTTCACGGTAAATTACCAATATCGGGTATTTTGCAACTTGAGAGTAATAATAGTCAAGAATTTGTCAAATCTGAGGCTGGTGAAATGCCAGTCATAGAGTTGCAAATTGATAGAAGTCAGCGAACCTATACTTTAGCAGTGGAGTTACCAGAATTAGACCACCTGCCTTTATTCTTGGCTATTCAGGTGAAAATATGACTAACTAAATCATCATATCTAGGAATCAGATAGGAGGGTTTTTAGCCAAATCTTGCGTAAGTCCTCAGTCTCAGGAGTAATTGCAGATAAGATCATAGTTTTTCTATCTGGTATTATGTCCGCAGTGTCTACATCATAGCTTTACTGACTCGAAAATGTTTAATTTATCTAAGATGAATGGCTTTTGGCGTTTACCTGTAGGTAATAACTGGCAACAAAAGAGAGGAAAATCACCAGTTAAAGAAGTGGAAGATTCAATTCCTTTACGGTTGCTAGTGTTGGTATTGGTTACATTGGGGATTGTAGCTACCGATATTGCGGGTGAAACTCAATTTAGTCTGTGGACAATACCACTGACTATGGTGGGGACATGGTGGAGTTACTACCGTCGTGGTCGTTCTAATATTCCGGTGCAGTTTTGTATTGCGATAGGAATGTTATTGGCTTTGGGGGCTTTTTTTGGCCGGTTTGCTGGTAATTGGAATGATACCCGGCTGAGTTTGGCGGAATTATTGATTCAATTGCAAGTGCTACACAGCTTTGATACACCTCGACGCAAAGATTTAGGGTATTCTATTGTAATTGGGTTGATATTGGTAGGTGTGGCGGCAACATTGAGCCAAACTATGGCCTTCGCGCCTGTGTTACTATTATTTTTGGCTGTTGCTTTGCCAACTTTGACCCTAGATTACCGTTCCCGTCTGGGTTTGAAGCAATCCAATGCTGAAAAATCCCCAAAAAAGAATTATCCTAGTTTTAATTTTAAATTTCTAATTTTAAATTTTTTGTTGATTGTGGCTTTAGGTCTGGGGATTTTTGCTATTTTACCCAGGTTTCCTGGTTATCAACTTCGATCTTTTCCTGTGAGTGCGCCGATTAAAGCCCCAGAAAATTTTACAGGACGTAGTATTATTAATCCGGGTTATGTGCGTGAAGGTAGGGGTAATAGTAATGGTAATGATAGTGGTGGAGAGTCGGGAAATGCCGGCGAACCGGGGAAAATAGACGATAATTTTTATTACGGTTTCAATAGTGAGATGAACCAAAACCTGCGGGGAGAAATGAAACCCAAGGTAGTGATGCGTGTGCGATCGCAAGCGGAAGGGTTTTGGCGTGTCCTAGCTTTTGACAATTATACAGGTAAAGGCTGGAAGATTTCCCGCAATGATCAAGTTACCACCCTCAGACAATCACCTTGGTCTTACCGTATTTCTATTGACTCCCCACCCTTTATTAATATGACAAAGGAGGTAGTACAAACTTATAATTTGGTATCGGAATTGCCTAATCTAATTCCGGCGATGTCTTACCCGAAAGATTTATACTTTCCTACGCCGATGATAGCAGTTGATCAAGAAAATGGTTTACGTGCGCCAGTAGAGTTATCAGTAGGGCTAACATATACTGTAGTTTCAGATGTTCCCTACCGAGATCGCTCTTTGCTAGGTAAAGCCGCCACTAAATATCCAGCCAATATTAAAAAGTATTATCTGCAAGTTCCCCCAGAAATTGCCGATAAGGTGCGAAAACGGACTGAGGAAATACTGGCTAGTTATGATCAACAAAGGGTTTCTCGTTCTCCAGGTACTAAAAATCTCAATTCAGCTTACGAAAAAGCTCTCTATTTGGCTCAGTATCTCAAACAAAATTACGCCCTGCCCACAAATCCCTTAGAATTGCCTTATTTGGGTGAAAAGGATGATTTAGTGGCAACCTTTTTATTCAAAAATAAAGGTGGTTATCCTGACCATTTTTCTACTGTATTAACGGTAATGCTACGTTCCATTGGTATTCCAGCGCGGTTAGTGGCGGGATTTGCTCCGGGTGAGTTTAATCCCTTTACAGGTATGTATGTTGTCCGTAATACGGATGCTTACGCGATGACGGAAGTTTATTTTCCTAAGTATGGCTGGTTTAGCTTTGATCCAATTCCGGGACATCCCTTGATTCCTCCTTCCGTAGAAGCAGATCAGACTTTTAGTGTTCTGCGTCAATTTTGGAATTGGGTGGCTGGTTGGCTACCTTCACCAATTACAGCTATTTTAAATACTGTGTTTGGGACGATATTTAGGTTGTTATTCCAGGGGATAGTCTGGTTTTTGGCTTTATTTACGAAAGGTTGGTTAGGGGTATTAACTGGTTTAATTGTGGTGACAATTGCGGCTTTCTTTGGTTGGTTAGGTTGGGGACAATGGCGTAACTGGCTAAATATCCGTTGGTTAAATAAATTACCGCCCATGGAAAGACTTTACCGACAAATGCTGCAATGGAGCGCTAACAAGGGTTTGAGTAAGCATCCTAGTCAAACACCTCTAGAATACGCCCAGGTTTCATACCAATACCACTCTCTAGAAGTAGCTAAAGTGATAGATGAAATCTGTCATGCTTATGTAAGTTGGCGTTATGGTGATTATAATCCTAACTGGCAGCAACTACAACAAAGATGGCAGGCATTGAAAAAAGTTGAGAGAAATCGCGTTTCTTGATCATTGGTGGCGATAAATGCCGATACAAAAAAGCTATAAGCTGAAACATGGTCTGATTAAAAGCTTGTGTTTAATTTTTAACCGCCTTACATCCCCACCCTGTAGAGGGATGGGGTATTACGGCGTTTTCTGATAAATTAAAAATATATTGCATAATATACTGCATGAGGATCAGATATGGCCATCTCACTGGCTAAAAATTCAGCTTCTTAGTAATTTAGCTATTATTGTTGAGTATTGACCAGAATTTAAGTAGGGTGCAAACTACATGGGACAAGGTTTTTTACAAATTGGTTTAACGCTATGTATTATAGTATTTATTACGCCAAAACTAGGAAAATACATAGCCAGTGTTTTCTTGGGAGAAAGGACAATCCTTGATCCTGTTATGAAGCCCCTAGAGGCAATAATTTATATTATAGGAGGTGTAAGTAAAAAAAGTGACATGACAGGTTGGCAATATATTCGCGCTTTACTATGGAGTAACTTAGTGATGGGTGCTATAGTTTATGCCATTCTCTATTATCAAAAACTTTTGCCTTGGAATCCCAATCAACTGGGGGGAATAAGATGGGATTTATTATTACATACCACAATTTCCTTCCTGACCAACACCGACCAACAACATTACGCACCGGAAAATACCTTTAGTTATTTTAGTCAAACATCGGCTTTAGGCTTTTTGATGTTTACTTCAGCGGCTAGTGGGTTGGTAGTGGGAATTGCTTTTATCCGCGGGTTAACGGGGAGAAAACTGGGGAATTTTTATGTTGATTTTATCCAGGCTATCACTAGAATCCTACTACCTTTATCAATAATTGGGGCGATCGCTCTAATGATCACAGGTGTACCCCAAACCCTAGCCGGAACGCTGGGGGTAGAAACCTTAGAAGGAAGAATTCAGTATATAGCTAGAGGTCCAGTAGCCTCCTGGGAGATTATCAAAATGTTAGGGGAAAATGGCGGCGGCTTTTTTGCAGCTAATTCCGCTCACCCTTTTGAAAATCCCAATGGTGCTTCTAATTTAATAGAAATTATCGCTATGCTGGCCATTCCCACATCTTTAATTTATACCTATGGAGTATTTGCCAACAACCTGAAACAAAGTTGGTTATTATATTGGATGGTGTTTATAATCTTTGTTGTTCTTATTGGCTTTACAGCCACAGGAGAATTACAAGGAAACCCACTGATTAACAACGCTTTGAGATTAGAATTACCAAATTTAGAAGGTAAAGAAGTCAGATTTGATTGGGCGCAGAGCGCATTATGGGCAATTACAACCACTGCTACCATGTCCGGTGCTGTGAATGCAATGCACGATTCTCTTATGCCCAATGGGACATTTTCTAGCTTATTCAACCTATTTTTACAAATAATTTGGGGTGGACAGGGAATAGGAACTGCTTATCTCTTCATTTATCTAATTCTCACAGTTTTTCTGACTGGTTTAATGGTAGGGCGTACCCCAGAAATTTTTGGGCGCAAAATTGAAAAACGGGAAATTGTTCTTGCTAGTGTGGTGCTATTAATTCACCCCATAATGGTTTTAATTCCTAGTGCAGTGGCTTTAGCTTATCCTATATCTCTATCAGGCATTAGTAACCCTGGTTTTCATGGTATTTCCCAAGTGGTTTATGAATACGCTTCAGCCGCAGCTAATAATGGTTCTGGTTTAGAGGGATTAAATGACGGTACATTATGGTGGAATTTAAGTACAACTGTCAGTATTTTTGCGGGACGTTATATACCAATTATTGCGTTTTTGCTATTAGCTGATAGTATGTCTGAAAAACAAGCAAGTCCAGAAAGCCGGGGAACTTTGAGAACTGATTCTTTATTATTTACCAGTATTACTGCTGGTGTTACTTTAATCTTAGGAATCCTGACATTTTTCCCGGTTTTAGCTTTAGGTCCCATCGCTGAAGGTTTTAAACTCGCTGCTGGTAGTTAATATAGATAAGACAATATAGCATTTCCCATCTCAGTTAGGTACAGGGATAATAAATTAACCGCAGATAAATCTGTACTTCTGTGAACTAGGAAATGCTATAAGAAGATGAAGATAATTTTTCCTCTTCGTTTTTTGTTTCTTCTTCCTGACTCGGTGACTCCTAAAAAATTAGCTATATATGAACTCAAACGGAACTAATTCTAATTCTAAAGCCTCCCGTCCTCGTTATCGCCGTCAAAAACACAGAAAAACGCGGGTAACGAACAAAGGCCTTTATATTCGAGCAATTAGGGATGCCTTTATGAAATTGCATCCTCAATATGCTATCAAAAATCCGGTGATGTTTTTGGTATGGGTAGGAACAATTATCACCTTTTTTGTGACGATTTATCCCCAATTATTTGGACCGATAAACCAAAAAAACCCCTATTTATTTAACGGGCTGTTAACGGGAATTTTGCTGTTTACAATTCTATTTAGTAACTTTGCTGAAGCTGTAGCGGAGGGAAGAGGGAAAGCCCAAGCTGATACTTTACGTTCAACGCAGTCAGCTACTAACGCCAAAAAGATTGGTGTTGACGGGACAATTATAGAAGTTCCGGCCACGAGTTTAAACCGGGGGGATACTATCCACGTCGTATCAGGTGATATTATCCCTGCGGACGGTGAAGTAATCATGGGTGTCGCGTCTGTGGATGAATCAGCGATTACTGGCGAATCTGCCCCTGTTCTCAAAGAATCAGGCTCGGATGTTGCTAGTTCTGTTACGGGAGGTACACGCATTATATCCGATGAACTAATTATTCGTGTCACGGCCGAAGCTGGTAAAGGCTTTATTGATCGGATGATTGCTTTAGTAGAAGGAGCAGAGCGTACTAAAACGCCTAATGAAATTGCTTTAACAGTATTATTAGCGGTTCTGAGCTTGGTATTTCTATTTGTAGTGGCAACTCTTCCCGCCTTTGCTTACTATGTGAATAGTCCTGTTAGTGTACCGATTCTCATTGCTCTGCTAGTAGCACTTATACCCACAACTATCGGCGGTTTACTGAGTACCATTGGTATTGCGGGTATGGATAGGGTAGCTCAATTTAACGTCATTGCTACCTCTGGAAGAGCCATAGAAGCCTGTGGAGATATAAGTACCCTAGTTCTTGACAAAACTGGAACAATCACGCTGGGAAACCGTTTAGCAGAGGAGTTTATTCCTATCAATGGTCACTCAGTTATAGAAATTGCTAATGTAGCCTTAGCAGCTAGTATCTTTGATGATACTCCAGAAGGTAAATCTATTGTTCGACTGGCAGAAAGGTTAGGTGCAAATTTTGATTTAGACCGTAAACAAGCCCAGGGGATAGAATTTTCGGCCAAAACCCGCATGAGTGGTACTAATTTACCTGGTGGTAGGGAAGTACGGAAAGGTTCAGTGGAAGCAATTAAAGGCTTTATCCTATCGCGTCATGGACGGAATACTCCAGAATTAGATGTTGCTTATGAGCAAGTTTCTCGTCAAGGTGGTACACCCTTAGCGGTTTGTCTTGATCATGAAATTTACGGTGTTATCTATCTCAAAGATATTGTTAAACCCGGTATCCGTGAACGATTTGACCAACTCCGACGTATGGGGGTACGAACAATCATGCTCACGGGAGATAATCGTATTACTGCTTCTGTAATTGCTCAAGAAGCGGGAGTAGACGAATTTATCGCTGAAGCTACCCCAGAAGATAAAATCACTGTGATTCAACGGGAACAGGCTGAGGGTAAAATAGTAGCGATGACGGGAGATGGAACTAATGACGCTCCCGCTTTAGCACAGGCTAATGTAGGTGTGGCCATGAATACGGGAACACAAGCCGCCAAAGAAGCCGCCAATATGGTAGATTTAGATTCTGATCCTACCAAGTTAATTGATATTGTTAGTATTGGTAAGCAATTGTTAATTACTCGTGGAGCATTGACGACGTTTTCTATTGCTAATGATATTGCTAAATATTTTGCGATTATTCCCGTACTTTTCACTGCTGCTAAACTAGAAAGTCTGAATATTATGAAGTTAACCAGTGTTAATTCGGCTATTCTGTCCGCATTAATTTACAATGCTTTAATTATTCCCGCTTTGATTCCCCTAGCATTAAAAGGTATTCAATTTCGACCTTTGACAGCTAATCAACTTTTGCAACGAAATATTTTAATTTATGGCTTAGGTGGGGTAATTGCGCCATTTATTGCGATTAAGTTCATAGATATGATGATTACATTTGTCGGTTTAGCTTAAATTAAATTAAATTATTAAATTAAGCGGTTAATTATTCTTGATATCTTACTAAGTAGGT
>NZ_KE384675.1:0-8160 GCF_000426925.1 Dolichospermum circinale AWQC310F | reverse complement strand
AGTTGCCCAAAACCGTTCGGCTGACGCTCACGGCGAAGCCTGTTCCCTGTTCCCTGTTCCCTGTTCCCTTGTCATAACGACATCTGATAAAAATGATACAATTTATGAGATTATCCAGATTTAAATACCAATTACCCATCATTATTTTTCTGGTGATGTGTTTAAATTTATTGATTGCTCCAGTGGTTTATGCTAATAGTGGTGGTAGCTTAGATAAAGTTTCTGCTTGGGCAATTGGTATTTTAGGTTTTACGACTTTAATGTTAGTAGTTTATTTGTTTATAGTCATTTTTCAGCCAGAACGCTTTTAATAACTTACAAACAAGTTCAAATAAAATTAAAAATGGAATTATGTCTATTTTTAGAGAAATTTTCAGAGCGATTAGAATTACAGTGGTAATTTGGTTATTAACGGCAATTATATATCCCCTGTTTATATTGCTAGTAGGCCAGTCAATTTTTCCGTTTTCAGCTAATGGTAGTATCATATCAAATATCAATGCTCAACCCATTGGTTCAACCTTAATTGGTCAAGGATTTACCTCAGACCGTTATTTTCATAGTCGTCCTAGTGCTGTCAGATATAGCCAAGGTCAAAAAGCTCAACCTACTGGTATTTCTGGAGGTAGCAATTTTGCTCCTACTAATCCTCAACTCCAGGAACGCATTCTCAAACAAGCGGAAGAATTGCAAAATGAAAATAAACAAGCTGTGGCTGATTTGATTTATACATCAGGTTCTGGTTTAGATCCCCATATTTCTTTGAAAGCAGCACGAGAACAAATAGCAAGAGTAGCACAGGCACGGGGGATAAAGGAAGATGAGATCATCCCGTTAATTACTAAGTATATTGATGGCAGATTTTTGGGGATCTTCGGTGAACCTGGGGTGAATATTTTACGCTTAAATTATGCCCTGGATTTACAAGAGATCAATCGTCAACAAAATTAGTTGTTGGTCGGTTGTCAATTAGTCATTTTTTTTTGACATGGGTAATGGGGATGAATTACACTACTATTGATATCCATAAAAGTATTTGAGTCAATGCACCCGACTCGTGTTATCGGTTTAATGAGTGGTACATCTGTAGATGGTATAGATACCGCTTTAGTGGAAATTTCTGGCAGGGATTTGGATCTGAAGGTGGAGTTGATAGCGGGGGAAACATATCCCTATCCTCCGCAACTCAGAGAACAAATTCTGGAACTTGGCGCCGGTGCTGCTGTATCAATGGCAGAATTAGCTACCATAGATGATGCTATCTCTCGGACTTTTGCTGAAGCTGCCCAATTTATCCAAGTTGGTCATCAAGCAGCTACTTTGATCGGTTCTCATGGTCAAACTGTTTACCATCGTCCCCGTCAAGAAGCAGGGGAACTGGGTTATAGTTTGCAACTGGGACGGGGATCATTAATTGCCCATTTAACTGGTATTACTACTGTCAGTAATTTCCGAACTGCTGATATTGCAGTTAGTGGCCATGGTGCGCCCCTTGTTCCCAGAGTTGATGCCTATTTATTGGGTGATTCACGGAAAGAACGTTGTATACAAAATATTGGTGGTATCAGTAATGTAACTTACCTCCCAGCCGTCAGTGATAATTGGTTGTGCCAAATTCGCGGTTGGGATACAGGTCCAGGTAATAGTCTATTGGATTTGGCTGTACAACATTTTACCAATGGGGCTAAAACCTATGATGAAAATGGTGATTGGGCTGCTAGTGGTACACCATGTTATCCATTGCTAGAAAAATGGCTTAGTCATGAGTATTTTCACTTACCACCTCCTAAATCTACTGGACGTGAGTTATTTGGTGTTGCTTATTTACATCAGTGTTTAGAAGATGCTCAAGGCTATCAGTTCAGTACATGGCCTGCGGATTTTTTGGCAACCATTACAGAACTGACGGCGGTTTCTATTGTTCACAATTATGACACTTTTCTACCAAGAAGGCCACATCAGGTGTTATTATGTGGTGGTGGTAGTCGTAATATTTACTTAAAACGGCGGCTAGAGTTGTTACTGGGGAAAGTTCCAGTTTCCACTACGGATCAACTCGGAATAAGCGCGTGCTTTAAGGAGGCGATCGCTTTTGCGGTTTTGGCATACTGGCGCAGTGTCGGTATTCCAGGTAACTTACCTTCTGTGACCGGAGCATCTCAGGAGGTGCTGTTAGGAGAAATTCACGGACATTATCGCTAATTACCCCTAATTTAAAGCTATATCCCCGGATTTTTCTCTAGGCCATGCTAGAACCTGAGTCTAGACCCCACTGTTGTTTAAGCAGTTCTTGATAAGTTGCTTCACGCACCATCATTTGTCTATAGAGCTTAACTAAAAAGTCTTGAGCTTGTTCATGGCTCATCTGTTGGACTTGTGTAGCAAAGGAGCAAATGCTAAATTGCTGTTCCAAGGACAGTTCAATTGGTTGATTCATAATGAACTCCAAAACAAACAACGTATAAAAACGACATTGACAACAGAATTGAAGAGTTAGGAGTCAGTAGTAAAAAGTAAAACTAGCTTTTGCTTTTTACTTAGGTTCTGTACTGCTTTTGTCTGCAATTTGCTATGTCACATAAACACTGGCAGAAGTGATTTCTAGATTTTGGTTAACATTTGTTTCTCTATATTAAGAAATATAACAAATGTTTGACAGTTTGCCCATCTTTTGAAATTTATTTCTCATCAGAGGTAACTAATTGGGTTTTCATCTGGATGCTGTAGACAGTTGACATGATATTTGCTGTTTATTTAGACATAATACCCGATGGAATATGTCAGTTGGGGTAATTAGAAAAATTTAAACTCCTATGATATTTGGAGGGTAGAAATATTTTTAGCAAGTTCTTGAGGGGAAAAATGCTCAAATTGAACAAAATATTCAGTATATTTACTTTTTGTAGTGAAAGGGGAGGGAATAGACAAGAGAAAATAGGCAAGATACTCTTAACTACTGACTCCTGACTACTATCACCGAATAATTAAAAAATCAGGTTTCTACAGAGACGAGAACGACGGTGATGTTGTCGCGTCCACCTTCTTCTTTTGCGGCTGCTACGAGAGATTCGGCTGCTATTTCTAAGGAAGGTGTGCCTTGAAGGTAACTGGCAATTTTATCGTCTACAAGTTCTTCAGTGAGTCCATCACTACATAATAGTAAGCGATCGCCCTGTTCTAAATCCAGTGGTTGGACTGAAATCTGATTCAGGTCTTCCCTACCCAAACAATTGGATAAAACGTGACGATAGGGATGAACCCTAGCCTCATCAGGAGTAATATCGCCTATTTTCAGTGCCTTGGCAATCCAGGTATGGTCTTCTGTAATTTGTTGTAATTGTGATTTCCGCAGACGGTAAAGACGGGAATCACCAACATGACCGCATACAGGAGATTCTCCGGGACGAATCACAACTACGACCGCTGTTGTTCCCATATCAGCACGTTCAGGATGATTTTGCTGATCTGTGACTATAGCTTGATTTGCGGTTGATAGGGCTTGTTGTAATAGTTTTGATGCTGATTCAGGGGATTGCCAATTTTGCTCTAAGTATGAACGAATTTCTTGAGTAGCGATACGACTAGCCTCTTCTCCTCCCGCATGACCACCCATACCGTCAGCGACGATAAAGAATCGCCCTGCGGGGTCAATATAGTGGCAATCTTGATTATAAGCACGAATAAGCCCCGGATCTGATAAACCGGTAGAGTCAAGTTTCATAGATTTTTCGTAAGCGACTAATTAATACATTCGATCATAACGGTCGAGACGCAAAAGCAACCGAATCAGCATGAATGAAACTGATGCTGCAATTAAACCAATCAGACTTGCTAACCATACATAATGGCTAACGAGGAGAATTGTAGCAGCAATTGTAAAACCACTGATAATTAGAGCATAGCTGATTGCCAGTTGAATATTGCTCTGTCGCCGTATCAGGCGTTCTGTTTCTACGGAGCGAACTCGGAGCCGGATATCCCCACGTTCTATTTTATCTAGAGTATCTTCTAATCTCCGTGGTAATCCTAAAGCAGTGCTGCTAACTTGGACTGCTTGACGACTTAATTCATTCAAGAAGCTATTCCCCTCAGAACTACTGTTATCTGTCATAAGCTGCATTGCATAAGGCTGGGCAACTTCCATAAAATTAAACTCTGGATCTAGACCTTTACCGACTCCTTCCAAGGTAGAAAAGGCACGCATGACAAAGGTGAAGGTTGCTGGAAATCTAAATGGTTGATCATAGGCCAGTTCGTACAGATCTTCACTAATAGCTGCCACGGATTGGTTTTCAAAAGGCTTATCCATGAAGTTATCCAGCATATACTGGACAGAACGACGGACAGGTCCCATGTCCTCAACTGGGGCGAGCGCTCCTAAATCAACTAGGGATTTTACCACGCGCGAGCCATCTTTTTGGGCGATGCCAAATAAAGTTTCCATTAGTCCTTCTCGGACATTGGATTTAATTGTACCCATCATGCCGAAGTCATAGAAAATCAAAGCCCCGTCGGGACTAACTGCCAGATTCCCAGGGTGGGGGTCAGCGTGAAAGAAGCCATTATTTAGAAGTTGATGTAAGTAAGCTTGTGCGCCGTAACGAGCGATCGCTTTTCTGTCTACACCCGCAGCTTCCAAGGCCTCATATTGACTAACTTTAATTCCAGGTAAATACTCTAAAGTAATTACCCTAGACGTAGCATAACGCCAATATACTCTTGGTACTTTTACCCAATTATAAATGCGGAAATTCCGGCGAAAAGTATCGGCATTGCGACCTTCATTCAGATAATCAATTTCTTCCCAAAGAATGCGACAACATTCCTCATATATACCCATCCAATCTCTACCCCGTCCCCATTTGGGGTGGTTTTGAAAGTAACGGGCAATACCTTTAAGAATGTCTAAATCAATTTCAAATAGCTTCTTAAGTCCAGGTCTTTGCACCTTGACAACAACGGACTCACCAGTGTACAGAGTAGCCTTGTGAACTTGACCTAAACTAGCAGCAGCCAGGGGAATAGGTTCAAAATCTTGGAAAAGTGAGGAAATTGGTTTACCCAACTCCTGTTCAATAATTCCTTCCACCTGTTCATAACTAAATGCCGGAACTTTGTCTTGTAACTTAGATAACTCTTCCACATATTCAGTCGAGAAAATATCAGCACGAGTAGAAAACAACTGTCCCACCTTAATAAAAGTCGGACCCAAATCCAGGAATGTAGTTCTAATCCAGATTGCTTGGGCCTTGCGTCTAGCTGCTTGCTTGGCTTCCGTCATACCACCGGGGTAACTCCAGGGCTTGCTATAGCGCCAAATTTTGAACATCAAGGTCAAGACAAAAGACCAAATATCCACAAAGCGGCGTTTGCTAGAGTATTCTTCCCGATTCCAACGGTATGCTTTGCCTGAGTAACCTTGTTCCATATTTTTCTTATACCGTCGGCTTGAGAGGGAGCAGGAGAATCTGGAAGGGTAAGGGGCTGGGCGGGGCATCTGGGGGAGAATTTTCCCATTACCCATTACCCATTACCCATTACCTATTTTGCAGCATGGCGATACTTCTGCAATTCACTTCTTAATAGGGCGATTTCTGCCCTTAATTCGTCAATTTCGGCCTGTAAATCCAAAGAATCTGCACCAGATGAACTATTTGTCGTTTTTCCAGTTGCAGAGGATTCTGCAGCCCGATTAGCTCGTGCCATCACTTCTTCTGTAAACTGGCGTAGCTGCTCTTTAGCTTCAGCATCAAATTTGCCCAGTTCACTCAAAGCATCAGTCAAGGCGACTTCTACACGCTCATTAATCACTTCGGCTACTGCTCTGCCTACGAAAAAGGCTTGCACAAGGGGATTACTCATAAATTTTTGTAAAGTTGCTCCGCAAAAAGATTATAACCTGCCTGGATGCTGTAATGTTTCCATTTGCAACTTTGCTGAGTTAGCGAAATACAATCAGCCTTAAATATCCATAAAATCGGGATGACAGGATTCGAACCTGCGGCATCCTGCTCCCAAAGCAGGCGCGCTACCAAGCTGCGCTACATCCCGTAAATCTATCAAAACCAATTTTTACATAACTTAAATTATGCTTTTTTGGTTTGTCTTGCTTATCATATCACAAAAAAGAATAAATGCAAACCCAATAATCTATAAAAAATCAGACTATGGAAAACATCCTGGGAGAAATCAGGCACAAACCAGGATTTTCCCGGAATTTTCACTTAAATTACCCCCATTATTCCCCAATGCCTCATCCGCAATGACCAAATTACTGAGGATACCAAAACATTCCTTTGATACCTTCAGGGTCTGGCATAAAGCCCATAGTTTTATAGAAATCTACAACATGGGCATCAGCAAAAAGAGTCACATTACTAATTTCTTCGCTCCTTAGTTTTTTGAGGACATATTTCATTAAAGCCTTACCTAGTCCTCTACTTTGAAAATCAGGATGAATCACTACATCCCAGATGGTGGCATTAAAAGCATGGTCTGAGGTAGCACGGGCAAAACCAATCAAACGCTTCTTGTTCCCTCGTACTTGCCACATGGAGGCCACAAGAAAACTATGCTCAATCGCTTTTTTTACTTTTCTGAGAGGGCGACGTGACCAGCCAACTGCGTCACAGAGTTCTTCTAATTCATACAGGTCAATATCTTTTTCGGTACTGAAAATGATTTGACCCTTGTCTAAACTGGAATTACCTTCAACGGCTGCTGTATGCTCGTTAACAGCAGTAGTTTTATTTGTCGCTAAAGATTCAGGAGTGCTAAACCAAGTTTTCCAAAAACCCATGCCAACGCAGTTCGGGTAGTATGACTGAAATTGGTTGCCACTTTTTAAGAGTGTTGATTCACATTTAACATCACTATGACCATAGCTAGTTATGGGGTGTTTCTTACCAATCATCTTTAACTTTAGCATTTTGTTTTGACACTACTTCATAAAACTCGTCCAAAGTCCAAATTTTTCCGACAAATTTCCTCCGCACTGCTTTATATCCATGGACAAGCTTAAATTTATATCTTGCCCATTAATATTCAATTCAATGAGACCAGGATCACAGGTAATTTAACTGATAGACTGTAGAATTTAGATATAGATGATTTTGAATTATTCTTTTCCTGTTTGTATTTAGTTGTATTTATTCGCACCTAAATTCATGGGTACGATATTTAACTATGGCAACAATAGAGATCTTAGGTGTTCCACATACTTATGAGCTAACCGCTCCTACATCATGTCCCCATACTTTAGTATTTATCCACGGTTGGCTAAATAGCCGTGTATACTGGCAACCCGTAATTTCTCGTCTATCACTAGATTTACAGTGTTTATCTTACGATTTACGAGGCTTCGGTGAATCTCAGTCCCAGGTAACATCAGATTCATATATAGACCTGACTTCTATAGGTTCTAGCATGATTACTTCTTCCTTAGATTCTGTATATTCCCCATTCGCTTATGCTCAAGATTTAGCCGTTCTTCTCAAACACTTGAATATTTCTAGCGCTTGGCTCATAGGTCATTCTTTGGGTGGTACTATTGCTCTGTGGACAGCGGCTCAATTACATGATTGTATTCAAGGTGTAATTTGTATTAATGCCGGTGGTGGAATTTATCTTAAAGAAGCATTTGAGCAATTCCGTGCCGCAGGACAGAAATTTTTACAAGTCCGTCCCCGTTGGCTTTCGCAAATGCCCTTAATTGATTTGTTATTTACTAAAGCTAGTGTATTGCGTCCTTTAGAACGTTGTTGGGCGCGTCAAAGATTAATTGATTTTATTGTAGCTGATCCAGAGGCTGCTCTGGGAACTCTTTTTGCATCTACTACGGAACAAGAAATTAACTGTTTACCCCAGTTAGTATCAAAATTGAAGCAGCCAGTATATTTTTTAGCGGGCGCTGACGATAAGGTAATGGAACCGAAATATGTCCGCCATTTGGCCAGTTTTCATTGGCTTTTCCAATATGTTGGTGATAATGTGATTGAAATTCCTGATTGTGGGCATTTGGCTATGTTAGAGCAACCGGAAGCCGTAGCTGAACATATTCGGTCAGTAGTTATTGGTCATTAGTCGCTTAATTAGGTTGGCGTTAAAAATTGTTGTTATGACAAGGGAACAGGGAACAGGGAACAGGGAACAGGGAACAGG
>NZ_KE384674.1:206679-242860 GCF_000426925.1 Dolichospermum circinale AWQC310F | reverse complement strand
TCATTAATATCTGTACTTTGTGAATACCGGTAACTGCTGTAATTTCCTACGGTTTCCAATTTGCTAATAAGTTGGGATAATTTGCAGGTGTGGGGAATATTTTTCGCCATGTTTGTTGACGTTGTTGGGGTTTTTCTTGGCTAATATTCCAGAGGGTTTCATAGAAGAAAAAGGAAACACCAGCAAATTTCCTCTCGCGTACTTTCTCGACTTGGGTTTTTATTTGTTCTATGGAAACTGAACGATTTTTTAACCCGCTTAAAATTCCAATACTCACGGGAATATGACTTTGGGCTAGTTTTACTTCTGGATATTCTAATTCGCTGATAAAGATGTTTAAATCATCACGATAAATCTGTAAAACTAGGTCTTCAATTATTCCCATTCTTTCCCATTTTTGCCAATCTGCTAGGAAATATTCATAGGAAAAACGCTGGGGATTTGGTGCCACGGAAACGATACAATCTTTTTTATTGGCTTTAATTGCTGTAAATACCTGCTGCATAAATGCGGTAATTTTGTTCGCTCTCCAACTTACCCATTCTGGATTTTTGAAGTCTGTGGGGGGAAGTTTACCTTGATGTTCCTGTTGGTATAATGCTGTAGTGTAGCTATCATATCCTAGTTCTGATGGTAAACCGAAATGATCATCAAATTGAATTCCATCAAGATCATAATTTTTAACTATTTCTACTATCAAATCTTGAATAAATTTTTGCACTTCGGGACGAAAGGGATTTAACCAAACTCGGTTATGTATTCCTTCTTTGACTATTCTTGTGCCATCTTGGCGATTTGTCAACCAACCAGGACGATTTTTAGCTAAAAGTGAATCAGCAGGTGCCATAAAGCCAAATTCAAACCAGGGAATTACTGTTAAATTTTGCTTATGTCCCTGGGTGATGATTTCTTTAAGCATATCTCGCTTTTGCAGTCCGGGGGTGGGGTCAACTGCTTTACCAATTACTTTGGCTGCTACTTTGCTAGGATACAATGTATATCCCCAATTCCAGACGGCGGGATAAACGGTGTTAAAGTTGAATTGCTGTAATGTTCGTAAGCTCTGTTTTAATCGTTCTCTCTCAAATAAAACATCACTATCAATATTTGTCAACCATACCCCCCGTAATTCTGTGGAATTAGGAATTTGGGCATTTAAAGGGTATGATAGCATAATGATAGCTATCATACTCATGGCCATGATAATCGCTAAAAATCCCAGTTTTCTAGTTTGATGTTGCCATTTGAGAAATATTTTTTTCATTAATTTCAATTAATTTAATTGCAAAACTTTGCCTTTTGTGCAATTTTACATTATTCTTAGGCATAATCTCGCAAATAACTATATTCTCCTCCTTGTTGTCTTGAGTCTAATTACCAGATTTTAATACTAAAATATCCATGAAAACATCTACAGCCCCTAACTATAGCCAACCACCTAGCAACTACCCCCCCTCGGTCCCTCTCTACGTTTATCGGGAGTTGACAGCGGAGTTACAAGCAATACAATCCAAATTGGATGTAGTCACAAATCACAATCAAAAACTAGCCCAAGAAAATCAACAACTGCGTCAAGAAATTACCAAAGTCATTGAGTCTTGCTTAGAACTACAAAAGTTAGTTGATGTTTCAGCACCTAGTTCTCCCGTAGCACCTCAACTGAATAAAGAAGTCAAATCTTCAACTCAACTTCAACCTCAAATCAGTAATAAACATGAGGTAACATATACAAATAAACCTACAAATAAGCCGAAGTTCACCGCAGCACCTCCACGTCAAGAGCCTAAACCCCAAAAAAAGGCAGTCATAAAAAATACACATTCTCAAAACCATCACCAGGGGGCGGCCGTATCTGGTACGGATATTAACGCTACGGGGTCACAAAAGGTATTTATAGAAGAGAAAAAGGTACGCTTTTCTCGTCCTACCATGTCTAATACAAAGGAATTGAGTGGCTGGAATTTATTAATAACCATTGTATTAATTATGATTACTGGTTTTGCGGCTGGGTATGTAGTTGTTCGTCCCTTATTCCAAAATCATAGTCAACAATTTCAACTTAAACATTAGAAATGTAGAGACGTTCCAGGAAACGTCTCTACTAAATTTGGTTGTTTCCTATTGATTATCTATCAACAGAACCCATAATTACGTCAATACTACCGAGAATAACAACAATATCTGCTACCTTCATTCCTCGGAGTAAATGGGGAAGAATTTGTAGGTTGTTGAAATCTGCGGCGCGAATTTTCCAGCGCCAGGGGAAAACATTATTATCACCAACTAGGTAAATTCCCAATTCTCCTTTACCACTTTCGACACGGGAGTAAATTTCACCTTTAGGAACTTTAAAAGTAGGAGCAACTTTTTTAGCCACGAACTGGTAATCAAAACCATCCCATTCAGATTTTTTCCCAGCCATTAACCGTTTCGCTTCCAGGTTTTCGTAGGGTCCTCCGGGTAATCCCGCAATAGCTTGGCGAATGATTTTTACAGATTCGCGCATTTCTCGCATCCGCACCATGTAACGAGCAAGACAATCGCCCACAGTCTCCCACTGAACATCCCAATCAAAATCATCGTAACATTCATAGTGGTCAACCTTCCGTAAATCCCATTTTACCCCAGAAGCGCGTAACATCGGACCAGAAAGCCCCCAATTAATAGCTTCTTCACGGGTAATAGTTCCCAGGCCTTCAATACGGCGGCGGAAAATGGGGTTATTGGTAACTAAGCGTTCATACTCATCAACTTTGGGGATAAAGTAATCACAAAAATCTAAACACTTATCTACCCAACCATAGGGTAAGTCAACGGCCACACCACCAACACGGAAATAGTTATGATTAACCATGCGGTAGCCTGTGGCGGCTTCCCACAGATCATAAATCATTTCCCGTTCCCGGAATTGGTAGAAAAAGGGTGTTTGGGCGCCAACGTCAGCTAAGAATGGACCAAACCATAGGAGGTGGTTAGCAATGCGGTTGAGTTCCAGCATGATCACACGGATATAGCTGGCGCGTTTGGGTACGGTAATACCCGCTAATTTTTCCGGTGCGTTGACTGTCACCGCTTCATTAAACATCCCCGCAGCGTAGTCCCAACGGCTGACGTAGGGGACATACATGATTGTAGAACGGTTTTCGGCAATTTTCTCCATCCCCCGGTGTAAATAGCCTATAACTGGTTCACAGTCAACGACATCTTCACCATCTAAGGTCATGATTAAGCGCAAAACTCCGTGCATTGATGGGTGATGAGGACCCATATTTAGCACCATCGGTTCGGTGCGGGTTTCTATTCTACTCATAGATTTTGCTGTTCTCCCGTTGTGGATGTTGTCAATTGACCCGCTAAGATTAACTTGTACTTCAATTATTATAGGGAAGCTTGATATATAGGGGATTAAGAGTTTTGACTTTTTTCATGTATCAGATGATGATTGGTATTGAGTTCTTGATAATTATATCAATATTTGGGTAGTTTTGCTGGTTTTTGACTCGTAGTAAGATAAATTTAATTTATAATTACCCTAATTAGTATCTATGGCTAATTTTTTTTAGCTCACCCAGAGGTGCGAAGTTGGAAAAGTAGAGTTTTTAAGGGGTGTTTCAGTTATGAAGTATTTGCAAGTTTATTTTCAGGAAGTTAATCAAGTTTATCAAGGACAAAATGCTACTGAGCATAGTTATCGTCCAGCTTTGAAGAAGTTAATGGAGTCTTTAGATTCTGGTATTCAAGCTATTAATGAACCGAAAAGAATCGCTTGTGGTGCGCCGGATTTTGTGGTCAAAAATGGTGTTTTAGATGTTGGTCATATTGAGGCTAAAGATATTGGTTTTTCTCTCAAAAAAGCGGAAAAAACTGCTCAAATGGGGCGTTATTTTCAGGCTTTGGGTAATTTGATTTTAACTGATTATTTAGAGTTTCGTTGGTATGTCCAAGGAGAGTTAAAACTATCTGCTGCTTTGGGAACTATTGATAAAAACAAAAAAATCAAAGTTGATCAGGAAGGAATGCAGGAAGTTGACCAACTTTTGCAGCAATTTTTATTAGCTAAAGTTCCCCAAATCACGACACCCAAGGATTTAGCTAAACGTATGGCTAGTTTAGCTCAATTGATGAGAGATGCAATTAAAACTGCGTTGCATGATGTGGATAAAGGGGGAACTTTACGGGAACAGTTGGAATCATTTCAACGAGTATTAATTAAGGATTTAACCGTTGAACAATTTGCGGATATGTACGCCCAAACTATTTGTTATGGTTTATTTGCAGCGCGGTGTAATACTGATAATGTTCAGACTTTTTCACGGGAAACAGCAGCGTTTAAATTACCGAAAACTAACCCTTTTTTAAGAAGTATTTTTGGACAAATAGCCGGACCTGATTTAGATGATAGAATTAGTTGGGCTGTAGATAATTTAGCGCGTATTCTCCAACAAACGGAAATGGCGGAAATTCTCAAAAATTTTGGTAAACGGACTCGCACAGAAGACCCTGTTGTCCATTTTTATGAAACGTTTTTGGCGGAATATGACCCGAAAATGCGAGAATCAAGAGGGGTTTATTATACTCCTGAACCAGTGGTTAATTATATTGTCAAAAGTGTAGATTATATTCTCAAACATAAGTTTAATATTAGTAAAGGTTTAGCAGATTCTAAAAAGATTAAAGTTCCTAATCCCAAGGGTGAGGGAACTATCGAAACCCATCAAGTTTTGATTTTAGATCCTGCGGTGGGAACGGGAACTTTTATTCACAATGTCATTGATTTTATTTATGATAAGTTTAAAAATCAAAGGGGGATGTGGTCAAGTTATGTTAGTCAACATTTATTACCGCGATTATTTGGTTTTGAGTTATTAATGGCTCCCTATACTGTAGCACATATAAAATTAGTTTTACAGTTGCAAGAATTGGGTTATGATTTTAGTTCTGAGGAACGGTTAAGGATTTATTTAACTAATACCTTACAAGAGGCTTTTCAAATTCCTCCTGCTGATGGTTTTATGAACAGAATTAGAAATGAAGCAGAAGCAGCAAAGGATGTAAAACAAGATGTTCCTGTGATGGTCATTTTAGGAAATCCTCCTTATTCTTATGAATCTATAAATACTGATCCTTGGATTGTCGGGTTAGTTAGGGATTATTATCAAGTAGACGGTAAACCTTTAGGAGAAAGAAACCCCAAAGGATTATTAGATGATTATGTAAAGTTTATCCGTTTTGCTCAACATCGAGTTTCGGAAACAGGTTATGGTATTGTGGCTTTAATTACGAATCATGGTTATTTAGATAATCCCACTTTTCGGGGAATGCGTCAAAATTTGATGCAGACTTTTGATGAGATTTATGTTTTAGATCTACATGGTAATAGTAAGAAGAAAGAAGTTTGTCCTGACGGTTCACAGGATAAAAATGTTTTTGATATTCAGCAAGGGGTAGCAATCAGTATTTTTATTAAATATGAACATAGTCAGCAAAAGTTAGCAACGGTTTATCATGCTGATTTATGGGGTATGAGGGAGGTTTATGAAAATAAGGAGTTGGTTGGAGGTAAGTATCATTGGTTAGCTGAAAATGATATTAGTTCAACTGAGTGGAGAATTTTAAAGCCTGAGTTTGAATTTTATCTTTTTCAACCGCAAAATATTAATTTAAAGTCTGAATATGAAAATTTCACAAAAATTACTGATATTTTATTAGTTAATAGTTTAGGTGTAGCTACAGCTAGAGATAATTTAACAATTCAATTTAATCAAGATGAAATATGGGAAACCATAAATAAATTTATTGATTTATTACCAGAAGACGCAAGAAGTTATTTTGATTTGGGTAAAGATGTAAGAGATTGGTCAATAAATTTAGCGCAAAAAGACATTAAAAATTTTGGCTTATCTAAATCACAAATTTTCCCCATTATGTATCGCCCCTTCGATCAAAGATTTACTTATTATACAGGTAATTCTAGAGGCTTTCATTGTATGCCTAGAAGTGAAGTAATGAATCATATTATTAAAGGTAAAAATTTGGCTTTAGCTACTTTAAGAAGACCTCGTAATGAAATAGTAGATAATTTTTTTGTTAGTGATCAAATTACAGATAAATGTATAATTTCTTCTTTAGATAATGCAAGTATTTTCCCTCTCTATCTTTACCCAACCAATACCCCAACTTTATTTGATTCTACACCAACTAACGCACCTGGAGAACGTAAACCGAATTTATCCCCAGAATTTATTACACAATTCTCTCAAAAACTAGATTTAGAATTTATTTCTGATGGAAAAGGAGATAAAACTAAAACCTTTGGACCAGAGGATATTTTTAATTACATTTACGCTATCTTTCATGCTCCTATTTACCGTCAACGTTACGCCGAATTTTTAAAGATTGATTTTCCTCGTGTTCCTTTAACCGCCAATGCTGCACTTTTTTGGGAATTAGTGATCAAAGGTGATAAACTAGTTAAATACCATTTAATGAAGGAAACCGGAACAGAAATTTCTACCTATCCTATTCCTGGTTCTGATCTGGTCGAACAGGTCAAATATCATGAAAATCATCAACAAATCTGGATAAATGCTGAACAGTATTTTGATCAAGTTCCGCAACAAATCTGGAATTTTTATATTGGTGGTTATCAAGTTTGTCAAAAATGGTTGAAAGACAGAAAAGGAAGACAATTAAATTTTGATGATATTAGTCATTATCAAAATATTATTTCCATCATATCGGAGACTATTAACATTATGGAAAATATTGATCAAATCATTGACAAATATGGCGGTTTTCCGTTAGAATGAGATTATCAATAAGTGAATATAATAAAACTCCGGCGAATATAATATGGCTTACGCTGCGCTATCGCGTCTACACAAACAAAGTCCGCGCGGACTAAATTAACAACCCACGTAGGTGGGTTTTGTCTGTTGAGATGCGGTTTCTAACCGCCCCTTGGTCAAAATATGGTCAATATTCTTGATATTCATAATGAACAAAACATCTGAACAAAAATTTTTAGAAGCCTTAGATATTTGTCAATCATTAATTGATTTTAAATATCGTCCTACCAATTTAACCTATCAAGCAATAGAGTTATTTTGTGATATCGCTAAAAATCCTCTTGAATTATTAGAATTATGTCAAAAATATTCTGGTAGCATTGAAAAAATATGCGAATTTATTCATGAATATGGCACAAGTATAGATAATTGGCGTGTTGATTGTCCCCTTGGTTTTGGTGTAAAAGATCATTGTAGCTTTTTGATTTTTTTTCTCAATCTTGATCTTTGCCAATTTGAATATTTTACAGACAATTTTACCACATTAGAACAAATTGCGGAACTATTTAAAGATTGGAAAGGAATTGATTTTAATTCTGTCATTGAAAAGCAAAAAGTAGTTACATTTTCATAAATTAATAAAATAAATTAATGAGCAAATCAGATTTACAAACACCCCTAGATTTAGAAGAAATTACATTTTCCCATATTCCCGTTCTCAGTCAAGAAATAATCACAGGTTTAAATATCCAACCTGGTGGACATTATTTAGATTTAACCGTTGGTGGTGGAGGTCACAGTCGCTTAATCTTAGCAACTGCTGAAGATGTGAAAATTACCGCTGTTGACCAAGATTTAGATGCTTTAAATGCAGCCAAAGAGAATTTAGCGGAATTTGGAAATAGAGTGAATTTTATTCATAGCAACTTTGCAAATTACCAATTTCTAGAAAGTACCTATCATGGAATTTTAGCAGATTTGGGAGTAAGTTCCTATCATTTAGATCATCCAGAACGAGGTTTTAGTTTTAGAAATACTGCTAATTTAGATATGCGTATGAACCAACAACAATCTCTCACCGCTGGAGATATTATCAATGAATGGGACGAGAAAGAATTGGCGGATATTTTCTTTAAATATGGTGAAGAGAGACTTTCGAGAAAAATAGCTAGAAGAATAGTAGAAAATCGCCCATTTAATACTACTACAGAATTAGCAAATGCGATCGCCTACTCTGTCCCTCCTAAATATCGCTACGGAAGAATACACCCTGCAACCCGTGTTTTCCAAGCCCTGCGAATAGCAGTCAATGATGAATTAAACGTCTTAGAAACCTTAATAGAAAAAGCACCAACAGCCCTTATTCCCGGTGGAAAAATAGCAATTATCAGTTTTCACAGCTTAGAAGATAGAATAGTTAAACACGGTTTAAGAAACTTATCTTTCTTGCGAATTTTAACAAAAAAACCAATTATGGCTACGGAAGCGGAAATAAAAGAAAACCCCCGTTCTCGTTCTGCTAAGTTGAGAATAGCACAAAAAGAAATTTGTAGATGATTGATACTTTTAAACTCTCTCTTTGTCCCTGGTTTAGCCCTAAAATTCTTTTTTGAACTAACCACTCTAGACACAGAGGACACGGAGTGAAGAAAATTCTTGACTGAATTATCTACTGTTGTTATATGCTATATTTTGATGTTTTGAATCAGAAATTGAGTCATGAAGAAAAACCCGATAGCATTGATGTTTAGCACTATGATTATTGGTTTGGGATTTTTACCGTCTTTAGCCCAAGCGAAACCTCCTGCTTCTGATACCCAAGTCGCAGCCATGGTAGAAGCTTTGCGACTAGCTGCACCGAAAACGAAAAAGCGCAATGATGGATATTATAGTGAATGGCAAGTTAAACCGGACACTCTCAAAGGTTGGACGAGAAATTGTCTGAAAAAAGAATTAACACCAACTCAGTTTGAAAATGATCCCAAGGTAGCCCGTCAAGTTGTTTCTTGTATCACCACCCGTGAGTTAAATAAGCAATTTGCAGCCACTAAAAACGATGAGACTGCTGCTGTGCGTGGTGTTGCTTGTTGGTGGATGACTGGTAACTATACGGGCTGCGATAAGGGCTTTACGGCTGGTTATGTGCAGCAGGTGGTTCGCTTTTACAAGCAAGAAGTTTCTAAACCAGCAGCGGTAACTCCTGCACCACAAAAAACCCCAAATAAAAACCCAAATAAAAACCCAAATAAAAATAATTCAAATTAGGTTTATTTATTCCTGATGATACTTTTAAAATATCCTGTTAAAGGTCAGGGAATTTATTATTAGGATATGGCTATTGGCCTAATTCTTGTATAGGGGTAATCCAGGAATTACCCCTAATTTCTGTTTAATTTCTGTTTTGCTTCTTGAATATGAAATAACTGGGACAGAAAGAACAAATAAAATATTAAATTTACCCAAAAGAAAAGTAAAAATGATCCCACATTTGCTAAAATTACTTAATGCTAAACCAAAAATTAACAGATAATTGTCGGCATAATTAAAGGAGGATTTATCCAATGAATAAAGTATTAGATGAAACTCTGTCTCATCAAGTTGCAAACACTATCAAAAGTAAAGCCAAAAAACCTTTTGATAATGCTTATAAAGCGGTTTTAGTGACTGAAGGGGCAAAGTATGTACAAGGCTTTTTAGTATTTGCGGGTAAGCCATATAAACCTGTTGAACATGGTTGGATTGAAGTTAATGATGTGATTATTGATCCTACACTTCCTTTTCTCCAAAAAAAGCCCCAAGAACTTTATTATTTTCCGGCTCAAAGTCTCAGTGTTAAGCAGTTAAAAGCTGTAATTGAAGAATCTCAGGAAGATTATCCAGAGGATGATCCTTTACCTATTTATGGTGAAGCGCCTTATGATTATTATGGTGATGTTATGTTGGGTGGCCAAGAATATTTGCTGGCCTATCAAGCCGCAGAGATAAAGTCTCAAGAAATCAATGGTTTAATTTTTGAAAAAAATTAGTGAGCATTCAGTTATAAATTCACTTTTGTAAGTTTCAACGGTTTTTAATTCCCTATTTCCTATTTATGAGCATCTACCCATCTCAGGTTAAATCGGATACGGTATACCGCCCTCGAGAAAATGACTGGCGGTTATTTTTGCGCTTAGTACCCTATGGTCGTCGTTATGGCAAATTATTGGCAGTATCTATGTTACTGCTAATTCCTATTGCTGTTGCTAGTGCCATTAAACCCATGTTAGTCGGACAAGCGGTTTCTTTAATTCGCAAAGAACCGAGTACATATCAATTTTTGCAAAATATGCCCCTGTGGCAGGGTTTAAATATTCTCATTGGGATGTTACTGATAGCAACGGCTATCCGCTTAGTATTAATAGGTGTACAAGGTTATTTAGTTCAGAAATTAGGACAAAAAATCACAGCAGCTATTCGTGAGGATTTATTTGATCATGTGACATCTTTAGCTGTACGTTTCTTTGATAGTACACCCGTAGGTAAATTAATTACTAGACTTACTAGTGATGTAGAAAGTTTAGGAGATGTTTTTTCCACTGGGGCTATAGGTATTATTTCTGATTTATTATCTATGGTAGTGATTGTTGGATTGATGTTTTCAATTCAATGGCAACTTGCTTGTTTGTTGATATTTATTCTTTTCCCAGTCACTTGGTTAATAATTTATTTTCAACAGCAATATCGGGCGGCTAATTATAAAAGCCGAGAAGAACTTTCTCAACTCAATTCTCAACTCCAAGAAAATATTGTTGGTATTAATGTAGTCCAATTATTCCGCCGAGAAAAAGTTAATTTGGAGTTATTTCGGGCTGCTAATCAACGTTATGTTAGGGAAGTAGATACTAGTATTTGGTTTGATTCAGCGGTTTCTGCCACCCTAGAATGGGTTGCTTTAATTGCTATTGCTGGGGTATTATGGTTAGGTGGTGGGTTATTGTTAGATCAACAAATCACCTTTGGGATTTTATCAGCATTTATTTTATATGCCCAACAATTCTTTGAACCCTTGCGGAATTTTGCCGAAAAATTTACCGTGATTCAATCTGGTTTTACGGCCATTGAACGAGTAATTGATATTTTAGATGAACCCATTGAAATTAAAGATTACCCAGGTTCTGAAAGTGCAATTAAAAATTTGGAATTTGGTTACATTGATCAGATCATCTCTAAGTTAGAAACTCAAGATTTTACACCTATTCCCGCCTTGGGGGAAATTAAGTTTGAAAATGTTTCCTTTGCTTATAATGATGATGATTATGTGATTAAAAATTTAGACTTTACTATTTACCCAGGGGAAAAAGTCGCTTTAGTAGGTCCGACAGGTGCGGGGAAAAGTTCGATTATTCGCTTGTTGTGTCGTCTTTATGAACCAACTGAAGGGCGTATTCTAATTGACGGTGTGGATATCCGCGAAATTCCCCAAAGGGAACTGCGAAGTTATATGACGGTAATTTTGCAGGAGGCGTTTTTGTTTGCGGGTGATGTGAAAAGTAACATTACTTTAGGTGATGATTACAGTTTTGCAGAAATTGAACAAGCAGCGGTGAAAACCAATGTCGCAGCGTTTATTAATCAACTACCCCAGGGTTATGATACTCAATTGCGAGAACGGGCGACAAATATTTCTAGTGGTCAAAAACAACTTTTAGCCTTTGCGCGGGCTGCTATTCGTAACCCGGAAATTTTGGTGCTAGACGAAGCTACAGCTAGTTTGGACGTGGGGACTGAAGCTTTGGTTCAAGAGGCTTTAAATGAGTTGCTGATAAGGCGTACAGCAATTATTATTGCTCACCGTTTGTCTACGATTCGTAATGTAGACCGGATTTTTGTGTTGAAGCGGGGAGAATTGATTGAACAGGGTAGTCATGAAGAATTGTTGCAACAAGAGGGATTTTATGCTACTTTGCACAATTTGCAAATGTTAGGAACTTAACAACAACTGAATCAATATTTTTTTGGAGGTGGGGTTAAACAAACCTCAACCCCACCTAGGAATCAAGGCTTTTTTAATTTGGCCAGGGTATTGTTGAATGAGATACAAAATTTACTTAAAAAAGTATACACCGAAAAACTGGCGACTCTATTCCCTCTTCATTGTTCATTCTATTTCGGTTTCTATTTTGTCTCCACGTTCCAGTTCCCAAAGAATTTGATTACCTTCACGTCTTACCCGTGAAACTATCCAATTTCGCCAGCGCCATTCATCACCTCTGCTGGTAACGGCGCTAGAGTGAACACTCATTAAGTCTGCTAATTCTGAACTGGTGATTAGGTAGCCTTTTTCGGCAATTTCGTCCGCAATACGCAAAGTTTCCACTAAGTTACGAAGTTGTGAAACCCTGATTTCAATGGGTTGTTCGTTGGTTGTAGTCGCGGTTGGGGCAGTAGAAGGTTCCATAATGGTTATATCTGATACAGATGAACTGCTTTCCAGTGTATTTTGATTAATTATTATTGTAGAGTTGATCGGATAATCAGATACTAGTGATTCACTCATTTCACTGATTTTAGGTAAAGTTTCGTAAACAGAGTTGGGGAATAACTGTTGGAGGTTAGGGGTTTTACCGTTAGCGAAGCAGCGAGCGATCGCATCACAGCGTTCATTACCAATATTACCAGAATGTCCGCGAACGTGCTGCCATTTTATCAATTGGCTATTAAGTTGATCAAGGGTTTGTAAAAGGTCTTGATTTTGGACAGGATTACCATCTGATTTTTTCCAGCCTTTCCTTTTCCAACCTGGCATCCATTTAGTAATAGAATTAATCAGATATTCACTATCAGTGAACAGGGTAATAGGTTGAGTTTGTCCAGATGATTTAAAAAATTCCAAGGCTGCGATCGCCGCTTGCATTTCCATTTTATTATTAGTGGTATGTTGGGATGAATCACCCATTTCGTGAACTGAACCATCACAGAAATAGATAACTGTACCCCAACCCCCAGGACCAGGATTACCTGTACAAGCACCATCTGTGTATATACTTTCAATTATCCGTTGATTAGACATGATCCAGAATTGCTATATTATTGATAACGGTACATTAATTCTAACTTGACAACATCAGTGAAACCCCAAGTTTGATAAAATGGGATCATTTCTGGTAAACAGAAAAGAGCAATATTTTCAACTTTTTTTAATTCGGGATGATTAATGACTTCATTTAATAACTTAGCACCAAATCCCATTTTTCTATAACTAGGTTTAACAATCACATCATAAAGAACTCCGCGATAAACAAAATCAGTCAGAACCCGACAAAAACCAATTAGTGCTTTTTCCTCATTTACTAAAGCAATAATAATATCAGATGCAGCCAACATTTTGACCACACCTTGATATGTCCTGTTTTTACTCCAAAATTCATTTTTGTATAACTCTACAAGTTGGTAAATTTGGGTTTCATCCAATTGGTTAACTACTTGATAATTCATAATTTTAATTTTATTAATCACCTAAATTATGGGATTTACTCAAAGGAGTTGATAAGCCATCAATACTCATAAGATTTTTCTTTTGTTGATATTCCTTAACTCCTTCTTCCCCTTTTTTACTAGCCCAATTAACTAAAGTATCTCTTTGTCCAAGATATTCATACAGAGGAACACCAAATCCACAGGAAGTTTGTACTCGTTCAATATCTGCAATAATAATTTGTCGAGTTCCCGGAAGAGGAGGAAATAAAGGATAGAGAAAATTCCAGTCAGGAGAATCTGGTAAAATAGTTTGTCCCTGACCATAAAGACGGAGAATACAAGCCGGCTCTTGAAAAGCGCAAAACATCAAGGTTATCCGTCCATTTTCCTGTAAATGAGCAGATGTTTCGTTACCACTACCTGTTACATCTAAATAACCAACTCGGTGGGGGGAAAGAATGCGAAAACTGTCTAAACCCTTGGGAGAAAGGTTAACATGACCTGTAGAACTCAGAGGTGCAGTTCCCACAAAAAATATTTTTTGAGTACTAATAAACTTTTGTAATTCTTCGCTGATAAAATCAAAAACTTTAGCCATAAACTTGCTATTTGGTACTATTATAGTAAATAATAACCTTTTTTGGAAATGTCGTCAATTTTTTGTCCACCACCCATTCAAAAAATTAATAGTCAAATTCTAGATCAAGCAGATGTTAAAATATACATCTTGCGTCTTGATCTCATGCACCCCCAAATTAACGGTAATAAATGGTTTAAGCTAAAATATAACCTTGTCGAAGCTAAACAGAGAAATTTATCCACAATTCTGACCTTTGGTGGTGCTTATTCTAATCATATTTATGCTACCGCAGCCGCAGGAAATATATTTGGTTTCCGCACTATTGGAGTAATTCGTGGAGAAGAAAATATCCCTTTAAATCCTACTTTACAATTTGCAGTTACACAAGGTATGGAATTAGTATATATTGATCGTCAGACATATAAACAACGCCATACAGAGGAATTACAAAACCAATTAAAACAGCGATTTGGGAAAGTATTTATTATTCCTGAAGGTGGTTGTAATTTAAACGGTATGCGTGGTTGTATAGAGATATTAGAAACAATTAAAGACTTTAATACTGTTTGTTTAGCTTGCGGTACAGGAACAACATTAGCAGGGATAACACTATCATTAAATCAACCACAAAAAGTGATTGGTTTTCCTGTTTTAAAAGGTGGTGATTTTCTCAATCAAGATATTAATAATTTACTAGAAAATTATTTAAATTCTGACTTACCTACACCTGTCAATTCTCCCGCACCTTGGGAATTAATTTGTAATTATCATTTTGGTGGTTACGCTCAAGTAAAAGATGAATTGCGGCTATTTTGTGATAATTTTCAACAACAACATCACATACCTTTAGACTATATATATACCGGAAAAATGTTTTATGGAGTTATGGATTTAATCAAAGAAGGTTTTTTTAAGTCCGAATCTTTACTATTAATACATACAGGAGGTTTACAAGGTAATAGCGGATTTAGATAATTTTTCTGGATAATTTTTCATCCCTGATTTTATCAAAATGCAGGGATTTAAGATTGATAATTTTCACTAATTAGGCTTGTAAATTCGCTTGTTGTTGTAACCAAGAATCTACAGGTTGTCCGTCCTTACGTTTGAGTTCTATTTCTATGACCATGACTTCTTTTGAACCGGGAGGTGCGGGTTTTTTATGAAAGAGAATTTCGTAATCTAAAGGATTGTGATTATGTTCTTTTAACCAATCTTGGACTTTAGTAAGTGCAAAAAATGATTGTCCTTGGGCGAACATTTGGGTAATTTGCATTTGTAATCTATAGGGATTAATGCGACTCATTTTTATTGACTCCTTTGGTATTTATAATTATGATTATCTCACGCAGAGGCGCAGAGGCGCAAAGAGAAAGATTGAGTTTTTTATTTTTATTCTTGTATGTTGAAATCTACTTTATCATAAATATCTGATAATGTCATTTGACAGGAAATAGAGGCTAGATTTAAGTTGATATTTCCATCTGTAAATTCGGAAAATATCCATTGATTATTATCGGTTTTCAAATATTGTTCAATGTGCATTGTGTATTGATCAATTAAAATATATTCTTGTAAGGTGGGAATTGTCCGATAAGCTGCAAATTTTTCATCTCTATCATAGCCTTTAGTAGATTTTGATAAGACTTCTGCAATCATTACAGGATTTACTAAGGTGTCGGTTCTTCCTTCTTGATATTCTAAGGGAGTTTTCACGACCATAATATCAGGATAGGTATGAATTTTTCTGCTGGGAATCCAAAGACGTTGATCTGTGACAAAGACTTGATAAGGTTGACGTTTCAGAAGATAATTGAGTGTACCACTGAAATTAAGTGCAAGTTGGTTGTGATTGGGTGTTCCACCTGTCATGGGTATAATTAATCCGTTGATATATTCGTGACGTATTTCTGAGTTTACCTCTAATTCTAGGTATTCTTGGGGTGAATAGTAGCGTGTTTCTTGTGCGAGGGTCATAATTTTAATTTATAGGTTTTATGGGTTGTCAATGTAGGCGATCGCTTCTACTTGCTCAACTAAGTTATAATTATAGTCTAGCAGTTTGTTTACATACACATCTTATAAATCATGAAGGAAAAAATAATTGAATACAGTGACAATATAAACTCAAATCCCCGACTTCTGTTAAAAAATCGGGGATCTAAATCTTACCTATTTCAACGCTGCTAACAATTCATTTTTTGCAGTTTCTAAAGCTTCTGGTAATTTACTCGCGTCGCGTCCCCCAGCTTGCGCGAGATTGGGTTTTCCACCACCTCCACCTCCACAAATTTTCGCTACATTTCCTACAAATTTTCCCGCTTGGATTCCTTTTTTATTGACTTCAGAACTAAAAGCAGCAACGATACTCACTTTTCCGGCTTCGGGAATAGAACCTAAAACCACCGCCCCATTACCGATTTTTTGCAGTAATCTTTCCGCAGCATCTTTTAATGATTCTGGGTCAATATCTGCCATTTGAGCAACAATAATTTTATGTTCTCCGATCATTTCCGCAGTTTGTAATAAACTGTCAGATTTAACTATTGCTATTTGTGATTTCAGGCTTTGAATTTCTTTTTCATTGTTGCGAAGTTCGGTTTGTAAAGTGGTGATTCTGTCGGGTATTTCTTCGGGTTTTACCTTAAAGCGATCGCACAAATCTTTGACAACTATATCACGCACATTCAAATAATCCAATACCGCAGCCCCAGAAACCGCTTCTATTCTTCTCACCCCGGAAGCAACTCCCGCCTCAGAAATGATTTTAAAAACGCCAATTTCCGCCGTATTATTAACATGAGTTCCCCCACATAATTCCATGGAAACGCCTGGGAAATCAATCACGCGCACTTGATCACCGTACTTTTCCCCAAACATGGCCACTGCACCTTTTGCTTTTGCTTCTGCTATGGGCATCTCCTCGATAGTAGCACCATGGGCTTCAGAAATCCAACTATTTACTAATTCTTCAATTTGGATAACTTCCTCACCGGTTAAAGCGCGGGGACAGTTAAAATCAAACCGCAATCTATCAAAAGAAACCAAAGAACCAGCTTGAGAAATTCCTTCATCAACAACTTTCTTTAAAGCAGCTTGTAATAAATGAGTTGCTGTATGATTAGCTTGAGCGCGACGACGACAACCGCGATCAATTTGGGCGGTAATATTGTCACCAATTCTAATTGTACCACGTTCAATGTATCCAAAATGAATAAAGAAATCAGATTCTTTTTTCACATCTTCAATTCTGACTAAAACACCATCACCACTAATATATCCTTTATCCCCAATTTGTCCCCCAGATTCAGCGTAAAAAGGAGTTTTATCAAGAACAATTTGTACTTCTGTTCCTGCTTCTGCTGCTTCTTGGGAAACACCAGCAACTAACAAAACTTCGATTTTTGCAGTAGTTGTTAATTGGGTATAACCAATGAATTTTGTAGAGTGAATATGTTCTGCTAGTTTATCCAAAGAACCTTGTACAGTTAAATCAATAGTTTCGTGTGCTGCTTTTGCTCGTTCTACCTGTTTTTGCATTTCTGCATTAAAACCATCAACATCAACAGTGAGGTTATTTTCGGCTGCGATTTCTTGGGTTAATTCTAATGGGAATCCGTAGGTATCATAGAGAGTAAAAGCGCTTTCCCCACTAATAAAAGTTTGTCCTTTTTGTTTGATATCTTGGATAATTTCAGCTAATAGCTTTTCTCCTCTATCAAGAGTTTTCAAGAAATTAACTTCTTCCCTTTGTAATTCCGCTTTAATAGCAGCCTCTCTTTGTCGCAAATTGGGGTAAATTGATTCCGAAAGAGAAATTGCGGTTTCTGCAACTTGGTTAATAAATTCCCCAGCAATTCCGATTAATCTTCCATGTCTAACAACGCGACGAATGAGACGACGTAAAACGTAACCTCTACCAACATTAGAAGCGCGAATTTCATCAGCAATCATGTGAACCACAGAACGGACATGATCACCAATTACCTTTAAAGAAACTTTCGTATTTTCATCACTTTGATGATAATCAATTTTAGCAACTTTCGCCGCAGTTTCAATAATTGGGAAAATCAAATCTGTTTCATAATTATTAGGAACGTTTTGGAGAATTTGCGCCATTCTTTCCAAACCCATTCCCGTATCAATATTTTGATTTTGTAACGGCGTTAAATTTCCCAAAGCATCCCGATTATATTGCATAAATACCAAATTATAAAACTCGATAAAACGCCCATCATCTTCTAAATTAATATCATCATCACCTAATTCCGGGTGAAAATCATAATAAATTTCCGAACAAGGACCACAGGGACCAGTAATACCCGATACCCAGAAATTATCATCTGCACCCATGCGCTTGATGCGTTTTTCTGTTACACCAATATGATCGCGCCAAATAGCAAAAGCCTCGTCGTCTTCCTCAAACACACTGACAACGAGATTTTCAGGGGAAATCCCAAACACTTGAGTAGATAATTCCCAACCCCAAGCGATCGCTTGTTCTTTAAAATAATCACCAAAGCTAAAATTCCCCAACATCTCAAAAAATGTATGATGGCGCTTTGTCCGTCCCACATTTTCGATATCATTGGTACGAATGCACTTTTGGGAAGTTGTAGCGCGTTTAAATTCCGGTGTCCGTTGTCCCAGAAAAATCGGCTTAAATGGTAACATACCTGCTATAGTCAGCAGCACAGTAGGATCTTCAGGAACAAGGGAAGCGCTTGGAAGCGGTTGGTGTCCCCGTTGGGTGTAGAAGTCAAGGAATAAAGCGCGTATATCGTTACCGCTAAGATACTGGGGAGTTGAAGACATGAGTGTTTAAGAAATCAAATTTAATTAGTTGGTCAGTTTTGCAAAAAGCATCATTACTATTTATAACTTATGACAGGAAATGAAAAATATATCGTACTTAATCTATTAAACGAATAAAGAACGAATAAAGATTGAATAAATATAACAACAAGAATATTTGTTATCATATTCTCGATATTTTTACCAGTATTTAAGAAATATCTTTAACCAAGATTTGAGTGTAATAGCACGTCGTTTAACTGTTTTTTCTGACAGTTTTGGACATACTTCTAACAAGAATTGAGTCGCACTCTCAGGTTGAATTTCTGAAAGATCATTTGCATTGTACCAATTAAACCATGCTACTCCAATTTTTGATGATATAAATTGGTAAGCAAGAAATCTCTTTTTGGCTTCATTTTGTAACCGATACAGTATATAACAACTAGCTGTTGGTTCTTGTCGTTCATTTGCCAGACCAAGAATTTCTACTGCTCTTAGATAGTAAAAGAACTGTCTTTCTGTAATTCCATCTATGTCCAAAAACTTCTGTCTGACTATTGATGGAGATGATGGATATTGAATCAATAAAGATGCAAAATCTAGAATTCGTTCAAGTTTATCAGCTTGGGGAATGTCATGAGAGAAGACTCTAATATTTTGCCGAACAGATTCTTCAACTTTGGGAATATCTTCTGTAGAGATAGAGTTAACAAAATATAATTCTGGATTATTTGTAGAAACAGCTAAATTTACTTGCAGTTCATTTTCTTTAAGTTGTGCTACACAATCTTGCCAGCTATCAACTATAAATGCGTTAATTTCGTTTTCTACATATTCTGCTGAAGAAAGAGATTTGATTGCATTTGCAAGTAAATATGATTGATTGGTATTTAGATCAATATGGAGGATAATTGTCCATGAACCGGGGATTGCCTGTGCTGGCGTAAAAGTGGGAAGTGTGGTTATTTTCTTAAAAGTCTCATCTGCAACTGCTTGAAATAATCTTTCTAACTTATCAACTGCATGAGCAACAACTGACCAAGACTTGTTTTCTTGAGGATTATCAATACGCACTGCAACTGATAAACCATCTTTGTTAAAGACTGTCCCCAAAGCTGCAAGACATGAAGTAATTAGTCTATGTATATTGTCTTTTACTTGATAATAATTTGCGCCTTGCTCAGAATTTAAGATTTCAGGACTATATATTTTTTTGAGCAAATTACTAGCATCTGACCAAATACGTTGATCTGAGTATTGATTGTATTGCTTTTGCCCTGCTATTCTTAAAAATGTCTCTACTCCTTCAGACCACTCATCTTTGATATCTAAATCATCTACTTTATCTAATACTGATTGAGTCAGAGATTTAAATTCTTTAAGTTGCTTTCTTGTGCGAGGAGCTTTTGCATAATTTTCTCCCCAAGTAGATATAAAATCTAAAGTCTGTTCAGAAATAAGAGAATTTTTTCCAAAAAGACTCACCTTTAAAAAAGAATCTAGTGCAGGACTTAATAAAGCAAAAATAGGTAATTCCCAATCTTTAACACAAGATATAAGGCTAACAATACTAACTCTTGATGAACTATCAGAAGTTATATTATGTCGAGATAATATTGAGGCGAGAAGTAACCAAATTACATCATTGCTGACTTTTGCTGAATCTCTTTTAATAAGTTCGCGTCCCAATACTCCTAAACATATTTCCAAAACTTCTTGCGATCCTAGTGCAAGCAAGGTAGCAAAATCTCTCACACTTGTATCTAATTTTGTTAGATTAACAGATATTTTGGCAACTTCTTCTCTCACTCCGTCGCTATCGCCAGAGTCTAAAAATTGCTGTACTTTAGTGAGAGTAGTCGTCATTCTGCTTGTTGTGTAGGAATAAAAGTGATTCCGCTGCGAATTTCAATGTCAACACGGGCGTTGCTAATTGTACGCGTAGGATCTTGAAATGAGTGAGGTTGGGATTCAGGTCTGACACCACCTTGTTGACTAGCATTTTTAATGAAACGTCTAGCTTTGGCAAAGGCCTGTTTTCGTTCTAACTTTTCAGAGTTACTACATTCTCCTTCAATCTTAGCAAGAAATGATAATCCCTCTTCATCAGTAACAGGTTTTTCTTCTGCCCAAGAACGGGTGTAGCCTCCTCTCTTTGTTATATCATCTCCTTGAGCTTGTACTGCTCCACGGTATGGCGCTTGGGAACTGGACATATCAAACCCTAAAACCTGGTTAATTTACTGTCCCAAATTTTACCACAAATATATATATGACAATTTTCCCGATGATTTATGGGATAATTCTTGTGAATACACCTTCTTGTTTTCATGTGGGCAAAAGAATCTGATCTAAAAAACCAGGTTAAAGTAATATTAGATGTGATCGCATTCACTCCCTTTGAGCAATGTCAACCCTTAAACCGCAAGTTTGATAAAATTCCTGCTGTTCCTGGAATTTACGCAATTAGACACCAGACCGATGGATTACTCTACATTGGTAAGACTAAAAATTTGCGTAGTCGCTTCAGTGGTGGGCCTAAAGCTTTTTACTGAAATTGAGTATCAGTTGAGGCTATTATTGAAATGGCGTTCACGTAGTGTCTCTGAAAGAGAATCGCTAGTTTTTTGGATACAGAAGCTTTGGGTTTTGCAGACTGTAACCCAGGGAGAGGACAATAAAAATTATGATGTCTAAGATCCCCGAATTTTTTATTTAATCCTATCAATAAATTATGATTTCTTGGTAGAAGTCGGGGATCTGAATCTTTAATCTATCTCTGGTTCAACACCTAAAGCACGCAATTGTGCAATTAATTTTTCTGTTTTTTGTCTTTCTTGATCTGCGCGTTGTCTTTCTTGGTCTGCGCGTTGTCTTTCTTGGTCTGCGCGTTGTTTTTCTTGATTTGCGCGTTGTTTTTCTTGATTTGCGCGTTGTTTTTCTTGATTTGCGCGTTGTTTTTCTTGATCTGCGGGAGTTAATACCCAATTACCATTTTTATCATACCAACGCAACCAAGGCATATTGACGTTTTTATAACTTCCTTCCCAAACTCCTAAACCTAATTCTATACTGGGTATCCAGAAGCGGGAATTTGTTAAATTTGCTTCAATATAGCGATCGCCATTTAACTGAAACATTCTAAACTCAGATTGATAACGATCAAAAATTGCGTAATAAGGTACTCTTAAAATCTGCTCATAAATCTCCCATTTAACAGGAGGTTTTTCCACATCTCGCAATGTTTGACCTAAATCTTCTTTTTCTGTTCCTGGTGATAGCAATTCAACGATAATATAGGGATTAACAGCTTCTTGCCACACTACATAACTTAATCTTAAATCTTCATGATCACCATATAAATATGGTACACCTAAAACCGCAAACCAATCAGGACGTTTATACCACAATGGATGACGAGAATCATAATACAGATTCATGTCACTACCTGTAAATATTTCCTGACTATGATAATTAGCAGGTGCAAATGTTTCTGATAATAATTGTGGTTGTAATAAATGGAATTGATCTGGCAAACCTTTCTCCTCTGGATCTTCACTCGGTAGATCATACATTGTGGGTAATGTTTCTTTAGGGGAAAGTGGCGGATCTGTTTGATACATTTTTCACTGTCCTCAAGCTATAATTTATATTTCTATTATGTCGCACTCTCACGAATCACCTTTTTACACTCTTGAACATCAACCCCTTTTTTCATTGCTGACACCAAAGCTTGATAACTTTCCCAATTCTCCTGAATCAGATTTTTAGATTGCAGCAAATGAAACCGTTGTTTTTGCTGATAAATATCCTCAGAAAAACCAAGAACCTGTAAAAATTGCATTAACTTAATTTTATCATCATTTCCACCTTGAGGAGCATCAAAAATCAAAGTTTCCGCAGCAATTCCCGCCATTAAAATTGTACAATAGCGTTCTAAAATTTGGGTACTAATTTCACCTTTTTCTATTTGCGTTGTTAACTCCCTATCATCTATTGATACCCCCCCTTGTCCTGGTTGTCCTTGTTTCCAAGCTTCCCACGCACTAAGAGTATAGCCAGTTATGGGGATTTCTAACAAGTGAGCCACGAGAAAATGACCTGCTTCATGATGTAAAATGCGTTCTTTATATTCTGGAGAAAATCGTGCCAGGAAGTCTAAAAATATCGTTCCTCCCTTACCTTGAAAGCTGAAATTATCTAAAGTTGCAATTCCTAAAAACGTCACTGTAGCTAAAGCTGGTATTGTGGGAGAAAGATGTATTAACGGTCCTAATAAAGTAGAAAAAGTCATCAGAAAAACAGATATAGCAACGAGATTTATCGCAGTTTGGCTCATGGGAAGTTTTTTTAATAAAATAGAATTATACCTAATTTCTCAGCCATCAAATCAAAATTATGCAATCTCAATTAAGTATTATTAGTGTTAAACAATACATGAACAATGATAAAAACATTGTGGTGCGGGCATCCTGCCCGCATAAAGTGTACCTCATTCAAGCTGAACTTGCTGTAACAAGGAACAAAATTATGTATACTTAATCATACTGAAAAACACTATAAATATCAAAAATTAAAAAATATTGATCAAAACTGGATTATTGAATATATTTATACTCAGAAGAAAAAAAATAACCTTTATGCGACCAACTACCAGACCAGAAACCAATTTTCAGCCATCATTATTAGACAAAGCCCTGAATCACTTTCAAGCCTGGGCAATACAGAACCCTCAAAACCCAGTCAGCCGTACCTTTCTGCCTATAATCAGTTTTGTAGAGGGAACAATTGCCAATGATCCACCTTACCTAGATAGGAAAAGGCAAGTGCTGGGTAATGCCTTTTGTTGTGCGGGGGAAGTAGTCTTAGGAGACTTTAAAACCCTAGAAACTGCCTTAACCTCACCCCAAGCCCGTGACTGGAGACTAGGAACTTCTATGCTGAGTTCTAGTCATGCTCCGGGAATTGATCAAGGAGGTCGCAATGTTCTTTTAATTACTCTCTCAGACCCAGCAGCCGGTGGGGAAAATCATGATGCTTTCCGTCAGTGTGTTGATAATTACTTCTTTAACGAAGAAATGGTAATGCGTCAAAATGATCAAGTAGCACAACGTTTGTTCAATAAGTTAGCGGCTGATTATGTAGATAGAATTACCAATAATAGTTTAGAAGAATTTTTCAATAATGATCAACGAGATTGGATGGGCTTTTTAGTCCGGTATCTTCACTACGTTATTTTTGGCATTAATCCTGATGATGAAGTAACAATCAGAATTATCACAACCTTACACTATACCAAAAGGGGAACATTATATTATTTTGCTGGCAGCAGTAGTTTAGAAAAGTTAAATATATGGGGATTTCGTCAAGTTCCTAAACTAGTGGAGCAAGTAGCGACGATTTACGAAAATTCTCCAGCCTTAGCTAATTTTCAAGAGAACGACCCTAAATATCATCAAATGACGCGGCGAGAACTTGCAAAACTGATGGTATCTTTAATGAGTATTGCCGGGTTGCAAGGACCATTACACTTGGGAAAAACAGCATTAGGTTATCAATCCCTTCCTGCTTACCAAGGTCGTCAAACTGATAAAATTGATATTAAGAGTTATTGGGACAGGCTCGATCTTAATGATCGTCCTAGTATTCAACTTTTTCTGTTAGAATGCGCCCGTCTGTTTATGCCTGTAAGTGCCTCTCACCGAGTAGCGACAGAACCATTTAGGGTAACATTGGCAGGTAAAGCGCGAACCTTTCCGAAAGGAACTAAAATTTTAATTCCTATGCTTTTGGGGATGTTAAGTGAAGATTTTTGGGGAAAAACTGCTTATGAATTTAATGCAAACAGAGAAAATCTTTGCCCTTTTCACATGGGTTTTAATTCCGTTGGTTCTCGTCATGCGGGCCGCATTTGTCCGGGGAAAGATTTAGCATTAGAAATGCTAACCAATGTTATTATTAGCGTGGGTAAAGCCCGTCGTTCTTACTTAAACCAAATATCCTAGTCCATATCATCAATATTATGCAGCCATTTCTACCTCAAAATGACCCGAACCCCGCACAACGCCAATCTTGTCTAGAGAAAGGCCGCAAAGAGTATCAATTCATGTATGATTTTTTGCCGCCTATGGCGATGCTCAAAAGCGTACCTCCCGCAGAGAATTTTTCTACTAAGTATATTGCTGAACGGACATTAGAGGCAGCAGAACTTCCTCTAAATATGATGGCTGTTAAAACTCATGCTATGTGGGATCCTTTAGATGAATTGCAAGATTATGAGGACTTTTTCCCAGTTTTGCAAAAACCTAATGTGATGAAAACCTATGAAACCGATGATTCCTTCGCCGAACAACGGCTTTGTGGAGTAAATCCGATGGTTTTACGTCAAATTAAGCAAATGCCAGCTAACTTTGCCTTTACCATTGAAGAATTACAGGATAAGTTTGGCAGTTCTATTAATTTAATTGAAAGATTGGCAACCGGAAATCTATATGTCGCTGATTATAGATCCTTGGCGTTCATTCAAGGTGGCACTTATGCCAAAGGAAAAAAGTACCTACCAGCACCTCTAGCTTTTTTCTGTTGGCGCACTTCAGGCTTTCAAGATCGAGGCCAATTAGTACCTGTAGCCATTCAAATCGCCCCCAAAGCAGGTAAAGTCAGCCCCTTGCTAACTCCTTTTGATGACCCTTTAACCTGGTTTTATGCTAAGTCCTGTGTGCAAATTGCTGATGCTAATCATCATGAAATGAGCAGCCATTTATGCCGGACTCACCTGGTAATGGAACCCTTTGCTGTTGTCACCCCCCGTCAACTGGCTGAAAATCATCCTCTGAGAATATTACTCAAACCCCATTTCCGGTTTATGTTGGCTAATAATGATTTAGCTCGCAAGCGTCTGGTTAGTAGGGGCGGTTTTGTGGATGAATTATTAGCAGGAACTCTGCAAGAATCATTGCAAATTGTGGTAGATGCCTATAAAAGTTGGAGTCTAGACCAGTTTGCTCTACCCAGAGAACTCAAAAATCGCGGTGTGAATGATGTCAAAAACTTACCACATTATCCTTATCGGGATGATGGAATTTTGTTATGGAATGCGATTAATAAGTTTGTATTTAACTATTTGCAGCTTTATTATCAGAGTTCAGCAGACTTGAAAGCAGACGCAGAACTGCAAGCTTGGGCGCGGGAATTAGTGGCTCAGGATGGTGGTAGAGTTAAGGGTATGAGCGATCGCATTGATACCCTAGAACAATTAGTGGAGATTGTTACTACTATCATATATATTTGTGGTCCGCAGCATTCGGCGGTTAATTTCTCCCAATATGAATACATGGGTTTTATTCCTAATATGCCCCTAGCTGCTTATCAACCAATTCAACAAAAGGGTGATATTAAAGACCGTAAAGCCCTCATAGATTTTCTACCACCAGCCAAGCCCACAAATACCCAATTATCAACTGTGTACATACTTTCAGACTATCGTTATGACAGACTGGGATATTATGAAGAGGAAGAATTTACAGATCCAAATGCTGACCAAGTTGTGAATAAATTTCAGCAAGAATTGAATATGGTACAGAGAAAAATTGAATTGAATAATAAGGGACGTTTAGTAAATTACGAATATCTCCAACCAAGACTTATTCTCAACAGTATTAGTATTTAACTAGTTGCAGAATAGACAAAACCCCATTAGACATCTTGTGAGAATTAAATGTGCGTGACTTGAAACCCTTGTAGAGACGTTCCATGGGTAGGGATTCTCGGCTCTACAATATTTTTTTGTCTGTTTTTAATAATATTAAAATGGGATATTTTATTCTTTATCATTCACTATTTCATCTTCCATATTAAACTCAATTCGATTTTGCAAAATAATTTCTTCAATTACTTGAATACCTCTTTTCTCGTTCCCATACAGAGTATGGGAATGAATTACGCAAGGCTCTGCCTTCATTGATACTAAATTATGGAGGCAGAGCCTCTAAGTAGCATTCCCAGTCGGAGACTGGGAACGAGAATTAAAGAGAATCAAAATCCAATGCTACCAGAAAAAACATTATTTTAATGATGAAAATTCAGTGTTTAATTACGAAATTATATCATATATGGAAGGCAGAGCAGTCTTGATTTCATTCCCAGTCGGAGACTGGAAACGAGAAAAATGTAGGGTGGGTTAGCGACAGCGTAACCCACCATTTAATGGTACAGTGTGATTGGTTTTATGCTCTAGAGAAGTTTAGTAACGACGAAACCACCAATAGTTACCAACAGCCCTCCAAGCATAGCCATATGGTGTGTAATAAATCCAACCACCCACTACCTCAAGTTCCAAATCAGATAATTCATCAAACTGGTTTTCAACTTGTGCTAAGTCAGCAATTTGAATGCGAGCCATCTTCGTATTCTCCTTGATTTTAAAAAATCTAGAAAACAGGAAACGTTGTACTTTTTCATTTCCCGACTACATCATATTAAAAATAAAAACCTCTGTCTAGAGATTTAAACAAAATAAAAGTGACATAATTGTTTCAGTTTTGTCACTTTCAATAGCTTGATGATAACAGCATTTCACGCACAAAAATCCGTAAAATTGCCATTTTAAGTTAAAAATATCACCAAAAAACAGGCAATTACGGATTAAAAATAGCTAAAAAAAGGGACATAATTGTTGCACTACTGTAGGAATTTTGTCACTTTTGCCTATTAATTTAAATATAAACAAATTCATAAATTATTAAATAATTAAGATATATGTATTAGCTCTTATAAGCATAAATTATACAGCAGTTCCCGACCTTATGAAGTACAGATATTAATAATAAAACTCTTGTGGTGCGGGCATCTTGCCCGCACAGGGTGTACCTCACTCAGGCTGAACTTGCTGTATGAGATATGCAATTTATTTTACATAACTACCTAATCAGATGGTGGGTTACGCTGTCGCTAACCCACCCTACGTATATTTGAAGATTTCAACAAGAGGATTAATTCAATTGCAACCTAAGACTCCATTTCCGCTAATTCTAACCAACGTTCCGTGGCTACATCAATATTTTTCTTGAGGGTTTCCACCTGTTCATAAAGTTTTTGTACTTCGCTATAATTCCCCGCCATAGTTGCTAATTTTTTTTCTAATGCTGTTTTCTCAGCTTCTAATTTGGCAATTTTTCCTTCTAATTCTGCAAATTCCCGTCTTTCCCAATTAGATAACCTGCGGCGTTTTTTAGTCTCTATAACTGGAGATGTCACCTTTTCGACAATGACAGCCTTTGCTGTTTCCTGTGGTTGAGCTTCCTCAGATTTTTTATAATCTAAATAAATAGAATAATTCCCCGGATATTGACGTAAACTTCCCCCTGCTTCCAAAGCGAAAATTGTATCTACTGTCCGATCTAAAAAGTAACGATCATGGGAAACTACAATTACACAACCATTAAAATCTTCCAGATAATCTTCTAATACTGCTAATGTTTGGACATCTAAATCATTAGTCGGTTCATCTAAAATCAAGACATTGGGCGCACTAATGAGAATACGCAATAGGAATAAACGACGTTTTTCTCCGCCAGAAAGTTTATGAATGGGTGCATATTGTTGATTTCCCGGAAACAAAAATCTCTCTAACATTTGGGAAGCAGTGATTTTAGTTCCGTCGGATATTTCAATAAATTCTCCTTCTTCTTTAATATAATCAATCACGCGCTGATCTTCATTCACAGCCGTTAACAATTCTTCTGAATGTTGGTTAAAATAACCAATATGAATGGTACTACCAATTTCTACAATACCAGAATCTGGTTTAATTCTGGCGGTAATAATATCCATCAAGGTAGATTTTCCTGCACCATTTTCACCAATAATACCAATTCTATCTTCTGGACTAAATTCATAAGTAAAATCCTTAATTAAGGTTCTACCATTGTAGGCTTTACTAACATTTTTGATGTCAATAACTTTCTTACCAATACGACGACCAATGGTAGAAATATCAACCTTACCATTAAGTTGTTTAAACTCAGTATCTCGCAAAGCATGAGCGCGTTCAATTCTGGCTTTTTGCTTTGTACTTCTAGCTTTTGGTCCTTTTTTCAACCATTCTAATTCTCGTCGTAAAATTCCTTGATGTTTCCGTTGAGTGCTAATAGCGGACTCTTCAGCTAAGGCCTTTTTTTCTAGATAATAGGAATAATTACCAGTATAAGTGTAAATATCACCGCGATCAATTTCGATAATTTTATTAGTAACTCTATCTAGAAAATAACGATCATGGGTAATTAATAAAAGTGCGCCACGATAGCGATTTAAATAACTTTGTAACCATTCTACAGACAGGGCATCAAGATGGTTTGTCGGTTCATCCATTAATAATAAATCAGGTTCTGATATGAGGGCTGCGGCTAAAGCAATGCGCTTGCGATATCCCCCTGATAATGTGCCAACTTTCACATCAAAATCAGCAATTCCTAGTTTTGTTAAAATGATTTTAGCGTTGGTTTCTACTTCCCATGCACCTGTGGCATCCATGCGCTGCATTACACTGGAAAGACGAGACATTAATTGACTATCATCGGGATAATGTGCCAATTTATCAGACAATTCTTCGTACTCTTTAACTAGGTGCATTTGTTCACCACTGTCAGCAAATACCTGTTCTAAAACTGTGTGATTTTCGTCTATATCTGGCTGTTGGGGTAAGTAAACAATTTTCGCACCGGAATTAACTAAAATTTGACCGCTATCAATTGATTCTAAGCCGGCGATCATTTTTAATAAAGTTGATTTACCAGAACCATTAGTACCAATTAAACCAACTTTGTCATTAGTATCAAGACTAAAATTAGCATCTTTTAAGAGTTCTTTAATGCCAAAATCTTTTTTAACTGACTGTAATGTAACAATGCTCATATTATCTGGTAACTAGTGATTAAGAATGAGGTGGGCAATGCCCACCCTAAAGACGATTATAAACGAAATTCTAGACAAATAAATCGAGGGGTAAATGTCCATACATTTCGTTAACTCCTCCCTCTTGATAGGACTGACAAGATACTAGCACTCCCCGATGATGACCAGAATAGGAATCGAGATAACACAAGCCATTTTTGCCATTTAATTTGATGTAAACTGGTCCTTCTGGTTGCGGTAAATCAGTTGGTGGTTGATAACCCAAGGCACGAGAATAGGTTTTCATGGCTAAAATTCCCTCTTCGGCTGTATCAGCACAAATACCTAAAATTTGATAATCAGTCAGACTGGTGACAAAAATTAATGCCTCCCGGGTGGGAATTTTCTCCGACGGTTTCAGAATGGGAGCGATATCCAGACAGTTGAATTTGTTGAGTATTTTCCTGGCTTCTGGGAGTGAGAGTTGCTGATAATTGGGAGTAGACATAATATGATTTGTCTAGTTTTACGTCTGGTTTAGGTTGTGGGAGTGAGATTTGATCACATTACTAGCATTTTTGAACAAAATCAAGATTGATATGACATATTCCGCTCTAAAAAAGCTAATAATTGCCGGTAAAATTAGCACATCTTGTTTCTAGGCAATGTCATTATACCGTTGATTAACGCTCTGGTTTTGCTGGAGAATAATTTTGACGATAATATTTTTCTAATATAATTGCTAAAACTGGAGTTTGCCAAATTAGTAGTTAACAATAATCGTCAAGGTTCGATGACGATAGATGCCAATTTATTCCTGACGGAAGATAACTGTATCTATTATTTCAATTTTCATAACTGATTAACTTGATTATGTGGTAATATTAATTGTAAGTAATTAGCAATTAATAATTAGCAATTAATGTGAATATACCATTAAAATCTCCCCGCTTATCACAAAGACGTACAAATTCTGTACATCCTCTCCAGCGTTTATTTAAGTATGGACACAAGTATACTAAACAAATTCGGCTGGCCATTGGCGCTTCTATCCTGAATAAAGTTTTTGATTTAGCACCACCTGTATTAATTGGGATTGCGGTGGATGTGGTAGTTAAGCAAGATAATTCTATCATTGCTGGGTTAGGTGTCAAGGATATTTATGGGCAATTCCTGATTTTATCCTTGTTGACGGTGATTACTTGGGTGTTGGAATCATTGTTTGAATATGTTTATAAATTATTATGGCGCAATTTGGGGCAGAATATTCAACATAATTTAAGATTGTCCGCATATAAACACCTGCAAGAATTAGAATTAGCCTATTTTGAAGAACGCAGTACGGGAGGTTTAATGTCTATCCTCAGTGATGATATTAACCAATTAGAGCGGTTTTTAGATGTGGGTGCAAATGATATTATTCAAGTCACTACAACTATTATCATCGTTGGTGGTGCATTTTTTATTTTAGCTCCTAGTGTGGCTGGGATGGCAATTTTACCCATGCCTTTTATTCTCGGTGGTTCGATAGTTTTTCAGAAATTTCTCGCTCCTCGTTATGCTGATGTTCGGGAAAAAGTAGGTTTATTAAATAGCAGATTGTCTAATAATTTGAGCGGAATTACTACCATTAAAAGTTTTACAGCCGAAGATTATGAATCTGCTCGTGTAGAATTAGAAAGTAATGCTTATCGTCAAAGTAATGCAGTAGCGATCGCCTTATCTGCGGCTTATATTCCCATCATTCGGATGTTCATTTTAATAGCTTTTACAATATTGCTATTATTCGGCGGTATGGAAACAGTAGCGGGAAGATTGGCTGTCGGTGCTTATAGTTCTTTGGTGTTTTTAGTACAGCTTTTATTATGGCCATTAACCAGATTAGGAGATACTTTTGATTTATATCAAAGAGCTATGGCTTCTACTAATCGAGTCATGGATTTATTAGATACTCCTATGACAATTCCTGGGGGAAATATTGATTTACCCATAGATATGATTCGGGGAGCTTTAGAATTTAAAAATGTCAGCTTTGCTTATCAGAATAGAAACCCAATTATCAAAAACTTATCTTTAGAAATTCCAGCGGGAAATACAATTGCTATTGTCGGTTCAACAGGTTCAGGTAAAAGCACTTTAGTTAAGTTATTACTGCGTTTTTATGAAGTACAAAATGGTAAAATCACTCTGGATGGAATTGATTTACAACAGTTAAATTTACGAGATTTACGCCGCGCTATTGGTTTAGTCAGTCAAGATGTATTTCTATTTCATGGTACAGTGGGAGAAAATATAGCCTATGGTACTTTCACTGCTACTAATGAAGAGATCATCATGGCCGCAAAAATAGCAGAAGCTCATGATTTTATTATGAATTTACCCCAAGGTTATGAGACAATAGTAGGGGAAAGAGGACAAAAATTATCTGGAGGACAAAGACAACGAATTGCGATCGCTCGCGCAGTATTAAAAGATCCACCAATTCTGATTTTAGATGAAGCTACTTCAGCAGTAGACAATGAAACTGAGGCCGCAATTCAACGTTCCCTAGAACGAATTACGGTCAATAGAACTACTATAGCTATAGCTCATCGTCTTTCAACAATTCGCAATGCTGATTGTATTTATGTCATGGAACATGGTAAATTAGTAGAAGCAGGAACTCATGAACAACTGTTAGAAAAAAATGGCATTTACACCAGTCTCTGGCTGGTGCAATCTGGGTTAAAATAGAGAAAATTATCATAAAAGACTCTACCGGAGTTAGTATGATAAACTGGAGGGAACTCTTAACTGGGAACAGGGAACAGAAGGAATGTCAGATATTAATGACTTTAAAGACTTGATAATTTGGCAAAAAGGGATGGATATTGCTCAAAGATGCTATTTCCTTACTAAACTTTTTCCCAAGGATGAGTTATATGGTATGGTTCAACAAGTTAGAAGAAGTGCTGTATCTATTCCCGCTAATATATCTGAAGGATATGGACGAAGATATAGAGGAGAATATATAAGATTTTTAAGCATAGCCCAAGGGTCAGTTAATGAATTAGAAACTCATCTAATTTTATATCACCGAGTAGGATTATGTTCAGAAAAGGATGTAGAAATGATTCTTAATTTATTAAAAGAAGAAGGCAGAATGATTATTAGTCTTATTAAAAAACTAGAAAATTAATTTTTTTCCCTGTTCCCTGTTCCCTGTTCCCTGTTCCCTTCTCTCAACTTCTCGGTTTAGCATAACAAGTACCTAATAACCAAATAAAATTACCAATTAACGATCATGTTTAGTATTCCCCAACCAGAAACAGAAGACAATAAATGGCGCAGACAATTAGATAAATTTGTCAAAAACAATCAGCCAGAACTAGCTGCACTTTTTTGGGGGTTGTGGTTAGAAAATGGCAATAGTCAGGGAACTATCGGTATTGATTTCCAACCCACTCCCCATTTTGTTTATTGTCCCCAATCCGAAATAGAAAAGTTGAATGAGCGAGTTGAAAATCGTCTCCAAGAAATTTTGGGAATTATTGATAATAATAAACCCGAAACAGAGGTAGTCATGATTGGAATTGGTAAAGGAGAAATTAAACTAATTCAATTCGCACCCAAATCATCACCAGAAGCCTGTTTTCATCAAATAGGAAAAGATGTAGATGGATTATTGGATTTACTAGAACAGCGATTAATTGAGCAAATTAGCGATCGCTAAAAGCATTGATTGTGCTATAATAGGTCAGAAAAAATACACAATAATTGCATGAATTTATGATTCACCATTTTTCTATTGCTGCTGAAAATCCCCAACATACAGCCGCAGTTCTCGCCGAAATCATGAACGGAAACGTCCTTCCCTTCGCTCCTCATTCAGGTAGTTACATGATGCTATCCCTCGACAAATACGGAACAGGAATTGAAGTTTATCCATTAAAAATTGTCATCCAACCTGGTGAAGGAGAACAAAGTTGTCAGTTTCAAGAAACTTCTCACCCCAACAATTTTACAGCTACTCATGCAGCCATTTCCGTTGATTCTACCCAAGAACAAATAGAAGCAATTGGTCATAGAGAAGGTTGGAGAGTTATCCGTTGTCGTCGTGCTTTCTTTGATGTGATGGAATTTTGGGTAGAAAATAGAGTCATGATAGAATTTCTCACACCAGAAATGACAGATCAATATTTAAAACTCACACAATCAGACAACTTGCTTTAATTCAGAAAAAGTGCTACTACTAGGAAAATGATGATTTTGGCTCAAAGCTTAACTATTGACTCGATTTTAGTAAATAACTGTATCCAATTCACAACCTGGGGATTTTCCTCCCTCCTACTCGCGGAAATTGTCAGAGACGCTTATCATGCTTTGTGCCATCAAATAACATGGTTAGCGAAATGGCATAATAAACATCATGCTGTATATAAACGGGATTTAACTTTAATTTCCCAAAAAGCCTACGTAGACTCCCAATTGTATCACGATATCGTCGAATCAGTAATACTAGTAATCATTTTAACAATAATTGCCTTAGTAGCCCATCAATGGGGGTTATGGTTAGGAGTCGCTTATGCTGTTACTTTTTTATACGGTGCATCCCTGCGATATTTCCAGGGAAAAATAGATACAGACTACAATCATTTACCCGGACCATTAGACGCAATTCCCTCCGTTTGGTGGGTAAATAGAAGCTATCATTGGCGACATCATTTTGATGATGTTAATGCTTACTATAGTGGTGTTTTTCCCCTAGTAGATAAAATTCTGGGAACAGGGCTTTCTCTCAAAGGTAAAACCGTAGCTTTAACAGGTGCTTCTGGTGCATTAGGACAAGCACTAGTAGGAGAATTATTAAAGCATAACGCCAAAGTGGTGGCATTAACAACCAACCCGGAAAAAATTACAATTCAACCGCGTGTTAAAGTTATCAAATGGGAATTGGGTAATGAAGCACAACTACAGGAAAGTTTAGAAAAAGTTGATATTCTCATTATCAATCATGGGGTAAATGTCTATGGAAATAGAGATTTTACCGCCATTTATAACTCCTATCAAATTAACACATTTTCCGCCTTAGAATTGATAGATATTTTTTCTGCAACCGTCAGAGGACCCCAAGACAAAGCCACCAAAGAAATTTGGGTAAATACATCAGAAGCAGAAGTTTCTCCAGCCTTCAGCCCTTTGTATGAACTGAGTAAAAGAGCATTAGGGGATATTGTCACCCTCAAAAGATTAGATCAAAATTGTGTAATTCGCAAATTAATTTGCGGACCATTCAAAAGTCAATTAAACCCCTATGGTATCATGTCAGCGTCCCAAGTAGCAAAGGGAATTTTATTTTTCGCCAAACGAGATTTTAGAAATATTATCGTCACAGTCAACCCCTTGACCTATATACTATTTCCCCTCAAAGAATTTAGCACCTGGTTGTACTATCGGATTTTTAGTAAAGGGATGAAAAGCGAATAATTATAAAAATAACATTGCTAAATAAAATCTAACAGTCTCCTTTCTCTCCACCTCTGTGTCCTCTTCCAGGTATGGGTGGAAAAGAAGAGGGACTGAAATATCACCAGCAGTAAAGTTACTTTTTCACTATTTGGAGATTGTTTGTTGTGGTTGTCTGATAGCGTAGCGTGGCGCAAGCCGGACAAAAAATATCCTGAAAATCCTCAGAGTAAATTAATTCTCTGGCTTCCTTAATAAAGCCACAAAACCAGCTTGAACAAAATGAATATCAGCCGTTACTGCATAAATTAAACCCTGATCTTGCATAACAATAAATGAGATACAATCTGTTAAACCCCAATCTTTATCTTGACGACTGTGATAAAGTTCCAGCGCACCCATGAGAAGCGGTGTATCTACACTAACAACTTTGATATTATCTGTTTGATAACACTGATTAATAAACTGAACTGATGCTGTGCGGTTTACTGCACTTAAAGCATTACCAACTTCTATTAAAACTGCTTCTGTCACCCATACTTCAACGGCATTTTTCACCCTTGGTAATAATGCTTTTGCTTGAGTATGATATTGATCATTCTTGTTTAATAGAGCCTGAATAAATACCGTATCTAAAAATAGTCTTTCCTGATTCATTCTCTGATCTCATTGTCCTGTTTAGGAGTACCATATAAATAAAAATCATGTTGACTTGACCAATCACTTGGTGCTTCAATAGTTCCTGTTAATGCCTCTAGCACATCCCAAGCATTACCTTGATTTTCTATATATTCTAGTGTTTCACTAAAAAGAGGATTATTCTTGTGCATTCCCGCAAATTTCAGCCAAGGATGTTCTGTTTTAGCTGGTTCGATTTCTAAAGTTACTATTTCTGGTTTTCGGGCTTGAAAAAGTTGAATAAGATTATTTAATGCTTCTTCTTTATTTGCACCTAAACCTTGACATTCTGGTAAACTCAACAGTGTAGCTTTAACCTTGCCATCTTCTTGATTTTCAATCAACACATCATAAGTTAACTTGGGTGTAATTCTGGAAAGAGCATTGTTAACGGTTACAATCATGATATTTTTACTCTTTTAACTCTGAATTGATTATAACACAATACTTAAAACAGGAACAAAAGTTTTCCATCTTCACGGTAAAAAAAAATCAATAGCAAACAAACATTTTTAAAACAAGCGGCTGAAGCAATTGAATTTCCTAC
>NZ_KE384674.1:186360-206669 GCF_000426925.1 Dolichospermum circinale AWQC310F | reverse complement strand
GGCTTGCTGATAGCGTAGCGTGGCGTTAGCCATATAAACCTAAAACCATTTATTAACAAAGGGTTTCGCTTTATTTTACCACAAAAAAGTACCAGGTTTTGGCTAATGGTGTCTCAAAATGAATTGCATTTTTCTTTGTCGGATTTGGAAAATTGACGATATCCAGACAGTTAAAACTGTTCCCAGTTAAGAGTTCCCTTATTTCATCAAAAAACATCCTGTTAATCCTCTAATTCTGGATATCCCGATTCTGACCATTATTTCTGTTCAAAATCTTGACCATTCTCAACCATCTTCTTCCCCTGAATTACCTGCAAACTCCCACCAGCATATAAACTAGGTTGACCGACATCAAAACCATAATCTGTTAACAAACCGGGTAAATCTGTTCTCAACAATTCCCAAGCTGTGTCAGTTTCAAATAACCAGAAAAATACCGCTAACCCCGGCCAAAATAGGGGATTTGTTGGGGGGTGAAAATCTATCAAAGTAAAAACTCCCCCCGGTTTTAACACTCGATAAACCTCCATAATGATTTTTCGCAGTTGTTCTGGGTGCATTTCGTGTAAAGCCGCGCTAGTATGTACCACATCAAATAAATTATCTGCAAAAGGCATATCTTCCGCAAAAGCTTGGATATATGTAGCCTTTGGTACATTTTTCTGCGATCGCTGTATAGATAATGGAGAAGCATCTAAACCAGTGACATGATTGGAAAAATTCACCAAAAATCTGGTAACCTGACCACTACCACAACACAAATCTAAAATCTGGGTATCTGCTTCTAATTGCAAATTTTCTAAAGCTAGACGACGAAACCGGGCTTCACCCCCCACAGTGACAGCGGCTAACCGGGAGATGCTATCATATAACCATTGGTATCTGTAACTCAAATCTCGAAAAATTGTCGCCATTGTATTTTTCCTGCCGATAAAGCTTTATATTTAATTAAAGATATATTGTTAACAACTTTAGTAAAAAATCTGTAAAGATTGGGGGAAAGTAATTGCTATGGGTCGTATAGGGGTATTATTACTTAATCTCGGTGGTCCAGATAAACTCGAAGATGTCGGACCGTTTTTGTATAACCTGTTTTCAGATCCAGAAATTATCCGTTTACCGTTTCGCTGGATGCAAAAACCCCTAGCTTGGTTTATTGCTACCCGCAGACAAAAAACATCTCAAGAAAATTATAAGCAAATTGGTGGCGGTTCTCCATTGCGACGGATTACAGAAGAACAGGGAGAGGCTATTAAATGTCAGCTAGGTAAATTAGGACAGGAAGCTAATATCTATGTAGGAATGCGTTATTGGCATCCTTACACAGAAGAAGCTATTGCCCAACTTACCCAGGATAACATTGATAAGTTGGTAATTCTCCCCCTTTACCCGCAATTTTCCATCAGCACTAGCGGTTCTAGTTTTCGGTTATTAGAACAATTATGGAAGGAAAACCGCAAACTCCAAGGTCTTGAATATACGGTGATTCCTTCTTGGTACAAAGCATCAGGTTATTTGCAAGCCATGTCAGAACTGATCATTGGGGAATTGGAGAAGTTTCCTGATCCTGATCATGTGCATATATTCTTCAGTGCCCACGGTGTCCCTAAAAGCTATGTCAAGGAAGCAGGTGATCCCTACCAGCAGGAAATTGAAGAATGCACTTACTTAATTATGCAAACCCTCAACCGTCCTAATCCCCACACTCTGGCTTATCAAAGTCGTGTTGGTCCTGTAGAATGGCTACAACCTTATACAGAAGATGCACTGAAAGAACTTGGTGCAAAAGGGGTGAAAAATCTCGTAGTTGTCCCCATTAGTTTTGTTTCTGAACACATTGAAACACTACAAGAAATTGACATTGAATACCGAGAAATAGCAGAAGAAGCAGGAATACACAACTTTGGACGGGTTCCAGCACCCAATACCAATCCGGTGTTTATTCAAGCTTTATCTGACTTGATTATTGATGCCCTTAAACAACCCAACTTGAAACTCTCTCAAGTTACCCAAATGAAAAAAAGGGTGAGAATGTATCCTCAAGAACGTTGGGAATGGGGAATAACCACCAGTGCCGAAGTTTGGAATGGTCGAATCGCCATGTTAGGATTTATTGGGTTGATGATTGAGTTAGTTACAGGTAAGGGCTTACTGCACGTTATCGGACTGTTACATTAGACATCTCCGGTAAAGATTGTAGAGACGTTCCATGGAACGTCTCTACCAGGGTTCTAGGAAACGCACATTTAATTTTCACCCCCATCTATAATCAATTCTAGGCGTTGGTGAATGAAGGTATGATTTTTTCTCACGCAGAGGCGCGAAGGACGCAGAGAGTAAGAGTTTAAGAACTAGAATATTTGATTTTCATACCTCAATTCAGCAATGCCCAATTCTAAATACCCAGTCGTTGATAAACTTGTTCTAAATGTTGGAGATGATGTTGCGGATCAAAACAAGCTTCTATCTCAGCAGTTGACAAGTTTTTAATGACGCGCGGATCTTTGCTAATTAAATCACGGAAGTTTCCTTCTGGTTTGTTCCAAGCGGTATGAGCGCTTTCCTGAACTATGGAGTATGCTTCTTCGCGGTTCAGTCCTTTGTCAATTAAAGTTAATAATACTCTTTGACTAAATACTACTCCACCATAACAGTTGAGATTCCGTGCCATGTTTTCAGGATAGACCAGGAGGTTATTCACCAGGTTAGTGATTTCGTGTAGCATGAAATGGGTTAAAATGCAAGCATCTGGTAAAATTACCCGTTCTACAGAACTGTGGGAAATATCCCGTTCATGCCATAAAGCGACGTTTTCTAAAGCTGCACCGGCATAACTCCTGACCAGTCGTGCCATTCCTGTTAACCGTTCCGAACGGATAGGATTACGCTTGTGAGGCATAGCACTAGAACCCTTTTGTCCCTTGGCAAAAAATTCCTCAACCTCTAAAACATCTGTTTTTTGCAGGTTACGAATTTCTACAGCAAACCGTTCTATAGAGGCAGCGAGTAGCGCTAATTGTTGCACAAAGTCAGCATGAAGATCACGGGAAATTACTTGTGTAGAAGCAGTATCTGGTTTAAGTCCGAGTTTTTCACAAGCGATCGCTTCCACACGCGGTTCTATATTAGCATAAGTTCCTACTGCACCAGATATTTTCCCGACTGCGATGGTTTTCTTGAGAATTTGCAGCCGTTCCTGGTGTCGTAATACTTCCGCTAACCAACCAGCTAACTTAAAACCAAAGGTAATTGGTTCAGCGTGGATACCATGCGATCGCCCAATCATCACCGTATACCGATGGGTTGTAGCTTTTTTGCGAATTGCTGCAATTACATCTTCTAAGCGTTTTAACAACAAGTCCAGACTAGCCACTAATTGTAAAGCTAAAGCAGTATCTAATACATCTGAACTGGTTAAACCTAGATGAATATACCGACCAGCATCACCTACATATTCATTAACATTTGTCAAGAAGGCAATAACATCATGACGAACTTCCGCTTCAATTTCTAGCACCCGTTTGGGGTCAAAATTCGCCTTAGCCTTAATTTCCTCAACTGCTGCTGCTGGAATATAACCCAGTTCTGCCTGTGCTTCACATACCGCGATTTCTACATCTAGCCAGGTTTTCAGCTTATAGGTTTCACTCCACAGATTGCCCATTTCCGGCAAAGTATAACGCTCAATCACATTTACAGCATCTAATACAACTGTCATATTTTACATTGTAAATTACCCCTTGTGGAAAATAGACAACAGAGAAGAATTTTGATCAGATGTTTCTTGGGGAAGTTCCTTAAATCTCAATATCTGTATGAGACTAAAGGAAGAAAAATAAAGTAGGAGAATTTATGCGTGCAGTGTTAATGGCTGGTGGGTCGGGAACGCGGTTGCGTCCTTTGACTTGTGATTTACCCAAACCCATGGTTCCGATCTTAAATCGTCCTATTGCTGAACATATCATCAATCTTCTTAAAGGGCATCAGATTTACGAAGTAATTGCTACGTTGCATTATTTACCAGATATTCTCCGTGACTACTTCCAAGATGGCAGTGATTTTGGTGTACAAATGACCTATGCTATTGAAGAAGACCAGCCTTTAGGAACAGCAGGTTGTGTAAAAAATATTGCTGAACTTTTGGATGAAACCTTTTTAGTAATTAGTGGTGATAGTATCACAGATTTTGATTTGAGTGCGGCCATTGAATTTCATCAACAAAAACAGTCAAAAGCGACTTTAATATTAACCCGTGTGCCTAACCCCATTGAATTTGGTGTGGTAATTACAGATAGCCAGGGACGCATTAACCGATTTTTAGAAAAACCTTCCACCAGTGAAATTTTTTCTGATACCGTCAATACTGGAACTTATATTTTAGAACCAGAAGTTTTAGATTATTTACCAGAACATACTGAATGCGACTTTTCTAAAGATTTATTTCCCTTACTACTAGCTAAAAATGAGCCAATTTACGGTTATGTTGCCGAGGGATATTGGTGTGATGTAGGTCACTTAGATGCCTACCGTGAAGCCCAGTATGATGCCCTAGAAAGGAAAGTTTTGCTCAAAGTAAGTTATCCAGAAATTTCCCCTGGTTTATGGGTAGGACAAAATACTTATATTGATCCTACAGCCAAAATTGACACTCCAGCGGTAATTGGTAATAATTGCCGAATTGGTGCAAGAGTTCAAATTGAAAATGGAACAGTGATTGGTGATAATGTGACAATCGGTGCTGATGCCCATCTAAAAAGACCAATTATTTGGAATGGAGCAATCATTGGCGATGAAGCCCATTTATCAGCTTCTGTAATCGCTCGTGGTACTCGTGTAGACAAACGCGCCCACGTTTTAGAAGCGGCTGTAGTGGGTTCATTATCCACCGTGGGAGAAGAAGCGCAAATTAGTCCTGGTGTGCGAGTTTGGCCGAGTAAAAAAATTGAGTCCGGTGCTATTCTCAATATTAATCTGATTTGGGGAAATACCGCCCAACGGAACTTATTTGGACAGCGGGGAGTACAGGGATTAGCCAATATTGATATTACCCCAGAGTTTGCGGTCAAATTGGGTGCTGCCTATGGTTCAACCTTAAAACCGGGTTCAATAGTCACCGTTTCCCGTGATCAACGCAATGTTTCCCGCATGGTGACACGCTCTTTAATTGCTGGTTTAATGTCTGTAGGTGTAGATGTGCAAAACCTCGATACTACAGCTATTCCCATCGCCCGGACGGTGATCCCCACAATGTCCGTAGCCGGAGGTATTCATGTGCGAGTACACCCAGAACGCCGTGATTATATCTTAATTGAATTTATGGATTTTAAGGGCATTAATATCTCTAAAGCCCAAGAAAAGAAAATTGAGGGGGCCTATTTTAAGGAAGATATGCGTCGTTCCCAAAGTCATGAAATTGGTGATGTGATATATTCTAGCCAATTGATGGATCGCTACTGCAAGGCCTTTGAGAAATTATTGAATGTGGACACTCTGCGTAACAGTCGGGCAAAAGTGGTCATTGACTATGTTTACGCCGTGTCTGGGGCAATTTTACCGCAAATGCTAGATAAATTTGGGGCTGATGCGGTGGTATTAAATGCTAGTTTGAATAAAACGGCCATTTCTAACGCTGATCGAGAATTACTATTAACTCAATTAGGCCACGTTGTCGAGGCTGTAAACGCTAACTTTGGGGTGCAAGTATCAGCTAATGGGGAACAACTAATTTTAGTTGATGAATCGGGTTTTCCCATTCGCGGTGAAATGTTAACCGCTTTGATGGTTGATATGATGTTAACTGCTAACCCTAGAAGTTCCGTCGTTGTTCCGGTTCATGCTTCTAGTGCGGTGGAATTAGTTGCCCATCGTCATGATGGTAATGTAATTAGAACTAAAGCTAATCCGACGGCTTTAATGGAAGCTTGTCAAAAAAATTCTCATGTGGTTTTAGGTGGTAGTGGGGAAACCGGGTTTATTTTCCCCCAATTACACCCAGGATTTGATTCCATGTTCTGTATAGCCAAGCTGATTGAAATGTTAACCATTCAAGAGCGATCGCTGGCAACCGTACGTTCTGAATTACCCCGTGTGATTAATAGAAATTATACCGTTCGCTGTCCTTGGACTGCTAAAGGGGCGTTAATGCGTTATTTGGTCGAAACCCACCCCGCTCAAAATTTGGAATTAATTGACGGTGTGAAAATTCGTCAACCCTATGATGACAATTGGCTTTTGATTTTACCAGATGCCAGTGAGCCTTTGGTTCATCTTTATGTTAACAGCAGCGATCGGGATTGGGTTGATGAAACCCTCAGAGATTACCGTTCCCGTATTCAATATTTTGTCGAACGTGAACAGGAGAATTACAGATTGGATATGTGAGCAGCAGTATAAATTATGTTCAACGTCCAGACACAAAGGAGCAAAAACCCAAAGTTTGAGATTTTAGATCTTCTCATGGTTATTCCCTATTTCCTGAAATGGTTTCGCCTTGGGAATACATGGACGGGAACAGAATATTTAGTAATTACGTCAAAATAAACGAGTTTCATCTAAAAATTACTTTTACACAACTATTGTCTAAAAAACTATAGTTGTTTTTTTTGGCATCTATCTACTACGGGGGGTTTGCCCCTACCCATGTTTTTGGGGCAACTACGGGGGGTTTGCCCCTACGGAATTGATTATATTTTGATAGTTTTTGATAAGTAGGTGAACGGAAAAAAACCGACATAAGTAACGAAAAGTAAAGTTGCCCAAAACCTCTTCCCTCTTCCCTCTTCCCTGTCACCTGTCACCTGTCCCCTGTTCCCTGTTCCCTGTCACCACTTGTGCAAGAAATGGGAAATCTGTTCTTAATAATGAATTTAAGGCAAAGGTGGAGTCGTTAGGTGCTAACCTAAAAGATGATATCGCTTGATCTGGGGTCTTAAAGAACCCACTTGTGAAAAACAGCTTCAATCATTTAGGCGCAGCATGGTCACCACCGCAGAAAAAACAAACATTGGGTACATTACCCAAATCATTGGTCCGGTTGTAGACGTTAAATTCCCCGGCGGTAAATTACCCCAAATCTACAACGCTTTAACTATCACTGGCACAAACGAAGCTGGACAACAACTGAAATTAACCGTTGAAGTACAGCAACTCCTGGGCGATAACCAAGTCCGGGCTGTAGCTATGAGTACCACAGATGGTTTAGTCCGTGGTTTAGAGGTTGTTGATACTGGCGCTCCAATCACTGTACCCGTTGGTAAAGCTACCTTGGGACGGATTTTCAATGTTTTGGGCGAACCTGTAGACAATCAAGGTCCGGTAAACGCTGAAGCATCTCTAGCTATTCACCGGGACGCTCCTAAATTCACAGAGTTGGAAACCACTCCCTCTGTATTTGAGACCGGTATTAAGGTTGTGGATTTGCTAACACCCTACAGACGCGGCGGTAAAATCGGTCTGTTCGGCGGTGCTGGTGTGGGTAAAACCGTGATCATGATGGAATTGATCAACAATATCGCTACTCAACATGGTGGTGTATCGGTATTTGCTGGTGTGGGTGAACGCACTCGTGAAGGTAATGACCTTTACAACGAAATGATGGAATCTGGAGTTATCAATAAAGATAATCTCAATGAATCCAAAATCGCGCTAGTTTATGGTCAAATGAACGAGCCACCCGGAGCAAGAATGCGGGTTGGTTTATCTGGCTTGACAATGGCTGAGTATTTCCGTGATGTGAACAAGCAAGACGTATTGTTGTTTGTTGATAATATCTTCCGCTTTGTCCAAGCTGGTTCTGAAGTATCGGCGCTCTTGGGTCGTATGCCCTCCGCTGTAGGATATCAGCCTACTTTGGGTACAGATGTGGGTGCTTTGCAAGAACGGATTACCTCTACTACAGAAGGTTCTATTACTTCTATTCAAGCTGTATATGTACCTGCCGATGACTTGACCGATCCTGCTCCTGCAACTACTTTTGCTCACTTAGACGGAACAACGGTATTGTCTCGTAGTTTGGCTTCTAAAGGTATCTATCCAGCGGTTGATCCTCTGGGTTCTACTTCTACTATGTTGCAACCCGGTATCGTTGGTAGTGATCACTATGATACTGCACGGGCTGTACAATCTACTCTGCAACGTTACAAAGAATTACAAGACATTATCGCCATTCTTGGTTTAGATGAATTGTCTGAAGAAGACCGTCTCATTGTCGCCCGGGCGCGGAAAGTTGAACGGTTCTTGTCTCAGCCTTTCTTTGTCGCTGAGGTATTTACTGGTTCTCCTGGTAAGTATGTGAAGTTGGAAGACACCATTAAAGGATTTAAACAAATTCTTTCTGGTGAGTTGGATGCTTTACCTGAGCAAGCTTTCTACTTGGTAGGTGATATCGAAGAAGCTAAAGCTAAAGCAGAAAAGCTCAAGGGTTAGTCATTAGTCATTAGTCAGTGGTCAGTGGTTTTTTATGCAACTGACAACTGACAACTGACAATTGACAAAAGGCAAATGACAAAGGACAACTGACAAATGACATTAACTGTTCGTGTAATTTCCCCAGACAAAACTGTTTGGGATTCTGAAGCTGATGAAGTAGTTTTACCTAGCACTACTGGTCAGTTGGGTGTCCTAAGTGGACACGCTCCCATGTTAACAGCTTTAGATATTGGTGTTATGCGTGTTCGCGCTAATAAAAACGCCAATTGGCAAGCGATCGCTCTTTTAGGTGGGTTTGCTGAAGTTGATGAAGATGAAGTGACAATTCTAGTCAACGGTGCGGAACGTGGTGACTCAATTAAACTTGAAGAAGCTCGTGCTGCTTTTAATGCAGCACAATCTGGCTTAAATCAAGTTAAAGCAGAAGATCGTCAAGCACAAATCCAGGCTACAAAAGCATTTAAACGCGCCCGCGCTCGTTTTCAAGCTGCTGGCGGTTTGGTGTAAATTTAATTACAACTGCTGGATTTTCAGGGTGGGCTGTTTGTCCACCCTATTTTATTGGTATTTTATTTTAATTTACGGCGGATTACCATAAGGCTGAGGTACACTTTTAGTGGGAAAGATACCCACACCACAATATTTCTTTTTGATAATTACAGGTGTCATCTGACTTTTGATAAAAGTTACAATTGGGTATGGCGTTAATCTGGTTTTTGTTCTACCACTAACTGGTATCATATAACTAATACTTACATAAATAAAATAAGTTTTGTAAACAGCAGCTTATAACCGCTTCTTAAACGGATGAATCAATCTGGTAAAAAATTTAGATAGGATTTAAGGAAACAGGCTGATTCATAGTGAAGTCACAAATTAGATAATTATTTCCCGAATGAGGTACACATATATGAAAAGCTTTCCATTTTCTGTGGGTAAGGGTAAGTACAATAAAATCGTGACATTGGCTACATCTGCGATCGCTGCCTTATCTTTAATAGGTGGTGTTAATGCTGCCAATGCCGCTCCCGGAGAAACACCAGCAGCAAAAGAAATAACTTCTGTATCAATATCAATCCCACCTGGTCAAACTCAGCCCGTAATTACCCAGTCTGTAACTCGCCAAATTCCTTATCAAACGATGGGAATTGAACCTTTGATCATTTTTCCCGTGATTATTATTGGTGGTTGTATTTTCTTCGGTGGACTGGTAGTTATCGGTGAGCGCGAGGTGGGCATTGTTGTCAGAAAATTTACCTTTTCTGGTAAAGTATTACCCCCTAATAGATTAATCGCTTTAAATGGTGAAGCTGGTTTACAAGCAGATACCCTGGCCCCTGGTTGGCACTGGGGTTATTGGCCTTGGCAGTATGCTGTCAAAAAAGAGCCGGTAATCATTGTCCCCCAAGGAGAAATCGCTCTGGTTGTCGCCGCTGATGGGGCTTCTAACCCTCCAGAGCGGATTTTGGGCAAAATTGTCGAATGTGATAATTTTCAAGATGCTCGCAAATTTTTGACGAAAGGTGGCGAAAAAGGACGACAAATTGCTTTTATTACCGCTGGTACTTACCGTATTAACACTGCTTTGTTTAAAGTTATTACGACAGCCAATGCCACTACTCATGGTATGCGTCCAGAACAATTGCGTATTTATGAAGTAGCAGCAGACAAAGTTGGTATTGTCACCACGTTAGATGGTTCACCAATTGCAGCAGGTGAAATTGCTGGACGTTTGATTGGTGGCCATGATAACTTCCAAAATGGTCAAAAATTTATTGATGCTGGGGGACAACGGGGTTTACAAGAACAGGTATTATTATCGGGTTCGTGGAATCTCAACCCTTGGTTGGTAAATATCGAACAAGTACCGATGACGGAAATTCCCATTGGTTATGTCGGTGTGGTGATTTCTTTTGTCGGTGAAGATCAGGAAGATGTCAGTGGTGCGGCTTTTACTCACGGAAACTTAGTCAATCAAGGACACAAGGGTGTTTGGGTTGAACCATTGTATCCAGGAAAACACCCGCTCAATACTAAGGTGATGAAAGTTGAGTTAGTACCGACGACAAATATCGTTTTAAACTTTACTGACAGAATCACTGGACAGCACGGATATGATACTAATTTGAAGGCGTTAAAACTGCTGTCATTTGATGGTTTTAGCTTTGATTTAGAGATATTTCAAATTATCCATATTGGGGCTTCAGACGCGCCAAAAGTGATTTCTCGCTTAGGTTCGATGCAAAATGTCATTGACCAAGTTTTGCGTCCCATTGTGGGCAATTATTTCCGTAATTCCGCTCAAGAATATACCATTTTGGATTTCTTGATTGCCCGTAGCGAGCGCCAAATAGAAGCTTCTGAATACGTTAAATCTGCTTTGCGTGCCTATGATGTGCAAGCTGTGGATTCTTTAATTGGTTTAATTACGCCCCCGAAAGAATTAATGCACACTTTGACAGAACGGAAAATCGCGGAGGAACAACGTAAAACTTACGAAGTGCAGCAAATGGCCGAAACCCAACGACAAATGTTGGTCAGGGAAACAGCATTAGCTGATATTCAGCAAGATTTGGTACAATCAGAACAAGGTGTGACAATTGCCGAATTGCAAGCTAACGCCCAAATTCAGCAAGCAACCGGTGAAGCGGAAGCCATTAAGCTGAAAGCTGTCGCGGAGGCTGAAGGTATTCGCGCCACAGGTAACGCTAAAGCGGAAACCTACCTCGCCGGTGTGGAAGCTTTAGGAAAACAAGGTTATACAGCGATGCAGTTAATGCAAATTATAGGCGATCGCAATGTCCGTATTATCCCTGACATTACGGTAAGTAGCAGCAATGGTCATGGTAATAGTAACAGTTTAGTAGATGGTTTACTCTCAATGATTCTCTGGAATCAAACAGGACAAACACAAGCAGAAACAAAGGTATCTAAATCACCATCTCTTCCTAATCCCATTATTCTTAAACCTGAACCAGCGAATCACAACATTCAGATATAGGTTTAATTTGACTTACTGCGATAAATCTCACACCAACTCCTCTCCAGGACGGAGAGGGGTATTTTACTTAAACTGTACTGGATTGAATTTGTCTAATTATAGCGGGCAAGATGCCCGCACAACAAGATTTAGTATAATTATAAGCAATTATATCGGGCAAGATGCCCGCACCACAAGATTTAGTATAATTATAAGCAATTATAGCAGGTAAGATGCCCGCATCACAAGATTTAGTATGTTTATCAGTCACATCTCGATTAATGACGACTCGCGGACTGATATATAAAAACATAAAACCTTCAGATTGTTTTTCAAGAAACTTCACCACCGCAGTAGTTTTACCAATTCCAGGATTTCCTTCTAAAGGAATAACATTAATTTTTCCGATTTGAGCAGAATTTAAACTTGCTATAACTGCTGATTCATGAACTTTTCTTAATTGAATTTTTTCAGTTTGTGGAAGTTCTTTGATCAAATGATCTTGAGGATTACCATCAAAAAATTTATGTAACGCTTCTGTTTCTTCAACTGCTAAAATTATATTTTCTCTGGAAACTTCTTGATTAGAATTATAAAATACCTCTATATTTTCCTGGAATCTATAGCTAATATTTGTTTCTAAATTAGGTTCAGGAATAAGTTGCTTTGCTTGTTTACTAAAATCACCAGGAAGTGATTGGACTAATCTCTTAAATACTGTGATAATTTCTTCATTAAGTTTATTAGGTGTATCATTTTTTAGTTTTATGGTATTACGATATGCTTTACCTAAAGATTTCATTAATTCAATTCTAGTATCAGGTTGATCATTAAAATTAGCAGCGATACTTTCACATCCATTTGATGTTATAGCTATTGCGCGAGCAATACAAGCACCTTCTAATCTTCCTTTAGTTTTTAATGAGTGAATTAACTGTTCAGTATACGAGGATGCTTGACAAAGTTTGTACAAAGGTTTGTCAGAACCACTAAAAGGTAATAAATGATTTTTAATTTTTTCAGAAATAGAAAATTCCTCACCTTCTACCTCCGCGCAAACCCTAGAAAAAACTCGGCTAGAATCAATATAACGAGCATAACGACTCACTTCTTCTCTGTGAGCATTTTCATGGCTAAAATGGGCTAATTCATTGGGTGCATTATAAGAAAATTCAAAACAGAAAATAAAATGATCACGTTTTTTAGTAGTTGAATTTTCATCAGGTGATAACCATAACAAAAAATCTGCTCTTGCTGGTTTTCCCTTTTTAACTAATCCTAAATCTGGATTTCCGGTTAAGTTAAAAGCCTGTTTAAATTCTTTAGCCGTTTTTTCCGGTTCTATATCAGGTTTTTGTATTTCTCCTGGAAAGACTAACGGACACCAAATAGCTTCTAATTTTAATTTAGAAACTGGAGTTTTCTTGAGACATTCCCGCGTAGTAGTTGGGAGCGAACTACTTGCGCGATAGCGAAGCGCTCCGTAGGAATCGCATACCATCTAATTTTACAATTGTGATATTATGATCATAAAACCATTATATTCAAGCTGGAGAGCCAGATGCCAAAAGCAAAAAATATACCACCAGAAATAGAAATTACTGATGAGCAAAAACAAGCTGCGGAAATGGAAATTCGGGAAAAACAGAAAGCAGTTGACTATGACACCAAACAATATCCAGTGGAAGTGCTTATTAAGAAATATGCAGAAGGATTAGAGGATGATACCAACGAGTTATATATACCAGACTATCAACGACAGATGATTTGGGAAGAAGCTCGACAGTCAAAGTTTATTGAATCTATTATCCTGGGTTTGCCAAGTCCATATATTTTTGTTGCTGATTTGCGACCGAAAGATGATTATATTGATGATGAGGCTCGATTAGAAATTGTTGATGGTGCTCAACGTATTCGTACTTTACACAGATTTATTAATAATGAACTGAGACTGTCTGGATTAGAAAAATTAAGGCAGCTTAATAATTTCAAATTCAAAGACTTACACCCTGCAAGACAAAGACAGTTCAATCGAGCTACTCTTCGCATAATTGTTTTGACCGATAAAGCTGATGAAGAAACACGAAGAGATCTATTTGAACGCATAAACACAGGTGGTGTACCACGGAACGACATGGAGATACGTAGAGGAATATCTTCTGGTCCATTTGTTGATATTCTTGAAGAATTAGCTGAATATCCTAAATTTAATCAACTCTGTCCATTATCAGATGCTGTTAAACTTAAACAAGAACGAGAGGAATTTATATTACGTTTTTTTGCATATCTAAATAATTATCAGAATTTTGGTCAACGAGTTGATCTGTTTCTGGATGAATATCTAAAAAAACATAATAACAATGAAATAGACAAAGAGGAAATGAAAAATGAATTTTATAGAATGTTAGATTTTGTTGAAAAATATCTACCAAATGGATTTACCAAGGGAACAGGTCATGTCAGAACACCAAGAATTAGATTTGAAACTATTTCTGTAGGTGTTGCACTTGCTTTGAGAGAGAAAAGTGATTTAATACCCAAATCAATAAAATGGTTAGATTCACAAGAGTTTAAACAATACACAACTTCAGATGCAAGTAATTCCAAACCTAAAGTAATTGCTCGTATTGAATATGTTCGTGATCAACTTTTGAAATAATTAACTATGCAAATTACTATGCAAACGGTCATTTTAGACTTCAATACCCGTGTTGAAGAGGTGAATAAATACTTCCAGTTTCTGAAAGAATTAACTGCGGAAAATACTAAATTAACAGTATTGGAAGAGAATGGAAATCAGACAATTAAGCCTATTGATCCTAAACTGGTAATAACTCTCAAAGCTAATGGTTTTTTACTTCTCTATAATTTAGTAGAATCAACCATGCGTAATGCTATAGAGGCTATTTTTGAGGAGCTAAAGAGCAGCAAAGTTTCTTTTGATTCTCTTAGAATCGAAGTCAAGAAGATAGTGCTTTATAATTTTAAGAATCGATCTCTTGATAATGTTCATTCTAGAATAACGGATATTTCTACTGATATTATTAAAGTGGGGTTTAATAGGAGAAAATTATTTTCAGGTAATGTTAATAGAGAGCAAATTACAAAAACAGCAAGGGAATATGGATTTTCTTACGATACTGACCATGCTAAAACAAAGCATGGTGAAAATTTAGATGCTGTTATGGAAAATAGGAATGATTTAGCTCATGGAAATAAATCATTTGCTGACGTTGGTAAAGAGGTAACAATTGAAGATATTTTACAGATTAAAGACGAAGTAGTAGAGTATCTTAGACAGATATTGATAAACATTGAAAATTATTTAGAGAACCAAGAGTATTTACATTCAGACAATAGATAAATTTGACATATTTATTGGAGATGCTCCAAAATACTCCTCCCTATAACTTCTCCCAATTTAACAGGAACAGCATTACCAATTAATCTTCCTATAGAAATAGCTGCTAAATCTTCATTAGGAGCTATGAATTGGTAATTTTCTGGAAAAGTTTGTAGTAATGCTGCTTCTCTCAATGTAATGGCTCTATGTTGTTCAGGATGTCCAAATCGACCATTACCAAAACCAAAACATTGTGTAGTAATAGTTGGACTTGGCTTATCCCATTCCATACGACCATATACACTAGGATAACTTTTACCACTTTTTTTTGTATGACATTTAGCAATTAATTCTGGAGGCCAATCTCGCCAAGTTCCTCCAGGTTTTGAAGCCTGAATACGTTTAAGATTAAGATTAGATAGTTTACTGCATATATGAAGTTTATCAGTTTTAGATTTTTCACCCGCAGCTAGTGGTTCTAGATGTTCAATAGTTTTTCTAACTGTTTCATATTTTCCTTTATTATGAGTCGCTGGAATTAAATTAATTTTACCAAATTTTGAAGCAAGTAAAACTAAACGTCTTTGAGATTGAGGGATTCCATAATTTAAACAATTAACTTCATAAGGCTCAAGATAATACTTTAAATTTTCTAAATTCTCAATAAATTCCTGAAAAACTGCATGATATTTTAACTGAAGCACATTTTCCATGGAAATGATATCTGGTTCAGATTCTTTGACCAAACGGACAAAATCTTGTAAAAGTTTCCATTTAGATTTTTTATCATTATAACGTCTTGAATAATTAGAAAATGGTTGACAAGGCGCACATCCTACCAAAATTTTTATACTGCTTCCAGAAAAATGCTCTGCTAAATCAGAACCGCTAAGATTTTCTACATCTTGTAATATAAACTTCGCTTTGTTATTATGTTCATAAGGAAACTTACAGGCAGGATCAATATCATACCCAACTTTTACTGGAAGACCTGCTTGCTCAAATCCATGAGTTAGTCCTCCAGCACCACAAAATAAATCTACAATAGCAATACTACCAGTCATTTCTCTCCTATTTTTGAGATATATAGCCCAACTAACTACCCTAGCGCATTTGCCCCATTACTACAAGGTGGTGGACAGTCTGCATATTACAAATTTTGATATCTAAAACTAGGGTAATAAGACACTATTTTAAAACAACCCACTGCCGTTTTAAAGTTTCCCCAAGGGTCGGAACTGGCATACAATATTGGAATTGACTAATATTCAGCCCCGTCAAGTTAAAAACAGTATCTTATGCCAGCATTTTTATTAGAGGTCGGTACAGAAGAATTACCCGCCGGTTTTTTGAGTGATGCTATTGTACAATGGAAATCGCGCATTCCCCACAGCCTAGCAACTCATAATCTCCCCGACGCTGTGGTTGAAGTCTATGGAACACCGCGACGGTTAGCGGTTCTCATTACCGGTTTACCCTCCCAACAAGCAGACAGAGAAGAGGAAATCAAAGGACCACCCGCACAAGCAGCCTTTAAAGATGGACAACCCACTAAAGCTGCCATTGGTTTTGCGAGTAAGCAAGGTGTAGATATTTCTGCTTTAGAAATTCGTCCCACGGAAAAAGGGGATTTTGTCTTTGTGAATAAGCAAATTCCCGGTCGTCCCATTGCGGATATTTTAACCGAACTTGTCCCCCAATGGGTCTGGAACTTAGAAGGCAAGCGGTTAATGCGGTGGGGACATGGTGACGGGAGATTTTCCCGGCCAATTCGGTGGTTAGTCACATTATTAGATGGGGATATCTTACCATTACAATTAGAAAATGGGGCAAAAATTGTCAAAAGCGGTCGCATTTCTCGCACCCATAGAGTCTTACACCCCGAACCTGTTAGTATTTCCCACGCTACAGAATATGTTAAAACATTGGCTTCTGGTTATGTAAATGTCCCTCCAGAAAACCGAGCGGAAATCATCACAAATCAAGTGAAAGCAGCGGCGGAAAAATTAGGGGGATATACCCCAATTTACCCGGAATTATTAGCGGAAGTTGTCAATTTAGTGGAATATCCCACAGCAGTTATCGGACAATTTGAGGAGGAATTTCTCAAGTTACCAAAAGAAGTAATTACCGAGGTTATGGTCAGTCACCAGCGGTATTTTCCAGTTTTCAAAAATGCAGAATGTCAGGAATTATTGCCCAATTTTATCACCATTAGTAATGGAGATCCTGCCAAATCTGATATTATTGCTGTGGGGAATGCGAGGGTAATTCGCGCCAGGTTAGCAGACGGCAGATTTTTCTATGAAGCTGATTTATCTAAACCTTTAGAAAGCTTTTTACCTCAATTAGAAAAAGTTACATTCCAAGAAGATTTAGGTTCTGTTCGTGCCAAAGTAAATCGAGTCATGGACATTGCAGGAATGATTGTATATCAACTGACAAAAGCTAACTTTATTGAAAAAACAGACTTCCCTGATACAATCAATAACGTATTACGGGCTGCATTACTCTGTAAAGCCGATTTAGTGACGCAAATGGTCTATGAATTTCCAGAATTACAGGGGATTATGGGCGAAAAATACGCCTTAGCTAGTGGTGAAGACCCAGAAGTGGCAAAGGCGATTTTTGAGCATTATTTACCCAGAAATGCTGATGATATTTTCCCCCAAACTCTTACTGGTCAAATTGTCGGTTTAGCTGATAGATTAGATACTTTAGTTAGTATCTTTGGTTTAGGTTTAATTCCTACAGGTTCTTCCGATCCTTTTGCTTTACGTCGCGCTGCTAATGCCATAATTAATATTACCTGGTTGGCAAATTTACCGATAAATTTACAAAGTTTATTAGAATATACAGCAACAAATTTTGCCGTTGATTTTCGTAAAGATAGAATGGGACTAATCAAAACTTTGCAAGAATTTTTCTTCCAAAGAATACGCACTTTATTACAAGATGAAAAACAGATAGATTATGATTTGGTAAATGCGGTTTTAGGAGAAAATGATCCTGAATATACAGAACGTGCATTAGTAGATTTATTAGATGTCCGCGATCGCGCCATCTATTTACAAAAAATCCGTCAAGATGGTACATTAGATAAAATCTACGAAACTGTCAACCGTTCTACCCGGTTAGCAGCCCAGGGAAATCTAGACTTGCAAACCCTAGCACCACAAACCTTAATTAACCCCGAACTATTCCAGAAAAAATCTGAATCTGCATTTTACAACGCCTTGGTTGAACTAGTTCCCCAAACCCAAGCAGCACAACAAAACCGTGATTATCAACTGTTAGTAACCGCACTGACAAAAATCGCCCCCACCGTCAGTACCTTTTTTGATGGTGAAGACAGCGTTTTAGTCATGGACGCAAATCCCGATATTAAGCAAAATCGCTTAAATTTGCTGGGATTATTGCGAAATCATGGTCGCGTTATAGCAGACTTTGGCGCAATAGTTAAAAATTTGTAGTCAAAAGCAACAAAAAGTTGTGTAATTGCTGCCAATTAACGCTACTATAGTAGAGCTTAACCAGGGATGATACACGGTCAATGCCAGAAGCGTTAATTATTGGATTAGGAAAGTCCGGTGTTGCTGCGGCAAGATTGTTGAAACAGGAAGGCTGGGAGGTAGAACTTTATGACAGTAGCACCTCCCCAACCCTCCTCAAACAACAACAGGAACTCGCCAGCGAACACATTACCGTTAAATTAAAAACCACACCAGAATTTACCAATTCTGATTTATCCAAGTTAATAATTGTCAGTCCCGGAGTTCCTTGGGATATTCCTATTTTAGCCCAAGCGCGAGAACTGGGAATGGAAACTATCGGCGAAATGGAACTAGCTTGGCGACATTTACAAGATATCCCCTGGGTAGGAATTACTGGTACAAATGGTAAAACCACTACCACAGCCTTAATTGCGGCTATTTTCCAAACGGCAGGATTAAACGCTCCCGCCTGTGGTAATATCGGCTATGCTGCTTGTGAGGTAGCAATCCAAAATCTCAAATCTCAAATCCAAAATCGTCCTGATTGGATAATTGGCGAAATTAGCAGTTATCAAATCGAATCTTCTGTAACTTTAGCACCTCGCATTGGCATTTGGACAACCTTCACACCAGATCATTTAGCCCGTCACAAAACATTAGAAAATTACTATCATATCAAAGCCAAATTATTACACAATTCCCAGTTACAAATATTTAATGGTGATGATCTTTACTTGCGTCAATTAGGATTAAATCATTGGCCTCAAGCCTATTGGACAAGCGTTAAGGGTGAAGAATTTCTGATTGGTGAAAAAGGCTTTTATATAGAAAATGGCTGGGTAATGGAAAAAATCACCGCTACACCCCAAGCCATTGTCGAGGTATCTGCATTGCGAATGGTAGGGGAACATAACCAGCAAAATCTGCTCATGTCCGTCGCCGCTGCTAGATTAGCAGGTATAGATATTACCGCCATTTCCCAATCTGTACGTGATTTTCCTGGTGTTCCCCATCGCTTAGAACATATCTGCAATTGGCAAGGAGTTGATTTTATTAACGATAGTAAAGCCACTAATTACGACGCAGCGGCGGTAGGTTTAGCATCTGTGCAAAGCCCCACTATTTTAATCGCTGGTGGAGAAGCTAAAGCGGGAGATGATACCGCTTGGTTAGGACAAATTCAAGCTAAAGCCGCCGCTGTCTTACTCATAGGTAACGCAGCACTGGCATTTTCTAAACGTCTGCAAGAGGTGGGATATAGTAATTACCACATAGTCGAAACTATGGAAAACGCCGTATCCTTATCTGCGGAACTAGCGAAAAAATATCAAGCTTCAGTAGTATTACTATCTCCTGCTTGTGCTAGTTTTGATCAGTATTATAACTTTGAAATGCGCGGTGAAGATTTTCGGCAATTGTGTCAAAAATATCTAGTACACTAGGGCAGAATGAACTGCCTTTTTTGCACGCAGAGGCGCGGAGGCGCGGAGAGTCGGGAAGGTTTGTGGGAATATTTTTGAAATTTCTCCCTTGGGAAGGATTATTAATATATGAATAATCTATAGGATGGATGATATATTTTACCCTGAGTGAAGTTGGGCTTGGTTTACCCTCCAAGCCTTTTCGTTTTTTCACCTGTCACTTGTACGCTTTTAAAAATGATTATAGTCTTTGTCCTGCATAAATGGATCTTTTCTCATCATGACGGCGAATAATAGCTTCACCGTTAGTGACTTCTATTAGTATCCATCCTGTGCTGCCAATATTTTCACCCACATTAATCCCGCGAGTGATACCATCTATATTAAATAAGGCCACAGATTGATCACCTGATTCCAATATTCCCTCTAGTTGTACAGAAATTGTTGGAGTAATAGTCGCTAATTTTGGTGGCGCGTCTTTTAAAGGTTGAGAATTAATCTCTGTCTTTTTTGTTTTCGGCTGAGTTGCTGGTTGTACGTTCTTGATAGGAGGATTATTGACTGCTGAAGGTGAAGGTTGTGGTATTCTGACTGGGGAAACGGTTGGTTGTTGGTAAACTGAGTCTGGAAATTGGTCAACTGGA
>NZ_KE384674.1:164104-186212 GCF_000426925.1 Dolichospermum circinale AWQC310F | reverse complement strand
TATTTTTTTTATTTGTCGCATTTGTGGCAATTGCAACCTGGGGAACAGGTGGTAAATTGTTGGCAGCTATCGGTAAGGCAGAAGCTTTAATTTGTGGTTGGGTAATTTGTTGTTGCGTACTTGGCAAAGGTAAGCCATTATTTGGCTTAAAATTAACATTAGTCAATCTCGGTTTGACTGTAGTTGTGTAATTGCTCTTTTCTTGCTGTTCTATCAGTGAAAAAGCAGATAACATATAGTTCACTAAATCTAATTGAGGATCTGATTTCACATAAACAGATCCTAGTGTCTGGGTGTTTTGTGAACTAGAATTTAATTGAGTATTCGCTGTATTTAATAAGCCAAAGTTCGTTAGGCAAAGCGTACATAATGTAGCCATAGACCAACCGAATCCCATATATATTAATTTATCTAAACCACTGGTTTGTGATCTCTCTTTGGTAGTAATTGCTCCCGGAAAGGAAGAATTAACTACCAGGTCTGTTTTTAGTGAACTTTTAACAAGTGAAGCAGACGTTAATGAGTTCTTGACTTTTGGTGATAAACTTGCGTCTGTCCTTGTTAATGCCGTGTTAAGATTATGTACATATTTTTCCTCAGGTTGATCACAATTCTGCTCATTGTCACCATTGAGAATGGTATCAATATCAGCAAAAATTTCGTTCATTAAGCTTTCAGCATAGGTTTCTATTGAATAAAGCTCTTTTGTACCGAAATTTTCCGCTGCTGCTGAGTTAAGTAAATCAGTGTTAGATGTTAGTAACATATATGCTTTTGTGGTTGTAGCTGAAAATAATAGAAAAATCAAAAACTATTGTGTAAATTGACTAACTTTCTTCATTAAACAACTAATCTTGGTTTTTGTGAATACAGGAATTTATTAAATAAATAGTATTAGATATTACTTTTATCATGATTATTTAGCGGTAATCCATGAGTTACCGCTACTTTTGTTAAGACAGAATTACTGGGGTTGGGGTGGCTTTAGTGATGTTATTTTTAGATATTTCTAAATATATCAAAAGGGCGTTGATATCCGCTGGGTTAACACCACCAATTCTCGCAGCTTGTCCAATAGTTAAGGGTTGGACTTTATTCAGCTTTTCCCTCGCTTCCTTTGATAAAGTATCAATGGTTGAGTAGTCCAAATCACTAGGTAGCTGGCGATTTGCTTGACGAGCAACTTGGTCAATTTGGTTTTGCTGTCTTGCTAAATAACCAGCATACTTGATATCAATTTCCGCTCCTTCTTTTTCCGCTTGTTTGAGGTTGGGGTTATGGAGTCCGTAACGCTCCAAGTCAATGTAATGGATACCCGAACGACGCAGTAAGTCAGCGAGGGTAATAGAACCTTTAATTGCTTGTTGGGTATCATCTGCGATCGCTTGTCCTACTGCCTCATTTTCCTTTATTCTAGTACAATGCAGCCGTTCTTTCTCCGCAGTAATTTGTGCTTGTTTTTCACTAAACAAATTCCAGCGTCTATCATCAATTAAACCAATTTCCCGTCCCAAGGGTGTCATACGCAGATCAGCATTATCGGAACGTAGTAATAAACGATACTCTGAGCGACTGGTAAGCATACGATAAGGTTCTCGTAAATCCTTCGTACACAGGTCGTCAATTAACGTACCAATATAACTTTGTTCACGGGGAAAAATAATCATTTCTTCACCCCGTACAAACCGCGCTGCATTGATTCCTGCTACTATCCCTTGAGCAGCAGCTTCTTCATAACCTGTAGTCCCGTTTACCTGTCCGGCACAAAATAATCCAGGCACTTTCTTAGTCATCAAAGTGGGAAAACACTGATTTGCAGGTAAATAATCATATTCTACTGCATAGGCAGGACGTAACATCACACAATTTTCTAAACCTGTCAAACTCCGCAACATCAAAATTTGCAAAGTTTCTGGTAAACCAGTAGAAAAACCCTGAATGTATAATTCGGGAATATCTCTTCCTTCCGGTTCAATAAAGATTTGGTGACTCTCTTTATCTACAAAGCGGACAATTTTATCTTCAATACTCGGACAATAACGGGGACCGGTTGCTTCCACCCAACCACCATACACAGGGGACAGATGTAAATTTTCCTGAATTAAACGATGAGTTTCTTTAGTGGTCCGAGTCATGTGACAAGGCATTTGTTCCCGTTCTACCCAGACTTCGGGGTCAAAACTGAACCACCGTACAGCGTCGTCTCCGGGTTGAATTTCCATTTTACTGTAATCAACAGAACGTTTATCAACCCGTGCTGGTGTCCCGGTTTTCAGTCTACCGGTTTCAAATCCTAAGCGGTTCAAAGTTTGTGTTAACCCTTCCGCTGCAAACTCTCCCGCGCGGCCTGCGGCCATGGATTTATTTCCCACCCAAATTTTCCCACCTAAAAACGTCCCGGTGGTGAGAATTACCGCTTTACAGTGAAAAGATACGCCAAAATAAGTTTCTAAACCAATAACTTGATTATGATCATTTAAGATTAAATCTGTCACCATCCCCTCTCGAATTGTCAAATTCTCTTGATTTTCGACAATTCCCTTCATTATCGCCGCATATTCTCTTTTATCAGTTTGCGCTCGTAATGCCCAAACCGCAGGACCTCGTGAAGAGTTGAGGATACGTTTTTGTAAGTATGTCCGGTCTGCCATTTTGCCAATTTCCCCCCCTAAAGCGTCTATTTCATGGGTTAATTGGGATTTGGCTGGTCCACCCACTGCGGGGTTACAGGGTTGCCAAGCGATTTTATCTAAGTTGAGGGTCAATAGCAGAGTTCGACAACCGAGGCGGGCAGTAGCCAGTGCTGCTTCACAACCTGCGTGACCTGCACCGACGACAATTATATCATAAGCGTCTGGAAATTCAGTGAAATTGTGCATGGTCTTAGTTACAAAATTAAGTTAGTTAGGAATTATGATATAAATTCTTTATTATACATTATTTTTAATTTGTCGGTGATTGGCGATCTGCTTGCAGCAGCACTTGGCGATCGCACTATACTTAAAATTAGGTCTATTCTTAATCCGTTTCTACCAGAAAAATATAGGTTAAATAAACCATGAAGAAACGAAGACCACGAAGAAAGAGGGAAGATAGGTAATCTTATATTAGGAAGGGAGTAACTATCTTTATTCAGATTTTTACACTAATAAATTTTCTATATATCTTGAGGACAAATATTGATTAAAAGTAGACTCAACATAAGTTCCCACTGCTTTACCATCTGTAACTCCGTACAAATTATGAATTTGTGTTACACTTAATTCTAAGCAAAAATTACGTGCTGCCGTTTTTAACGATTCTAGTGTGAGTAATTCCATTTTTAAATTAAATAGCCAAAGTTAATTGTTGCCAAGAAGATTTAGTAAATTCAATATTGCTTTTACCAATTCTTTGACATACCCATTCTACACAAGCAGGAACAATTGCATTACCAAATAAAGCATATTGATCATAAATTCTCGCTATTCGACACCAATCATCAGGAAACCCCATCAATCTGGCATATTCAATATTAGTTAAACGCCGATATTTATCAGCTACTTTATAACGTTCATAATGCCTTGATGTCGAAGCAGTTAATGTTGATGCAATACCATTAATTCCAAATATTGTATAACCTAATCTTGCGCCTCCATCTTGATTATATAATAATTCTACACCATGACAATAACGATGTACAGCTTTACTTTTTTTAATTCGTTCTAAGGTATCAGATGTAAAATCAAATTGAGGATCTACTATTGAATCATCTTGTAAAATATCTTTTAATTTCTGTCTAGGCTTGATATCCGGTAAAGTAGAAAGATTCAAAGTTAACATTTTATTTTTATAAGCAATTCCCCAATTGTAATTCTTACCTTTATTTTCAACTATAGGCATCATATCTTTTTCTAGTAATTCTTCTATATTTTCTAAATCGGTTAAATCTGGTTGAGTTAAGAAAACTGATGTATTTTGTAAAAGTTGAGAATTGATATGCACTGAATTTAACTTAGTCCCAAAAATAAAAATCCTGTCTCTATTTTGAGGAATACCAAAGCTAATAGGACTAATAATTCTCCATTCTATAAAATAATCTAATTCTGACATTGCATTTAAAATCACTCGAAAATGATAGCCATTTTCCATTGTTAAAAGTCTTTTGACATTTTCTAAGAAAAAATATTTCGGTTGTTTTCTATCTATTATTTCTACAATACGCTCAAATAAAGTCCCTCTCACACAATCTCTCACACCCAATTTTTTACCAGCAGGGCTAAATGGTTGACAAGGGAAACCAGCAGTTAGTAGATGATGATTGGGTATATCTGATATCGGGATTTTATTAATATCACCTAACACTAGAGAATCTTTCCCAAAATTACTTTCATAAACTTGACAACTCAATTCATTGATATCATTAGCCCATATAGTTTCAATATTAGCATTTGCCATACCCAAGCGAAAACCACCGATACCAACAAATAATTCTACCGCTTTTAAATTCTCTGTTTTCATATATTAATTGTCTATTATTTAATAATTACTCATCTGTAAAATAATCGGAATCTATTTTTTTAATTTCGTAAATAGAGACAGTGGAAACACCCACATGATTATCAATCATTAATTGAGCTAATTCTTCTCCATCTATTAACACAATTTTACTATCTATAATAGATACATATTCTCTCGCTTCTTGGAAAAATCTCGAAGTAGTGATAAAAACACCTTTTCTGGCTCTTTGTCCATGTAAAGCCCCGACAAACTTTTGAATTTCTGGTCTACCAACAACAGTATTATCCCATCTTTTAGCTTGAACATAAACAATATCTAAGCCTAATTTATCTTCCTTAATTATACCATCAATTCCCCCATCTCCACTTTTACCGATCGCTCTCCCTGCATCACGTCTTGAGCCACCATAACCCATTTTTACGAGTAAATCTACTACTAATCTTTCAAAAAAATCAGGTGAACAACTTTTTACACGGTTAAGTAACTCTAATTCTAATTCTTTTCTAATTTTCTGATATCCGAATTCTATAGATTCCTGGGGTGTAGTCTCTGATGTTTCTATAATTTCCGGTTCTGATTTATCATTATCTTTTTTAGTAGTTTTAAATTCTATAAACTCTGGAAATTGATTAAGAAACTTGAGATTAATTTCCGATGGATTTTGACTTAAAATCTCCTTACCTCTGTCAGTAATTTGAAAAAATCCTCTTTTGGGAGAAATAAATAAACCTGCTTTTTTCAAATAAGTTCTTGCCCAACCTATTCTATTATCAAAAACCGCTTGTTGTCCACTAGATAATAATTCCTTTCTTTCGTCATCACTTAAATTAAAAACATCAGCTAGATATGTAATAGCGTCTCTTAAAGAATGTTCTTTACCATCACTTGCATATTGCAATAAAGGAAGCATAATAGCTTGAAAGTCAGGAATAGTCATTTTTCACAAATCAAAAAATCAAGATATTAACTTTTATACCATAATCTTGTGTTTTTTGCCAATATTTTTACATCATCGCATCAAATAGATATGATAATAAATCATACAGCAGTTTCCGATATTATGAGGTATAGATATGAATAATAAAAATCTTGTGACGCGGGCATCTTGCCCGCTAAAATTGTACCTCATTTAGATGAAATTCACTGTATATTATATAATAATATAAAAGATAAAAAAATTGATAACTCTATGACTAAATCACATCGTCCTCCAATTCTTAAACCTGATGAAACATACACCTTTCGTAAGTATTTTGAGTTAAGGTTTGCACCTGCGGATATTTTACAAGAATTAGGGGTCAATTTAACTAGAGGAACAATTAATTTGCTAATAACTAATAATCAAATACCTCGATTAATTGATCTCAAAGAACGATTAGAAGAGGCAATGCAAAGAGTTAGTTTAACAAGCGAAGCTGCAAGAAGAGAAGTTTTAATTGCACCAATTCTCTTAGAAGTTGCACATATTACCGAATCTAAAATTAATATTGAATATCCCATTGAAATAAATCAATTTTTGCGGGGTGACTTAGATTATTACCTGCAATCTCAACATCAGGTTTTGATTGTGGAAGCAAAACACGCAGATTTAACACGAGGATTTACTCAACTTGCAGTGGAATTAATTGCTTTAGATCAATGGGTGGAAGGAGATGAACCAATATTATATGGTGCTGTAACAACTGGAGATATTTGGCAGTTTGGCAGTTTTCAACGGGAAAATAAACTAATAATCCAGGATTTAATGTTATATCGAGTTCCTACTGATTTAGAAATATTGATGCAAATTTTAGTAGGGATTTTAACCTAAAACTTCAGATCCCTGACTTCTTAAAGAAGTCGGGGATTTTGATCTTACACCTTGGGTTTAAAAGTCGAAGCAACGTGCAACTCTTTCAATTGTTTTGCGTCCACATTTCCAGGAGCATCTGTTAACAAACAACGCGCTTGTTGAGTCTTAGGAAAAGCAATCACATCACGAATTGATTCCTCTCCAGATAACAACATTACCAAACGATCTACACCGTAAGCAATACCACCATGGGGAGGAGTTCCATATTCAAAAGCTTCTAACAAAAAGCCAAATTTACTTTGTGCTTCTGCTGTTGATAAACCAATAGCTGAAAACACCTGTTCTTGAACTTCTCGCTGATAAATTCGTAAACTTCCCCCACCAACTTCAAACCCATTTAAAACTAAATCATAAGCTTGAGCGCGGGCGGTTTTTAAATCACTGATATCCTCAGGATGAGGGGCTGTAAATGGGTGGTGTAATGCTTCTAAACGTTTTTCATCTGCGTTCCATTCAAACATGGGAAATTCGGTAATCCAGAGCAAGTTAATTTTGTCTTTTGCAATTAACTTAAATTCCCTAGCCACAAATTGACGAATTCTATCTAAGGTTTTATTAACAGTGGTTGTATCAGCAGCCGCAAATAATAACAAATGTCCGGCTTTTGCACCCGTTCTTGTTAATATTTCCTGCTTTTGTTCCGGTGTCAAATTATCTTTAATTGCGCCAATGGTGTCAAGTTCACCATTTTCTCGCACACGAATATAAGCTAAACCTTTCGCTCCAGCTTCTGCGGCTTCCCGGAAAATATCGCCACCTGGTTTAATGCGAACATTAGAAATGGCATCGTTACCGTTAGGAATCGGGAGTATTTTAACGATACCACCGTTAGAAATGGCTTCTCGAAAAACTTTGAAACCAGAATCTTTTAAAATGTCAGAAACATCAACTAATTCTAAACCGTAGCGGGTATCTGGTTTATCACTTCCGTAACGGTTCATAGCTTCCGCGTAAGGAAGACGAGGAAAAGGACGAGGTAAATCAATGCCTTTTACAGTTTTGAAAATATGACAAACTAACTTTTCGTTAAGTTCGATAATTTCATCTTCAGACATGAAACTCATTTCCATGTCTAATTGGGTAAATTCTGGTTGTCTGTCAGCCCGTAGATCTTCGTCCCGAAAACATCGCGCAATTTGATAGTATCTATCCATTCCTGATACCATCAATAATTGTTTGAAGAGTTGGGGAGATTGGGGTAAAGCGAACCATTCACCTTCATTGACGCGACTGGGAAGAATATAATCTCGCGCCCCTTCGGGGGTAGAACGGGTGAGAACTGGGGTTTCCACCTCGATAAAACCTTCTAGGTCTTCTAGGTAGCGCCGCATGGCTTTAATGACCTGATGACGCAATTGCATATTTTGCGCCATACGTTCCCGTCGTAAGTCCAAATAACGATATTTTAATCGTAGATCTTCCCGCACTGTTTCCGTGTCTGCGGTAGAAACTTGGAAAGGTAATTGTTTACGGACGGCGTTGAGTAGTTCTATTTTATCCGCATAGATTTCTACTTCGCCAGTAGGAAGTCGAGGATTTAGGGATTCTGGAGGACGTTGGGTAACTCTACCGGTGATAGCTACAACATATTCATTTCTGAGTGCGTTAGCTTGTTCATAGGAGTCTGGGGTGCGCTGGGGGTCGCTGACGATTTGGACAATACCAGAGCGTAGGCGTAGCCCGCCGTAGGCATCGCGCAAATCTAAGAATATCACACCACCGTGATCGCGGCGACGGTCTACCCAACCGTATAAGGTAACAGTTTCTCCAATATGCTCTTTTCGGAGTTCGCCGCAATAATGAGTTCGCATAGTTGTTAGTTCTTTAGTTCCGGGCTAGGTTGGTTAAATGTCAAGGCTTTCCCATTATCTAGCATTAACATTCATTGTAGTCATTTTCGGTGAAGAAAAATCAGCAAAAATAAGAAAGTGATGATTTTCAGTCTTTATCTCTGGCATAGGTAGTAATAGACAAATTTCACAAAATTTCACATAATTTGACTAAAACCTGGAATAATACTCGCAAATAAGTGTACAATTTAACAGATAATCTCTTGCGGATGTGATTATGCCACCAGACTACAGCGGTCAAAATCTTCGGGGACGCTCTTTTAAAGGTCAAAACCTGACAGAAGCTAACTTTAGCAAAGCCGATATTAAAGGGACAGACTTCACCAACGCTATCCTTAAAGGTGCTGATTTTACAGGCGCTAAGGCTGGACTACAGCGACGTTGGATAATTGGGTTACTAATAATTACGTTATTACTGTCAGCGCTATCAGGGTTCTTTTCCACGGTTTCTGCTGTATTGTTATCCTCTGCTTTAAGTAAAAATATAATCGCTGGTATAGTCGCACTCATTACATTAACTATTTTTTGTATCATTACTGCTCGTAAAGGTTTATTGGCAGGTTTAGGAATGGTCGCCGTCGCCTTTGGTGTCGTAGCAGTTTCGGCTGTTACCTTTGCTTCACCTGTACAAGGAATTTCAATTGGATTACTTGTTTTGGCTTTTACTGGTGTCGTCACCTATTCTGTAACCTTCACCTTTGTCTTCTCCTTCGCTTTTACCTTTATTTTTGCCATTTTATTCACCATTTTCTTTGCCTCTATCTTTGCTATTATACTGGAAAACTTTGTTCCTCATGTTCCTATTGCTATTGTATTTGCCAGCGCTGTAGTTTCTGTAATTTTTAGTGCTTATATCGGCTGGCGTAGTTTAAATGGAGACAAGAGAGATACGTGGCTTCGCTCCTATGCCATTGTATTTGCTGCAACAGGAGGCACAAGTTTTCATGGCGCTAATTTAACTGATGCTGATTTTACAGGTGCAACCCTAAAAAACACGGATTTCAGAGCAGCAAATCTCACACGGACTCGTTTTTATGAAGCCAAAAAACTTGATTTTGCTAGACCGGATAATACTATATTAAGTAACCCTGATATTCTCAATTTGCTCATTACTCTTAATGGTAGAAATAAATCTTATATTGGTGCTAATCTCAGAGGTGCAAACCTAATAGGTGCAGACTTGAAAGAGGCTAATTTTAAAAATGCTGATATTATAGAAGCCACCTTTCAAGGAGCTAATTTAGAAGGTGCAAATCTGACTCTTACTCAAGCCGTCGGTACTAATTTCACCAAAGCTCATATCACAGGTGCTTGTGTGGAAGCTTGGAATATTGAAAGTACAACTAAGTTAGATAATGTAGATTGTCGTTTTGTCTACCTTTTAGAATATCCTAAACCGAGAACAGATGACCGTGAACGTCGTCCGAGTAGTGGAGAATTTCAACCAGGAGAATTTACCAAATTATTTGAAGAAGTTTTAAATACTGTTGATTTAATTTTCCGTAATGGTATTGACTGGAAGGCTTTTATTACTGCTTTCAAAAAAGTGCAAGTTGAAAATCAAGATACAGAACTAGTTATCCAGAGTATTGAAAATAAAGGTGATGGTGTTGTTGTTGTTAAAGTTGCTGTTCCTGAGAATGCGAATAAAGAAAAGATTCATAGCGATTTCACTGAAAATTATCAATTAGCATTAGCAGCAGTTGAAGAAAAATATAAAGCAGTTTTACAAGCCAAAGACGAGGAAATAAATTTTCATCGTCAACAAAGTGGTAAAATACCAGAAATGATTCTATCATTAGCTAATAAACCTATCAATGTTCAAATTGATAACAAAGTAGAGAATAAAAATATGACTAACAGTAATGATTCCAGTCGTAAAGTTGAAATTGGTAGTATTGGTAGAGATTTTAACGCCAGTGGACAAGCTTTGAATTTAGGTGAAATTAGTGGTACAGTCACAAATACTATTAATGAATTAGCAACTGCACCCGAACCCGATAAACCAGGAATTACAGAATTATTGACACAATTAAAAACCGCAATTGAAACTGATACTGATTTAACAGCAAAAGACAAAGAAAAGGCCTTAAAACAAGTCAAATCTTTAGCAGAAGCCGCCCAAAATCCTCAAGAAAAACAGGATTTAGCAGATACAGCAATTACAATGTTGAAAGGAACAATTGCTCATTTACCAACGGCGGCCAAATTAGTGGAAGAATGTGCTAAGTTATTACCACTAATTGCTGGTTTTTTAGGTTTAAGTTAGAAACCCATTTTTTAGCCTAAAAGATTGATTATATAGCGGCGATACAAACAAAGTCCTTCCAAGAGGAATTTAACCCACGAAGGTGGGTTTTGTCTGTGTAGATGCGGTTTCTAACCGCCTTTGAAAATATCGTTAAGAGGGGAGAATCAGCCCTCTTGTATCTGTTAAATGCTATAATCAAACAAATGTAATTTATTTTTTCTATCAAAATATGGAAACAATTGCCATTAAAGTTGATGCAGAAGTTGCCAAAGCCTATCAAGCAGCAGAACCGCAAAAACAGAAAAAAATTCAGACCATTGTTAACGATTTGCTCAAATTAATTATTCAAGATAAATCTCTAGATGACATTATCCAAGAAATGCAAGAACAAGCGAAAAATAAGGGATTAACTCCAGAAATTTTAAATGAGATTCTTGAGAATGGATGAATTACGTTTTGTTGTTGATACAAACATTTTAGTTAGTGCCGTTTTGATTAAGTCATCTATTCCAGATGTGGCATTGAAAAAAGCCAGAAGCTTAGGAATAATTTTATTTTCAGATGCGACTTTTCAAGAACTACAAGAAATCCTCAATCGCTCAAAATTCGATAAATATATTTCTGTGAGTGTTCGTACTCAATTCTTAGCTAAATTCAAACTTGAATCAGAAGAAACTGAAATAGTTCAGATGATTAAGGAGTGTAGAGATCCAAAAGATGACAAATTTCTTGAGGTTGCTATTAATGGTAATGCAACTCATATTATTACGGGAGATAAAGATTTATTAGAACTTCATCCCTTTCAAGGAGTTGATATTATTACCGCCACGCAATTTTTAGAAATTTTCTCAGTTTGATAATCAAATATGATGCGGTTTCTAACCGCTTTGTTCTGGAAATATCGTTAAAATGGGAGGTAGAACCTCCCGGAAAGCATTCCCAGTCGGAGACTGGGAACGAGGGAGACTGGAAGGGATAAATAGAGAGAGGTATGAATTATGACTGCTATAACTTTACAAATACCAAAATCACTAAAATTCACAGATGATAAATTTGTGGAAATAGTTGCTGCTAATAAAGATCTACGTTTAGAATTATCCTCACAAGGAGAATTAAGTATCATGTCACCAACAGGAGGAGAAACGGGAGATAGAAACCTAGAATTAGGTGGACAAGTTTGGTTTTGGAATCGCCAAAATGGGTTAGGAAAAGCTTTTGATTCTTCCACAGGTTTTAAATTACCTAATGGTGCTACCCGTTCCCCAGATGTCTCTTGGATAAAAATAGAAAGATGGAATGCACTCACACCAGAACAAAGAAAAAGGTTTTTGCCTTTATGTCCTGATTTTGTGATTGAATTAGTTTCTGAAAGCGATGATTTAGCCGATACTCAAGCCAAAATGCGGGAATATATCGCCAATGGTTTACGGTTGGGTTGGTTAATTAATCCTAAAAATAAACAAGTAGAAATTTATCGCCCAAATCAAGAAATAGAAGTTTTAGAATCTCCTACAAGTTTATCTGGAGAAGATATATTACCTGGTTTTATTTTAGATTTACAGCCGATTTTTGGATAAGATTTCGATCATAAAATTATGATCATTTATTAATCAAAAATGCAGGCAAGATGCCTGCACCACTGGATGAATATTTAGCTGATTACTGATTACTGATTACTGATTACTAACTATGATTCTAGTTTGAGTAATGCTTGAATACGATCTTCAGTTGCTGGGTGACTAGAGAATAAATTTCCCAAAAACTGCCCAGAAATAGGATGAATAATTAATAATGGTTCAAAAGCTGGATTAGCATTCAAAGGCATTTGTCTAGCTGTAGATTCTAACCTTTGCAAAGCCCTAGCTAATGCGCGAGGATTACCTGTTAATTTTGCAGCCCCAGCATCAGCAGAAAATTCTCTGGTGCGGGAAATTGCTAACTGAATCACCGTAGCGGCTAGGGGGGCAAATATGACTGTTGCTAATACACCCAAAGCATTTCCACCTCTTTCGTTGTCTCGTGAACCACCACCAAACCACATACTATAACTCAGCATTTGCGCCAGGAAGGAAACAGCCCCAGCGACGGTAGCAGCCACCGCTTGCGTTAAGGTATCACGATTGATAATATGAGTTAGTTCGTGGGCAATTACCCCTTCTAATTCATCTTCTGGTAAAATATCTAAAATACCTGCGGTGACGGCCACAGCCGCGTGTTCGGGATCTCTTCCCGTCGCAAAGGCGTTGGCTGTTGGACTAGGAACAATGTACAATCCCGGCATGGGTATATTAGCACGGTGAGATAATTTTTCAACGATGCGATATAGTCCCGGAGCTTCCGCCGCGCTGACGGGTTGGGCATTATATACTGCTAAAGCAATCTTATCTGATTGATACCAAGAGAAGAGGTTAGTCGCTGCTGCTAACCCAATTCCTATAACTAAGCCCCCTGTACCACCAATTACCCAGTAACTAATTGCTATCAATAAGCCACTGAGGGTAGCGAGTAAAATAGCAGTTTTGAGTTGATTTCCCATTTTGATAACTCTCCTACTTATGCTGTATTAATTTTTGTAACTTTGCCTGGACAACAGCATCTTTTTAGCCACTCCTTGATTGTATCAAGTTCAATTTTCAGGTACAGTGATGAAAACCTGTCACGAAGGTACGGTTTTCCGTTGGTTGCCGATTTAATAAAAGATGAAAAAAGACTAAAAAAGACTAATAAGTAGGTGAACGGAAAAAAACCGACATAAGTAACGAAAAGTAAAATTGCCCAAAACCTCTTCCCAGTTAAGAGTTAAGAGTTCCCTTGTCATAACGACAATTTTTAACGCCAACCTACTTAACAATTATTAATAATGTTACAACAGGTAGAAATTCGTATTCCCATTGCCATTAGTCTGGGAGCAATAGCTGGGGCTTTAAGTCGCTATTATTTAACTTTGTGGTTGACAAATCGCTTGGGTTTTGGTTTCCCCTATGGAACTTTTTTGATTAATATTAGCGGTTGTTTAATCATGGGGTTTTTCGCCAGTTTAGCTATGGAAAAAACAGCGCTGATTTCCCCAGAAATTAAGTTAATTGTCGTCACAGGATTTTTAGGTGCATATACTACTTTTTCTACTTTTGGTTTAGATACGGTTGGTTTGTTGCAACGTGGTAATTGGTTGGCTGCTACTGGTTATTTTTTTGGTAGTACAATCTTGGGAATTATCAGTGTTCAATTAGGGATGATTATTGCGAGAATTTTTAATTGAAAGTTCTGATTTTACACCAATGATCCCCCAGATTAATTTACCGGAGGGATCATGTCTATATAGGTAAATGAATGATTTTTTTCTCACCCAGGGGCGCACAGGCGCGAAGAGAAATTATTGATTTGAATTGATTTGAATTGATTTGAATTGATTTGAAGTCTAGCCCGCAGCATTAGGTAATGGTTTTTTGGGTGTCGCTAGTTGTAGGATGATATCTAGCAACCAAGGGGCAAGACGTTGACATAATACGGCTAAATGAGATTGCCATCCTACTAGAATTTCTGGTGTATCTTTTTCTATTCCAATCACTAGAGCTTGGGCGACTTGTTCGGGTGTCATGGGAATCACGCCGCGAAATGATTTTAAGTCGCGCACCATGTCTGTTTCGGTGAGGGAAGGGAGTAAAGCAATTACACGGATATTGTGTTGGGCAAGTTCTTGACGTAAGGCTTGGGTAAATCCAACAATGGCGAACTTAGTGGCGGAATATGTGGCCATTGTCGGTGCGGCAACTTTCCCCATTAAACTGGAGACATTGACAATGATCCCCTTTTTTTGACTAACCATACGTTTGGCGATTAAGCTGGTTAGGGTATACATTCCCAATAAATTAACGGAGAGTTCTTGTTGCAGTTGGGGAAGTTTTGATTGCAAAAATGAGTTTTGATGGGCGACACCAGCACAATTTACGAGTAGATGAATCGGTCCATAACTGCGCCAAAGTTGGGCTACGGCTATATTAACATAAATTGATTGAGTTAAGTCTAAGGCCATGATTGTAGTTTCTACACCCAAAGCTTCGATTTGGGCGGCTACTTCGGCTAACTTTTGCCGATCGCGTGCTACTAATATTAACCTTTTCATGCCTTGTTTGGCTAATTCTAAGGCGATCGCTCGACCAATGCCACGGGAAGCTCCGGTAATTAGTGCAACTTTTCCTTGAATCTTCATCGTTTTTCAACTCCAAATTTTTCATGCCTCGTCTTCATGTATTGCGTTTTTGGCAATCAACAGGTAGGACGATTGATGAAAGGTAAACAAAAATCAAACCTAAAGTGACAGGAATTAGGCCATTGCAAATATTTTTCATCCTCCGTTGTTGAACGGCAATTTTTACTAATGACTAATGACTAATGGCCAATCACCAATGACCAAGTAAAAGACTTTTGGCAGGATAGATAAAGCTCATTGATTTTACCTCTCTAAATGATCCGAGCATTCACCAGCGCTGTCGTACTCACACACATTAGCAACAAAATCAAGTTATTGCAATATTTTTTAATCAGGATTTCTGATTAATCGTTTTCCCATAGTATATATATCTGGATTTTAATTTATATAAGTTTTTATTAATAGTGAGCAATTAATATCTTGATCCCCTTACAATTCCTCAATTTTTGTGACAATCAATACATTTTTTAACTTATTCAAGACAACATATTCTGCTGAATTTGTCGTGTATTGGTGACAATTTTCAGTAAAAAGGCACTAATTTATAAAAATAAGACGATAATTATTAAATCTTGTGGGGTGGGCATCTTGCCCGCCAGATTTATACAAATTAAATACACGATAATTATTAAATCTTGTGGGGTGGGCATCTTGCCCGATAATTATTAAATCTTGTGGGGTGGGCATCTTGCCCGCCAGATTTATACAAATTAAATACACAACAGCTTAAAATCTCAAATTTTTCGCCTAACTCCCGCTAATAATTCGTTTTCGCAATTCATCAGCTATTAATATCAACGGTGGACAAAACAATAAAATTAGCAAATAGGATGGTTTTAAAGCTGCCGTAGAGAAGATGATTTGCAAAGTAGGAGAATAAATAATAGAGAGAATTAGAAACCATTCCACCGCAATGCCTGCCCAAATCAAGCGGTTAGTAAAAAACCCCAAACGCAAAATCGAAAACCGTTCCGAACGACAGGCAAAAACATTACCATCTTGACAAGCCACAATTACGGCTAAAGTCATTGTTGTTGCTTGATGATAAATGGCCATTGTAGCGGCATTAGCCGAGTGCGATAAAATACTGGTGCTAAGTGCCTGTAATTGGGTCATATTATAACCATTTGTCCACCAAACAAAGAAAAATCCCCCCATACCTGCCAAACCTTCCAGCAGTCCTAAAAAGCAGTAAGCACGTAACAATAAAGGTAAATCTAAGAGTGGTTGGGATTTTTTGCGGGGTGGTAACTCCATTGAACCAGCTTCCGGTTTTTCTGCCCCTAACGCCAGTGCGGGCAGCATATCTGTACCTAAGTCAATGGCTAATATCTGCAAAATCACCAAAGCTGGAGGTATTTTCAAAAACACCATTGCTAGGAAGGGCAAAAACTCCGCCATATTGGAAGCGAGAATATAAGTCATGAATTTGCGGATGTTTTGATACACCGACCGACCCTGTTCAACGGCGGCGACAATGGTAGCAAAATTATCATCTATGAGAACAATATCCGCAGCTTCACGGGCAACATCAGTCCCACTAATTCCCATGGCAATGCCGATATTAGCAGAGCGTAAAGCAGGGGCATCGTTGACACCATCACCAGTAACAGCGACGACATGACCAAGGGTTTTATATGCTTCCACTAATCTGAGTTTCTGTTCCGGCATTACCCTGGCAAATACTAACCCAGTTTTGTGTTTGTGGAGGATTTGGCGCAATTGGGTATCAGAAAGATGTCCCAATTGTTCACCAGTGATGATTCTGGGTTTACCGTTGGCTAAACCAATACGTTGTGCAATTGCTGCCGCTGTCAAGCCATAATCACCCGTAATCATAGTAACTTGAATCCCGGCACGATGACAAAGAGCGATCGCATCGGCAACTTCTGGCCGGGCTGGATCAATCATCGCCACCAAGCCCAAAAAAGTCAAATCCTGTTCTAACAAATTATCATCTAGGTGATTTAATTCCGCCCCACCTTGCCTAGTAGCCACCCCCAAGACACGATAACCTTGACTTGCTAATTGATCATTAGCCGCGATAACTTCCTCCCGTTGAGTTGAAGACAATTCCAGGCTTTCCCCTGAATGCCATAAATACCGCGAATGTTGCAATACATCTAAAGTTGATCCCTTGGTAAAAATCAAATACTGAGAATTTTCCCTATCATCTAACTGCAAATTTCCCTGTAATAAAACCGTCATCATTCGTCGGTGGGAATCAAAAGGAATTTCCCGAACTCTTGGGGCTTCGTGTTGCAACTCCTCCAACTTCAACCCCGCCTTAATAGCAGCCACTAATAACGCCCCTTCCGTAGGATCACCCAATACTTGCCATTGATGAGAATTAGGGGGATGATTTAACCGCGCATTAGAACAAAGTGCCGCACCAGCCAACATTAACCGCACCTGAGACATATCCCTCAAACCCTCATTTCTCCGCGTCCTCTGCGCCTCTGTGGTTCGTAACTCTTCCGTAATAATTTCCACTTCTCCCTTGGGTTCATAACCCACCCCAGTGACATTAATATTAGTATTGGGAATCCACAATTGGCGGACAGTCATTTCATTTTTAGTCAAAGTCCCAGTTTTATCAGTGCAAATAACAGTTGTTGCACTCAGGGTTTCCACCGCAGACAAACGCCGCACCAAAGCATTTTGTTTAGCCATGCGTTTGACACCAATAGCTAAGGAGAGACTGACAGTAGGTAATAAACCTTCGGGAACAAAAGCCACAATAATACCAATGGCAAAAATGAAACTTTCTTTGAGTTGCATTCCTACCAGCAACTTAGTTAATAAAAATATCACCACTCCCATACTCAAAGCAATGATGGTAATGATGTGAACTACTCTGGAAATTTGCACTTCTAAAGTGCTGGCTTCCCGCTTCACATGGGCTGTAAGATGGGCGACTTGACCAAATTCCGTATGTGTGCCTGTGGCATAGACTACCGCCAAACCCCGACCAGCGGCCACGGTAGAACCGGCAAATACTAAGTTACTAGCTTCTGAAGCATGGATATTGGCGGCGGTGACAGGTTCGCTAATGCGGGGAACGGGCAAAGATTCTCCTGTGAGTACGGAAACATCTACATATAAAGACTGACTTTGAATAATTCTGGCATCAGCGGAGATTTTATCACCTTCTTCTAACTGCATGACATCGCCGCTAACTAATTCACGGGCAGCAATTACAGATAATTTTCCATCTCGAAAAACTTTGGCTTGGGAAGGTAAGATTTTTTTCAGGGCTGATAAGGCTTTTTCCGCTTGATATTCTTGCCAAAAACTAAAGATAGCATTAATCCAAATTACTGCCCAAATTGCCCAACCTAATTCTGGTGTTTGGGAAATAAAAGCTAATATTCCCGCTACCCACAACAGTAAGGCCATAAAATGGGTTAGTTGGTCGGTAAAACGCAGAATTAAAGGGCGTGTTTGGGGTTCGGGTAGTTCGTTATAACCAGATTGTTTTAATCTTAAATTTGCTTCGGCCTCGCTGATACCTTGGGGTGTGGTTATGAGGGTCTTGTAAACATCTGTAGGTGTCAGCGTCCAAATATGAAAGTTTGAATCCATACTTTTGGTATCAATCGGGCTTTGATATTTTAGATGCTGAGTTTATATATGTTCATCTGTCTGAGGTATTGTCAGAATAAGGATATCCAGGATTTAAGGATTTACAGGATTTTAGTTTGTGGTCAAATATCCCCGATTTCTAAACATAATTAATTGCATGAATAAAAAGATAAATGATATTTTTTCTCTGCGTCCTCTGTGTCTGGAGTGGTTCGTTTAAAAAAATATCAAAAATAATTGAACGCAGATAAACGCAGATAAAGACAGATAAAGATGGACAATCGAAAATCAAAACATGAGACTTTCAAACAACATCCTGTAAATCCTAAAATCCTGGACATCCTGATTCTGACAATTGATTATGATGCTTCACTGGTAAAAGCCACCTTTCATGTACTTAATGATTGATATTATCTTGCGATTTCTGCTGTTTTGTAATTTTTTCCATTTGTTTTAAAAACCGTTTCACTTTACGCTTTGATAGTAAAGGTTTTGGTATTACATCAGGTATTTTATAATCAATTGGTGCATTATTGTACCATTGATTCACTAAATCAACAATATTATTTATTGATTCATTGGTTAATTTTCTAAATTCTGGACTTCCATTACGTTTTAATTTGTTACTGTTTTCTGTATCAATAATTGGTTCGAGAATCCATTTGTAATATCCATTATCATTATCCAGGGTAAAGAAAAATAGACATATTGGGAAATTACACTTTGTAAATCGTGATTGCAGAACATTTATATCTGCTCCTTCTATATTGAAAATATCATCATTTTGAATTATCTTAGGTGTAGATTTTACAGCTTTTACTTCCACACCAAAAAGCCTATTGACATCCTTACCATTTTTACTAATGGAAACTAGAACATCCAAATCATAATCTTTTTGATCTCTATAAATAATCAGATCATCACGACGGGTTAAATAAACCTTTGCTAAAGCTTCTGAACGTAAACCAATATACCAAGGTTGTTCTGTTTGCATTGTTTTATCTCCATTGTTGATCAGTAAACTGGGAACTTAAAATTTTCTGTGTATTCTGTGTATACGGTTGCCAAAAATTATTTACCTCATCCCAAAGTTTTTCTCTATTCTGTTTATTAATAGGAAAATTAGTACATAAATTTGAGAGAGATGTTAAGTTTTCACCATTAGCAGAAACTAAATAACCGACTTCTTGAAGTTCATCAATTCCCACGATGTAAGTTGGTGCGGGATAAGATGCTATATCAATTATAGAATCTTTCTTCACTTGCACTTTGAGACGTTTATCTTTTTTAGTATAACCTTGCCTAGTAGTTTTAACTTGTACAAAAAAATAAGGAATATAAGAACCAGCACCTACTAACTCAACAATAAAATCAACATACTGCCATTTCTCTCCTAAAAACTGCGGTTTGAAAATTGGACCAGCATTTGAATGAAATTCTGTTATTAAGACTTTAAATATTCCCTCTCCTCTATCTCCCAATGCATTCTTCATTTTATTACGTATACCCCTATCTTAATTGAAATTATCATCTTCTTCCCAAAATACAGGGTAGGCAAAATTGCCCACCCCATATTACTTCTACTCCCTCTGCGTCTCTGCGTCTCTGCGTGAGCTTAATTCAACCTAAGCACCTTCCCGCAACTTATCCAAAACGCTGCGATCCTCCAAAGTCGAAGTATCCCCCGATATTTCCTGTCCTGATGCCAAATTCCGCAACAAACGCCGCATAATCTTACCAGAACGGGTCTTCGGTAAAGCATCAGTAAACCTAATCTCACCAGGACGAGCGATCGCCCCAATCTCACTCACAACGTGCTTTTTCAGTTCCTTACTCAACTCCTCACTGGCTTGATACGTCCCCTCTAAAGTTACAAAAGCTACAACTTCCTCACCTTTCAATTCATCCGGTTTACCCACTACAGCAGCCTCAGCCACCGCCGGATGAGACACTAGGGCAGATTCAACTTCCATTGTTCCCAAGCGGTGTCCAGAGACATTCAGCACATCATCTACGCGCCCCATGACCCAGAAATAGCCATCTTCATCCTTCCTCGCACCATCGCCAGCGAAGTACGTATAATTACCATCTGTGGGCGGAATATGTTCCCAATAAGTCCGCCGGAAACGCTCAGGATCACCGTACACAGTCCGCATCATTCCCGGCCAAGGATGACGAATGGCTAAATAACCACCTTCATTATCAGGAACAGAATTACCTTCTAAATCCACTACATCCGCAATAATACCGGGAAAAGGTAGGGTGGCTGAACCGGGTTTTGTAGGAATTGCTCCAGGTAAGGGTGTAATCATAATCCCACCGGTTTCCGTTTGCCACCAGGTATCAACTATTGGGCAACGTTCACCACCGATAATTTTTTGATACCATATCCAAGCTTCGGGGTTAATGGGTTCACCGACAGTTCCCAGTAATCTCAGGGAAGAAAGATTACGTTTATTAGGATGATGTTCACCCATTTTAATAAAGGCACGAATGGCCGTTGGTGCAGTATAAAAAATGGTAACACCGTATTTTTCAATCACATCCCAGAAGCAACCAGGATTAGAAGCACGGGGCGCACCTTCATACATGACAGTGGTTGCACCGTTGGAAAGGGGTCCATAAACTATATAGCTATGTCCCGTAATCCAACCGACATCGGCAGTACACCAATATACATCTGTGTCCTGAAGATCAAAAATCCATTTGGTAGTGATATGACTGTATAAGTTATAACCTCCTGTGGTGTGAACTACTCCTTTCGGTTTTCCCGTACTACCGGAAGTGTAGAGAACAAATAGCATATCTTCACTATCCATTGGTTCTGCGGGACAATCCGCAGAAACGCCTTTTTGTAAATCGTGCCACCAATGGTCACGACCTGCTGCCATTTGTATTGTTTGATTTGTGCGTTTAACAACTAGCACATCTGTAATACTGGGGACTGCATTGTTTTCTAAAGCCTTATCTACCTGCTCTTTGAGGGGAACAATTGCATCCTTGCGCCAACCACCATCCGCTGTGATTACTATCTTTGCTTCTGCATCATTTAAGCGATCGCGTAAGGCTTCAGCACTAAAACCACCGAAAACAACGCTATGGGGTGCGCCAATTCTGGCACAGGCTAACATAGCTATGGCGGCTTCAGGAATCATAGGCATATAAATACCAATGCGATCGCCTTTTTTCGCGCCCAATTGTTTTAGTACATTAGCGAATTGACAAACTTCTCGATGTAATTGGGAGTATGTCAGAGTGCGAGAATCTCCCGGTTCTCCTTCCCAAATCAACGCAGCCTTATTTTTACGCCAGGTAGTGAGATGTCTGTCAAGACAATTGTGAGAAATATTAATCTTACCGTTGACAAACCACTTGACAAAAGGTGGTTGCCAATCTAGTACAGTGTCCCATTTTTGAAACCAGTGTAACTCATTTTCTGCCAATTCTGCCCAAAATTGCTGAGGATCGGCTTTTGCTCGCTCGTAAAGATGCTGATAGTCTGCTAAACTTTTGATATGGGCATTTTGCGAAAAATCACTGTCAGGTGGAAATAGCCGCTTTTCCTGTAAAATGGATTCTATAGTTGGTTGAGACATGATAATGGATAAAAACGATATTGTGGCTAAAACTATTCTTAACTAAGTTGTACCCAATAATGTTGAGATTTTTATGAAGTTGCACTCAATGTAAAGATTATTTACTGATATGCTCATCTAGTCCTACTTTAGTAGGAAAATTAAATAACGCTGAATTTATCAGTGCTGTAGTAAAATAAAATAATGATGATGTTTTTAACAATCTTATTTACCGATCAAGTTCGATATAAGCCTTTAACAACTAAGTTAGTGTTTTACCATAGG
>NZ_KE384674.1:134200-164094 GCF_000426925.1 Dolichospermum circinale AWQC310F | reverse complement strand
GCAAGCCAAAGAAATTAAGGATAAATTAAACCTACTCATTGAACAAGCCTCTGAAATAGATCCAAGTCTCATGACAAAATTAATAGAGATCAACCGTTGGATTAAACATATCAAGCTTGGTTCTCTGATGTCCAAACCAATTGTCGTGGCTTTTTTATTAGAAGTAATTACAGACTCTAGAGTTTGGTTAGCAATTAAATCTCTACCCTCCGCAGAAGAGCAAAAACTACAGTTTGAGCAAATGACCGCCAATGAAAGATATTGGTACGGTTATCTATTTCCTAAATGGATAAACGCCACAGACACCAAATTTTATATTTGGAAGAAAAAAATGATGGCTGGGGAATTTAATCAAGCTGATAGTGATATCATTAAATATATAGCTCAAGATATTGTCCATCGTGAAGGGAATTTTTGGCGGCGTTATATAGCTGACCTTTCTATGGCCACAGACCTCATTGTCAGTAATCATCAAAATAAACCACTCTGTATTCAAGTCACAAGTGTTAGTGAAGAATTTCATGCTCAAAAATATCAAAAGTGGCAAAATGCACTGCAATTGTGGGAAATAGAAAGAGGATTATTCTTGAGTTATAATCCGCAAGAAAATGATTTTATTCAACAATTAGTCAATGTTGCACTGTATAACAGTGATCATCTGGCCGAAGGGAAGTATATGAATTTTTCCTGATTCCCAAATATTAAAATCGAAATCTGTGTCCTAGCCAACATCATTAATCTGCTGAAAATGCCATTTATGGTTAATCAACAACAAACTAATAGCAACGCTCAACTCGAAAATCTGACTGAAGCGTTAGCAGTAGCCCGGAATATGCAGCAAGATTGGTTAAATTATGGATTAAATTTTGTTCATATTTATGTAGAAGATGTAGAAAGTGATTGGTTAGAAACTTGGGGAGATGATCAAATATCTAGTCCGTTATTTGATGCTATTAAAGAATTTTTGGTTAGTGATGATGATGTAGCTATAAAAATTAGAAAGTATTTAGGAGATATATCATTGTTTGATTTAGCAGTAGATTTAGAAGAATGTTTGAGAATTTCTAGAGATAATGACAAAATATCTGCTGTCAAAGATGTATTAGCAGGTGATTTTGATATTGATGATGTGGAATTATTATATCTAGCTGATAATTTTGTCAATAAAGTGTTATCAAAGTGTCACACAAAATTATAATCTTCAGTTCGTAGTCAGGGCTTTAGCCCTGATTTCAGTTCGTAGTCAGGGCTTTGTCCCTGATTTCAGTTCGTAGTCAGGGCTTTGTCCCTGATTTCAGTTCGTAGTCAGGGCTTTGTCCCTGATTTCAGTTCGTAGTCAGGGCTTTGTCCCTGATTTCAGTTCGTAGTCAGGGCTTTGTCCCTGATTTCAGTTCGTAGTCAGGGCTTTGTCCCTGATTTCAGTTCGTAGTCAGGGCTTTAGCCCTGATTTATGAGAATCAAATTGAGACTGAAATAATAAATGTGTTAACGCCCTGGTTATGCAAACCGGAAGTTTAAAAGCAGATAAATACAAGTTTACAACCTTTGCAGTAGGTTTAGACCGTGTGTATCAGTACCACAAGTGTTAAATAAATTGAATTTCTCCGCTAATTCCTGTACCTCCTGGGTTTCCCCAATACTAGGTTTCCATGGTTTGGGATTACTGTAAGCGTAAAAAGTCTCTACACCATCAATTCCGTTATCTACGGCCGCAGGAATTAGCTCAAAATGTGATCGCTTATACCGGGCTGGGTGAGCAAGTACGGCTAATCCCCCCGCTTCTTGAATGGCTCTAATCACGTTATTTGCTTGATAAGGTTTACCCACCGCAGGTATTTTTTGTAAATAAGGTTTCATGCTGGGGTGTTCTGACTCAAAAGCATAAGCCAAAATATGGACCTCAGTATCTAGCAAATTGGCGTTAATTTCCGCACCACTCCACAGGTATGGAGTATGTGTATCTGGATGACTGCATTTCCACGCTTCTAACCAGGAATTGGCTGCTTGATAGCCATCAATACTATGATGATCGGTGATTGCTAGACCTTTTAAGCCAATTGCGATCGCTTGACTCATCAACTCACTCGGTTCTAGCCTACCATCAGAGTGAACCGTGTGCATATGAAAATTAAATAACTGGGGACAACTTTGAGCATCAATATGTTGGAATACTTGCTTTAGTAGTTCCTTGGAAACAGTAGTCCGGGCAAAATTTATAACCATAACCCCTCTACACAAAAATTACATTTTTCTCAAAACGGGTATTACTTAATACGTGAGATATAACCAATACCGCTAACTGGTAATTACAGATACTTCTTTAACTACACCAATGGATTTTTGCAATATGTCAATAGTATCTTAGCAAATATTAACGCTGAAAACCATGAGTATTTTTGATTACTTCCATCAGAAAATCTAAAGTTTGTATATAATTTACAACTTGTTCTGCTGATACAGATGAAAGAGAAATTGACCACAATTGTTTTCAAAGTATAAAAAAATTATAAATTCCTACTACAGGAACAAAGTCAATCTATGGAAACTCAGGAAAAATTCAGGTTTTGAAACCCATGAAGATGGGTTTTGTGTGTATAGTCTAATACGGATAATTTAGACTTTTGGCCTTACAATAAATTAACTAATTCACCTGTTCCAGTTATCACTTCGCCAATTACATAAGCGGGAAGATCCTGGGACTGAAAATGAGTAATTATTTGTTCTACTTGTTGGGGTGGAACTAATAATACAAAACCAATACCCATGTTAAATGTATGATACATAGCTTCAGTACCGACAGAACCAGCCCCAGCTAACCAACGAAAGATGGGAGGAATAGTCCAACTTTCGGGTATCATTTTAATCGCTTGACCCTGATTTAAACATCTAGGTAAATTTTCTGGTAAACCTCCACCAGTAATGTGAGCCATACCATGAATTTCCGCACCAGATTGTAATGCGGCTAAAACAGATTTAACATAAATGCGTGTAGGCGTGAGGAAAGCCTCACCAATAGATTTTCCATGTAGTATATCTGGTGTATCAGTCCATGCAAACCCGCCATTACTGACAACTTTGCGGACTAAACTCAACCCATTACTATGGACACCAGCACTAGCTAAACCTATAGCCACATCTCCTATTTGCACCTGAGAACCGTCTAACATTCGGCTTTTTTCGACAATTCCCACACAAAAACCAGCCAAGTCATATTCACCAATTTGGTAAAAACCGGGCATTTCTGCCGTTTCTCCGCCCAATAAAGCTGAACCGGCTAATTTACAACCTGTAGCTATTCCTGCGACTACCTGAGTTAATTGTTCCTTGTCTAATTTACCCGTAGCTACATAATCGAGAAAAAATAAAGGTTCTGCACCTGATGTTAAAACATCATTAACGCACATTGCCACCAAATCTATGCCCACAGTATCATGGCGGTTGAGAACTTGGGCTATTTTCAATTTTGTACCCACACCATCTGTCCCAGAAACCAAAACTGGTTCTTTGTAACCTGTGGGGAGTTGAAAGCAGCCACTAAAGCCACCTAATCCGCCTAAAACCTCTTTTCTAAAAGTGCTATGAACCAAATTACGAATTTGGTCTACAAAAGCTCTACCTGCTTCAACATCAACACCTGCATCCCGATAATCCATGCTTAACTATACCGTTATCAATTGATTATTTAGGTTATGATTATCACATAATTTACTAATTTAGATCAATTATTGTATCCTAGATAATCAATCATTAGTCATAAAAATCTGGTCAATTAAGTGGTCAAGGAAACAAACCAATTTTATTATACAGCTAAATATAAACCAAGTCAGTTAATTTATGGAAGTGGGCAAACTGCGTTAATTACGGGATGGACTGTAAAAGAAGCAGTATATAAACACTTAAACAAGAATGAATATGCTGTAATTGGACAATTATACTCACCAACCAGGGGTATAAATTTATTAATTCGTAATTTATTGTTAAATCCTCATGTTAGATACTTGGTTATTCTAAATGCTACCAAAGAAGATAAAAACGCAGGTGGTTGTCAATGTTTAGGAGATTTTTTCCGTCATGGTGTAGAAGAAAGTATTAGTGATATTGGGCGAAAATCTTGGGTAATTCGTTCTTTGATTCCGGGTTATATTGATATTGATATTAATATAAATGCCTTAGAAAAATTGCGTGACTCCATAGAAATTCAAGAAGTCATATCAATATCTGATGCTGTTGAAAAAGTTAAATATTATGCAAATCAAGAACCCCTTACACCTTGGGGAACACCCTTAGAATTTGCCATGAAAGTAACTGAATCAAACGTTTTTCCAGGCACAAGATATGGACACAGAATAGAAGGTAAAACCATTGCTGAAACTTGGGTAAAAATCATTCATAGAATTAAGACAACCGGGACAATTAGACCCACAGGTTATGATGGAACATGGCAAGAATTGATAGATTTAATGGCAATTATTACCGACGAACCCGATGATTTTTACTTTCCTGAACCCAACTATTTACCAATAGACAGGAGTTTTTTAAAAGAATATATATCTCAGATATTAGATAATGCAACCAATCAAGAGGGGGTAAAATACACCTATGGACAAAGGTTGCGTTCTTGGTTTGGGAAAGATCAAATTGAACAAGTAATTGAAAAATTAGCTCATGATATTAATTCCGCAAGGGCTGTAATGTCCTTATGGGATGCTAATCAAGATCATAACGATAACCCACCTTGCTTAAATCATATTTGGGTAAGAATAGTAAACAATGAACTATCTTTAACCGCAACCTTTCGTAGTAATGATATGTTCTCAGCATGGCCAGCCAACGCCATGGGATTAAGAGCCTTACAAAAGTATATTTATGATGCTTTAATTAATAGAACCGATCATGTATTAAAAATGGGAGCATTAATTACCATTAGTCAAAGCGCCCATATTTACGATGATTGTTTTGAAAATGTCGCTAACGTAATTTCATCTCAATATAGTAAAATTGCTCAAAGAAAAGACTATTTTGATCCTGCGGGTAGCTTCATTATTACCATTCAAAATAATCAGATTATTGTCGAACATACAACCCCCGGTTCTGGAGAAATAGTTAATTGTTACTCTGGTAAATCCGCACATAAAATTTCTCAGCAAATATTCACAAATTGTCCGGGCTTACAAATTTCCCATGCCATGTACTTAGGAGTAGAATTACAAAAAGCAGAAACAGCTTTACTAATGAAAGAACAGCTTATTTATGAACAAGATAAACCTTTAAAAAAGAATACAATTCTCAAACAATAAAACGTATTTTATTCCTCTCTGCGCCTCTGCGTCTCTGCGTGATCAAGAAAATTATAGTTAGCAATTAATAAAGTTATTGCTAACTATAACCACTAAAATTCTGACTAATTCAGTTAATCACACCTGAACTATTTTTGTAACTCACAAAGTTGAAACTTACTGTCATTCATAGGCACAGATTCATATTCATCCCTGCTAGACAAATCCACAATTTCACATTCGAGATTATGCAAAGAATTTAACATCAAATCATCTCGATTTTGCCAAATTGCAAATATTTTCTCTCTACCATCATTTAAGGTTTTTAAATCAATTTGATAACCAGTATTTACTTGTTTTAACTTCAACCCCAATAAACTCAAAAGTCGGTTTAATATCTTAATTCCTGAAACAGTTTCTTGACCCCTAACTAGATCAATACCTAAAGCCCGTTTAATGTGTTTACTACTTTGCATAGCTACATTTTTCAACCACATCAAATCTGGATCATTTTCATTAAATACGCGCTGTAATTCCAGAAATTGTAGCATTCCTAAAGCCCGCATAGCTTCCACCTTGAGTGTATAAGTTTTTAAATCTGGGAGAAAAACTTTGCCTTCACCCCAAAATAATTGTTGATTCCATTCTTGCTGATCTTTTACATGAAAATATTCACTTTCATGAGTGAGATAATAATGAATTAACAATTGTCCATAATACCCCTTTTCATCCTGTAATTTGAGTTGGGGAGTAACGACAATTCCATACCTTTGTTTGAGGATATATTTATTAACTTGATGACGTTCTTCATGGGTGAGAGAATGTTTAGTTAATAGCTGTTCATATTCGATATAACCAATATCCCTAGCATGAGCGACAGCATTAGCGTTTGCTAGTTGATTTTGCTGTTTAATGTCTTTGATTTTGCCTTTAATTTCCTTGGCTTTTTGACGACTTTGCGCCCAATCTTTTTGAACTTTAACAAGTTCTAAAATTAAGCGTTTGCGGTTTTCTAAATCACTAGGTTCAGTGGCAAAAAATGCCAAACGTAAATCGCGCAGAATGTTATTTTGTACTTCATTACTTCGGATTTGAATTTGATGTCCATCAGTTATCAATCCCTCTTGCATTGATTGACGATAGAGACGAATAGAAGCATTAACTCTTGCAGATAATTTTGCCCAAGTGCGTAAATGAATGGGATCATAAACTAAAGGTAAATCCACATCTATTTTATGCAATGGACTTAGTAAAGCTAGGTTTTCTTTTTGGTTCTCTTGATACCAATGAGATAGTAAACGATAATTTGTACTCCCACTTCCAATTAAGCCAATACCCCGTTTAGCACACCAAATAATCCGGGGAACATCATCCCTAACTCTTGCTAAGGCTTGACGGGCTTCTGAGTCAGGAATCACCCCTTGAAAAATACCATAAACTCGGTCAAAATGTTGAACATCAATACTAATTCCTGTTCCCAAACTAGGGGTAACAAAAACCGTATGATAATCGCTAATTTTCTGATTAATAGCCGCTATAAAATCAACGGCTGCGTGACCAGGTGTATTAGTAGTATGACTGCTAATTACTAAGGTTTCGGGAAATTCTTTTTTGAGTTTTTGCAACCGTTCTCTTAAATAATGCTCAATAGTTTCACAACTGTAACGACCAGAACGACTATCAGTGGTTACATAGCATTTACGTCCAGCAATTAGATCTAATTCTAATTGATGAATGAGGGGGGTGGGATTAGGTGAATCATAAAAAGTTGTATCCCAACCTTTTTCCGGTTTCCATTCATTAATGACTATCCAAGGAGTTAATTTAATTGCTGCTAAAGTTTGTAAATACTCTAAAGATACATCTGATAAATCGGCATCTTGGGCAATTATTAAACCTCCAGTTGTGATCACTGTGGAAATTAATTGTTGGAAAATGCGGAGAATTTTCACTCGTTTTTGTTTACAGGTATCACTGTTGAGTAAATGCCATAATGATTGTTCAACTTCATCTAAAATTAATATTGCTCCTCGCCAATGTTCTGGTTTTAATTTCCAAATTGAATCTACACATAATCCTAAAGATGGTGTAGTTGTTAAGGGATAAGTAAGGGGTAATTCATCAGCTTCTATACTCCATTTTTCATGTTCAATTCCCCATTTAATGCCGATTTTATCACATAAGAACCGTCCTAAGATGATTCTATGGGTAATTAATAAAACTGGTTGATTGCGGCTTTTTGCTTGTTGAACAATGCTTTGCAATGCGGTGGTTTTACCTGTACCTTTAGCTGATTTTACTCCCACTAGGCCAGATGTGGGAAAGGGAATTTTCTCCAAATAGGGACAGTTAACAGTAATTGCAGCGGGAATTGTTAACTCTGTGTGGGGTTTTGTTTGGGCAATGTAATTATCTAAATCTACACTTTGACGATAAATTTTATCAAATGCTGTTGCACCTTTAGCAATGATAAATTCATCAACTCCTTTTTCTTTTCCTGGAAGTTCTACAATTTTAACATGACAATTTTGTTGTTGTAATAAACAACCTAGTTTGGAAATGGCATTATTGACGGCGGCAATTTTTTTCTGTTGAGTTTCAAAATCAAAACAAATATGAAAGTCGCGTTTTGTGTTTGTGAATGCTGCTAAATCAGGTATTAATTGCCGACTGGTAACTTTGCCAAATTCGTTTTTAATAACTCGATAACCGCTATTAATACCAGGAATAGCAATAGCAACATATCCTTGGGTTAATAGTGCTGCGGCTTTTTTCACACCTTCACAAATGATAATGGATATCTTGTTTTTAATTACCCATTGCCAAAAACATTCGGCTTCACCGTCATCATTAATGGTGATTTTTTCCGGTATTTCTAAGTTGTAAAGTTGTCCAACTTGTTGCCAAATTTCTAAAGATATGCGTAAACAAAATATGCGTGTGGGTGTGCTGGGAGGGTGTTCATATTTGATTGATTTACCTTTCTGGTTTTGTCGCGGTTGGTTGGGTTTAAAACATCCCCATTCCATTTTATGCCAATTGTTGAGGGGATCTAGTCCAGAACACCACCAACCACCTTCGGTAACATGAGTATAACGCTGTAACCATGCACTTTTAATCATCCCTGTGTTGGTGCGGGGGAGTTTGTCAGAAATCAGCAGGTATTCATAAGCATTTGTGCTTTGAAGCGATTTAAAGTTTAAACAAATTAAGTCTAAATTTATACCACTGCTCTTGACTAATTCTTCAAGGTGTTGCGGATGTAAAGAATGCAGATGCATAAGCTGAAGCAGCTAAGGAATATCAGGAAATTAAAACTTTAACATGACTGGGCTGATTTTTTATAAAATATTTTTTTAAATTTAAGTGTTATTTTTTTAACTTTGTTTATATAAATACTTCTGTGAATATATCAAGGTTTGGTTTTAGCCATGAAACTGTACAAATAATAAATTTGTATTATGATTATATATACATATAATTTTTACTTATACGTATTGGCTATTCTTAGTCAGATAGATTTTATGATATAAATAATAAACATGAAAATCTCTGGTAGGTACATTTATGAAAAACCTTTATGGAGAAACTGATCCTAGAGATATTCCCATCTACTCCATTAGTGATGCTGCAAAATACTTACGTATTCCGGTAGGTACAATTCGCTCTTGGACAGTTTCAATCTCAAATGGTTCTAATTTCTCAAAACCACTAATTTTAACTCAAGATATTAAACCTAAACTCCTTTCATTTACTAACCTCGTTGAAATTCATGTTCTTAGAGCTATTCGTAAACACCACCAAATGCAACGAGACAAGGTAAGAATAGCTCTTGATTATATTGAGGAAAAGTTTCAAGTATTACATCCACAAGTATTACATCCATTAGCCAGTGAAAAATTCTCAATAAATGGGGTTGACTTATTCATAGAAAGATATGCTTCTTTGCTTAATGTCTCAGAAGATTGGCGAGTAGATTTGAAAAGCAGTTTTAATACTCATTTTCAACGCATTGAGTTTGATAAAAATGGATTTGCTATGAAACTTTTTCCCTTTACTGCTTCTCAAGAGGAAAATAACCCCCGCATTGTTGTAATTGATCCTAGAATTGCTTTTGGTCGTCTTGTGATTGCTGAGACAGGAATTCCTACCATTGTTTTGGCTCAAAGATTAAAGGCTGGTGAGTCAATTCAGGATCTAGCTTATGATTATAAATGCGATCGCCTGAAAATTGAAGAAGCTATCCGCTGTGAACTACCTGCTGCATGAGTAAACCTGAATCAATTACCTTTTTTACTGATAGGTGCTTAGGTACAGGAACTGTTCCAGAAAAACTGCGCCATGCAGGTATTCAAGTTGAAATTCATGATCAACATTTTGGTCAAGGCACTCAAGATGTAGACTGGCTACCAGAGATAGGTCAAAGAGGCTGGGTTGTTTTGACTAAAGATGATAGAATCAGCAGAAACAAATTAGAAAGAATTGCTGTTGCTCGCGCTCAAATAAAAATGTTTATTTTAACTTCCCAAGGTTTAAAAGGGGAAGAAATGGCAGAAATATTTATCAAAGCAACTGAACAAATGCAAAGATTTGTTCGTAAGCATCCTGCTCCATTTATTGCTAAAATTTATCGTGATGGTAAAATAATGTCTTGGAAAGACAGTCAGATGTTATTGGCAGAAATGCAGCAGTTTGATATTAACAATATCTAAGTGCTATAAAGGTTATAGAGTCTCTTTTATGGCTAATTTTCTCGCTCTGTCGGTGGGCATTGCCCACCCGACAATACTAAAAATTTGTCAGATACAGCACTTACCGGTGTTATGAGGTACATATTTAGCGGGCAAGATGCCCGCACCACAAGAGTTTCATGATTCAACTTTGTACTTCATCAGATCGGAAACCGCTGTATCATTTATGATTACTATAGCAACTTTATGTATTCATTAATTTTGCCACAAATCTTAAACCAAATTCTTCTTCAAAAACTCCTTTTTTGTAATCTAAACTCCACATTTCTAACCCACATTCATCTTCAATTGATGAGGGAAATATCAACATCTTAAATTCTTGAAAATTGGGCTGATATTCACATTGAATATGAGAAATAGCACCTATTTGTCTTCTGTCTAAAGCCACAGCCAATCTTAACATCGCGCTGAGTTGATTAACCATTGTCCGATCTTCTTTGTGAAGTAGATTTCGATAGTTTTCATGCTTTTTCTTGGGTGGAGATTTGCGGTGATAACGGGCTATATTGGCGATAATTTCAATTTCGGTTTCGTTATATCCCAGTAATTCACTATTTCTAATTAGGTAGTATGAATGTTTATGATGTGATGAATGTGATACATGATGACCAGAATTGTGTAAAACCGCAGCAGCCCATAATAATTGACGTTGATTTGCAGCCCAATTATGTATTTGCGCTTGAGTTTGATCAAATATACTCAGGGCAAAAGCGGCCACACGATCGCCATGTTTTAAATTAGTCTGGTATTTTTTTGCAGTTTTTAATACACTGCGTTGACGAATGGAACTTTGAAACCTCAGCCTGTTATCAATGAAACCATGGGTCAGCATCCAGTCTACAATCACACCTTCCCGGAGCGATCGCTCACAAACTGTTAAGGATTCTAGCCCTAACAAGGTCATTGCTTCCTGTAAAATTACTGCTCCTGCAAGTATTACTTCTGACCTTTTTTCTGGCATCCCCGGAATGGCAGCCCGTTCTATATTAGTCATCCTACGTAAGCGAGTTACCCAGGTGCGTAAATCCTGGAGACTAAATTGATACCCATTGAGAGTGGAAGGAACAAGGCCTAATTTTTCCCGTGCGTGAATGGTAGCAATGGTTTCTATTGTCCCGGATGTACCGATTAACCGGGGAAAATCGCCAATTTTCAGTTTTCCTTGCACTTCTTCTACAGAACGTTCTAACATTCCCCTAGCGTAAGCCTGTAGGTACTTAAATTCGGTTTCGGTGATCGGATCAGATTTGACTAATTCCCCAGTTAAGCGCACTGCGCCAATTTTGGTACTGGTGAGACTCCGGGGTTCTTCACTGTCTCCTAAAATCAATTCTGTTGAACCACCACCAATGTCAATAATGATGTGCGGTTGGTTATTAAATTCCATCCCCGACAATACACCTAAATAGATGCGACGGGCTTCTTCTGGTCCTGAAATCAAGTCAACGTTTAAACCTATTTGGGTTTCGATTTGGTGGAGAAACTCTTTACCATTAGGAGATTCACGCACAGCACTAGTAGCAACTGCGACTATACTGGTAACACCTAAGCTATAAGCAAGGGTTTTAAATCTGCCCAAACAGGCGATCGCTTTAAGCATCACGTCTGGTTTTAATTCGCCAGTAATTAAATTGCGATCGCCTAATCTTACGGTTTCTTTTTCCCTAGCAATCATGGTAAAAGATGGTAAAGCGGCTTCAATCTTCACTATTACGATATGTAGAGAATTTGTACCAATATCAATAGCCGCAATCATCTGATTTTCTGGAACTGATAGGGTGATATTTTCCCAGTTAGCCGAGACTAAATTCAGCATCTTGTTGTTCTTGTGAATAGATTAATAGGACTGTAGAACAAATAGCAAATAACGATATTCTATAAATGTAAAGATATGTTAAATCAGCAAATATGTTAAGGACACCAAAAATCAACCAACAACCATTATGGCTGACAATTACCCTACTACTACGGTGGAATAAACCTGAAGGTAGATTAATTCTCATGATTCCCGCATTGTGGGCGGTGTTTTTGGCTGCTGCGGGTAAACCACCATTACCCCTGGTGGGAGTGATTATTGTCGGTAGTATCGCTACTAGTGCGGCTGGATGCGTAGTTAATGATTTATGGGATAGAGATATTGACCCCCAAGTAGAGAGAACACGCAACCGCCCCCTTGCATCTCGCGCCCTTTCCGTTCAAATTGGTATTTTGGTGGGGATAGTCGCCCTGGGTTGCGCTGCTATTATCGCTTTTTATCTTAACCCTTTAAGCTTCTGGTTGTCTGTAGCAGCCGTTCCTGTTATTGTACTTTATCCTGGTGCAAAACGGGTATTTCCCATTCCCCAATTGGTACTTTCTATTGCTTGGGGTTTTGCGGTTTTAATCAGTTGGAGTGCAGTTACAGGTAATATCACAGCACCCACCTGGTTACTTTGGGGGGCGACGGTACTATGGACTTTAGGATTTGATACTATCTATGCTATGAGCGATCGCCAAGATGATCAACGCATTGGTATTAATTCTAGCGCGTTGTTTTTTGGTAAATATGCCCCTACAGCGATCGCTATTTTCTTCATTGGTACTATTATTCTTTTAGCTGGAATAGGATTATTAGTTAATTTACACATGGCCTTTTGGATAAGTTTAATACTGGCTAGTATGGGCTGGATTTGGCAAATTATCCGCTTACAAAAGCCAGAAATACCTAATTCTGCTTATGGGGAAATGTTTCGTGAAAACGTCTGGATTGGTTTTGTAATTTTAGCAGGAATGATTATTGGTTCTTTGTGAATTTGTAGTTAATCTCACAAAATCAAAATTTTATTGTCAATCTAACCAATGCTAGATTCAAAACTATCAGGACTACTGTTTTAAAGGTTGGGATATTAATCTACAAGCTAGATGCAACCAACCCCATGAAGCAATCTATTTTTGTTCAACTCGCTACAGCAATTTTACTGTCTTTTGGTAGTTTTGGTCTAATTATTGGTGGTTTCTGGATTAGTAAAACCGCTAGTAATCACAAACAATTACAGTTAATTACTGACACATCAAAATATCAAGAAATTCGTAATCACAAATGGGCTGATATTCAACAAATCCAACATTTTCCTCCCCAAATTCCTGCTAATGCTCAAGTTTTACAAATGGCTTATGCTTCGGGATTAATTCCGGGAAGTAGTTCTTTACAAATTCGTCTCAAACAACCGCCAGCAAAGATTAAAAATCTGCTGACACAATACAAAAAAATCTCTCAACATCAATATCAAGGTGGTAATACAAATAATCATATTAACCAACCCAACGGCGTACCAACAACGTTTTTTTATACTAGCGATTCAGACATAGAAACCTTTCCTAGCAGTTATGAAATATTGGTATTAAACGCCGAAGATAAAAGCCAACCCGGTTCAAAATGGAATCATGGTAATAGTTATGGTGTAGCTATTGATGTTGCATCTTCAGAAATTGTTTATTGGGCGGAAAAATGGTAAGAGAAGTTAGAATTAAATAGCTCTGACTGTACCCCCTAAACCTAAAATAGACTGATAATTTCCAGAAAGGATTTTTAACTAAGGTCGAGAAAGTCGAGAAAGTCCAAATACGTACCATTTTTCCCGACTGAGAAAAAAACCAATACCATCACTATTAGTACAAGTTAAACCGATTTTTTGAGATACACACTTAAAACCATCTGCATTCCAATCTCTTCCATAGTTTAAAACAGGTTTATTTTTATCAGCAATGGTATCAATAATACATAAAATTTCCGGTCTCCCCCTCCCCGGTAATAAAAAACCTTGTCCCCACTCAAGTTCACAATATCCGGGGTAGGGTTGAGGAGGTTTGGGTTTTAGTGAACTGATACAGGGGTTTCCGCTCTTATGAGGTACATCTTAAGCCCCCTCCTCGCTTGCGGGGAGGGGGTTGGGGGTGGGGTTCTTGTACCTCATAACATCGGGAAGTGCTGTAATTTCACAGCGTAAAATATTTATTTCTCTTGGTACTCCTGGTATTAATTCACAAAAAATATTACCACTAGGGGACTGAAAACCTTTTGGCGCTGCTATACTTACCTGTGGTAATATAGTCGCTATTGTACTTATCAGAACTAACACTACTAATCTCTTAATTTCTGTGTACATAACTAATTTAAAATTAAAGACTTTGTTAAAGATCCGGTTATAGTTTTCTGGTTTGAGAATAGGTATTAACCTAAGTCGCTATTTCAGATCCACGACTTATTAAACTAAAGAAGTCTTGGACCTTGATAAAGATCCTAACATATTAAAATAATAAATGACAAAATGCCGTTATTTTTTCTTTAAGTTGAGATAGAATTGGGGAAATTGACTATCATATATCCTTGGTGCTTGTCTGTATTTGGGAAAGGTTAACTTCCCATTTTTCAGTTCAATCAATTACTAATTACTACTATTGAATCTCGATTTTATATTATATATATTTAATCATGCAGATGCGCCATAAAGATTATGATCTGCTGTCTAAATCCTGACTGTTTAAATCCCCAAAATCCAGATAATTATCAAGTTTGTCAAAGTTGTCAAACTCCTTTAGTAGCACTTTTGAGAAATCGGTTTCGTGTCATCCGTTTACTTTCTAATGAGGGAGGGTTTGGAAGAACTTATATTGCTGAAGATATTGATAAATTAAATGAATTATGTGTCATTAAACAATTAGCTCCAAAATTTCAAGGTACTTGGTCACAAAAAAAAGCAATTCAGTTATTTTCAGAGGAAGCAAAGCGACTACAACAATTAGGAGAACACCCTCAAATTCCCACTTTAATAGCCTATTTTGAACAGAATAATTGTTTATATTTAGTTCAGCAATTTATTGATGGTCAAAATCTACTAGATGAATTAAATTCCCGAAAGGTTTATAGAGATTGGGATATTCAGTCTATTTTATTAGATTTATTACCAGTTATTAAATTTGTACATCAACATGGGGTAATTCATCGTGATATTAAACCAGAAAATATTATTCGTCGTCAATCTGATGGAAGATTAACACTCATTGATTTTGGTTCTTCTAAAAAATTGACAGTAAGAGTACAGGGAAAAAATGGTACTTCTATTGGTTCTCATGGTTATTCTCCTATTGAACAAATTAGAGACGGAAAAGCTTATCCCGCTAGTGATTTGTTTGGTTTAGGTGCTACTTGTTTTCATTTACTAACGGGTATTTCTCCTTTTCAATTATGGATGGAATATGGCTATAGTTGGGTGGAAAATTGGCAGGATTATTTACGGTTTTCCCTAACTGTTCAATTAGTAGAAGTTATGGATAAACTACTAAAAAAAGAAATACAATATCGCTATCAATCTGTTGATCAAGTCATGACAGATTTGATGAAAAAACATACTCTTATGCTCCCAGAATCAAATAGTAAAATTCAGAAATTACCTGCTAAGTATTCTCAAATAAATTACACGAAAAAATTTTTATTGCGAAATTTAATTTTTCTGTTTGGGTTAATTATTTTTTTCACTTTGGGAGAGTTTTGTTATCGAGAATTTCATAAGTTAAACTCCGATTTTTCTTTTAATTTGAACCAACCCCAGAAAACTGAAAAATATTTGTCTTTGGTAAATACTTTTTCTGGACATAAAAGTCAGGTTTTATCTGTGGTGATGAGTCCAGATGGTAAAGTGATTATTAGCGGTGGTGATTGTCAGGAAAATGATGATACTAAATGTTATGGTAATCTGAAAATATGGGATGTGATCACCGGTAAAGAAATTACTAGTCTAGAAGGACATTCCCAAAATGTCAACGCATTAGCTATCTCTGCTGATGGTAAAATTTTAGCTAGTGGTAGTGATGATCAAACTATCAAAATTTGGAATTTACAAACAAATCAATTAATTCACACTTTAACTGATCATACTGATGCAATTCATAGTTTAGCTATTACTGCTGATGGAAAAACTTTAGTTAGTGCTAGTGATGATCAAACTATCAAGGTTTGGGATTTAATCACAGGTAAATTAATTCGCACTTTAACCGCTCACAAATCTTGGGTACGTTCTGTAGATATTAGTCCCAATGGTGTAACTTTGGCAAGTGGTAGTTTTGATAAAACTATAAAATTATGGAATATTCATCAACAACAACCAATTCAGACTTTAACTACTAGTTCACAAACGGTCATAGCTGTGGCTTTTAGTCCCGATGGTAAAATTTTAGCAAGTTCTAGCCGCGATCGCACTCTGAAATTATGGAATTTACAAACTTTAACACCAATTTGGACTATCCGGTTAGAAGGTAATAATATTAATACTATTGCTTTTAGTCCCAATGGTAAAATTTTAGCTGGCGCTGGACGGACTAGCTTCGGTAATAAAAGCTATCACACCGTTAAAATATGGAATGTAGCCACAGGGGAGGAAATAATTACACTGATGGCTCACGGTAATAATATTACTTGTTTGAAATTTAGCGCTGACAGTAAATTTTTAATTAGTGGTAGTGAAGATAACTTAATTAAACTTTGGCAGGTTTCTCCGTAAACAATGACAAAAATTTTTCAAACCTATTAGTTTAGAATGAGTTGGGGTAGAAAACTCTATCTAATTCAATTCTCTATTTTTTCTTCATGAATTTAGTCTGGGAAAGATTGACTTTATCTTCCTTACCACTTAAAGAATATCTCTCTAGCAGTTACCTACATCGTTTGCTGGTGGGGTCGTTGCTTTCTTGGCGACAAAGTAGTATTCTCATCCAGTGGGGAGATATAATTGCAGTGGGCTTACTTAGCCTCATTTATACTCTTACACCCTTTGTTTCTAGCACTTTAATCGGTTTATTACTACTGGCTTGTTTCGGTTTATGGTTGCTGTTAACTTTATCTGAAGAGGTTACATCGGCCAATGCTGCCTCCTTCACTCCCATTCATCTGCTAGTATTGTTATATTGGAGTATTGCTGCGGTAGCTACAGCCTTATCACCAGTAAAAAAGGCCGCTTTGAGTGATTTACAAACCTTAACCCTTTATTTGTTGTTATTTGCCCTCTGTGCTAGAGTATTAAGAGTCCCCCGATTTCGCTCGTGGTTAATTACCCTGTATTTGCATATATCCCTCATTGTCAGTGTCTATGGAATACGACAATGGTTTTTTGGTGCGAAGGCTTTAGCTACTTGGGTTGACCCAGAATCTCCCCTAGCTAAGACTACCAGAGTTTACAGTTATTTGGGTAATCCTAATTTACTGGCAGGATATCTTTTACCGGCTGTAATTTTCAGCTTTGTCGCTATTTTTGCCTGGCCAGGTTGGATAAGAAAAAGTTTAGCACTGACGATGTTTATTGTCAATAGTGTAACTCTAATTCTTACCTTTAGTCGGGGGGGCTGGATTGGTTTATTGGTGGGATTATTGACGGTGACGGTATTACTGATTTTTGTTTTTGGTGACTCCACCGTTGAGAATTTATGGGGTATAAAAATATCACCCCAGATGATGTTAATATGGCGGAATTGGTCTTTACCAATATTCCTGGGGAGTGTGGTTGGGATATTAGCAATAGGAATGATCTTTGTTGAACCTTTTCGGGAACGAGTTATCAGTATATTCGCTGACAGAAAAGATAGTAGTAATAACTTTCGCAAAAATGTCTGGGATTCCGTATTTCAAATGATCCGCGATCGCCCGATTATTGGTATTGGACCGGGTCACAATTCTTTTAATCATGTTTATCCTCTCTATCAAAGACCTCGTTTTACGGCTTTGAGTGCCTATTCTGTATTTTTAGAAACAATCGTCGAAACTGGTTTTTTAGGTTTTACTTGTTTTCTGTGGTTAATAGTTGTCACTGTTAATACAGGATTCTCCCAGCTACGAAAATTAAGACAAAGTAAAAATACTCAAGTATTTTGGTTAATTGGGGCGATCGCTGTTATTCTAGGTATACTATCTCATGGACTAGTTGATACAGTATTCTATCGTCCTGAAGTCAATACCCTCTGGTGGTTTACCGTAGCCTTAATTGCCAGCTTTTGGCAACCTTTAACACTTTCTAAGAAGTAAAAATATTTAACTAGGGTTTGATCTTACTGGTTGAAAAAAATACCCATAATTTGCCTGTGGTGCGGGCATCTTGCCCGCTAAATATGAAGGACAGGCAAGACTTGTACTGAGCTTGTGAAGTATGCCCATCCCACAAGATATTAATATATTATTGTTGAAGGACGGGCAAGATGCCCATCCCACAAGATATTAATATAATATTGATTCTCTTCTTTAATGTTAGGAATTTTTTCTGTGATTTCGATATTTTCTACCTGATGATATTTAAATTCTTTACTTATTTTGGTTAATTATTTTCTAGTATCAGCAACACAAGCAAATTGTTCTTCATTTTCTTTTTTTAAAGTACCTGATTCTTTTTGATTTTTGAAGATTACTTCTGGTAAATTATATTCATATTCTCCATGTACATGAAATGATGTTGAATCCAAGTGTGATGATAAAAGTGATACGGCTGTTCATCCTCTTAATTGGTAAAATTATTTTCAGACATCCTCTAAGTAATCTCGTTGTTATTTATCTGATTCTAAAAACAAAGATTCTAAATCTCGATAACCACTAACAACCCGCACAATGACAATACTATTTTCAAACACCCGATAAAAAATAATATATCCATCAATGGGAATACCCCTTAATACAGAATCCATAGTTCCATAACTACGCCCGATTTTAGGAAACCTCGCTATATTGCGACACTTATTATTAAACTCCTGAACAAACTTTTCCCCTGCATCAATATTACGTTGGAGAAAATAATCTAAAATATCTTCTAAATCCTTAGTTGCCTCTACAGATAAAACATATTCCATTATTTTTGACTCTCACGCGCCTGCCTGATTTTTTCATGTAATCTGGCCATAACAACATCACCATCAATTACCTCACCTTGTTCAACTTGGGCAAGTCCTACAGCCAGCTTTTCGCGTGTTTCCTGTTCCCATTCCTGATACCCCTTCTCCCACTCTGATAATAATTTAAGTGCTTTAATTATCACCTCATCAGCATTAGTGTAGTGACCTGTAGCAATATAAGCCTGTATCAATTCCTGAGTTTCTGGTTTAACTTGAATATTCATGATGTATTTCCTAGTTAATTAATAGCCTATCCAAAAATTCTGCCAAACCATCTTGGATATCAACAACGCGAGTCTTCAACTTCCCTTTAGTGGTAGACCTTCTCAAGCTTAGAGTACCGGCTTTGATATCAGTCGTCTGAAGTCCCAGGGCTTTCGACACCCGACACCCGGTATAAAGACAAATGGCAAAAAGAGCGCCATTACCAGCCTCAACAGATATGATCAGTGTTCAACCGGACATGATATAATCTGTCCTTCTCCCTCTTTTTACTGAGAGAGGGTTAGGGAGGAGTGTCCTTTAAAACCTCTTCATTGCCCTTTGCATACTCCGTTGATCATCCCGACGTTTAATACTTTCCCGTTTATCATGTAGCTTTTTACCCCTACCCAGGGCAATAACCACCTTTACCCAACCCCGTTTGAGGTACATTTTCAACGGGACTAGGGTTAAACCCTCCTGTTCTACCTTACCAATTAGCTTACGCAGTTCTTGCTTATGGAGTAGTAACTTGCGTGTTCGTCTTGGTTCGTGATTAAAATATGCACCGCTGGAAGTATAAGGAGAAATATGTACATTAATTAACCATGCTTCACCGTCACGAATTAAAGCATAACCATCTTGGAGATTGGCTTTACCTCCACGAATTGATTTTACCTCAGTTCCCGTCAATTCGATTCCCGCTTCATAGGTTTCTAGGATTTCATACCGAAACCGCGCTTGACGATTATCACAAATTGTTTTGTAACCTTCACTCTGTTTATCACTCATTGACAATCTTCTTAAGTTTTCATAAATAAGCCTAAAAATTTTTTAGACTAACTTTTTTATTTGGGTTGCATCATGTATATTTCGCACAGAGGCGCAAAGAAGCAAAGCCGCAAAGTTTGAGATTTTGATACCTTCTTGAGGCTATCAGCAACGTCCTTTTGTTCATTGTAGTTCACACAGAACAGTCATGGCTAAATTAAACCTGATTCCTGACTCTCTTTTCAATTACGTCCAGTTTTGTCAAGCATTTCTAAAAATTTAAGATTTTCTTTATAAATTCTTGACCAAGGGGACATTAACAGGTATTTTTGTCATACTATGAAGAATAAGATAATTATTCTTGCCTGTGTCTATTGATATTTCTCATGGTGGCACATTACTCAGTTAAAAAAATTATAGGGGTGTACTATCCATGCCCTTGACTATTCTAATCGCAGATGACGACATAGGTACTCGTTTAGCCATTAGTGATTATCTTGATCTATCCGGTTATCATGTAATTACTGCTGATAATGGTATTGATGCTTTGAATACGCTAGAAAAGTATCATCCTGATTTGCTAGTGACAGATATTATGATGCCACTAATGAATGGTTATGAGTTGGTGCGTCGTGTTCGTCAATTATCCGCGTTTCGCTTATTACCTGTAATTTTATTAACAGCGAGAACTAAAATCCAAGAACGAATTTTGGGGTATCAATCTGGTTGTGATTTGTATCTGCCTAAGCCTTTTGAATTGGAAGAATTAGCCGCTGCTATTCGCAATTTATTAGAGCGATCGCAAATTATCCAATCAGAATGTCGTTTTATTTACCAGGATAACAGCCGTAATTTAACTTATACAAAGGCAGAGAACGGTCATATTTCTGTATCTACTCAGGTTCAGATATCTCAAGTATTGACACCGTTAACTGTGAGGGAAAAGGAGGTTTTAGACCTTTTAACCCATGGTTTTTCTAATGTGGAAATTGGTAATCATTTACATTTAAGTCCGCGTACGGTGGAGAAATATGTGAGTAGTTTATTGAGAAAAACTGAAACCAGTAATCGTGCTGAATTGGTTAGGTTTGCGATCAAACATGATTTAGTAGAATAGGATTTTTGTCCAAATTGACATTTTTAGTCTGGTAATATTCAGTGAAATTGAGTATTTTGAGGATGCGTTAGCAAGTCTATAACTCACCAAAATATAATCGGACTAAAACTTACAAATAGACTCTGGTTGCAGGGGACATTGTTTAGAGGTAAGTGGATTTTTCGCAAGGTCAACTTGAGTTAATTTAGTCAGATTAGACAAAGGTTTGATATCGTTGATTTGATTTTGTGAAAGGGAAAGTGTAGTTAACTTAGTCAGATTAGACAAAGGTTTGATATCGCTGATTTTATTTACCGGAAGGTCAAGGATAGTCAAATTAGTCAGATTAGACAAGGGTTTGATATTGCTGATTTTATTTTCCGCAAGGTAAAGAGCATTCAAATTAGTCAGATTAGACAAAGGTTTGATATCGCTGATTTTATTTTCCGAAAGGTAAAGAGCATTCAAATTAGTGAGATTAGACAAAGGTTTGATATCGCTGATTTTATTTTCCGCAAGGTAAAGAGAATTCAAATTAGTCAGAGCAGACAAAGGTGCGGTATCGCTGATTTTATTTAACGGAAGCTCAAGTTTAGTAAAATTAATTAGCGTTTGATTAGCTTGACTACAATTTTGCGTTTCTGCAACTTTTAATAATACCTCTACAGTGTGTCTCGTCTCTTGAGGTAAACTGGCTTTTTGTTCACACCATTCTGTAAAAGTCTTGGGTGTTTTTGTGGTTTCAGTAATCACTTTTAAGGTGTAAAATCCTAATGTCAAGATAAAAATGGTGGTTGCTACTAGACTTAGTTTCATGTTGTCGTTACTAAGATGAATCTACTCAGAACTAAACGCAGATGAACGCAGATAAACGCAGATGATTTTGTAACCCCTTAGAGGATGTTTGAAAAGTGGTATTCCGTAATTTTCAAACATCCTCTAACACATTTATTATTACTGCTTGATGTTGGGTTTCCTTGCGTCAACCCAAGCTACACAGTAAATTACCCTTTCTCAGATAAATCTAGATTCTGATACTTATCCCTCTGAATTACTTCTCTTGAGAATTAATAATTCTCATGGCTTCCAGTTTCCAAACTTCTAGTTCTGGTAATTGTCCACGAAATTTTTTTTCTTCCTGATCATAGGCATAAAATTCTAAAAAAGTTTGCCATGATTCTCTGGAACTTTGATGATCTCCCTCTGCTGCTTGCACTTGTGCTAGTAAGCAATAAGCTGGAGTATAATTGCTTTCTAATTGCAAACAAATCAGTAAATTTTGTTTTGCTTTTTCCAGACAATTTTCCTGAAAATATCCCCAGCCAAGGTTTTTATACAATGTAATTTCTATGGTTTTATCTCTAACCTTGGGCAAAATTGATTCAATAATCTTCACCGCTGCTGCACTATTTCCTTGCAGAATTTGCAACCTAGCTAAATTATTCGCAGCAGCATCAGCAGCACGATTTTGATATTTACTCGCAATCTGATAGTGGTAACAAGCACCATCTAAATTCTCTAACTTTTCATAAGCTGCTCCTAAATTATAATGAGCCGCTCCATAGTTTGGGTTAAATTCAACTGCTAATTCTAAATAGGATGCCGCAATTGTAAAGTCGTTATTCAGATAATTTTTATGCCCGATTTCATTTAGAGCTTTCGCAATTTGTTTCCTTTCTTGTTCATGAAACTTGATGCGATTTAGTATCTGTTGCAAATCCTCTGATATGGGCTGATTAAAGGATAACAAATGCAGGATATATTCGGTAATATTTGATTGATTTTCATCCGTCATTATTGTTAATTCTTTTGTCGAGCTAGTTTTAGTTTCACTCAGTAATTCCGGTTTGTATTTGGCAAATAATGTAACCAACTCTGACCGTTTATAGCGACGGCTATCAGAAGGCTCATTATTCAGTCCAAATTCCAGACATATTCTTTCAACATATTTTCTCACAGACGATTCTCCAATCTTCATGGATTGAGCTATATCCGCATCTGTTTCGCCCGCTAGTATCTTTTTTAATACGTTTTTGCGTCGTTCTGTGAGATTGTCAAATACGCGCTCAAACTCTTGTTCATTCATTCTTGGTTTAAACTGCATCAGTTTCATATTTACTTCTGTGACTATTTTATGTCAGGGTTAGGTTGTTGATTTTGAGTCATAATTATGACTCCGAGTAAGACAAGATATACGTAAATGCCAGAGAAATATAAATTTCTGGTTTGGGGTTGACACTTACAAGAAAATATGTCAGATTTATGATTATATTGTATATCACAAAATAAAATAAATTAAATTTTGTGACATACATAGGGGGAAAAAATGTTTCTATCACGAAAGTCAGTCAGATTCAAGATTCAGTAGAAGTTTTACTAGTATCGCAGATCAACTGACTTTTGCATAGTCTCTAACTTGAGATAATTTTTGTCTTTCAAATTGAAAATCAAGGTTGCCTACATCATGAATAAACATAAGTGCTTTTTAGGATTAGCTATATTAGCTACTTTAGTCACAACTCCTGCTCAAGCGGAGTCAGTTTCTAGGAAAGCGGCCGACTTAATGGCTCAAAATTCTAACTCGACTAATTCAGTAGATCAAAACACTAATAATACTCAACCAGTCAACACCCCAGCATCTACATATAAGGGTAGTGATACCGATTCTAAGCGGACTGCAAGTAACTATTTTGTAGCAGTTAATACATCGCTTGCTATAGAAAAAAATACTGTTTTTATTCCTCAGAATAGAACTATATCTCAGGATCAAATAAAAGTAGCACAAGGGCTAGAATCTCGAATTATTAAACTGCGTTTATCAGATACTGGTGTTTCAATTGGTAGCGTTATCGCTTGGGGATTTGGTGGATTAATCCAAAAAAGATCGACTGATTGGGTACGTTTAGAAATAAATGGCAATCAAGTCAGGGTAGTACATACAACCAGAACAACTAATGCCATTACTCAGTTTTCTAAATGGTGGGATCATCCTGTCAGAAAAATTGCTTTTAAACCAGATTCTTGTACAGTAGATAATGTCCAGAAAACAGGTGAGTCAGATACAGAAACCAAACTGAGAGAACTGAAAAAATTGTATGATTCTAAACTAATAACAGAACGAGAGTATCAAGATTCACGAAGTAAAATCCTGAGTCAAATCAATACAAATACAACTCCAACTACTACAACTAATTCAGATTGTGTTGTAGTTAAAGAAAATGGGATCATAGAACTCAAAGATATAAGTTTGTTGACCAAAGGAGAATTTAAAATTGAATATTTAGAAAGCGGTGAATGGAAATATGCGGCCTTCAGAGTTCCAGCTAAAGAATATCAGTAGCAACCAGTCAAATAGACATTTCCCATCAAGATTTTAGAGACAATTCATGAATTGTCTCTACAGGGGGTGTAGAAAATTCGGAGATATTCTAATTATCTGATTATGAAGAGTCATTGAACATGAAATTTAATTGCAGCTTAAAACTAACTTTGATTTCACTGTTTACACTAGGATCTTTACCAATACAAAATTCAGCAATTGCACTAGTAAATCAAGAAATATCTGCAAATTATCAGCAGAATTTGCCATTAGTAACTAACAAAAATTTGACCATCAAAAAAACTATTCAAATAGCTGAAAATGACCAATATTGGGGACCACAAGGAGATTTTAAGATTTGGATGCCTGGAGAGGTAGCAGAGAATACAAAAAACTCATTGCTAACGGTAAATACGCTAACAGAAACAGTATATATGATCTTTCATGGAGACCTACCGACAGATACTGATTATTTAGACTCGGAACAGATTCGAGAAGTTTTACAAACCTCTCTAAGAAAAAACCTGGATATAAGAGGTAAAGTTATAAAAAGCACAGATATGGTAATTCAAGGATATCCAGGTATTGAGTTACTGGTACAACATTCTGATGGTAGTCAAGGACAATATCAAGGATATGTAGTCAGAGGACGACTTTATTTAATCGGAGCTAGAACAAAGGATGAATTAACTACAGAAGCGTCTAATTTTTTCGATTCTTTTAGAATATATCCTAGTCGGATTATTAATGATAATTAGGATGATTATTGTCCTAGAATATGCTCATTAAAAATTAAGCAGATTTTACTCCTAACTCCTGTTGAGAACTTGCAAATAAATGTTTTGAGAAACTGTTTTAAAATCTAAAGTATACATAAATATCTCTGCTAAAGGATTTCTAACCTGCGTAGGCAGGTTTTGTCTGTGTAGATGTGTATCTTTCTAATCGCCGATTTTAGCTTTTAAAACAGGCTTTTATTGACTCCTAGCTTGCGGATCATAATATCAGTATTCATTAATTTATCCCAAAAACGAAAATAAAGACCATAATTACAATTAAACTTATGATGATGAAGAGTATGGTGGGTTGGTGTAATCCAATTTTTACCCCAAAAACCACTCATCCAAGAACGGGGATAAACTTCATAACCAGTATGATTGACAACACCAAATATGGTCATTAAGGTTAATAATAAAAGTACCATACTAATGTGAATGGGAATAATAAAAACTAGAATAGGAATAATAATTGCTTGAATAACACTCTCAACAGGATCAAAAGAAAAAGATGTCCAGGGTGTAGGATTAATAGATTCGTGATGTATTTGATGATAACGACGATATATACTAGGAATGTGTAACCAGCGGTGAGTCCAGTAAAAATAAGTATCGTGAAGAAATAAATAAATAAACAAACTTAAAGGTAAATATACTAAGCTATATTCCAGAGGATGAAAATAAACTTTCGTATCTCCTGACACAATCAGAGTCATCATTAAAGCACTGGGTACGGAAAAAATCAGACAGGATAAAAGTGACCATTTAATTTCGCTGTTGATTTTACTTTTACGTCCGTCCAAATCATGAAGACGACGACCCTCCCAAGACTTTGGACGACGAACCCAAAGCAACCAATAGAGAAACGAGGACACAACTAGGTATCGTGTCGAAAGCACAAAAAACATGAACAAAATCGAGATAGCAAATTGTGTCAAGTTAGGAAGCATAGGGGTAGGATATAAAATAATGGCTAAAACATAATATAATATACATCCCCCTCAACCCAAGAGTTAAGGGGGTTTTTGGGTAAGATGATTACAAAAACCAACCGTAGGAGTGTAAACCCTTACCCAAAAGATTTACACCCAGGTAACAAATCCAAACCACAACAAAACCAGCAGCGGCTAAAATTGCGGGTTTTCTACCTTGCCAACCGCGAGTTATTCTAGAATGCAGATAGGCCGCGAAAACTAACCAAGTAATTAGCGCCCAAGTTTCCTTGGGGTCCCAACTCCAGTAAGAACCCCAGGCTTCATTAGCCCAAACTCCACCAGCAATAATACCGATAGTTAAGAGGGGAAATCCTAAGCCAATAATACGGTAACTAATATTATCCAGGGTTTCAGCTAAATTCAGGCGTTGAGGTGAAAGATTTTCAGTAGTTTTACTGGAAGTAGTTGTAACTAAATCTAAAACCGCTGTTCCATTTCCGTTGTTATTACTTTCCATGCGTGAAAAGCCATTAGTTTCCGCAGTGTTTGTAGATGTAATTAACTCATCTGCTTTGATTAGTTTATAACCATTACTGCGATAACCGCCATTACCAACAGAACTACCTTGTAATTGGATATTTTTTCCGCCAGTGACAATTAAAAAAGCGATCGCTAACAATGCCCCTACCATTAAAGCAGAATAGCTTAACATCATAACACTAACGTGCATCATCAGCCAATTAGATTTCAAAGCCGGGACTAAAGGCTCTGAGACCTGCATATTTGATGGTAGAGTCAGAGTAGCAAAAGCCGTAATTCCCATAGCTACTGGTGCAGTAACAACACCAACCAAGGGACTACGACTACTATTTTCAGCAATTAGATGTACAGCGGTAATTCCCCAAGTCAGGAAAAATAGAGACTCATAGAGATTACTGAGGGGAAAATATCCCGCTTCTATCCATCTAGCCCCCAACAAAGTAGCCATACACAAATTAGCAATGGCCATTCCAGCCGTCCCCAAAGCCGCTGTCAGCGATAAACTCGGAAAAGCCGCCCCCACCCAGTACACCAACATTGTACAGAATAAGACAGCAAAAGAGGCGTTATCTAGCCAGTTCTGGAGTACAACCAGATTCATAAACAATTCTCTCCAGTGGATACTTGAAAAATCAATTGCGCTTACCTTGATCCTATCTGGTTTTGGAGATTAGTCATTGGCAAAATTAACCTTCCAAATTCATCGGACCTAAGTATTTAGTTAAAAAAGGCGAAAAAACCTCATAAATCAAAGTTAGCGGTTTTCCATGATGCCAAAATAAATAATGACGACCCCAAAAAGGTCCTTTTTCCTGAAAACCTGACTCTAAAGCTTCTGAGTTACCATAATAAATACCTTGCACATCTCTATACAATTCAGTCCGTAACCGTGCTAAACTTGCCCAAATTGGTAAAGACTTGTTCTGTAAATATTCATCTACATGACTTGCTTCCCACCAAGAAGCAGCATAATATAAACGTTGACCAGAAGCAGTTCGCACCCATACCTGTCTTCTAATTCTTGGACCTGGTAGCATTTGCATCATAGCTGGTGCATGATCTGCACTCATACCAATGGGTGACATATCAATCACATCTACCTCCGTTGGTTCACCCGTCAACAGTTGTACGTGTCGAGTCGGAGAACCATCACCTAAAAGCAGTAATTGCCACGCTGGGGCTAACTGGGTGTGAGGTAAACCTTGTTTAACATCTTCCTCCCCACCAGTCCAAATAGGAGTTAGACAATACCAAGGGTTAGGAAGGATTAAGTTATGTATCGGATTAAAAGTAGTAGTCAATTTTTTTTACAAAAGTTCATCTATCTATATACTATAGCTATCTAATTTGATTTATCCACACTCCTAATTCCTCTTTGCGCCTCCGCGCCTCTGCGTGAGACAAAAAATCCTTGATTTACCGGAAAATTGCCGTAAAACTTGGAAACCAACTCCTAATATCATTTCTCTGACATTAAGAGTAGGTAACTTGTAAGTTAAAAATGCGGATGGCGAGACTCGAACTCGCAAGGGCTAGGCCCACACGCACCTCAAGCGTGCGCGTATACCAATTCCGCCACATCCGCAGGATTTCAACACAGATTAAAGTATAACATAAAAAATGCTCAAATACAATATTTTCCCAAAATTTTGCAAATATTTTTTGAATGGGTATGAGACTGACAGAAATATGGTGACAGCAAAGGTGATATTAAAAGGTCTAGTCAAGAAAGAGGCCACATTATCCAATAGTCTGCTAAGAATTATGTTTGGGGATCTCTCGTCACGATTTACAGTCATGCAATAGCTTTATGTCAACAGGATGGGAGAAAATGTGAATCTACTGGTACTGATATCCTAACTAGAAAATGAAATTTGACAAAATATTAATTGCCAATCGAGGAGAAATCGCCCTTCGCATTCTCCGGGCTTGTGAAGAAATGGGAATTGCTACAGTTGCGGTTCATTCCACTGTTGACACAAACGCTCTCCACGTCCAACTTGCAGACGAAGCCGTTTGTATTGGTGAAGCCGCCAGCAGTAAAAGTTATTTGAATATTCCCAATATTATTGCGGCTGCATTAACGCGTAACACCAATGCTATTCATCCCGGTTATGGTTTTTTATCGGAAAATGCCAAATTTGCAGAAATTTGTGCGGATCATCATATTGCCTTTATTGGTCCTAGTCCCGAAGCTATTCGACTAATGGGGGATAAGTCTACCGCTAAGGAAACTATGCAAAAAGCCGGTGTACCTACAGTTCCCGGTAGTGAAGGGTTAGTGGAATCAGAAGCGGAAGGACTAGCGATCGCCAAAAAAATTGGTTATCCTGTAATGATTAAAGCCACCGCTGGTGGTGGTGGTAGAGGAATGCGGCTTGTCCGCTCTGAAGATGAATTTGTCAGACTATTCCTAGCTGCTCAAGGGGAAGCAGGAGCAGCCTTTGGTAATTCAGGCGTTTATATAGAAAAATTTATTGAACGTCCTCGTCACATTGAATTTCAGATATTAGCAGATAACTACGGTAACGTCATCCATTTAGGAGAAAGGGATTGTTCAATTCAGCGTCGCAACCAAAAACTCCTAGAAGAAGCCCCCAGTCCGGCTCTTGACCCTGACTTACGGCAAAAAATGGGAAAGGCCGCCGTCAAAGCTGCCCAATTTATCCATTACACTGGTGCTGGAACTATTGAGTTTCTCCTTGATAAATTCGGTAAATTCTACTTCATGGAAATGAACACCCGGATACAAGTTGAGCATCCAGTCACAGAGATGATTACTGGTATAGACTTAGTGGTAGAACAAATTCGCATTGCTCAAGGGGAAAGACTCAAACTGACACAAAAAGACGTAGTTCTCAGAGGACATTCCATAGAATGCCGTATTAACGCCGAAGATCCAGATCATGATTTTCGCCCTGCCCCTGGTAAAATTAGTGGTTATCTTCCCCCCGGAGGACCTGGTGTACGTATAGATTCTCATGTATACACAGATTATCAAATTCCGCCTTATTATGACTCCCTGATTGGTAAATTAATTGTCTGGGGACCAGATAGATCCACCGCTATTACCCGTATGAGACGAGCATTGCGAGAATGTGCCATTACTGGAGTCCCTACAACTATTCCCTTCCACCAAAAAATTATGGAAAACTCCCAATTTTTACAAGGTAATATTTACACCAGCTTTGTTCAGGACATGAAAATGCAATAATTGGTCAGCGGTCAGTTGTCAGCGGTCAGTTGTCAGTTGTCCGTTGTCCGTTGTCCGTTGTCCGTTGTCCGTTGTCTGTTGTCCGTTGTCTGTTGCAAAAGAATATTTCTC
>NZ_KE384674.1:126978-134034 GCF_000426925.1 Dolichospermum circinale AWQC310F | reverse complement strand
TTCCCTGTTCCCTGTTCCCTGTTCCCTGTTCCCTGTTCCCTGTTCCCTGTTCCCTGTTCCCTATTCCCTATTCCCTGTATAACATGGTCAGTAACCCCTGCTGACCTAGTAGAATTTCCCTGATAAAACTAAAAATACCCACCCAAATAATCGGCGTAATATCTACACCACCAATAGGTTGAATAAACTTCCGCAACGGGATTAAAAAGGGTTCGGTAGGCCAAGCGATTAGACTAAAAGGCAGACGATTGAGATGGACTTGGGGATACCATGTCAGAATAATGCGGAAAATAAATAAAAACGTCATTACTCCTAAAAATGGACCAAGAACCCAAGCAGTCAAGTTAACACCAGTCATGTTGTTTAGCTACTATCTGTGATAAAATCCAAAACTTGGGCGCAAGCTGAAAAACTTTAAGCTTTGTAACGGATTCTTGCTTTAATTTTAGCCATAAGGTGTCATTTTCTTGTGAGAATACAAAAACAAAGTTATTGACTTGGGATCATCAATCAAGTAAATACTAAGTTAGATAAATAATCTCAGTCCACTTTTCAAGAAAGTGATCCAAGATTAAAATAAGAATAAACTGTGTAAACAAGGTCGAAAACTATGACACCCTCTTTAGCAAATTTTCTTTGGAGTCTGGTCTGGGGTACTGCAATTGTCGTTATCCCTGCTACTGTTGGTTTAATTTTCATTAGCCAAAAAGATAAAATCCAACGTTTTTAATCCCTGGAGACTGGAGACTGGAGACTGGGGAAGAATTATCTCCTTTCTCCCAGACTCCTGAATTATTGCATAATATTGTGACTAGTTAAAGTAGTGATGGGCTGTTGAGCATTTAACTTAGAATAAGTAGAAGGTCTAACTCTTGTGAACTGAGTATACTTGTTCGCACAAGTATCTAAATTAACTCTAATTTTGCTTACTAACTGGAACTCGTTAACATAGATTTAATTTTAGGAAAATAGTCATGATTAATTTTGGGCTAAACTCAGCCAGTGTTTTGGCTCAGGTAAATTTTGGAGCGAACTCAGCCAGTATTCTAGGAATTTTCTTGGCTGTAGCTGGAGCAGCACTATACTTTCTTCGTTCTGTTCGTCCTGAACTGTCAAGAGATCAAGATATCTTTTTTGCAGCAGTTGGTTTATTATGTGGTTTTATTCTCGTCTTCCAAGGATGGCGACTTGACCCGATTTTACAATTTGGTCAACTGCTTTTGGTCGGTTCTACGGTATTTTTTGCGGTCGAAAGTATTCGCCTACGTAGTATAGCTACACAACAAGCAAAACGTAATACTCCCATTGTAGATGATGAGCGAGAAGTCAGTAGAAAATACTCTTACTCAGAACGACGAAATTATCAAGCGGAAATGGATGCTGATTTAGAACCTCTACCCTACGAAGAAGAGGAAGCCCCTCCACGTCCAAGAATTCGCGGTAGTCGAGATGAACGTTCTAGCCGTGATGACTATTATGATGAAGCACCATCACGCAGTTCACAAAGCCCACGGAATAGGGAAAAACCAGATTCAGGCGAAAGAAAGCGTCGTCCTAATTCCGGGCGTTCTGTTAGCCCTCCCAGCCCAGGCTATGAAGATGAAAATTGGGGTTCTGCTCCCAAAACAGTTGATGATTGGGAAAGTTCCAACTCCCAAGATGAGTTAAGAAAACCACCACGTCGCAATAATAGCAGTAATAATCGTCCCCAAAGTCCAGACAGCCGTGAAGATGATGTTACCCCCACTCCTAGACCAAGAAAACGTCGTCCACCTAGAGATTCCGTTCCCCCAAAAAGACAGGATGATGATGAGGCTATCCCAACTGAATATGTACCATACAATCCCATTAAGAAGCCAAATAATGAGCCGGATAATTCCGATTTCAATGACGATATTTAAAATTAAAATCTTGGTATTGGCCATATTTGGGGTGGACAACGGAAAAACAGGAATGTGAAAACATTTACACCTAGTTTCTGGCTCCAAAAATCAATTTATTGGAGCCTAATTTTGGGAACTACAAATTTACTAGTATCTTGTAATGCTGCTGATATCCCTATGGGAGTTACCTCCCTCAATAGCCGCTATACTGAGGAACAACCTGCTATCAGTGGAAATGGACGTTTTTTGGCTTTGATCTCCAATCGCTATCGTTATCAGCAGTTGTTGGTATATGATTTAGAAAATCAAACTTTTATTCCCACACCAGGGTTAAATCGAGGATCAGTAATTGCGGAAAGTCCCAGTCTCAGTTATACGGGTCGCTACATTTGTTATCTCACCAGTGATCAGGGTAGACCAGTAGTTGCACTTTATGATCGTGCTTCCCAACAGTCACAAATTCTCACTCCTACTTTTCGTGGTTGGGTGAGAAATCCTAGTATTAGTCCTGACGGCCGTTATGTTGTGTTTGAATCTTCTACTCGTGGACAATGGGATATTGAGGTTCTTGATAGGGGTCCGACTATTGAGTTAGATATTCCTAATGGTACAAATGTTTCAATTAAAAATTAAAATTAAACAGGACTTACGCAAGCAAGTGTCACAAGAAATTATCATATCATTTGTTTGTAGTCAGGGCTTTAGCCCTGATCTTATTTTTTTAAGGTCTCCAGGAGAGAACTAAAGTTCTCACTACAATTTAGGAGATTATACCAGTTGCGTAAGTCCTGTTTAAATTTAGATTTAATTTAAAATTAAAAAAATTTTTTTGTCGCTTTGTGCTTCGATGAATTACAAAATATCAACTATTTTATTTTTCTGCTCAATTCTATTAACTGGATGTTTTGGCTATCCACGTCTACTCAGTTACCCCTTTGATTCGGGGGGAAGAAGTCTTAATAGTTTTGCATCGGAATTAAACCCGCAAATTTCTGGCCGATATATTATATTTACCAGCGATCGCAGAGGAAGTCAAGATGTGTATATGTTTGATACGTTAACTCGTAATTTAGTAGATTTACCTGGATTAAATTCCTTTGATACAATTGCTTCCCATCCTGCGGCTTCTGAAAATGGTAAATTTATTGTCTTTGCTGCGAGTCGTCAAGGAAGAACACAAATTATCCTTTATGATCAAGATGTGCGTCAATTACGGAATTTAGCAGGTGATCTACAAGGAGAAGTCCGCAATCCCACAATTAGTGCTGATGGTAGTAGAATTGCTTTTGAGTACAATAATAATGGACAATGGGACGTTTTAGTTTATGACCGATTTGGACGAAAATTGAATATTCGTCAAGATCCAAGTTAAGGAAAAGCTAAAAACGAGGAAGAAAATAAATTCTTCCCCATGGCTAAATTACTAATCATCGCATATAATTAACACTGATTTTGTCCAGAATTTTGTACAGATTCGATCAGAGAACGCACTTGTTGAGTTCCTTGGGAGGGTTCAAAGGAAAGGGGAAATTTCCCCCTGACGAGCATTCGTAACCCCAAAGGTGCAATACTCAGTAATCCCTGAAGATCCCGGAAATAATTACCAACTACTTGGAGTCCAAATTGACGTTCATCAATCCAACCACCTTGTTTTACTAAGTCTACTAAAACTTTACGGTGACGAATTGAACGACTGTCACTCTTGTGTTTACTATCCAGAATTTCCTGTTTAATTTTGGTGATTTGCGCCAATGGAGCAACTTCCATGGGACAAACCGAATCACAGTAAAGACAACGAGTACAACCCCACACTCCTTGAGTTCCCGCGCTATAGTTTTCTAATCTTTGTTCTGTATTGCTATCACGGGAATCTGCCACCATGCGGTATGCTTTAGCCAGAGCATGGGGACCTACAAATTCAGAATTGACTTCAACAGCATTACATTCAGAATAACAAGCTCCACACATAATACAATTACCCGTTTGGTCCAGGAGCGATCTTTCTTGTGGTGTTTGTAAAAACTCCCTTTCAGGAACTTGTCTACCCGCTGTACTGACATAAGGAGCAACCGTCTCCAAATTATGCCAAAAATTGCTCATATCCACAACTAAATCTTTGATTACAGGCATATTCCCCAAAGGTGCTACTGTAATTTCTGGAGTAGTTTGAGACTGATTGTGAGATGATGAGATTTTTTCCAGTCTGGCCAGTTCACCCCCTACATTTTCCTTACAAGCCAAAGCAGAACGGCCATTAATCCTCACAGCACAACTACCACAAATTGTATTGCGACAATTTTTGCGAAATGCTAAAGTCCCATCTTGTTCCCACTTGATTTGATTCAGACAATCCAGGATAGTATTACCTGGTTCTACCTGCAAAAGGTACGATTTGAAAACAGGGTGAGAATTTTCTTGTTGTCGAGCAATCTTAAAAATAACTTCCATCATCATCAGTCCAAATATTGGGATCAAATCTTTTCTCTTCTGAGATATATCTCAAAAACCATCAGCACATGTAAGGACGAAGTATGCAGCATGAAGTATAAAAATCGTTTTCTTTTATGCTGAAGTTAACCACAGGCTTTACTCCTTTACCCTTGATCCTTTGCACTTAATAGGAATTTCGTCAAGCCCTAATTATCAAAACTCTACATCTTTAAATATATAGAAGTGTTACAACCAATAAAAATATTTGCCAGTCGCCATCAAATACCCCCTAGATGTGGTAAATTTATTCTTCCTCTAGAAAAATGTAGATAATTTCATCAGATCTGGGAATTTAACCGTGATCAACAGCGAGGATTTTCTCCCCGCTTTTTGTCTTTGACCACTGATAGCTGCTGTGGCCAAGCCATAGAAATTCCCTTGATTTAACTCATTCTCTCAAGCCAAGCCAATCTGAATCAGATTAACTTTTATAAAAGTCCTCACATTATCCTCTTGACAGCATCAACCATAGCCAAAATCTCTCCTGCTTTTTACCCGCTTAACTTCAGGGATTTAGAGCAAAATTTAGTGGCAATTTAAATTTAAAATTCCCAAAATATTTTGCTATTATTATTTCATGCTACTATTTAATAGGAAATTACGAACTCACAAAATCAGAAACAATAACCGCATAAGCACGGCTAAAACTTCTGTGGTTTTCTCACAATCTAGAGACTAGAAAAATCATGTCTCTACTGGTAGAATCAAAGGGTGTATGGTCGTCAGACCACATACAAATACTATGTTGTCTTCAGCTAAAAACGAGAATTAGGTGTAAGCCCATAACTCAAAAGCGGTAAAAGTCAGCATTAAATGTGAAAAACCTGTAATTTATTGGCTCTACAACTTTTTTGGAGTAGAACTAACCTGATTTGTAAAGGTGGCTGGAAGTTACACCGCACTCAGCTGCCCAAAGAGAAAATAATTTAATTTCTGATGGCCAATGATGGTTAAAATCGCGGTAAAATTACTGGAATTAATGTCTGTGGCAGCCATGACTTAGACTGCTATTATAGTTATCTATAATAGACTATTTTAGTGCTTCCATATCAGCAGAAATTCATCCATCACCCTTCTATCTATCTGCTTTGTGAAATCTGGTCCCTAGCTAAAAAGCTCAATACTAGATTCAGAGAAAATTTTTGCGTGGCTAAGGCCAGGCTACCCTATCGGTTTGAAGAGATTAAGGAAAATTAGAGCATAATGACTGAAACTGCAACTGCCCCATTAACCGGAAAAACACTACTAGCGAAAGTTAAAGAACTTTCAACTTTACCGCGTCGAGAAAGAGCAAAACAGTGTGGGTACTACACCATTACTAAAAATAGCCAAGTTCGCGTTAATCTCACAGATTTTTATGATGCTTTACTGTCAGCTAGAGGTATTCCCCTTAGTCCAGAAGCACCTAAAGATGGTCGTGGCCGTGAACCGACATACCGGGTGAGTGTACACCAAAATGGTCAAATCGTGATTGGCGCGACCTACACCAAAGCTATGGGTTTAAAACCTGGTGATGAATTTGAAATTAGACTAGGTTACAAACACATTCACTTGATTCAGTTAAGCGAAAGTGAGAAACAATTAACTCAGTCTGATGATGATGATACTGATGAATCAGATGTAGAAGAATAAATTCTTGCACTGATTAGGGATCAATTTCAAGTCAATATTAACGAATTTATCCCTAAAGCTACAGCTAAGTATTAGCTGTAGTTTAATAATTTATGATGTCGGTGACATAAGACATAAAAAAACGATTTAGCTTCCGCCATGGGTGACAAATTCTGGTAGATTCTTGATTATTAATCAAGAAATATATTTTTCGGGAAGTTAGCCGTGTTTTTTATATCTATTCTACTGTCATTTTTGCAGTCATCGGCCAATATTTTGCTGGAGTTACTTAAACATACACCAGTATTTTCGGTCATGGCTTTTTTTATGATCTGGGTAGGTTGTTGGTTACCATTAGTAGCAATTTTAGCCATTACCCGCCCTTGGCAAATACACCAATCTTTGCAACCAGAGCAAAAAGTTCCTTTATTGGTGTCTCTCTACTTATTAGTTCCTTTCATTCTCTGGGGATTTCAATGGTTGAACTTGGGTTCTTTTTCTGATTATGGATTAGTGGGAAAAGTTTCTATTTTCCGTTCTTTATTACTTGGTTTTGGCTTGGGTGTTTTCATTTTAGCCATAGTATTCTTTGGTCAAATCTGTCTGGGTTGGTGCTATTTAGAAAAACCTAATATCAAGTTAATACCATCTAGTTTCCTAACAATTTTCTTAGTGGCTTGGTTTGTAGGGGGAATAGAAGAACTTGTATTTCGGGGATTTTTATTGACCAAATTAGAGCAGAATTATTCAGTTTGGTTAGCCGCAATTATTTCTAGCTTAGTTTTTGCTATTTTACATTTGGTATGGGAACAAAAAGAAACTATTCCTCAACTTCCTGGACTATGGTTAATGGGCATGGTATTAGTATTAGCCAGATTAACTGATGGTAATAATTTAGGGATAGCATGGGGACTTCATGCTGGTTGGGTATGGGCTATTGCTACAATAGATACAGTAGGATTAATTACCTACACAGATAAAATTTCTGAATGGGTGACGGGTAAAAATAAAAAACCCTTAGCGGGATTAACAGGAATTATGTCCATTTTGGCAACAGGGGTAGCGCTTTTAT
>NZ_KE384674.1:98183-126968 GCF_000426925.1 Dolichospermum circinale AWQC310F | reverse complement strand
ATCTGCAACTAACTAACAATCTATTTGGTGCTTTTACCAGCCAAGCCAGTAAAATTCTCATGTTTTAGTCACAACTTAGGTTATGCTGTGTGGTAAATTAGTGAAATGCTCCGGTTAATTTATTTAAAATAGTTCCCTTTTGCGGTCAAAGCAAGTTATGTCGCCTAACATGACATTTGAATCAAAATCTAAATCAACAGTTATGATGACAGTTCTCATTGTTGAAGACAGTAGCTCCCAAAGAATGATCATCACAAAGCTCCTCAAAGCTAGTGGTTTGGCGGTCACCCAAGCAGTAGACGGAGTAGAGGCTTTACAGGTGATTCAAGATACACCTCCTGATTTAGTTGTTTTGGATATTTTTATGCCTCGCATGAATGGCTATGAACTCTGCCGATACTTAAAATCCGATCCTAAAACCAAAAATATTCCGGTGCTGATGTGTTCTTCTAAAAGCACAGAATTTGATCGGTATTGGGGGATGAAGCAAGGAGCAGATGCCTACATAGGTAAACCCTTTAAAGAAAATGAATTGGTGGGAACAGTCAAACAACTCTTGCGAGGATAAGGATGAAAGCAATATGGTTAGCAACTCGGAGTTTTTAACTGACCCAGGGCAATATCAATTCCCTCCCCAATTACAACCAGAAAATTCTCCAGGACAGAGTGATCAGATAAGATTATCGTCTGAGCTACATTTGCGGTTTTATCTACCCTCAGGTCAGGAGTTTGCATTTCTGGCTACAGGAATCCGGGAAGTAATTGAACTTAGTCCTGAGCGGATTACACAAATCCCTAATACATCCCCCTTACTTTTAGGTACGACCAATTTACGGGGGCGCTTGATTTGGATTGCTGATTTAGGACAATTTCTGGGTGAAACAATCCCATTAAACACAGATTGCCCGGAAATTTCCATAATTGTTATTGAAGACCAAGACACGATACTAGGCTTAGGAGTTGCAGAAATTTCTGGAATAGACTGGTTGGATATAGGGCATCTCGTGCCACTTAATCATGTACCAGATGATCAGACTGAGTTTTTGCGCGGTGCTTATATATTTGATACAGAAACAGAAAAAAAGTATTTGCAACTATTAGATCAAGTAGCAATTTTACGAAGTACGCGGTGGTCATAATCAACTTGGGAGAGAGGCAATGGCAAAACCTACAGATGATCAAGATTCAACTTTTAATCAGGATAAAATAGCATCTCAACAACAGGTTTTTGAAGATGATGCTAAAGATGCTTTCTGTTATGAACCGTTGATAAGTGAAGAGGAATCCAGCGATAGTTCTCAACTTAATTCTTTTGCAGAATATGAACTAGCCCTAGATTCTCTGGAAAATCCGTTTCTTGCTTATAGTGAAATAATTGATACAACTAGTAGCGAATTAGACAGCAATTCTCTGGAGCAACTGAGAGATAGAAGTGATGATCCCTTTGCCTTAATTCCAGAAGACCTCACAAGTAATCCGATATCATATCGGAGTAGTTCAGCTAATGAAAGTTCAATAATCAGTGATGATGATGACAGCTATTCACCTTTTTCAGCACCTAAATTCTCAGCTACAGATCAAATATTCATCGGTGATGATTTGGAAGACTTTTACTCCAACCAAGAAGATAACTCCAAAAGAGTTTTACTTACCGACAATGATAGTGATATAGTACCAAAACAGGAGTTTAATCTTAACTACATGACTACACCACCCAGGTTATCATTAGGAAAAAATAACGATAATCAATTCGATTTAGAAGCATTTATAGCCGCCTTTGATGATGAAAATGAAGCAAATATGACTGATAAAACATTGATTTCTGGCGGAGAAATTCATAATGATAGAGAGGTTTTAAATGACCTTGATGAAGTTGACAATCTCAGTGATATATCAGTATTTGAATTTATTGGAGATAGTAGTGATGAACTCATGAAAATGCCGTCAGAATCCCTAGATAGTTCTGAAAATGTTTTAAATATTGATGAGTCATTAGCTGATGAAAGAATCTATAATGATCAAGAATTATTAACAATTAGTGCGGCTCAAGAAGTGATTCCTGTTGACATCACCTCGCCAGAAGTTACCATCAAAGAAGCCAATATAGGTCCTGAAAAAAATTTATTTGCATCCTTTGAAAACGCTTCTTTAAATAAGAAACAATTGTGGATAGCTGGAACTGTAGGCGTTGTATCAGTTATTGCTGTAGTGATTGTTAGTGCCTTAGGTTCCTTGACAACACCTGTAAAACAAAAGGAATCAATGAGCAATACAAATTGGTTCATGCCTTTATTAATTCCTCTAACCGCAGGAGCTACGGGTGCTGCTACCTCCTGGTTTATGACTAATTTTATGGTCAAGAAAATTAGCCGTAGCACCCAGGATTTACAAAGTCAGTTTCATGCTATGGGTCAAGGTAATCTAAATGTAGCCGCCAAAGTCTATTCAAAAGATGAATTAGGGCATTTAGCCACGGATTTTAATAAAATGGTGCGGTCTCTGGTTGCTAAAACCGAGAGAGATGCCCATCTGACTATTGCACAAAAAGAAACTAAAGACAACCTGCAAAGTCAGGTAATTCGCCTTCTAGACGAGGTAGAAGGAGCTGCCAAAGGAGATTTAACAGTGCGAGCCGAAGTCACAGACGAAGGACTAGGACCAGTAGCTGATGCCTTTAATCTGATCATTCAAAATCTTAGGGATATTGTGCAACAGGTAAAAGTGTCAGCACATGAGGTAACAAAAGCTGCTGGCACATCAGAAACCTTTGCGAGCAACTTATCAACGGAGGCTCTAGGACAAGCAAAAGAATTAGCTCTGGCGTTAAATTCCGTACAAATAATGAATAACTCGATCCAACGGGTAGCAGAAGCGGCAAAAGAAGCCGAAATTGTAGCCTGTGAAGCGAGTAAAATCGCCCAAAAAGGCGGAGAAGTAGTAGAAAATACTGTGTTCGGGATTTTGGAACTGCGGGAAACAGTAGCAGAAACTAGCCGAAAAGTGAAAAGACTGGGAGAATCATCCCAAGAGATTAACTCTATTGTTGCCCTAGTTAGTCAAATCGCTTCACGCACCAATTTACTGGCGCTCAATGCCAGTATTGAAGCAGCAAGAGCAGGAGAAGCAGGGCGAGGGTTTGCAATTGTAGCTGATGAAGTTCGTCAGTTAGCAGATAAATCAGCTAAATCTTTGCAGGAAATTGAACAAATTGTCATGCAAATTCAAAGCGAAACTAGCTCCGTGATGATGGCTATGGAAGAAGGAACACAACAGGTAATTAACCAAACTAGATTAGCACAAGAGTCCAAGCAATCCCTAGATAATATCATTGAAGTGGCAAATCACATTGATATGTTAGTACGCTCAATTACTAATGATACTGGAGAGCAAAGGGAAACTTCCCGGAATGTAGCACAAGTAATGCAATCTGTAGAGCGAACAGCACAGGAAACCTCTCAAGAAGCACAGCGGGCTGCGGCAGCTTTGCAATATTTAGTAGGAGTATCCCGCAACTTGATTATCTCTGTGGAACGCTTCCGAGTGGAATCTACCCCAGAATCGCAAAGACTTGATGGTGGTATTTAGTTTAAATAAGAAAAATATAGTCCGATGTAGTTAAAGATAATCATCCATAACATAGATGAGAAATGAAACTATTAATCCCACAAGTGAAAGTGAAAGCGAATGATTTGTTTTTTGTTTATTAATTTAAGGCGATGACTATGCAGCCAGAAGAACAGATTTTAGGTTACTTTATCGAAGAGGCTAAAGAACAGCTAAATACCATCGAACAGGGATTGCTGAATCTGGAAATTACCCTAAAAAATGCGGAAATGATGAATGAAATCTTCCGTGCTGCCCATTCTCTTAAAGGTAGTGCATCTATGTTGGGTCTGAGCAGTATTCAGCACATATCCCACTGTCTGGAGGATTGGTTTAAGATTCTTCAAGAACATCCTGTGAGAGTAGACCTAAATTTAGAGTCTTTACTACTGGATATCTGTGATAGATTAAAAATTCTCATAGATAATCTTAGTTTTCCAACTGATTTATCAGAACAAGAATCAGAAGTTGTCATATCGAAATGGCTGGATGAACATAGGAAAAAATTGCAGTCATTAATTCCAATTTATGATCATGATCATCTCGATGTAGAAAGTTCTGAGTTAAATAGCTTTGCTGGTTTATTTGTAACTGATATATCCACTCTGGATGATAATTGGCCAGCAGAAGAAATATTAGAAGATATCACTAATTATCAACTACTAACTACTGACAATGAAATTGATGATCATGATCAGGATTTAAGTGATTTACTCTTAGAAATTGATGATAATGATCAGGATTTAAGTGATTTACTCTTATGGGAAGATGAAAAAACAAGTTCCAAGGATGTAGAATTTTTTGATCTAATTGGATCACAAAAGATAGATCATTTATTTAATGATGTTGTCGAAACCAATAGGGATGGTAACTTTAACTTGTCTTTGTGGGAAGAGGAAAATGAATTATCAACATCTCCTTATTTAGAAATAACATCATCTGCATCAGAAACAGATTCAGCAATTACTATTTCTCTAACAGAAGCATCTTTATTAAATGAGCTTGCACAAATAGAAGGAATTTTAGCTGCAACACCGAGAGAAATTGTCAATCAGGTGGTGATTGAGAATGAAGATTTTATGGACTTAGAGGCATTACTTGATGAAAATGAAGATGATGCACCACAGATTAGCTCACAGCCACTAGTGATTGGTGAATCTGTTGTAGTCGAGTCTGAAAATCCATTTTCTGTCTGGAAACCAGAAGATGATTTTAGTCAATGGGAGGACTTGTTAACACAGTCCGATTTACCCTCACGCAGTAAGAACCAAACATTATCGGATACAACTGCAACATCACGAAAAACTTCTACCAACAAAATCCCAGGTGATAAAATTCGTGCAACAATAGGAGAATTGGAAACCATAAAAGTTCCAGTTAAACAACTCAATGATATCAGCAACGTGGTCGGGGAGTTGGTGGTAAATCGCAATACCCTAGAGCAAGATCGTGAACGTCTACAACAGTACGTGGATACCCTGCTGGCTCAAGCACAGCATCTCTCAGCGGCGGGAATGAAAATGCAGGAGTACTACGAAGGATCACTTCTGAAAGCATCTCTCCTATCGAGTCGTCGTCTGAGAGAATATAAGATGGACCCTAATGCTAGTTATCGCTTTGGTGAAAATGTTGATTCCCAAACACCGCCTCCCTATCAAGGCTTTAGCGAAATCGAAATGGACCAGTTTACGCCCTTCCATGTTCTAGCCCAAGAAATGATTGAGTTTATTGTCCGAGTTCGAGAGTCAGCCAGTGATATTGAATTTGTTAGCGAAAAAATAGAACGGATAACCCAACAGTTAGGACAAGCAACCAGTAGACTACAAGAACAATTAACGAAATCACGCATGGTTCCATTTAGCCAAGTGATTGATCGCTTACGACGAGGAGTACGGGATAATGCTATTAAGTATGGTAAACAAGTGGAGTTGGTGACGGAAGGAGTCAATACTTTGATTGATAAGATGATTTTAGATCATCTGACATATCCTTTGATTCATATTCTCAATAATGCGATCGCCCATGGTATTGAAACCCCTCAAGTACGCCAAGCTACTGGTAAATCACCTACGGGGATTATTAGCATTCGCGCCGTACAACAGGTCAACCAAACGATTATTTCTGTGAGTGATGATGGTGTTGGTATTGATCATCAAGAAGTTAAAAACAAAGCCATTAAAAAAGGTATAATTACCTTCAAACAGGCACAATCCATGTCTCGTTTTGACATATATAAGCTTTTGTTCCTGCCCTGCTTTAGCACCGCTGATGAAGTAAATGATATCAAAGGGAGAGGTGTGGGTCTGAATGTTGTTGAAAATGATATTAACCACATTCGTGGTAGAGTGACTACTGACTCGACACCAGGTATAGGAACTACCTTTACCATTTTTCTCCCACAGACTCTGAGTATTTGTAGAGCAGTATTATGCGCTTGTGATCAATTCAAAATTGCTTTCCCAATGGATGGTGTAGAGGATACTCTAAGTATATCCGTTAATTCCCAAACAATTCAACAAGATCTGAATGAAGAATCATTTATGATCTGGCGAGGAGTCAAACTTCCTATCAAACCTCTCAAAGACATCTTAGTTTTTAATCGTCAGTTGACTTCTGGTAAGGCATTAGTCACGAAAAAAAATAATGACATGATTTCCGTACTCGTTGTCCGTTCAGGTAATACGATGCTTGGTTTACAGATTGACCAAGTTTTAGGTGAACAGGAAATTGTCATTAAGCAATTTGAAGGACCAGTATCTAAACCCATTGGTATAGCCGGTGCTACAGTTCTTGGTGATGGGATGATTATGCCCATTGCTGATGTCGGAGAAATTATTGATATCTCTGAAGGTAAGATGTTTAAATTATGGCAAAATCCAGCTTCTCCTCCTGCTGACATTTCTAACTCTGATCACAATGAAACAACTGTATTAATTGTTGATGACTCGATTACCGTTCGAGAACTCTTATCCCTAACTTTTCATAAAGCTGGTTATCGTGTAGAACAAGCCCGTGATGGCCAAGAAGCTTGGGATAAACTCCGTTCTGGTTTACTTTGTAATCTCGTTTTGTGTGACATTGAAATGCCACGTTGCGATGGACTGGAATTATTGTCACGGATTCACCAGGATGATACTCTTAATCACTTACCCGTTGCCATGCTCACCTCTCGCGGTGCTGATAAACATAGAAAAATGGCCGTAGAACTCGGTGCTAGTGGCTACTTTACTAAACCATATTTGGAGGAGGCTCTTTTAGAAGCAGCTGCTCGGATGTTGAAAGGAGAGAAACTTGTAACTGCTTAATTGGGATGTTTGATAACTAGGTCGCGCTTTTTATCATTCTTTGTGCCTATGCTCAGTGAAAAGTTTTGCTGTCTGAATATGAAAATTAAAATTATATTGCATGACTACTGGTGATAGAGAATTATCAACCAACTGGTAAGACCCTATAGCTGCCAAAAATTTTCAAGATTTCTGTACAATTTTGTAATTCTCCTAAAGCAGATTTCATAATCACTGCATTTACATCTGCTTCTATGTCTAAATAAAATAAATATTCCCCTAAGGAACGTTTTGTAGGCCGCGATTCAATGCGACTCAGATTAATACCTAAATGGGCAAATACTTCTAGTGCTTTCACTAATGCACCAGGTACATTAGCTGGGACACTAAAGGCTAAAGATGTATGTGTACAATCAATAGTATTATTTTCCTCTGTGCTAACTACCCAAAACCGAGTGCAATTTTCTGGATAATCATTAATCCCCTCAGCCAGAATCGGTAGATTATACAGTTGTGCTGCACGACTAGAGGAAATTGCTGCTGTTGTTGGTTCTGCTTCTAATCTTTGTAGTGCTTCCGTTGTCGAATTACTCGCAATCAAGTTGACATTTGGTAAAAACTGTGCTAACCACCCTTGACATTGAGCTAAAGCTTGAGGATGAGAATAAACAGTTTTAATATTATCTAAGCTAGTGCATCTGGAAACTAATGTATGTTGAATCGGTAAAACCAAAGCTAATTTAATTTTTAAATTATCTAATTGCCATAAGCTATCTAGAGTCATATTGACACTTCCCTCAATAGAGTTTTCTACCGGGACAACAGCTATATTTGCCTTAGCGGTGATTATCGCTTGCAATGATTGAGCAATGGTAGGGTAAGGACATAGTTCAAACCTTTTTTCAGGGGTGATATCCTTATTATTTTGCAACCAATTGACATAGAAAAAAGCAGCTTGTTCAGCATAAGTTCCCGGTGGACCTAAATGTGCAATTTTCAGATTCATACTTTTAAATTCGACGATTTTGATTGATAATGAAAAAAAAACAGATAGTTGAATTTACTTATGGTTACTAAGTTTACTGCATTTGAATCCGTGGAAATTTCTGTCCCCAAGCATTCTATTCCTATTCAGCACTATCTCCGTCAACCTCAACGGTTGGTGAATACCCTGGCTGATCATACCAGAACTGAGCAGTTGTCCGAAGAAGTGTTTCGGCTGAAAATGCGTCCTCTGTCTTTTATGTCACTGAGTATTCAGCCAACAGTAGATATGAGAGTTTGGGCGGATACAAGCGGAACGATTTATTTGCGATCGCTCCGTTGTGAAATTCTGGGTTTCGAGTATATTAACCAACGGTTTGACCTGAATTTAAAAGGCTACTTATCACCAGTTCAACTCAGTAATGGTACATATCTACAAGGGAAAGCAGAATTAGAAGTCTTAGTAGACATACCCCAGCCATTTTCCCTGACACCCAAATCAATATTAGAAGCTACAGGTAATGGATTGCTCAAAAGTGTATTATTAACAATCAAACAAAGATTATTACATCATCTTCTTACAGATTATCACCATTGGTGCAACCAAGCCACAAAAGACATAGAAACAGAACATCACAACACAGATAGCAGTAGCGTAGCACAAACCTTATAAACAACCTTCACAAATCAAAGCAACTAGACAACATTAATTGAATTAAAGCAGAACACCGTCTAAAAACCCTTCAGAGAAAAGACCTTAGACCTAGCTAAAACCTTATGTATCTATAGCCGAAGAACGACGACGACGACGACGATTAGGAACAGAACTCGAAGAGCCAGAAGCATCAGCTTCAGCATCAGATACCGCCGGAACTATCGTTAATTCTGGGACAATTCTTAATGAAGACTCAACTTCCGGCTCAAGGGATTGTTCAGTGGTCACATTCTTAGGTGCAGGAATCACAGAATACCCTAAGCCATCAGAAATTTCCGCTTCACCTATAATTGGTTCAGAGACTTGAGATGGTTCATTTAGTTCATTTAGTTCCGTACATTGAGATGGTAAATCTCCCGGTTCAACAACATTAATAATCACCGATCTAGAACTTTTCCCCTCACGATCTAACTTAAGTAAAGGAGAAATTCCCATTTCAGCATAAGTATCTTGTTCCTTAGCTGACATTTCCACAGTGATAATCTCTGGTGGTTCAACCTTAATCGGTTCTAGCTTCACCTTTACCCGTTCTGGCCTTTCCGTCCAACCTGATTTATTAATAGTAGGTGGAGAGACCTCTGGTATTGGTAGTTCAACCTCCTCCAAATCTAAATCCGAATCATTAACAAAACCTAAAGGGTTCAACCCAGAGCCAAGTTCATCCTTACCATTAGCTCGATTGTCACCAGTTTTCGGACGACGAGTACGGGTACGGCGCTTACCATCATTTAATTCCTGGTAACTAGGATGATTAATCAGATGCAGCGGACTAAAATCTGGTTCACCCTCAAAACTCTCCCCAAAACCGTGATACGAATCCCGTGGAGTAGCCACCACCCCACCGATATCAGGTATGCGGGTAACTAAACGTGGTTCTTTTGGTGGTACACCTCCAAATCGTTCGGGTATCTCCGCAGCCGGAATAGGAAGACGGTTTTCCATTTCCCCCGGTAATCTCACAGTATGCCCTAAACCCCCGCACGCCGGACAAGATTCGCCAAATAACTCATAAATATTTTGTCCTTGACGCTTGCGGGTTAGTTCAACCAAACCCAGTTCAGTCAATTGGGCAATTTGGGGACGGGCTTTATCAGCCTTGAGAGCCTTGTTAAAGTGTTCCAACACCTGCATTTGATCTCGTCGGGATTCCATATCAATGAAATCAACCACAATCACACCCGCAATATTCCGCAAACGTAACTGACGCGCAATTTCTGCAGCAGCCTCACAATTTGTCCATAAAACTGTTTCCCTAGCTGTAGCAGAACGGGTGAAAGAACCAGAGTTAACATCTACTACGGTTAAAGCTTCCGTAGGTTGAATGATAATATAACCACCTGATGGCAAATCTACCCTTGGTCTAAGGGCTTCCCGGATAGCAGCATTAATGCGAAAATATTCTAAAATTGGAGAGCGATCGCGGTGATGATCAATCAGCAACCCCTGGGGTGTTTGTCCACCACTCCAGACTTGTAAATATTGCTTTACCCGTTTTAAGCCAGTGCTGGAATCAACAACAATGCGATTCACATCACTTCCATACATATCCCTAAGAACCCGCTGAATAAAATCATCATCACGATTCAGTAGAGCCGGCGCACGGGAAGTGACAGCTTCTTGCTGAACAATTTCCCACTGCTTTTGCAGCACCTCTAGATCCTCAATAATTGCCTCTTCTGGCTTCCCTTCCGCTTCCGTGCGTACCAGCAAACCCATCCCCGCTGGTTTCACCAAAATCGCTAAAGCCCTGAGACGGTTACGCTCACTTTCACTCTTAATCCGTCTCGATAAATTTACACCCCGTCCATAGGGCATTAGCACCACATAACGGCCAGGTAAAGTAATGTTTCCCGTCAATCTCGGACCCTTGGAGCCAGTTGGCTCTTTCATCACTTGTACTAAAGTTTTTTGCTGTGGAGTCAACAGTTCTGTAATCGCTGCTGCACTTCGTTTCAGCCTCAACGGACCTAAATCAGTGACGTGAATAAAACCGTTGCGCTCCGGGTCGCCGATATTCACAAAAGCCGCATCTATCCCAGGTAATACGTTTTCTACTACACCTAAATATATATCACCAATTTGGTGATGACCAGTAGCTACAACGAGTTCCTGTATTTGATCTTCCGAAAATACAGCAGCGATTTGATGCTGCTCCGCGATGATAATTTGTTTTGGCATTCAATTTCCTCAAAAACTGGTAGTGCTGGTGGGAATCACAAGAAAGTTCTCTGTTATCCCGCTTCTATAGTCACTACTACAAGGTGCTACTAGTAATAAAAATTTCCAATTTGTAGCTCTGCTTTTGGAGAGCCAATCATACTGTGATGGCATTTACACACCATATCACTCTTCAACAGCATATAGTTTCAGAACTTTAATCAACCTTCCTTGGCCGATTTACCATACTATACGCTGCTATCTGAAATTTGGATATCCGTAGATATCACTCCCAAAGTTAACGTTTTATCAGCTAAAGTTGACTGTACTTAAATAGCAAGCGCTTGATCACTTTCTAGAAACTTCCGTTAGACACGGTGCATTACACATTGATTTGACCGTCTGCGGAGGAAGACAAACTTGTCTTTAGCAATGGATTTGCTATCCGTGTTGACACCAGAAAATCTAGCTAAGTGCAGACAACCCAATGGGTAATCTTGACAAGAATTTGAATTTTGGCAGCTTTGTAATCTCTGTCAATGCTTACGTAGTTTTTTGAAAACTAACCACTCCTGCCTCTGTAGCAATTACATAAAAGCTTGCAATAACAGCAAGTCTCGTTTAAGGGATAGAATCTATCAATGAATCGAGAAGCTAACAAAGGCTATTATTAGTCATCAATTCACAAGGTAGCTAAAGAGAGAGTGGTTTGTAATCAGTAGCAGAGTTTGTCTGGGACACAATCTTAGAAGTTGCACTCTTATATCTTTGCTTTCGCGCCCGTGAGTATCACAGGTACTCAATCAAGTCACTCAATGCAGCACCAGAAAATTTCTCTTAATCGCCATTCTAACGCAACTTTGCTAAAAATCAATTACCAAAATAGATATTTGGTGAAAATTAAACCCATTTAATTTTAAACTGTTAATTAACTTTTGTGGAAACTTTCTCCATCTAGTGATTTTCGGATATACAATCTTTACCCCACTTCTACTGGTAAACTTTTCCCTTTCCCTATACCAATGTTATGATTATTACATTAATAGTAGCTTGGATAGTTTTTATTATTTTGTGGAAATTAATCAAAACTACCATTAAAACCGCCCTGATCTGTGCCGCTATTGTCATGTTATTATATTTTGGCTTCCATATTACTCCTCAAGACATTTGGCATCAAATCAGTCAGTTTATTCAAACCTTTTCCCAAACACCAGCAAAGAAGTAAAACTACCAATTACCAATCAATTACCCAATTTTCCGAGAGCCTGATATCTTTGCTAAAGCATCTTGAAATGTAGGTGGTAACTGACGCATAATTTTACCCTTTTCCCGATCTAAAGCCACTAACGTCACCTGAGCGGTAATATATAAATCCTGGTTATCGGCAGAAACAATAGTATAATCCCAGTTCATACGCACTCCCGTTACTTCGTTCATGCGTGTTTTTACTATGACTGGCATCCCCAATTGCACGGAGCGATGATAACGAATTGACAACTCCACTACGGGCAAATCACAACCTAAAGCCACTAAATCAGCAAATTCAATGCCGATAGAACGTAAACATTCTACCCGCGCTTCTTCCATCCAAGTTAAATAAGTACCGTGCCAAACAATACCAGCATAGTCCGTGTGATGAGGTTGGGCCTTGACGGGATATTCAAACCAATTTTCAAATGCGACATTGGTAATATTCTCAATAGCACTTGTTGGTGGTAATTGGGGTGGGGTCGTTTCTTGAGACATTTTAATAATTTTTTGATCCTTTTTTGAGCAACAGACTACCAAAAATTGATAAAATTTTGTAAATTGGGAAGTTTTCAACTGTATTCCAATTTTACGAGATTGTAAAAACGTTGTATGAAACCTCCATAATTCAGAAAATTTGAGCAATACTGGTACAAGAAGGAAGATAAGCAGAACTTACAAAAATGACGATTCAACCTACTGATAAGACTTTACTGGACTGGACGGGCGATACTTTAGCAATTGGCTTATTTGAAGATGCAGTACAATTAACGGGTGATTTGGCAACTTTAGACCAAAAATTGGCTGGAATCTTCACAGAACTAATTGCTGAAGAAGAATTTACTGGTAAAGTCAATAGTACCATCTTTACGAGGGTAGGCGCAGGTAATTTGGTGCGAAAGGTGATTTTAGTTGGCTTAGGAAAACCAGAGGCACTACAATTAGAAACCCTGCGACGAGTTGCGGCCACAGTTGCACGCACCGCTAAAAAGCAGAAAACTAAAACCCTGGGAATTAGTTTACCACTATGGAGCAATGATCCAGCCGCTACAGCCCAAGCTATTACTGAAGGCATAGAATTAGCACTTTACCAAGATATTCGCTTTAAGTCTGAACCAGAGGATAAAAGCCCCAATATTGAAACTATTGATTTACTGGGTTTAGCAGAACAACAAGCAGCTATTACCCGCGCTGATCAAATTGTTTCTGGAGTCATTTTAGCACGGCAGTTAGTAGCAGCCCCAGCTAATGCAGTGACACCGATTACTATGGCCGAAACTGCTGGGGCGATCGCTCACGAATATGGGTTACAATTAGAAGTTCTAGAACAGGCAGAATGTCAGAAATTAGGTATGGGGGCATTTTTAGGAGTAGCCCAGGCTTCCGAATTACCACCTAAGTTCATTCACCTAATTTATAAGCCAGCTACTACACCCAGACGCAAGTTGGCTATTATTGGTAAGGGTTTAACTTTCGATTCTGGTGGTTTAAATATTAAGGGTGCAGGTAGCGGTATTGAAACCATGAAAATTGATATGGGTGGTGCTGCGGCTACTCTGGGTGCGGCTAAAGTCATTGGACAATTAAAGCCAGATGTGGAAGTTCACTTTATATCAGCCGTCACCGAAAACATGATTAGCGGTAAGGCTATGCACCCTGGAGACATCTTAACCGCCTCAAATGGCAAAACCATCGAAGTGAATAACACCGATGCTGAAGGGCGTTTAACCTTGGCTGATGCCTTGGTATATGCTGATAAATTGGGTGTAGATGCGATCGTTGATTTAGCTACCCTTACAGGTGCTTGTGTGGTGGCCTTGGGTGAGGATATTGCTGGTTTATTTACACCGGACGATGCTATGGCTTCCCAACTTCAAACAGCCGCAGAAACAGCCGGTGAGAAAATTTGGCGTTTACCAATGGAAGATAAATATTTTGATGGGCTGAAATCTGGTATTGCCGATATGAAAAATACAGGACCTCGTTATGGTGGTTCTATTACTGCTGCTTTATTTCTCAAACAGTTTGTTAAGGATACTCCTTGGGCGCATTTAGATATTGCCGGTCCTGTGTGGGCTGATAAGGAAAATGGCTATAACGGTGCAGGGGCGACTGGTTTCGGTGTGAGAACACTGGTTAGCTGGATTTTGAGTTAGTTTACAGCAAGTTCAGTTGAGTCAGGTACACCTTATGCGGGCATCTTGCCCGCACCACAAGAGTTTTATCATTAATATCTGTACTTCATAATACCGAGAACTGCTGTAATTTCACCTCAACAGGGCGGGGTTTCCCCGTCCCATAAATTAGAAAATTGTGAATCAGGGTGTAAATTGTGAGTTTTGATAATGTCTGTAAAATCCTAGCGGAAAAATATCCTCTTGATTTTGCCAACTGGTTGCTACCGGAAACAGTCGAAAAAATCAAAGTCTTAAAAACTGAACTCAGCATTGAACCAATTCGCGCAGATTCCGTTATATTGCTGCAAACAAAAAACAGAATCCTACATCTAGAATTTCAAACTAGAACCAAATCAGAAACTCCCATTCCGTTAAGAATGTTAGATTATTTTGTCAGATTAGTTAGACAATATAATTTACCTGTTACCCAAGTGGTGATTTTCTTGCAGGAAACAACTAATGAAATCGCTTTTACCGAGGCTTATATTGATGAAATGACACATCATCGCTATCGAGTTATCCGAATGTGGGAACAAGATTCAGAGTTGTTTCTCAATAACCCAGCATTACTTCCATTAGCGCCATTAACAAAAACAAATTCCGTACTGGGGTTATTATCCCAGGTTGCCAGAGAAATTGCTAAAATTACAGATGTACCAGCCAGACAGAATACTGCTGCGTACACAGAGATTTTAGCAGGTTTACGGTTTGAGAAAAATCTAATTCGTCAATTATTGAGCGAGGATATTATGCAAGAATCTGTAATTTACCAGGATATTTTGCAAAAGGGTGAACAGAAAGGAGAAAAAATAGGAGAACAGAAAGAAGCTTTTCGTTTTTTAAATCGTCAATTAAATCGGCGGTTTGGGGAAATGGATTCATTTATAGTGGAACGGATTCGTTTATTACCTACTGAACAATTAGAAATATTGGGAGAAGAGTTTTTAGACTTTTCAGGAATATCTGATTTAGTTAATTGGTTAGATACACATATTCCCAGAAGTTTATAGGATTTTTTCCAGATTCTCGATTTTGGTTCATTCCCAGTCTCCAGACTGGGAAAGAGAAACTATCAACTAGAAATTAATGGCTGATTTTGTAAACTTTCATCTTTCAATGTTCGGGGGATAGATACAGCTAGTAAAAGCATATTACCTGCCATATAAGAGAGTAAAGTAGACCACAATAAATGATTACTATGAAAATACCAGGCAGCAATTACTAGTGGCATGAAACCTACTACAAAAGATAATAATACTACATTCCGCAAAGTTGCACCTTCTCGTAAACCGATAAAATAACCTTCTAAAACAAAAGTTATACCTGTAACTACGCAAACAGGAAGTAACCAAATCGTATATTGATTAATATCTTGATTAACTTCTGCATGATTAGTTAATAATCCAAATATCTGATCAGGAAATAAAATAGATGTACCAGAAAAACCTAATGCTATGACCAAACTAGTCAGTCTAGCAACTATCAATAAAGGTATCATTTCTTGGGTATTACCTTTACTTTTAAAATTAGCTGTCATAGTTTGCACTGTTAGTCCGACACCATTAATTGTGAACTGACTTAAAAGAGCAATTTGTAACAATAAACCATTTTGTGCTAAGACAGTTGTTCCCATGGTTGCACTTAAATTAGTAAAGATAGAATAGACAGAAACCAATAATATGAAACGGACTAAAATATTACCTTTTAAAGCAACAGTTCCTTGCAAAGCTACCCAATCAAATAATTCTTTAATAGCAGCTGGTACGGTTTGCCAAGGAATAGTAAAAACCATCCAGATTAAGCCGACAATTAAGGCTAAATATTGGCTTAATGCTGTTGCTAAACCTGCTCCTGTACTTGCCCAACCCCATTGAAAAATCATTAAATAATCTAACAATACATTAGAACCATTACCCACAATTGACATTAATAATACTACTAAATTCATTTCTCTGCCTAAAAACCAACCGAATAAAACAAAATTGAGTAGTACAGCTGGTGCAGCCCAAATTCGCGCATAAAAATAATCAACTCCAGCAGATTCGATATCTGAAGAACCACTTAAAATAAAAAAGCCAATTTTTTGTAGAGGATACTGTAATAAAATAATAATTAGACCCAGGAATAAAGCAATTAAACCACTACGTAAACCAGCTAAAATTACTTCCTTATCATCATTTTTGCCTACTGCTTGAGCGGTAATGGCATTAGTGCTAGAACGGAGAAATTTTAATACTCGATAAAGATAATCAAAGAGAATAGTTCCTAAAATTACTCCTGCTAAATACCGAATATCTGTTAAATGTCCTAAAAAAGCAATGTCTACCAAACCAGCTAAAGGAACCATCATGTTACTAAGAACGCTGATACTGGTTAATCGGTAAAATCTGCCTAAGAAGTTGTACTTATTGGGAACTGTAAATATCATCTTTGTTCTTTGGAGTGCGGGTGTAAGGATAGGTGGATTTAATGCCTGCCAATAAACATTTATGCAAATTTATGGCTGTCCATAGGCTAATTCTGTCATCAATGCTAACACGATTGTTAATTAATAACTATTGATAAGATGGCCAAGACCAACTTTAAGCGGGTTGCGCCAGTAGTTGTTGTTGTGTACTTACTGCAGGGAGGACTGGGAGATAAATCTCGTTTTGATGCCATCTAGATTTTGATTCTAGGGTTCTGAACCTGCTTCCCGATAATTTCTGATGGCTTTTTTGAGAATTTTGATTTTTTAAGTATTGCAATCTGATAAAATTTGTAAGGTTTCTATAAGCTCTGAGCAATGGGATCGACTGGTGTAAGAATCGCAATTGACGCAATGGGGGGAGATCATGCACCCGATGAAATCGTCGCTGGCGCACTGCGGGCGCGAGAAGAATTGGGTGTTAAAATATTATTGGTTGGAGATCCCCAACGAATTGAGGCGGTAATACCGCCAAAAACTAATATGGCGGACTTGGAGATTGTTCCTGCTAAGGAAGCGATCGCTATGGATGAAGAGCCTCTCAACGCAGTTAGGCGTAAGCGAGAATCTTCAATTAATATAGCGATGGATTTAGTTAAAAATAAACGGGCAGATGCGGTATTTTCTGCGGGACACTCTGGGGCGGCCATGGCCTCGGCTCTGCTGCGGTTAGGAAGATTACCGGGAATTGACCGTCCGGCTATTGCTACAGTATTCCCCACCATTAAAGCCGGTAAACCAGTAATGATACTGGATGTCGGTGCTAATGTAGACTGTAGACCCAAATTTTTAGAACAGTTTGCTGTGATGGGTTCAATTTACAGTCAGTATGTTTTGGGAACAGAAAACCCGAAAATAGGTTTATTGAATATTGGTGAAGAAGATACCAAGGGTAATGAAGTAGTTTTTCGCGCCCACCAATTGTTAAGGGAAAATACTCAAATTAATTTTACTGGTAATGCGGAAGGACGCGATGTATTATCTGGTGAATTTGATGTGATTGTCTGTGACGGTTTTGTGGGTAATATTTTACTAAAATTTGCCGAAGCAGTCGGAGGTGTAATTCTGCAAATTCTGCGAGAAGAATTACCCCAAGGGCTACATGGTCAAATCGGGACAGCGATTTTAAAACCCAATCTCAAGCGCGTTAAACAGCGCATGGATCACGCTGAACATGGAGGGGCTTTGCTTTTAGGTGTCAGCGGTATTTGTTTTATTGGTCATGGTAGTTCCCAAGCACCATCTATTTTTAGCGCCATTCGCATGGCTAAGGAAGCTGTAGATAATCAGGTGTTAACAAGACTCCAATCCCAATATCAAATTCTGCAAAATGAAAGTAGTTAGTTGGTATTTCTCAACTATGGAAATTATCGCTAACAGCTATTTGTCAATTGTCATCCAATTTTAGATTAGGGATGAAAATCCCTAATTTGATAACTCAAATTGGAATTGTCATTGGTACTCGTTATTAATGCTTACAAACAAGACAATTGACAATTAATAACTGACAATTGACAATTGAGGATATTAAGAAGTGCAAAATTTTTTAGCCAGCGGCATAGCAATTACAGGAAGTGGTTCAGCGGTCCCAGAAACGGTTTTAGATAACCAACAATTAACTCAATTGGTGGAAACATCAGATGAGTGGATTACTTCGAGAACAGGTATCAGCCAGCGACGGTTAGCATTACCTCCTGACTCACTGACATTATTAGCCACCGCTGCGGGTCAACAGGCTATTACAGCGGCAGGAATTACAGCAGCAGACATAGACTTAATTTTGCTGGCCACATCTACCCCTGATGATCTCTTTGGCAGTGCTTGCCGTGTTCAAAGTGAGTTAGGTGCTGTCAAAGCAGTGGCCTTTGACTTAACTGCTGCTTGTTCCGGTTTTGTCTTCGGTTTGGTAACGGCGGCACAATACATCAGAACAGGTGTTTATCAGAATGTACTCTTAATTGGGGCTGATATCCTCTCTCGCTGGGTAGATTGGCAAGATAGACGCAGTTGTGTATTGTTTGGTGATGGGGCTGGAGCAGTGGTATTACAAGCGAATAAAAGCGATCGCTTATTAGGATTTTCCCTGAAAAGCGACGGTTCTCAAAACCAATATCTCAATCTGTCCTATCATGGCTCTAGTGTAGAACTGACAGGGGATATTCATGTATCTACGGGCAAATATCAGCCCATGACCATGAATGGAAAAGAAGTTTACCGCTTTGCTGTCCAAAAAGTTCCAGAAGTGATAGATAAAGCCCTATTTGTAGCTAACCTGAGAGTGGAAAATATAGACTGGCTAATATTACATCAAGCAAATCAAAGAATTATTAACTCTGTTGCTGAACGCTTAAATATGCCTGAGCATAAAGTTATCAGCAATGTTGCTAACTATGGTAACACCTCTGCCGCCTCTATTCCCCTAGCTTTAGATGAAGCGGTGCGAGAGGGAAAAATCAAAACTAATGATATCATTGCTACCTCTGGTTTTGGGGCTGGACTTTCCTGGGGTGCGGCCATTTTCCAATGGGGAAGATAAATAATTGACCATTAACAACCGACAACTGACAAATGACCACTGACAATTGACAAATGACAAATGACAACTGACAATTGACAACTGACAACTGACAACTGACAACTGACCACTGACAACTGACAACTGACCACTGACCACTGACAACTGACAACTGACAACTGACCACTGACAACTGACAACTGACAACTGACAACTGACAACTGACAACTGACAACTGACAACTGACAACTAACAACTGACAACTGACCACTAATTAATAACAAATGACTAAAACTGCATGGGTGTTTCCCGGACAAGGTTCTCAAGCATTGTCCATGGGAGTGGACCTATTAAATCTACCATCTGCCAAAGAAAAATTTATTCAAGCTGAGTCCATTTTGGGCTGGTCTGTGATAGATATCTGTCAAAGCGACATTGACACCTTATCACGGACACTTTATACCCAGCCGAGTTTATATGTCATCGAAAGTATAATTGCTGATATATTGCGAGAAAAAGGGCAGCAACCAGACTTAGTTGCAGGTCACAGTTTAGGGGAATATATCGCCCTTTATGTTGCAGGAGTTTTTGAATGGTCTGCTGGTTTATACTTAGTAAAGCGGCGGGCGGAACTGATGGAAAGTTCTGCTGGCGGGATGATGGCCGCACTGGTAAACTTTAATAGAGAAGAGTTGGAAAAAGTTCTTAGTGAAACACCTAATGTAGTTTTGGCAAATGATAACAGTCCTACTCAAGTCGTAATTTCTGGCACACCTGAAGCTGTACGAGCCGTCACGTCTCAAGTCAAAACCAGAAAGGCTATTCCCTTAAAGGTTTCAGGAGCATTTCATTCCCATTTAATGAAAGCAGCAGCAATGGAATTTCAAGAAGTTTTAGACTCAGTGATTTTTCAGTCAGCAACTGTCCCAGTTTTATCTAATGTTGACCCAATTCCAGCCACAGAAGCAAAAACTTTGAAAGAGCGTCTTTCTCAACAAATGACAGGACCTGTGCGTTGGCGAGAAATTTCTTTGCAATTAGCAGAAAATGGTGTTGAGAAAGTTGTGGAAATTGGTCCTGGTAACGTTTTAACTGGTTTGATTAAACGGACTACTTCTGGGTTAATTTTGGAAAATATTCGTAATGCTGGTGAGTTGCCTATTTAGGTTAAACTCATTAAACATCGTGAGCAGTTAGCGGAATCAGTTCATCATTTATCAGGTGTTGTAAATTGTTTAACCTGATTTCAACCTAATTTGTTCACGTTTGTTAACTGCTGTGACTAAAAAATATTCAAGACAATCTTGAAAAAGTTGACAGACAATTGCGATGTATGCCTAAATTAGAGTAAAAATATAACTATCACCATCCTGATGGGAATAACTTTACGGTTATGAAAAAAGCTCTCTATTGGTTAATGGGTGAAAGAGCAGGAAGAACCATAGTTGGGACTTGGAACTGGTTATGGGGGATGCCTGTAGAGTCCGGTGGTAAAGTGGCTGTAGCGGTTGCTGAAGAATCTCTTGAGTCCATGCAAGAAGCCGTTCAAAAATTGGCTGTAGCAGTTGCGGCTCAAGAAGGTGCTTATAAAAATGCCAAGCGCAAATATGAGGCAAAAATTACCGAGTTTAAGACCTTTGAACAGCAAGCCATGACTGCTCAAAAAGGTGGTAATGAAGACGCAGCGCGAATGGCTATGACTAAGGCTATTCAAACCGAGCAAATCTTGCCCAAACTGGAGGACATGGTTAAACAGGCTGAAATGGCTGTAAAAGCTTCTAAGGATAAACTTAGTCGTGAGCGGATGAAGCTAGAAAGCTACAAGGCTGATATGCAGAATATGAAAGATATGTCAGAGGTGAATGAAGCTTTGGCTATGATTGCTAAAGTCAATAATGAATTTGATATTGGTTCGGCTAAAAGTGACTTTGAAAAAGCTAAGGGTGCTGTTGAACGTCGGAATATGCAGATAGATGCTTTAGCAGAATTATCCGAAAATCCAGCGGAAAGATTGCAAGCAGAAATCGAAAATATGACCTTGGATGATGAAGTTGCTCGTCGTTTGCAAAGGTTACAAGATTCTCAACCCAAACAATTAGCAGAATAACTAAGAAGGAGGGAAAAAGTATGAATACGAGTCGGAAAAGCGGACCACCACCTATTGTTTTTATTTTGCTATTTTTACTGATTTCGGGTGCAGGTTACTGGTGGTTTTTTATGCGTAAACCTACTCCAGTCTCCACTGGTATCGGTGATAATACTACAACAACTACCACACCATTCCCGCCACCCACAACTGTAGCCGGCGGTACTACCGTAAAAATAGACGGTTCTACCAGCATGGTGACAATTAATAAAAATCTCAAAAATGGTTTTGAGAAGCAGTTTCCCGGTACGAAAGTTGAAACCAATGGGAATGGGACGGATCAGGGAATTAAGGATATATTAGCTGGTAAAGTTGATATTGCCGCAGCTTCTAGACCATTGACAGCGCCAGAGCAAAGTCAGGGATTGAAAAGTGTTACCATAACACAAGATGCCATTGCCTTGATGGTCGGTAAAGCAAATCCTTTCAACCAAGGATTAACTAGTAGTCAAGTTGCAGATATATTTCAGGGGAAAATTAATAATTGGTCGGCTGTGGGGGGTCCATCTGTAACTATCCGTGTCATTAATCGCCCGGTAATTAGTGGCACACATCAAATATTTAAGGAATTAGTCCTCAAAGGAGCTAATTTTGGAACTACACCTAATATTACCACACTCCCGCGCGATGCCACAACTCCCCTAATTCAAGCCTTGGGAATTGATGGTATCGGTTACGCTACCTGGAGTCAAGCTGCTAATCAAAAAACGGCGCGGGTCTTATCTATAGATGGGTTAGCTCCAAATGCTGGTAGTTATCCTTACCAGCGATCGCTCTATTATATCTATAAAGACCCTGCTAATGTGGGAGTTAAAGCATTTTTAGGTTATGCAACTTCTCCTCAAGGACAGCAGGTTTTGACATTAGGTAACTAAATAAATTTGAAGTGTATAGCCTGTTCAATATCTGACTTTTGTGGGCTGGTCATCTTACCAGCCTATATATATATTATGTATTATATGTATTATATTATGGGCTAACTGCCTTTAAGCTAAGTAACTTTCCTTAACTGAACTGTTTTTTTATGCACCTACCTTCTTTTCTATGGTTATGGAAAATAGCCGCCTGGTCAATGGGATTATCCTTACTGGCATACTTGTTTTTAGCAATCACTGGTATTTGGATGTTACGGGTTAAAACTACTCTTAAAGTCCCCATGGGGATTATATTACCGTGGCATCGTGGTCAAGTGCTATTGCTCCATTATATCATCGGCATGACTATGGTTAGTCTAGTCTTACTCCTGTTAGCAGTTGGTATTGTGGGTACTTTGGGACATTTTGGTTCTTTAGGACATTCTCCACATTTAGGGGCTGGGTTAATAGTGGTTATACTAGTTTTAGTATCTGCTTTTAGCGCCACTCAAATTAGTACGGGTAAGTCTTGGGCTAGACCTTTACATCTTGGTTGTAATTTGTTATTATTACCCGGCTTTATTTGGGTATCTCTGAGTGGTTGGACGGTGGTACAAAAGTATTTACCTTAACTAGGGCTTGCTGAATAAGTTGTCTATGAGGACAGGTGCTACGCCACGGGGACAGGGAACAGGGAAAAGTTTTAACTGTTTAGAGGAAGATATGATCAGACTAAACTCAAATCTCCTTCCCAATGCTGAAAATGCAGTTGTTGACATTCGTAAATTGCGTGACTACTCTCTTAATCCAAATCATTCTACAGGAAAGGATAAAGCTCGTCTATTTTCATCAATTTTAGGTATGACTGCTGAAAATGCTGAATAATTGCGCCAGATTATTTTGGAACAAGTTAAAATTCAAGAAGCGTGCCTAAATAAAAGTGATCAACATGGACAACGTTACTATGTAGATTTTACTTTAATACGAGAAAATAAAAGTGCAAACATTCGTAGTTGTTGGATTATAGAGCCTGGTTCTGATTTTCCAAGATTAACGAGTTGCTATATTAAATTGTAATATAATGAGGTAATCAAAAATGACTAAAATTACGCCCAAATTACTAGACGTAGTAGCATTAACAGTTGACTTACCTGAATACAACTTACTGCGTGGTCAGGTTGGTACAATAGTGGAATTATTAGCAGATGGTACTGTATTTGAAGTAGAATTTAGTGATAGTAACGGACAAGCTTACGAATTTGTTGCTTTAAATTCAGATCAAATTATGGTTTTACATTTTGAACCAACATCCCCTAATTTAGTACCGGAAATGGTTACAGCATAACTAACTGTAGCAAAGGTAGGTTGGTTTCATTTAGGGAACTCTAACTCTTTATAATATACTTGGTAAGATTTTACTACTACTCCAACCTACCCACGAAAATTTATCAATGTGACAGTTGTGGGTGCGGAATGTGGGTTTAAGTCTGCTGAATAATGTTTATCAGACTGGGATTTAAATAAACCTCTTTTAACTCTTTTACCTAAATATTGCTCATGCTTTTTGATTGGTTCAAAATCCAGAAAACTATATTTTGATGTGTAGCTTTCTGTAGTAATATGATTTTAGGATATCTGCTGAGATTTACAGTTAACTACCTTTTTAACTGCTGAACACCTGTCCACCAAGCTAGTCCAGCCATGAATAATATTCCCATAACTCCCTGTAAAGGATTATTATTCACACCAGTTACCCAATCAGGAACTTGTCCCGAATATTGGGTTAATTGTCCAACATTAATGATATAATAACCCCAAACTAGTCCACCATGTAAACCTATAGGTAAACCTAAACGCCCCCGTTTCCAACGTTTTCCCCACACCTGGGTTAAACCCAACAGCACTAAGGCCGGAAACTGTGGTAAAGTGTGAATAATTGCCTCTAAGGGTTTAATGAAATGGGTAACAGCAAATAAAATTGCATCTATCCAAAGGGCAGTATTTAATTTATAATCTCTTTGTAGTTCATCTAGTAACCAACCCCGAAATAATAATTCTTCTCCAAAACCTACACCAAAACCAACTACTAAACCTTCTAATATTATTTTCCCTAAAAATGCTTTGGGTTGTTGCCATACTAACCAACCTAGCACAGCTTCTAAACCAAATAACACTAAAACACTAATTAATCCTATGGTCAACCCTTGGAATAGTTCTATACCATTAAAGCGTGTAAATTCTAACCCATAACGGCGGAATATTCCTGGCTGTTGATAGACTTTTTTCCCCCAGATATTTAGCAACAAAATAAACTCAACATATAATATCACTATTGTCAAGATACTTTCTAAGTTAGAATCCGGAACTAACCAATAAATTGGTATAGCTAGGGGTAGCCACAACAATAGTAAGGCTACTATAAAGCAAACTAGCCTTACATAAACCGGGTATTGGGTAAGCTGAGTGAGATTAATTTTCATACATTAGTCAATTATCATTAGTCAAAACTATAGGCTATTGACCAATGACCAATGATTATTCATCTGGTTCAATTGTACTAATTAAACCATGGTTTGTGAGTGTTTCACAATAAAATTCCGCGTGTTCTTGAGCGCAACTAATCACCAAAGCTAACCCGTTATGGTGAGCTTCCATCATGATACTAACAGCCTGGGGTTGGCTGATGCTAGTAACGGTAGTCATTAGCACTTTAACTACATACTCCATCGAATTGTAATCATCATTATGAAGCAAAACGCGATATCGAGGCGCAAGCCGGCGGGATGTAGAACGCTTCTCAATAGTTTCGACTGACACGATTTTTTGCTCTTTGATCGTTGATTTACTATAATATAGTTACTGTTGAGCATTAGCTTAACACTTTGGCATTATAACACAAACAAAGCAGCTTGGCCTATGGTCAAAAGAATTCTCTTTTATTTTCCCATACTTTTACTAACAAATGGAGTCCTTGGACTATCCCCAGCTAGGAACTAACTGTACTCTACCAGCGTCCATTTCTGCCATCAGTAATTCTAAGGCTTCATAGTCAACATCAGATATATGACCCAGTTTTGTTAGTTCTGAGTTAATCTCATTTTCTATTTCTGGAGTTAATTTTCTGATATGTAGAGCTTTTTCGACCAAGTGACGAATGACGTATTGAGTTTTCATAAGCAATAAACCAGGTAGTTACTAGTCATTATCTAAGATAATGGTTGGTATAAGATGTGTTTTTGTCTTGACTGTCTCTGTGATTTACATAACCATTTAATCCACAAGATTAGTTATTCAATAACTCTGTTTTTTTGTCAACCTCACGGGTAAAAAATAACTGAAAACTACGGAGAAAGATGGCTGAAACTAGGTCTATTTATCGCTTCAACCTTGGTAACTTCTATACCTACAGATGATTAATCTGCATTCAGAATCTATATGTAGATTGTTTTTTAACTGTTAGAAAAAAAAAGTATATATAAATACATTTTACTACTAAATTATAGCAATCTTTAAATAAGGGTCGTAAAATGGTGAGGATTTAGCAAAGATAGATCAAACTTGTCGCCAATTCCGAAAAAAAATTTATCTTCAAATAGAGAGCAAATTGTCAACAGTGTTCATGAAGATGTAATTATGCTAACAGGTCTATTTGATATCATGTCCGGTTGAACACTTGTCATATCTGTTGAGGCTGGTAATGGGTAATTGGTAATTGGAAAAATATAATACAATAATCAGCTATATCGTCAGTGATTGGGCGGACATGATATGATACCTGATTCAGGAAGCTTGAAGAATACAAAAGAGCATAAAATTTGCTCTAGAGATGAGCTAAAATGCCGCATAGGTGACATAATCGCCCAGGTAGGATACTGATAACACAAGAGTGATCTTTCCTATTTTAGTTATACATTGCTACTTTAATCACTTTCCGCGCTTTCATATCCATAAATACCTGTTCTAAATCCTGTAAAGGTCTTTGTTCACTAATTAGTAAGTCAAAGGAAATTGTCCCACTAGCAATGAGTGATAAGGCGGATTTTACATACTCTGGAGTGTTATGAAATACTCCTTTGATTGTAATTTCACTATAATGGAGTTGTTCCGTATTCAGGGTAATTGTGGTATCCTTTGCACAGCCGCCAAATAGATTGACAGTTGCACCAGGACGGGCGCAGGCGATCGCTTTTTCCCAAACACTGGGTATACCAGTGGCTTCTATAACCACATCTGCGCCCCAGCCATCAGTTAATTCCCTGACTGTGTTAGGAATATCTGTGACTTGATGATAATTAAAAGTCCGGGCTGCACCTAACTTTTTACCTATTTCTAAGCGTTTATCATTACCACCCCACAGAATTATTTCAGTATTTTCAGCTAGGACTGCTACGAACATTAACCCAATCGCGCCATCACCTAAAACTACTACTCGGTCATGGGGTTTGACCTGGGAACGACTGATACCATGCAATACACAGGCCAGAGGTTCAGTCATGGCGGCTAATAGGGAAGGGACTTGGTCGGGTATTTGTAATAGATTATGCTGGACAATGGCGGCAGGTATTTTTATGTACTCCGCAAATGTACCGTTATTCCATGTTAAATTGGGGCATAAAGAATACTCTCGACGTTGACAGAAGAAACATTTCATGCAGGGGGCTGAATTATTTGCTACTACGCGATCTCCCACCCGCCAATTAGTTACTCCAGCACCGATAGCTACAATGCGCCCCGCCCCTTCATGACCAAACAAGGTCGGGGGTGTTAACATTTTAGCATGGCCACCGCGTCGCCATACTTTCAAATCTGTACCACAGGTGGTGGCTGCTTCGACTTGAATTACTACCTCCCCTGCTGCGGGGGTGGGTTCGGGAACTTGTTCTAGACGTAAATCTTCTTGTCCGTAGAGTAATGCTGCTAACAAGGTGGTTAATCTCTAAAATAGAAGTTGGGAAAAGTTGGGAGAAAAGAAAAAGAAAAATTTAAGAACTCAACGCACTTTGAGGTAAAATCTCTTGATTATGGGGTTCTAAATGTGATATTGTATCTGATACAATATTTATATTCAAGACTGGTACTTCTTGTTTACAGGAAAGACAAAACCAATAAACTCCATTGTAACGAACATGACGCAAAACTGAACCACCACAACAGGGACAGGTGTTAACTATAATACTCATACTAAATCCTCCTTTGCAAAAATTACGACAAGTCAGTAGTATTATGGTTGAAATATCTATTTATCTCACCTAGAAACCAGTAAGATTTTCAAAGAATTAGTGATGAAAACTATCAACAAATGCTAAATTAACGGTATTTTATGGTTTTTTCCCAAAAAGATATTTATCAAAACGAAAAATTTATGAAAACATTATTAACCTACAAGTTAGTATAGACTTGGTTCATCTATCGCGGGGATCATATTACAAATACAGCACTTCCCGATGTTATGAGGTACAAGAACCCCACCCCCAACCCCCTCCAATATCAAAAGTTTATCCTTTTCTTCCCCCCGCAGCGGGGGGATTGGGGGGGGTGCGAGGAGGGGGCTTAAGATGTACCTCATAAGAGCGGAAACCCCTGTATAAACTTGGTTCATCTATGGCCAAGATCATCAATAACTAAATTTTTATGGGACAATTACTTTGTCCCTGACTTTTATTTTGCATTTACTTTGATGACTAAATCATGAAAATTGCTACTTGGAATGTTAATTCTGTACGAACACGGTTGGAACAGGTGATCAATTGGTTAAGCGAAAATCCGGTTGATGTTTTATGTTTACAAGAAACTAAGGTTGTAGATCAGGATTTTCCCCGTCTCGATTTTGAAAAATTAGGTTATTATTTATATATATCAGGACAAAAATCTTATCATGGAGTTGCTTTGATTAGTCGTCAATCTTTAACAGATGTTAGTACGGGTTTTACGGCTATTTTACCAGATGTGGATTCGGAATGGGATACACAAAAAAGATTAATTACGGGTGTATTTTCAGGAATCAGAATTGTTAATCTTTATGTTCCTAATGGTTCATCTATAGGTAGCGAAAAGTATGAGTATAAGTTGGGTTGGTTAAAATTACTCAAAGAATATTTACAGGTATTATTATTAACAAGTTCTCCTATTTCTATCTGTGGTGATTTTAATATTGCTTTGGAAAATATAGATATTAATGATAAAGTCAAGATAGATAATCACATTATGGCTTCTCTACCAGAGCGTCAAGCCTTACGAGATATTCTTAGTTTAGGTTTCGCAGATGCTTTTCGTAAATTTAATCATCAAGGAGAAAACTATACTTGGTGGGATTATCGCACTGCTGCATTTAAACGAAACTTGGGTTGGCGTATAGATCATCATTACCTGACACCGGATTTGTATGAACGCGCTCAAAGTTGTATTATTGATGTTGAACCACGAAAGTTAAATCAACCCAGTGACCATACACCAGTTATTGTTGAATTTTGATTTTATCCTATTTAGGGCTTGCTGAAAAAGTTGTCTGTGAGGGGAGGGAATAGGGAACAGGGAACTCTTAACAGGGAATAGTTTTAACTGTCTGAATATCCTCAATTTTCCAAATCCAACAAAGAAAAATGCACTTATTTTGAGACACCATTAGCCAAAACCTA
>NZ_KE384674.1:78489-98151 GCF_000426925.1 Dolichospermum circinale AWQC310F | reverse complement strand
AACCCTTTGTTAATAAATGGTTTTAGGTTTATATGGCTAACGCCACGCTACGCTATCAGCAAGCCCTATTTATCTCCCTAATAATAAACCTCGGAAAAAATAAATAGTGTTTGTTAGTATCTGTTCTATCCATGATATTAACTGATCTAGCCAGTGTAAAATTTGTTCTAATGGGTGTTTCTCGTAGCCTAAGGAAGTCGCAGAAATATCAATCCAGTCGGGCTGAAAATTAAATCCTTGGTTGGTTTGACTGTTTTTTTGCTCCCATTCCTGATTTTCAGATTCCGGTGCTTTTTGGGCGATTTTCTTTGGGTTATTCAATAATCTGGAATTTGCTGGCTTTAGGGGATTAAAACCATTATGATCGGATATATTGGTACTGGGATTACCAAATAGATCATCCCATGTCAACCAAGTATCTCCATGATTTAGCGGTAAACTGTTTTGGAAGTCTGATTTAATTTCTGCTTTTTCAGCAGCATTTGATTCAATTTGATAAATATTTCTTCCTCCTAAGAAGTAATTTATCGCTGCGGTAATTAAATTAGCAATATCCGCTTTTTCTGTTTTTGAATCATCATTGTTAATTACTAAGTTATCAAGAATTTTTTGACCACTTTTTCCTATGGAGACTAAAGCTGTCATTTCCAAATTAGCAACTAATTTATCTAGAAACCCAAAAACTTGCGTCGGTCTTTTATCAGTTAGTTTATTTAGGAGTAAATCAATTTCTGGTAATATTTCTTTTTGGGAAGCAGGATACTCATAATGAATCAGTTCTCTATTAATTCTCTGCTTTAATTGGGAGTTTTCCTGGGTTGTGAAAATATCCAAAATGCGATTATCAGTACCAACTAACACCAAATTCCCAGTTTTTAATTCCGTCGCAATTCCCTGGACTTTGGGTATATGCTTCTGGAGAGTGTTTTCCGACCTTGAGGAACTTTGTTTAGGAAAAAATCTCCCCCACAAAGATCCTATAAAAGTTAAAGGATTTGTTTTTTGGGAAATCTCCAAATTACCGCCCCCAGCAGGAAGATTTTTAACTATATCTAATATATGTTGAATTGCTGCGTCCGTTTCTAGAGGAATTATAGGCTTTATTTTTTTTTCGGACCATTCTTTTTGTGGCAATAACTGGTAAAGTGGATAAAGTAGAGAACCATACCCCACCTGAGTCGCAACTTTTAGATTTTTGAAAATGTTTTCCCATGTTTGGGTCAACCGTTGAGTCTGCTGGTAGACAAAATTAAACAGTTTACTTTGATAGCGATTTGAAGAACCGGAAGACATAATGATAATGTTGAAGTTGTAGCCTTGGATAATCTTAATTCAAGAATCAAAAATTCTTAATTATCAACCTGATTATTTTACTGAATTATTTTACTGGAAATATGACTCTTCCTTTACCATCATTAAATACCAAATCTATATCCACGGCTATTGAAAATTTACGTGCTTGTTGTCAGGTTGATATCCAGTCAACCTGGAAATATCACGAAACTGACGCAGTAGTTACTGATTTTATCCCATTTAGTATAATTGATTGGCAACCAGTTAAAGTTAATGAAAAAGGCCATATTTCCTGGAAAGGCGGAAAACAGGTATTATGGTTAGGACAAAATTTCTCTATTCCCCACAGTTTACAGGATTTTCCTTTAAGCGGTCTGTCTTTGCGCTTGGCTTTGGTTTGGTGGGCTGAAAATGTAGAAGTATACGTTAATGGTAAGTTAGTATTAACTGGAGACTTGTTTGATGCTTCACCACGAGTTTTAATTAGTCCTCAGGTAAGTCCCGGAGAAGAGTTTACCATAATTTTGCGGTTAGTTAGTCCGGGACATTGTGATGGGGCTTTGATGCGATCGCTGGCAATTTATGAAACAATGATCTATAATCATGATGATGCTGGTTTTATCGCTGATGAATTGGCTATTGCGGAAATTCTTTTAGAAAACTTCGCACCAGAAAAATTACCAGCTTTATCAGCAGCAGTTGAAAGAGTTACAAATCTCAAAAACACGGAAAACCAAGACTGGAAAACCTATTTACTGAATTTACGACAAACTTATTTGGGTTTATCTGATTTTATCTGTGAACAAAAACCGGAAATTCATTTATTGGGTCATGCACATTTAGATCTAGCATGGTTATGGGTGGTCGCGGAAACTTGGAAAGCAGCACAAAATACTTTTGAGTCAGTTTTAAAACTTCAACAGGATTTTCCCGAATTGATTTTCTGTCATACTACACCAGCTTTGTACGCTTGGGTAGAAGAAAATCGTCCTGACCTATTTCGAGAAATTCAGTTAGCAGTTGACAGGGGTAAATGGGAAATTTTGGGAGGTTTTTGGGTAGAACCAGATTTGAATTTAATTGCTGGGGAGTCTATAGTTCGTCAGTTATTATATGGACAGCGGTATTTTCTCCACAAGTTTGGAAAAATATCTCCCGTGGTTTGGGTGCTTGACAGTTTCGGTTTTTGTGCGACCTTACCCCAATTTCTCGCAAATGCGGGAATTGAGTTCTTTGTTACTCAAAAACTTCGCTGGAATGATACAACTAAATTTAATTATGACTTATTTTGGTGGCGATCGCCTGATGGTAGTCAAATATTAAGTTTTATGTCCCCACCCATGGGCGAAACCGTTGAACCTGTTAAAATGGCCAAGTATGCTTGTGAGTGGAAAACCCAAACAGGTTTACAAACTAGTCTTTGGCTTCCTGGTGTCGGTGATCATGGTGGAGGTCCAACTCGTGATATGTTAGAAGTTGCGAGACGTTGGGAACATTCTCCAATTTTCCCCAAGTTGAAATTTACAACTGCTCAAAAATATCTCCAGAAAATAAAATCCCAAAGTCAAAATTTACCAAGTCAAAATTTACCAACTTGGGAAAACGAACTTTATTTAGAATTTCACCGGGGATGTTATACTACCCACGGGGACCAAAAACGCTGGAACCGCAAATCTGAACATCTATTATATAGTGCTGAGTTGTTCGCAACTTTAGCAAATGTCCTTTGCGGTACAAAATTCCCCCACACAGAAATGGAAACCGCTTGGAAAAAAGTTTTATTTAACCAGTTTCACGATATTTTACCTGGTTCTTCTATTACTCAAGTTTACCAAGACGCTTTACCAGCATGGGAAGCAGTGGAAAAAGTTGGGAAAAATATCTTAGCAAACTCATTAATAGATATAGCATCCCAAATTAGTTTACCACAACCACCTGATCATAATGCCATCCCCATCATAATTTTCAACCCTCTCAACTGGGAACGTCGGGAAGTTGTCAGCGTTGACTTATCGAAAATCATCATAGCAGACCAAGAAGAATATGAAAATTCTGGAGAGAATTATGGAATTTTCGATATTCAAGGAAAAGAAATTTCTTCCCAAACTTGCGAAAATTCAACTTTATTATTTCTCCCAACAGTCCCATCTATAGGTTACAGTATTTTCTGGCTGTCTCCATCTTCCCCCACACAAGCCCAAATATTTCCGAAAAATTGGATTTTAGAAAATGAATATCTACAAATCCAGGTTAACCCAGAAACTGGAGATCTGGATAGCGTCTTTGATAAAACCCAACAACGAGAAATTTTAAACGGTGCGGGAAACCAACTCCAAGCTTTTAGCGACAGCGGCCAATATTGGGACGCTTGGAATATTGACCCTGATTATAACACAAAACCTCTACCGCCAACAAAATTAAAATTAATTCAGTGGCAAGAATATGGAGAAATTCAACAACGCTTGCGGGTAGTGCGTCAACTGGGAAAATCGGAATTTTGTCAAGATTACATTTTACAGCTTGGTTCACCACTTTTGAAAATAGCTAATACTGTAAATTGGCTAGAAAATCAGGTATTAGTAAAAACAGCTTTTCCCCTCAATTTCGCAGCGGAATTTGTCACCTATGAAATCCCCTGCGGTGTTATCCGTCGTCCCACAAATCCCCAAACCCCCGCAGATAAAGCAAAATGGGAAGTACCCGCTTTACGGTGGTCAGATATAACCGCAGATACGCAAACCGGAAAATACGGAGTTAGTCTTCTTAATGATTGTAAATATGGTTACGATGCTCAACCGAATCAACTGCGGTTAACTCTGCTGAGAAGTTCCCAATGGCCAGATAATCAAGCTGATATAGGTATACATCAATTTACTTATGGCTTGTATTCTCATCTAGGGAGTTGGGAAGAAGGAAATACAGTTAAACATGGTTATGAATTAAATGTACCTTTGGAAATATTAGTAAATCCGCCAAAGCGGAAATTCAACAAAAATGCTTATCAAAGTCAAAGTTTTTTAGACTTATCAGCGGATAATTTAGTTATTATGGCACTTAAACCCAGTGAAGATCATCCTGAAAAATACATTCTTCGCTGTTATGAATGTCATGGAAAAACAGCCGAGTTATTTTTGCGAAGTGACTTTCTTACTTTAGGTCAACCATTGGACTTACTAGAACAGTATATCAAGTCTGAGGAAATATGTCAAGGGGCTGTGAATATTCAACCTGGGAAAATTGTTAGTTTTGAGGTTGTCGTCAACATATAGGTTGGGGTTTTTCATTTGTGTTGAACTTCTGGTTTGTTGTACCTCCCTTGGGATTTGTTACAATATAATCGGGGTTTGTACAGGAAGTTGGGAAGGAATGAACCACGAAGGAGCGAAGAACACGAAGGAAGGAAGGTTTCTCTAGATATTTTGCCTAAATCTTAATATAAAATTAGAGCAAAAGATTAATCTCAACAAGCAGACTCCATGCGTATTTCTCTCAACTGGTTACAAGAACTCGTAGAAATTAAACTGACTCCACAAGAACTGGCGGAAACCTTGACAATGGCCGGGTTTGAGGTGGAAGATATAGAAGATCGTCGCACTTGGGCCGCAGGGGTAGTTGTGGGAAAAGTCCTGGAACGTCAACCACACCCTAACGCAGATAAGTTAAGTGTTTGTACAGTGGATATTGGTGCTGCGGAAACTGTGAATATCGTTTGTGGTGCTGGGAATGTCCGCGCAAATATCTATGTCCCCGTGGCTACTACAGGAACTTATTTACCTAATATTGATTTGAAAATTAAACCCGCAAAACTGCGCGGTGTTCCCTCTAATGGGATGATATGTTCTTTGAAAGAGTTGGGTTTACCCACGGATATTGACGGTATTCATATCTTTAATGAAGAAAATCTGCTTTTAGGTAGTGACGTGCGTCCCCTGTTGGGTTTGGAAGATGTGATTTTAGATGTCACTGCTACCGCTAACCGTGCTGACGCTTTATCTATGGTCGGTATTGCGCGGGAAGTAGCAGCTTTAACTGGAGGAAAATTATCAATTCCCGAAATTGCGACAGTAGAAAATACTCAAACCGCAAAAAACCTGACTTTGAAAATCTCGGAAACCCAAGCTTGTCCTGCTTATATTGGTACGGTTGTTGAAAACATCAAAATTGCGCCCTCTCCTGAGTGGTTACAACAGCGTTTACGGTCTGCGGGAGTGAGACCAATTAATAATGTGGTTGATATCACTAATTACGTTTTATTAGAAAGAGGACAACCTCTTCACGCTTTCGACAAAAATCGTTTAGAATCTCTTTCTGGAGAGGAACAATTAATAATGGGAGTGCGGTTCGCAAAAACAGGAGAAACTTTAAAAACTTTAGATGGAAATAATCGCAATTTATCACCCCAAAATTTATTAATTACTGCTAATAATCACCCAGTGGCTTTAGCAGGTGTTATGGGTGGTGAAGCAACGGAAGTTTATGAAGGTACACAAAGTTTAGTTTTAGAAGCAGCGTTATTTGATTCTGTAGTTATTCGTCGTTCTTCTCGCAGTTTGGGGTTAAGAAGTGAAGCCTCTGGAAGATACGAAAGAGGCGTAAATCGGGCTGAATTAGAAATAGCTTGTCACCGGGCTTTATCTTTAATTCAAGAATTAGCAGCCGGGGTAATTGTTCAACAACAAATTTCTGATTATCGTCCAGATATTTCTACCTGGTATCATTCTATTGATCTGCGTTTAGATAAAATTAATCAAGTATTAGGTCCAATTGAATTAGGACAAGAAACAGGAGAATTACAACCAGAAGATGTAGAAAAAATTCTCACTGCTTTAGGATGTGAATTAGTCAAAACTGAGGAAAATACTTGGAATGTCACTGTACCTCCCTATCGTTATCGAGATTTAGAACGGGAAATTGATTTAATTGAAGAAATTGCCCGGTTATATGGTTATGATAAATTCTGCGATACCTTACCAGAAAAATCTCAAGCTGGTTATCTATCTTTAGATCAAGAATTAATTCGCAGGTTACGCGGTTATTTACGGGCTGAAGGTTTGACGGAATTAATGCAATATTCTTTGGTGAAACCAGGGGAAGATAAACAGATTGTTTTAAGTAACCCTTTATTTGCGGAATATTCAGCTTTACGCACTGATTTAATCTCTGGTTTAATTACCGCTTTCCAATACAATTTAGAACAGGGAAATGGGTCGTTAAATGGTTTTGAAATCGGGCGGATTTTCTGGCGTGAAGAAGAGGGTTTACAAGAAGCAGAAGTGCTGGCCGGAATTATCGGTGGTGATATAACTAGCGGTAAATGGTCACGAGGTGGTAAGGAAAAAGCTATTACTTGGTTTGAAGCTAAAGGTATTCTAGAAAGTGTCTTTAAAGAACTTAAATTACTAGTGGAATTTCAACCAGAAAATCGAGATTCTCGTTTACACCCCGGACGGACAGCTTCATTGTGGATAAAAGGTAATAGACTGGGAACATTTGGACAAATTCACCCCCAATTACGCCGCGAAAAGGATTTACCAGAAGCCGTTTATGTGTTTCAATTAGATTTAGATACTTTGTTAGATGCTTGGGATCATGATGATTTATTGATTCCCAAATTTAGTTCCTATTCTACCTATCCAGCAAGTGATAGAGATTTGGCGTTTTTCGCACCAATGAAAGTGACGGTTTGCGAACTAGAAAAAGTCATTAATAAAGCAGGGAAAGGGTTATTAAGCTTTGTGGAATTGTTTGATGAATATCGCGGTGAAAATGTACCCGCAGGACAACGCAGTTTAGCCTTTCGTTTAGTATATCGTGCCAGCGATCGCACCCTCACAGAAAATGAAATTGAACCAGTTCATAATCAAGTGCGTTCTGCTTTAGTAGAGAAATTTGGTGTCAATTTGAGAAGTTAATTTACGGGTAATGGGAATTATATAGTGATAATTCTCACACCCAGAACCGTGAAATAACATAACCTAAGTTGCTAGTTATGTCAACTTAGGCTGTTAATTGGTAAAAATCCTTACCTACTGCCCTTGGTTTGTGCCTTTTTCCTCAACCAGTAACTTACGTTATATCATGTCCGGTTGCACACTTATCATATCTGTTGAGGCTGGTAATGGGTAATTGGTATTTGGGAAAAGGCAATACAATGATGAACTATATCGTAAGTGACTGGGCGGACATAATATCACAGCATTTTTAGGCGATTCAAATCACACTTTGATTAATTTTTTCTCTTTGTGCCTTTTGTAATTTGCGCTTTAACACAAAATAAAAAGTGTAGTTTATCTAATAGCGAAACTGCTATGATATAATACATATTATATTTAATTTATATAGATTAATTATATTAACAGCAAGTTAAGCTTGAGTGAGGTACAATGCGGCCAAGGTTTATACTGAAATTAATTTAGTTATCATATATACTGAAAATTCAGCATTAAAAGATAGGTATTTTTGGGAGTCAGGAGTCGGAAATCTTGACTAGATAATCTTTTCCGCTTTTTGTTTGTTTATCTTTCATCATTGTTTTCAAATAAATTTTAGTCAAAACCACAATCTCATACTTTTGATAGATGACAATTATGAGTTGTTTGTGCTGTTTTTTTTAATAAAAATTAATAAATTATATTTATGTATAAATACATACTAATAATAAAAGCCTAAAAAAGCTAAAAGGTTTAATTTAAAAGGTTTACATGACATACCATTCGTATAGTATTGATACTATGAAATACTTAATTAATTTTAAGTAAAAATATTTAACTTTTTTGTGTTATACAAAAAACATAGTTGTGTATAGCAAAATAAGTAAATCGTGGAAATGCTTGCTATAGAATAGTTATACCCGTCTTCAAAAAGTTAGATTTGCAGAATTATCGAGTCTGCTTGCCACTTATAGTCTGGATTAGATATATGAACATCTATCAAAACCAAAGTATATCAGTTCTAGAGGTGTAGAATAACTGCGCGAAAAGTGCTAGGATGTATGCGAAGTTATTAATGTTTCATTTTATTCCGTGGCTAGAGCTAGTACAGCAATCGGTGTTAGTCCCATCATTAAGGAGATTGTGCAAAAACAGGCACATTCAACTCGCTTAACCTTGAAAGAGGTTATTCTCATGGGAATGTTGGCAATTGATAAGTTAGATGCCCAACAGCGTCAAGAGTTAGCAGATCAAGTTCATCAAATGCAGGTTAATGGTGAAATCTAAAACTGCTGGTCAGAGTCTATAATTCCAAGTCTCAAGCCTCCAGTTCATAATCTAGAATTAATGGCAAGAGTAGCAGTACAATAAACCACGTCTCTACTCTTGACCGGAATAATAGCAAACTCCCATTAAGTAATTCTCATTTACAGGATATTTGATTCGAATGGGGTACAAACCGCAATAATCAAACTCCTGTGGTGCGGGCATCTTGCCCGCTAAATCTGTACCTCATATTGTTAAAAACTGCTGTATTTGAAAACCTAACCAGCGGTATTGCTAATCTTTAGCAATCATCTCCACTGTGGTTAAAAAAGTGAAGATATCTAGTTTTAGATATTCTTCACCTGTCACAAATTTAATCAACCTCAAACATTTTCCGGTGTTGTCCTAGAAAATATTTATGCAGTGGTAATTTAATTTTAGGATAGCGATCGCTTATTGAGAGAGAAAGGGCGATCGCTCTTCAAAAATATCATTACCTAGATGTTACGCAAGCATTTGTGTATAACCAGTGTGAATTGAGTATAATTTGTCAAATAGTAAAGATAAGAAAAATGAACCACGAAGAAGCGAAGGACACGAAGGAAGAGGCAAGAAGAGAAGAAGACAGAAGAATGAGGAGGTTTAGTGAAGAGGTAGAAAAGCAGGCTTATGCTGTGATTGGGGCGGCTATTGAGGTACATCGGATGTTGGCATCAGGTTTTTTGGAGAGGGTATATCATGAGGCGTTGGCTATGGAGTTTCGTTTGCGTGGTATTGCTCATAAATCTAAACATTTGGTGGCTGTCAAGTATAAAGGTCATCCGATAGGTGAGGGTGAATTAGATTTTTTAGTTGGTGATTCGCTGGTTGTTGAATTGAAGGCTGTGGAAAAGTTATCGCCTATTCATGAAGCGCAAGTTATTTCTTATTTAAAAATGACCAATTGCCCTTTAGGTCTTCTGATTAATTTTAACGTTCCTGTTCTCAAAGAAGGCATTAAGCGAATTATCTTATCTTCTTAATTCTTCTTCTTTCTTCGTGTCCTTCGTGTCTTCGTGGTTTATTCAATCGGTATTCTATTAGTGGTGAGAGTGTAAACAACTATAGTTAAATTAATGATTAAATTTCTATCAATTTCATCGTGACATTAAACCCGATAATATAATAAGAAATATCAAAAATGGAAAATTTGTACTAATTGATTTTGGAATTTCAAAGCAAGTTTCCGATCTTGATACTTCATTAACACGAAAAGCTGGAAGTAAGAGGAAGAGCAGCAATTACACTTCAAGAAATTGGCACACAAGCTCAAGTTGTAATTTCTCAACTCATTAGTAACAACTTTCTTGTAAATCTGATCTAACAGCACTCAACCCTTGCTAATGGTGCGTTATGGATTTACTCCTTACGCACCCTACATAATACTATTTCCTCTATCTCATATTCTGCTTTTTCTCGGCTTTAGGATCACGATTGGCTACAGCAGCTAATTCCGCATCCATTAAGGTTTTTCCGGTTGCTGCTAGGTAAACATCATCTAAACTCGGACGAGATTGGGCGATACCAAAAATTGGTAAATTGGCATGATTTAACACCTGTTGAATCGTGATTAAAACGTCATTTTGCGGTGTAACTACCAAATTTAGGGAGTTACCCTGGGCGCTATTGATGATAATTTCTTGCACAAAAGGTAAAGCTGCTAAGAGGTTTTTGGCGGTTTCGGCTTCTTCTGGAGGTGAAAATTCCCGGATTCTTAAAGTGATGCGATCGCCTCCTACCTGATCTTTTAACTGAGAAGGTGTACCATTAGCAATAACCAAACCTCTATCAATAATTGCCACTCTATCAGCTAAAGCGTCAACTTCTTCTAAATAATGGCTGGTAATTACCACAGTAGTTCCCCCAGCCCGCAATTGACGCAAGAAATCCCAGACTACAACCCGGCTTTCAATATCTAACCCTACCGTTGGTTCATCTAATACTAAAACATCGGGTGCATGGAGTAAACCCGCAGCCAGATCTAACCGCTTGCGTAAACCACCGGAATAAGTGCCGGTTTTTTTATCTGCGTATTCTTGTAAACCCAGTAAATCGAGAATAGTCTTAATTCGCTCTTTGATCACTTTACCAGGAAGATGATAAAGGGCGGCTTGTAACTGTAGTAACTCCCGGCCAGTCAGGACCTTATCTAAAGCTACTTCCTGGGCTACATAACCCAGCCTTTGACGGGCTAATTTGGGGTGATCTAGTACCGAAATGCCTGAAACTTCAATTTTGCCCGTATCAGGGGTTGTTAGCGTACACAAAGCCCGGAGAGTGGTCGTTTTCCCCGCCCCGTTTGGTCCTAGCAGTCCAAATATTTCTCCTGGTTGCACTTGAAAAGAGACATCCTGGACTGCGACCACATTACCGTAGCTTTTTTTGAGATTTTCGATGAAAACGGCGGCAGCCATGACAGCTATAATCCTTAACTATACAATTCGCAACAATCTATTTTCTATTGTACAAGTTGAGCGATCAAAGATCCCCGACTTCTTAAAGAAGTCGGGGATGTCAATGGAAGTTAGTCGGAAATACCTGCATCTCGAAGGCGTTTTTCTAACTCTTCCAAGCGTTTTAAGGCAGATTCTTTTGCAAGTCGTTCTTGATTCGCTTCTTGTTGGGCAGTTTCCTTAGCAAGTCGTTCTTGTTCCTTAGCAAGTCGTTCTTGCTGCACTAACTCAGAACCCCAAAGTAGCAAATTACCATCTTGATTCCACCAACGTAACCAGTAACCTTGACGGTTTTCGCGTTTTCCTGGCCAAACACCAATAAATAATTCCATTTCAGTTAACCAGTAACGGTTATTTTCATCTGGAGATTGTAATTTATAGTGTCCATTTTCATACAAGTGATATATTTCTAATTCACCGATATCTGGTTGAAAAATGATGTAGTTAGGAACTTGTAAAACTTGTTCATAATAAAACCATTTTCCGGGGGGATAAGTGTGTTTATTAGAATATTCACTACCATCGCTATCGGAAAGAAATTCCATGACCACCGCAGGAATTTGTCCCTGTTTATGGGGGGTGTAACTACGTTGGATTTGTTCTCTAGACACTGTAATTTGCGGTACGTAAGCCCAGTCAGGGGCTTTGATGATAAATTTACCATTTACTGTGGCACAGATGCCGTAATTGGTAGTAGCGAGGGCAGTTTCTGGAAGTTTACCAGCCAGTTCTAGGCTTTCCGTGAGCGCTGCTGCTAGACTGGGTTGATTGACATTATCCACAGGTTCATCGTCTAAAATGAAGTCTTCGGGTAATAGTTCCCAAGTGATTTTGGTGGTCGAAGCACTTACAACCATAGGAAACACAAATAAGGGATTAAATTCTAGTATAGCTTGTGATGGATATGACAATTATAAAATTCCTCTCATAGCTGGTCAAGAATTTTCGGATATGATTCATCTTGAATATGATCATGAATTTGCTGAGTTAGCTACAAAGTAAATTCTCTAAAGAAAATAGAGAGAGTTGTTCAGTAAGTTCTTTCCGTTTTGGTTGATTTCCCTGCATTAAATTAATTAGATATTCACCAAGTTCTTTAGCGAGTAATACCGGAACTGCATTAGAAAGACATCGCAGGTTAGGAGAATCAATTAGTATTTTGCGAGATAGTAAAGTTGTGACTTTGACAGCAGATGAAATACCACATCGTGATATTCAGAATATTGTATAAGTACCTGTCAATAGGGTAATCTATAAAGATACATACAAGGGGAGCATTACGGTAATGAACAATAAAACATCAAAACAAAGAGATTTTACTAAATGGTTTAGACAAATTAGAAAGCAGGCTTATGTTAAAGAGTGTTTTCATAAAGATAGTAATTGAGAGATTTAGTAATTAGTCAGTCACCTCAACACGGGAAGGCTTTACTAGGAAACTTAAATTTTCAGAAAGGGTAACAAGTAGCACTATACCAATTAAAATGCGATAAACAACTCTTTAATAGTGCTTTAGATCAAGGTAAATTTGACATTATTTATACTCAGATGATTAAATTTCATCAGGAGTATCATTACGAATACCTAATTTTTAGAATTTTACTTTGTAAAATAAGCTCATGGTAGGCACTTCAGTTAAAGTACCCACTACGAACCAAAAATAAATCCTAGTATTTTCGAGCCTGATAAAAATATGCTACATTAAATGTAAATAGTAAAATACTAATCCTATATAAACAAAATGCAAACTAATAAATATCCCTTTGCTCAAGAATTGATTACTGATATTGAAGGTAATATCAAAAAAGTAGTAATGGATTTTCACGACTATCTAAGGTTGCTAGAAGCTATAGAAGATGAAGGACTTATTCTAGCCATGAAAGAAGTAGAAAATCAGACACCATTACATTTAAATGAAGCTTTAGCGGAATTAGAAAAAGAGTGAATACCCAGTATCTACCAAGTTTTATTAAAGATTTAAAAGCACTTAAAAGTACGCCTTACTATGAGTCTATTAAGAAATTTGCTTTTGAAGAAATAATCAAAATATCAAGTTTTGAAGAAATCACAAATATCAAAAAGCTTCAGGGATATGATAATGCTTATCAAATTCGTATAGGTGATTATCGTCTTGGTATTATTTTCGATGGTGAAACATTAATTTTTGAAAGAGTTTTACACCGAAAAGAAATTTATCGCTATTTCCCCAAATAGATAATTTCACAATAATCATACAAATACATGGATAAGGGGTTTAGCATTGCTAAACCCCTACATAATTTATTGATTGTTTGCTAATAAAATACCTACTGCCAAACGTAGATAAGGATAAACAAAACAATCCAGATAACATCAACAAAGTGCCAAAACAAAGAAGTGGCATTTATCCCAAAATGACCATGATCAAAATTACCAGGAATAAAAGAACGCAATAAGACAATTAACTGTAACAGAATACCTGTAAAAACGTGCAAACCGTGAAAACCAGTTAATAGATAAAACATTCCGCCGAAAGTACCAGAAGTAAAACCAAACTCCAGTTGACTCCATTCCACAGCTTGACCATAGAGGAAATAACCACCCATAGCCATTGTTAAAAATAACAACAGACGATAACTATTTAAGTCATGTCTTTCTAGTGCTTTTTCGGCAAAATAAATTACAAAACTACTAGCAACTAAAACCACAGTATTAATGCTAGGTTCTTTTATTTCCAAACCAGAAACACCAGCCGGCAACCAATTAACAGCAGAAGTTTTGTAGATAATATAGCCAGCAAAGAAACTCAAGAAAATGACACTTTCCGATAACAGAAAAACAATAAAACCAAACATCTTACTGCCTTCTTCATCATGTCCATGCTCATGACTAACATGATCTAAATCATCAGGAGAAACAGAAACATCCATTGTTAAAAAACTCCAAAAACAGGAAAATAGTAATTAGGAAAAAAGTAATGAGAAAAACTATAGCGATTCTAAACCAGACGGGAAAAACTCTCTTCCTCCGTGTTCTCTGTGCCTGGAGTGGTTCGTTAAAAAAAATCCTGAACACACATCAAATAGAATCGCTATATTACCCATTACTCATGTTCAGAAGATGCCATTAATTCAGACTTACCATAACCATAAGGTTCGCAAGTAATCACCGGAATTTCCTCAAAATTTTCAACAGGAGGAGGAGAAGAAATAGTCCATTCTAAACCAATTGCCCGCCAAGGATTAGCAGGAGCTTTCTCTCCGTCTATCCAAGAAATCAACATATTGAAAATGAAAGGAAGAGTAGACATTCCTAACAAAAAAGAACCCAAACTAGCAACAATATTCCAACCAATTAATTCAGGTGCATAAGAAGCAGCGCGGCGTAACATTCCTTGTAAACCTAATGGGTGCATAGGTAAGAAATTCAAATTTGTGCCGATAAATGCTAACCAAAAATGGATTTTACCCCAACCTTCGTGGAACATTCTGCCGGTCATTTTAGGAAACCAATGATAGATAGCGGCATACATTCCCATAGTTACAGTTCCATAGAGAACATAATGGAAATGGCCGACAACAAAATAGGTATTATTAACATGAACATCTACAGGAACAGAAGAAAGCATAATTCCTGTAATACCAGCAAAAACAAACATTACCAAACCACCCAAAGCAAATAACATGGGTGTAGTCAGGCGAATTTTACCACCCCAAATAGTTGCCACCCAAGCAAATACCTTAATCCCTGTGGGAATAGATACAAACATGGTTGTCACCATGAAAAACAACCGTAGCCAAGCAGGAGTACCACTAACATACATATGGTGTACCCAAACAATGCCGCTAACTACAGCAATTAACATGGAGGAAATAGCAACGACTTTATAACCGAATAGAGGTTTGCGGGAATAAACCGGGAATATTTCCGAGAAAATGCCGAAAATAGGCAAAATGATTACATAAACTGCGGGGTGAGAATAGAACCAGAAATAATGCTGGAACATCACCGGGTTTCCGCCTTTGGTGGGGTCGAAAAAGGCCGTTCCTACTGTAATATCAAGGAGTAACATTACAGCCCCTGCGGTCAAAGCTGGGAGTCCAAATAACTGGATAATTTGGGCGCTAAATACTGCCCAAACAAAGAGAGGCATTCTAAAATAACCCATTCCCGGCGATCGCATTTTCACAATAGTAGTGACAAAATTTACCGCACCCATAATTGAAGAGACACCGGAAATAGCCACTGCTAATAACCAGAGAACTTGACCGTTAATCAGGTTTCCCGTGGGGTTTTGGGTACTAACGGGGGGATATGCCCACCACCCAGATTGAGCCGGTCCACCGGGGACAAAGAAGCTGGACATCAGGAGAATACCCACCACCGGCACCATCCAAAAAGCGACGGCGTTGAGGCGGGGAAAAGCCATATCTCGCGCCCCAATCATCAGGGGAACAAGGTAGTTAGCCATACCAACAAGGGAGGGGAATGTCCAGAGAAACAGCATCACTGTTCCGTGCATGGTAAACATTCCGTTGTATACTGTGCGGTCTATCAAATCAGCTTCTGGGGTGATCAGTTCTCCACGCAAAATCATAGCGAAGATACCACCAACCAGGAAGAAAATAAAAGAGGTAACGAGGTATTGAATACCGATAACCTTATGGTCTGTACTGAAACTGAAGTAGGTTCTCCAAGTTTGAGGCGGTTCGTGGTGATGTGATTCACCAGTGATATCAATGGGGATGTTAGTCATTTTTCAGTTATTAGTTGTCAGTAGCCAAGAAAAATTACACGGTTAACCAGAGAAATTGACCAAAGGAGGTGTAGCGGGTTTAACAGTTTTCCAACCGCTATTAATCCCGTTTTCGAGTTTTTGAGCGTATTCAGAAGCCGCTTGGTTAGGTGCTGGAGTGAGTTCTTGACTTGCAGCTTTGCTTAACCACTGCTGATATTGACTAGGTGATTCCACAATTACTTTTGCTCGCATAGTAGCAAAATATGTACCGCTATATTGGGAATCAGTTAAATCATAAGCACCGGGGCGAATAGGAGTAAATTCAAAGTCCAGATCATGACCAGGAATGATGTCTTGTTTAAGACGGAAAGCGGGTATATAAAAGCCGTGAAGTACATCTTCCGAATGTAGATTAAGACGGACACGACTATCCTGGGGTAAATGCAATTCTGTACTGGTAACGTTCTTGGCTGGATAATGAAACACCCAAGCCCATTGTTTAGCCGATACATCAATATGTTCTACATCTTCGACTATGGCTGCTGGATCTTTATCTTCCACAACAGCAACGGACTCCATTTTCATGGGATTATGTAGATGTATCTGGTGAGACGGTCCCTGGATACCCATTTGTTCGTAAACTTGGTAACTATAACCAGCAATCCATAATACCAACATAATCGGAATTGCCGTCCAAACTACCTCCAAAGTTATATTACCTTCAATGTGGGGACCATCACTAAAATCCGTCGGTCTGGCACGATGAAAAGTGATGGAATAGAGAAGAGTAGCAGTTACTCCCAGGAAAATTAAAGCTCCTAATGTTACCAAAAAGCTAAATAAATCATCAATAAGATGAGATTCAGCAGCCCCTTGAGGAGGAAGCCAATAATAAGCCTGTTTACCAATCCATAGACTAGTAAAAGTTACGGCAACTGCCCCAGTAGCTAGGGTCAAAAAGTTGAGAATTTGCCGAATTTTCATAATGGTCAGTTGTCAGTTGTCAGTTGTCAGTTGTCAGTGGTTAGTTGGTTTTTAATTACCAATTACCAATTACCTATTTACCCAATATTTGATTAATGTCTTGTCCGGCTCGCAGTAATTTATCTGCTGTATTGTGAACACCAAAATCTGCTGCTAAGTGCGCTCCTAATGTGCCGTGAAGGTACATCAGCAACATAATAATTACACCGACAACGAGATAAGAAATTTGTACTTCTCGCTCTTCATATTTGCCGATAACATAACGTTGCCAACCTCGCCAAAAAGTCATACCAACAATCATTGCTAATAGCAATACACCACCGACACCATGCCACATCATTGTGGGCATTGCTAACATTCCCCAAGGACTTTTAATATCTGCTGGTGGGGCAGCCAATAACATTTCATAAAAACCCGCACCAACCGTAAAGAATGTAATTACAGCAGCAGCAAAAACGTTATACCAACCCACATCAAATAATTGAGAACGCTCAACTTTAATTCCCAAAAATCTGAATAGCCATTTTTCCACAGGGAAGAATACACCCAAAAGATCAAAAATGATGGCAATGATGAATAAACCTAATGTTAGATGTACTAAATTAGGATGAACAGGAATGGCATAAGGTAAACCATTTGCACCCATTTGATGACTAATTTGATCTAATAATTCTGAATTCATGGCAATATTCCATCCTTTACCGCGTCCACAACAGGTACAGTATGTAAGCCATACACCCATACAAGTTCATCACCAAGATACACTTGAAAACCGACAATTAATGTTAATAAAATGCCCACAGCTACATAATGAAAAGGCAGCTTATTCGGGTTCTGACTCCGCAAAACATAACGCCAAGCTGTAATAGCCGTAATAATTCCAGAAAGTGACCAACCAATAAGAGTATGAACATTTAAAACTGATTTAGCCAGTTCATAAGGTTTAGCCAAACCCGCCTCAAATTGACCAAAGATAATTGCCACAAAAATCGCCACTGTAGCAATACACATATTCCACCAACTCACTTCAAATAAGCGAGTTCTACCAGTTAAATACCCAGCGACATCACAGAAAACAGAAAATAGAACCATCGCAATTACAAAGTGAACCACGATAGGATGTAAAGGATCTGGATATGGTAAATTATGCTCATTCAATGAAGTGAAAAAATCCAGCATTACAATCTCCTAGACTTATTTACTACTCTATCCAGCCAAACATAAATATGATAAATTTGCTGTGATTTCAGTCATTTACTCCCCTGAAAAATAGGGAAAATATGTCAAACAACAGTAATTATGGATGTAGCTAAACTAAATCACTGTTAGAAATTGAACTTACTAAACCCAATATTTAGGTTAAGTAAATTTTTGTGAATTGTCAGAAAAACTAAAAGTAAAACTTCTAGAATTAATGAGAGAGCCAGCAACAGATTCTAGTCATTGCCGTATTACAATATTTTTAAATCAAAACCAACTATTTTTATGTTTATTGATGTACAATAAAAAATTATCACTTTGTAATTTAAACAACCGAAATATATAGTTTTTATAATAAGTAGAATTAAAACAAAGCTAGATAGAATAATTAAACGCAGATAAACGCAGATAAACGCAGATAAACGAAAATAGGGACAGATGAATTTCATGATTCTGTGCGGCCTCACACAAAATATTCAACCTTCCTTTGCGTCTTTGCTCCTTAGCGTCTTTGCGCGAAACTAAAAATATGGTTCATTTAGCCAAAAATTGTCCCAACCTAACCCCCAAATCCCTAATTAACCTTCATAGGGATTGTCTAGCTTATCTACAGACACATTAAGCGATAATGGTAAACGACCTGGATTTAAACGCGGTTCGGCTGCATAACCAACCGGTACTAAAACAGCAATAGCTATGTCTGGGTTATTCTCAGCACCAATTATAGCTTTGACCTGTTCTTCAATCCAACCATTCATAAAGCAGGTAGATAAACCCAGGCTTTCTGCTGCTAAGACTAAGTTTGTAGCTGCTATCATGGCATCTTTAATGGCGTATTCCCGGCGCTTCTCTCCTAACCCTGCTTGAAATTGGGGAATTGCATTTCTAAAATAATTCACAGTTCCCTCATTCCAGGCCCCTGTGGCTAACCCTTGTTCTAAAATGGGTGTTAAGTCCTTTTCTCCCGCAGCAGTATCAGCAGCGAAAACAAAGGTAACGGGCGCTTGGATAATTTGCTTTTGATTATAAGAAGCCGCACATAATGCTTGTTTTTGCGTTTCCTCTTGAACTAATACTATTCTCCAACATTGAACGTTAAAACTACTGGGCGCTGCTACGGTTAGTTCTACTAGTTGTTTGAGTAAGTCGGGGGAAATAGAATCCGGTTTGAAGGTTTTGATGGAACGGCGTTGTACTATGGCGCTAGGTACGTCTAATGCTTGGGTCTGGGTGCTGGAACTCACGGTATTCTCCTCTGTTTTGTCCTATTTAGGGTAACGCTTTTTTGTCCGCTGTTCAATTAACCGGTTGTTTGTTATTTGTTGATGGAATTACAGGGTATTTTTGATCACGCAGAGAGGCAGAGACGCGGAGGAGGTAAATGCGAGGTTTTTATCTCTAATATCCCTGTTTTTTTAATTACTTCTCTCTGGTAATATACTTTTCTAAGGTAGCAGCTAAGGTGGTTTTAGGAACAGCACCAACAACAGTATTAATTTGTCTTCCTCCTTTAAATACCATTAAGGTGGGAATGGTACGAATCCCGTAATGACTAGCAACTGTGGGATTTTGATCTGTATTCACTTTAACGACTTTCAATTGTCCTTCGTATTCTGTAGCCACTTCTTCGACGACAGGAGATAACATTTTACACGGACCACACCAGGGGGCCCAAAAGTCAACTAAAACGGGTGTTTCGTTTTCTAATACTTCTTGTTTAAATGTGGCTTCTGTTACATTCGTAATTGATGACATAAATCCTCTCTCTAAATTTAAGTTA
>NZ_KE384674.1:71087-78459 GCF_000426925.1 Dolichospermum circinale AWQC310F | reverse complement strand
TTGTCGTTATGACAAGGGAACAGGGAACAGGGAACAGGGAACAGGGAACAGGGAACAGGGAACAGGGAAACTTTACTTTTCGTTACTTATGTCGGTTTTTTTCCGTTTACCTACTTAATTCGATTTTATCTAATAAATAAGTTAAGAAATATGTCGCTAAGTTTAAATTTACTAAGTTTTTTATTATCTCTGTAGGTTGGGTTCAACGACAGTGAAACCCAACATTGATGAATTATACTTTTTGATTTTTAATTCTGTTCTACGGGACTAGAATTTTGATCAGCACCACAATGATAACAATAAGGTAATCCTCTATAGGTCAAATTATGGCAATTATGGCATTCAATATATTGATCATAACCACAGTGGGGACAGTAACTATCTCGTGGACGAATTTTTTTGGCACAGCGAATACACCTTGATTTTTGAATTCTTTTGGTGGCCTGAATTTTGGTATTAAATACAACAGTTTGGAAAAATTTAATGATCCCAAAACCAAGTACAGGAATTACCAAAATATAAAGGTAACGCAGGAGGAAGATTAACCCTGCAAACAGACGATTAATGAGATTAGATAAATATTGAAATATAACACCAATTTGCAGAAATTCAAATATTTTTAGAACTAGAGGAATGAGAAATATAACTAGCAAATGCCAGCTTATTAGGCTTATTAATCCATATCCTTGGCGTTGACTGAAGTTATTAACCAATAATGCAACTAAAATCAAGGGCAGTAGGAAGATAGACTGAAATAGAAATTGAATGCTAGAATACCAAAATGATGCGTCCTTATGACTTTTTGCAACTTGATTAAATTTAGTTTTGTTGTTGACAAAAGAGAGGAAATTAATACTCTCAGGTTTGTTCAGCAGTTGATTTTGTAGATTAGCAATTTCTTCTTTTAAGACAGAAATATTGCGGTTATTTTGCGTTAATTCCTGTTTAGCTTTTTCCGCTCGTACTTGATTAATAGAATTACCTGAAGGCTGTCCAGCAATTTTTTCTAAAAGTGTGGAATCGTATTGTTGACGAATTGTATTATTGGCCTGTTGGAGTTGATTAATCTTATTTTGTTTCTGATTTATCGTTTTGAGAATTTTCTGATTTTCAGGATTGTTTAGTTGATCTTTAAATTCTGCATAATTTAAACATATTGGCGAAACTTTACCCAAATGTCTGTTTTCTGCATCTTGATATCTTTGTCGAATTGTTTGCTCATTGCTACTATCAGGTAATCCACTAATCACAAATTCATAATCTTTATTTCTCCTAGTATCTGCTGTATAATTGTTCCATTCAGAATAGCATGGATAAGACTGAGACGGGCTAAGATGCCATTGACTAATATCATTTAAACCCGTAAAAACATTAATTAAAATGAAAATATCAACTAAAATAATTACAATCAAACTCACTTTATTTAGTGGTTCATTGTTTACAGTGCGAGAATTATTGAAAAATCCACTTAAAAGACGACGTATTCTATTAAACATATAACTATCCTGTATCTATTTAAGTTGATGGACTATCAAGAAACACAGCCTGATCATCGGTGTTACTGAAATTAATTTACCATTTTCCTATGACTTTAGTAGTTTTTTTTGTTAAGTTTTATATATAGGAATCCGGTTTGATTCCTGAATTTACTTGTGTGGTCAGGGAACAGGGAACAGGGAACACAGGAAGAAAGACAGAATTGATACCTTCTAAGTCTTGTATGGCTACCTCTCAAACTCTTCCTTCGCGCCTCTGCGCCTCTGCGTGAGACAAATTCCTACTTTGATTCCTGTGATTTCGTAGGCTGGATAATGGCTTGACAATATCTAATTAAAGTATCAATGCGTTCTTCAATATTATTTAATCTAGCCTGTAGAGTTGTTGAATGCCTTGCCCCTTTAAGAAACATCATATCCACTTCCAAGAGTCGCAACTGTTTACTTATTTCCGTTTTATAGGACAGTTGCTGGGAATTTTCATCAACTAAGGGAATAATTTGCTGTAAAAAAAATGTTTGTAAATGGGTTAAATTTAACCGTAATTGATTAGTATTGAGTTTATCGGCTGTTATATGAGTTCGTAACTCGTCTATAAATGTTGCCAATTCCTGATATTTATCACAATTTAAAGACATTTGTTGCCAGTTAGGATAATATTAATGTCAAGAAAATTTTCTCATACAACTCAACTTTCTTTTGTTTTTGCTCAAAATCACCAGCCTTGAATTTTACTTTGGGGCTTGGTTTATCGTCAATAGGTTTTTCTGACCATATTTGCAAGCAACCTGTAATGGATGATAACTACAAACAATACAATTAGAACATTATCTTTCTCACCTTATCTCTAAGCCTCCAGGCAACAGCATCTATTTTATGGCGGTGCTGTCAATTTTAACTATCTTCCAACCTATCCACAAATTACCTTTTTGATTTTATGAGTAGTATAGCTATCAAACCTCCTACTGATGTCGTTCTGCCAGACTGGCTTAACAGATGTTTAATTGAACCTCCAGCGCCCATACTCACGGAGGAAGAGGACCGAACGTATAACGGTAACGCTCTCATTTGTCGAGCATTTCAGTTTGCTTATGAATTACATGGGGGTCAAACCCGAAAGTCTGGAGAACCTTATATTGCTCACCCTGTTGCTGTGGCGGAAATACTCCGTGAATTAGGTGGTAGTCCTGTTATGATAGCAGCGGGCTTGCTTCATGATGTAGTTGAAGATACAGAAGTTACAGGTGAAGACATAGAAGCACGCTTTGGAGGAGAGGTGCGGCGATTGGTAGAAGGTGTTACTAAGCTGTCGAAAATTAATTTTACCAGCAAAACCGAAAGTCAAGCGGAAAATTTCCGGCGAATGTTTCTGGCTATGGCCCAAGATATTCGGGTAATTGTGGTCAAATTGGCGGACCGTTTGCATAATATGCGGACTCTTCAATATATGCCAGAATCTAGTCGTCAACGTAGCGCCCAGGAAACACGAGATATTTTCGCACCTTTGGCGAATCGTTTAGGAATTTGGCAAATTAAATGGGAATTAGAAGACCTAGCATTCAAATATTTAGAACCGGAGGCCTATCGAGAAACTCAGCAATGTGTGGCTGAAAAACGCACGGACAGGGAAGAAAAGTTACTTAAAGCTACGGAGACTCTGCGCCGTCGGTTACTGAAAGCGCGTATTAATTGTTTGGAAATTAGCGGTCGTCCTAAACACCTTTATAGCATTTATCAAAAAATGCGGCGGCAGCAAAAGGAATTTCATGAAATTTATGATTTGGCGGCGCTGCGAATTATTGTCCAAACTAATGAAGAATGTTATCGAGCTTTAGCGGTGGTTCATGATACTTTTCGTCCTATCCCTGGTAGATTTAAGGATTATATAGGTCTGCCTAAACCAAATAATTATCAATCTCTACATACTGGGGTAATTGGTTTGACAGGGCGACCCTTAGAAGTGCAAATTCGCACTCTGGAAATGCACCATATCGCGGAATACGGAATTGCTGCTCATTGGAAGTATAAAGAAACTGGTGGTTCTGAGAATAGTCACTTAACAAGTTCTGATGAAAAATTTACTTGGTTACGCCAATTGTTAGATTGGCAAAGTGATTTAAAAGATGCTCAAGAATACTTAGACAGTGTGAAAGATAATCTCTTTGAGGACGGGGTTTATGTCTTCACTCCCAAGGGTGATGTTATTCCTTTAAGTCCTGGTTCTACCAGTATAGATTTTGCCTATCGCATTCATACAGAAATCGGAAACCACTGTGCAGGGGCGCGGGTAAATGGACGTATTGTTCCTTTATCAACGCGATTACATAATGGTGATATTGTTGACATTATTACCCAAAAAAATTCTCATCCCAGTTTAGATTGGTTAAATTTTGTTAGCACCTCAGCAGCGAAGTATCGTATCAAACAATGGTATAAGCGATCGCGCCGAGAAGAAAATATCGCCAGGGGACGGGATTTATTAGAAAAAGAATTGGGGAAAACTGGTTTTGAGAACTTACTCAAGTCAGAGGCTATGCAGACTGTGGCGGAAAAGTGTAATTATCACAGTGTAGAAGATTTACTGGCTAGTTTAGGTTATGGGGAAGTTACCTTAAATCTAGTCCTGAACCGTTGGCGGGAAGTTGTTAAAGGTAAACAACCTGTTAGTGATATGATCCCATTTCTCGCCAAGGAATTAACAGCAAAAACTTCGCGCCCAGAAAAAACGGATTCATTATCTACATACCGTGCTAGTGATTCCCCTATTATTGGGGTGGAGGGGTTAGTTTATCATATCGCTGGTTGTTGTACCCCCATTCCTGGTGAACCGATTGTGGGTGCTGTGACAAGGGGAAGAGGAATTTCTATACACCGTCAAGGTTGTCATAATCTAGATCATGTTGAATATGAGCGTTTAGTACCAGTGCGCTGGAACCCATTTATGGAAAGCCAAAGTCGTCCTCATACATATCCTGTTAATATGCAAATTGAGGCTTTAGATAGAGTTGGAGTATTAAAAGATGTCTTGTCTCGATTAAGCGATCAAGGTATTAATGTCCGTCACGCTCAAGTTAAAACTTCCTTGGGAGAACCTGCTTTAATTGATTTAGGAATTGATGTGCGCGATTGTTCTCAGTTGGAACGTTTATTTGTTCAACTGAGAAAAATGAGCGATATTATCAATATACGTCGTGTCTGTGAAGAGTGTTAGGCTGGAAGTCACTACTACACAAGCAAAGTCCACCTCCGTGGACTAATTAGGGTTTAATGAGACTAAGTAGGTGAACGGAAAAAAACCGACATAAGTAACGAAAAGTAAAGTTGCTCAAAACCTGTCACCTGTCACCTGTTCCCTGTTCCCTGTTCCCTGTTCCCTCTTAAACAATTTCATTGAGGGTTTGTAATAGTTGATCTATTTCTTCAACTGTGTTATAATGGGCTAATCCTATACGCAATAATCCACCAGATATTTCTACATTTAGTTTTTCTGTGAGGTTAATTGCATAAAAATTTCCGTACCAAACAAATATTCCCTTTTCTCCTAATATTTGGGCTATGGTTGCGGGCGTTTTTCCTGCTATGCGAATAGATACTGTTGGTGTCCGCCATGTAAATTGACTGGGTTCTGTAATACCATATAAGCGTAAACCAGGGATTTTTAATAAGCCTGAAATTAGCTTTTTACTTAATTCTCTTTCATATTGTTGAATGGCTGACATTGCTGTTATTAAAGCTGCTCGCCGACTATGATAAGCTGATATTAATTCATGATTTTTTTGTTCTGGTGCTGTCAAAAATCGAGGACAATGGAAGGTAGTTAAACCTTCTCTGTCGGCTTCTATTAAGGAGGAAAGTAATTCATTATCTAAGTTTGGGGAAACATGACAACCTAATTTGGCTAAATAATTAATCGCTGCTACTAACCCTGCTAAACCTTCATGATTTAAAGTTCCTGTTTCCCATTTTGAGGGAATTTCTGCTGTTGCTGGTTTAACTTTATAAGGAGAAAATCTGGTTAAATGTTCTTTTTTTCCGTAGACAATTCCTACATGGGGCGCGAAGAATTTGTAAGCAGAACAGGCTAGAAAATCACAATCTAAATGATGAACATTAATCAGTCCATGGGGCGCGTAATGGACAGCATCAACATATACTAAAGCCCCGACATTGTGGGCTATTTTGACTATTTTACTAATATCATTAATTGTCCCCACGGCGTTAGAAGCATAGGTAACTGCTACTAATTTGGTGCGGGAATTTATCTTTTTTTCTAAATCATACAAATCTAAAGTACAGTCAGAAGTATTAATATCAACAGCACGAATAATTACACCTTTCTCTGCTAAAGCATACCAAGGAGAAATATTCGCAGCATGATCTAAGTCTGTAACGATAATTTCATCACCAGCTTGTAATTCTCTACCAATAGCGCGACTCACAGAGAAGGTGAGAGTGGTCATATTTGCGCCAAATACTATTTCATCATTATCGCATCCTAAGAAGTCAGCGATCGCTGCTCTGGCCGAAATAATTAAAGCATCTGTTCGCAAACTAGTAGCAAAAGTACCATGAACATTCGCATTTGATCTAACTAAATAATCACTAATTGCGTCTAAAACTCCACCAGGAACTTGTGTTCCTCCTGGTCCATCAAAGAAAATTGCTGGCTTTTTGTTGATTGTTTGTGTGAGTGCGGGAAACTGAGAACGAATCCATTTTATATCTAGAGATTCCATAGTTTTTCCTCTGTTTATGATTTTTGTTCCGCGTCAAGCTACAAGATGTGAGTATAGCAATTCTTGGTGGGTTGTGAATGGATTTTTTTTGAACGAACCTATTAGGACACGGAGAACTCAGAGGTGAAGGAAAAAAGAGGTATTCACGTCTGATTTAGAATCGCTATATATTAGCTTATATTTTACTCTAATATTTAATTTTTTTCTATGGGAAAAGCAACATTGGTTAAAATATTAATTGGGTTGATGTTTTTGAGTAGTTCCATTTGTTGTTGATTTTTGACTAATAATGCACCTGCAAAACCTAGAGAATTTATGGAAATTTCTGCAAATTCTTCTTTTTTTCGCGGCACAATTAACATCCATTTTCGTGTAATTAAAAGATTGTATGCTGCTGATTGTAGATGATTTTCTAGAGGTTTAATTCCCACCGTTCGCAGTAAATTATGATATTTTTCTAAGGTTAATTTTGGACTTTCGCCGCTATGAAGATGAGTAAAAGCGTGTAAAAAGGGAAATTCTTGGATAGTTCCTATATTATTTTCTAATTTTGCTGTTTTTAAAAGTGGGGAAATAGGAATATCTGTTTCTGAAAAAGGGACAATTTGTAAATGTTTATGTCGTTGACTCGCACCAGCTAGTTTACCACCATTGTAAAATACTAAACCTTCAAATTCTCCTAAACAAGTCCACATTGCTGTAAAATCTTCTAGGGTGAGTAAGCTTTCTTGTTCTTCAAAAATGCGGGTGATAATTAACAAATGATTATCAACAACATTGAACTTATTTAAAATACAAACATGAGTAGGAGAAATATCCGCCACAAATAAATCTTCCTCGTAAGGTAAAAAAGGATTAAACTCTTTACCAGTTCTAGCAATTTGTTGTTCTTGTTTTTCTTTATCGGCTTTTTTGCGGTTGAGATTTGCTAAAATTCTGACTATAAATTGTACTCCATCTTGTTCAATAATTTCCAATTCCGTGGGAATAGATTTTAAAGCTCCAGATTTTAAAGCCTGTTCTGTTGTAGTTTTGATGCTTGTCCATAATGTACCGGGTTCAAGGAGGATTTTTAGCTGATTCATATTTTATATCATCAATTACTCAATTTATAAACCAAATCTGATTTCTCCATATTAT
>NZ_KE384674.1:54996-71054 GCF_000426925.1 Dolichospermum circinale AWQC310F | reverse complement strand
AAATATCTCTCAAATCCTCATTTCTCCGTGACCTCTGTGCCTGGAGTGGTTCGTTATTCCATGAATCTTTCGTAAGTCCTATTATAATTCAAATCAGCAAATTATCACCATTCTAGAGGTGAATCATGGTTCAAAAATTAACCAAATTCGTAAGCTTTGAGGAATTTATCCAATTTTATGCAGAAACAGGATCACTTTATGAATTACATAATGGAGAAATTGTAGAAATGAACCCACCAGTAGGAGATCATGAATTTGTAATTGGTTTTTTAGTTCGTAAGATATCAGGAGAATTAGATAGACTCAATCTTTCTTACCTCATACCTAAAACAACATTCATCAAAGCAGCAAAATCTGAATCTGCCTATTTGTCTGATATTTTGTTACTAAATCCTGCTAACTTACCTAATGAACCTTTGTGGAAAAAAGAATCAACCGTTACTCAAGCTGCTTCAGTTCCTTTAGTGATAGAAATTGTTAGCAGTAATTGGCAAAGCGATTATACTCATAAAACTAACGATTATGAATCAATGGGTATTCCTGAATATTGGATAGTTGATTATGGTGCTTTCGGTGGTAAAAGATTTATTGGTAATCCTAAACAACCAACTATTTCTATTTATTCTTTAGTTGATGATGAATACATAGTTAATCAATTTAGATGTGATGATTTAATTATATCGCCATTATTTCCAGAACTCAAATTAACACTTTCACAAATTTTACAAAATATATACAGCCTTTTCCGCTCTGATGAGGTACAAAGTTGAATCATGAAACTCTTGTGGTGCGGGCATCTTGCCCGCTAGATATGTACCTCATAACACCGGGAAGTGCTGTAAATACCGTAAGCATCAGATCCCCGACTTCTCAAAGAAGTTGGGGATCTGATCTAAATCTAAGAACAATATAAAGTATCTCTTGTCTCCCTACCCGTTGTGGGATTAGTACCTTTAGCTACGTTACATAGTTTATTTTGTTCATCTCGACGCAGTAGGACATCTGTAAAATCAGCACCATCAATTATAGCACCATCAAATTTAGCATTAGCGGCAAATGCGCCTTCTAGAATGGCGTTGGTTAAATTGGTTTTGATCAAACGTGCGGAATCTAATGTAGCATTAGTTAGATTAGCAGCCTGTAAATTTGCTGATTCTAAATTAGCAGCAAAAAAACTTACACCTGTTAAATTGGAGTTACTAAAATTACTGTAGCGCAGATTGGCTTTAGTAAAACTAGAGTCTCTTAAATCACGTCCAGAAAAATCAGCACTGATGAGAATTTCTTTGTTATATTCCAGTGCTACAGCAGGGGAGACAAAAGCGATGAAAACAGTGGTGGAAATCATCACCCAAAGTAATAAACTAAATATATTTGCCCAGTTCTGATGTCTATTATTCATGGTATTGTTATTCAATGGCTAATCCTTCTCCATTTAATTATGCAGATATTGGTAACATAGGTGAAGACCTAGTAGCCAAATGGTTACAATCTACAGGTTGGGAAATTTTGCACCGTCGCTTTTGGTGTCGCTGGGGAGAAATTGATATTATTGCCCAATATCAAGACACAACAGTGGCATTTATAGAAGTTAAAACGCGGAGTTCCGGTAATTGGGATCAATTGGGTAAAAACGCCATTACTCCCGAAAAACAAGCAAAACTCTGGCAAACGGCGGAAATATTTTTAAGTGAATATCCTGAAAAAGCTGATTATTATTGTCGCTTTGATATAGCCCTTGTCCATTATCAAGCTGCATCAAAAAAGGTCATAAAAAAGGCAGTTATTGAAGAAGTCTCTCTGGCTAGTTTATCGGTATCTGGATATAATTTTCAGCTGCAAGAATACATTCTGGCAGCTTTTGACCAATAAATAATATGAGACCAGAATTATTTTCCATTCTGTGATACTACACAAACAATTTTGAATTTTCAGTTTTAAATTGTTTAAGCCAGTGTTTCTGGACAGTAGCCTAAACCACGCACAAACTGTTGTCTAAATGCTTCAATTTCTTCTCTTTCAGGATTACCATGGGAAACAATTGCTACTTGATAACGACCCATTACGTCTACAGGGGTTTGTCCAGCTTCTAAACTCCACAGTGCCATTTGTACTCTCATTGGTGGTTGGTAGTTAATGCCTAATTCATTCAAAAATGCCCGAAAATCACCATCTTCCTGGGGTGAAAGCACTTCTCTAAATTTAATTCTGACTACCCAACCATTAATTTGATGAATTATACTAACAAAGGAAACCCCTGTTTCCTTTCTAGCGTGGAGGTGTTGAACGATTCTCAGTGTGAGACTGGCATTGGCCAAGCAATACAGGTATTCGCTCATGGTGTGAAGGATCAAAGCTAATTTTACCTCTCTATCTTCCCTAATCAAGCCCAGTTTCCGGTAGGGTAAAAGCCCCCGTTCTTCTATGGGGAGATTTACCCATTAATTCCCTTTAATGGAAATCAAGTAACAAATAGTATAAGCAAAATTGCAGAAAATGTCTAGTCTAGAAGTACAGGATGTGAATTTAGATTGTTCGTTATCTAGTTATGACTACGAACTTCCACCAATGCTAATTGCTCAAAACCCTGCTGTTCCTAGAGATAGTTCCAGGTTATTGGTTGTAAATTCTCTTGAAAATCCTCAAACTATACCAGTTTTTCATCATATTTTCCGTGATTTACCGGAATTGCTGCAACCGGGTGATTTGCTGGTAATGAATAATACGAAAGTGATTCCCGCTCGGTTGTACGGCTGTAAGTCTACTGGTGCAGAAGTCGAGGTGTTACTATTGGAAGAACGACAGCATAATTGCTGGTTGGCCTTAGTGAAACCTGGTAAGCGGTTTAAGATAGGCAGTGAAATTATTTTTACAGCGGTGGAGGAGGAAAATCAACAGACATTAAGGGCGACGGTGCTGGAATCAGATCCGCAAACCGGGGGGCGATTATTGCAGTTTGATTTGCCACCAGAAGTGCCTTTAGTGCAGGTATTAGGTAAATTTGGCGAAATTCCTCTCCCACCTTATATCACGGCTTCTACCGCCGCTAATGAACAGTATCAAACGGTGTATGCTCAGGAAGCAGGAGCGATCGCTGCGCCAACAGCAGGGCTACATTTTACACCAAAATTACTAGAAAGATTGCGGCTCTGTGGCATTAATCAAGCCTTTATTACTCTTCATGTCGGTGTCGGTACTTTTCGCCCAGTAGAAGTAGAAGATGTGACTACTCACGCCATGCACGAAGAATGGATAGAGGTTTCTGTTGATACCGTCGAGCAAATTCGGGCTACTCAAGCTGCGGGGGGACGCATTATTGCAGTGGGGACAACAGTGGTCAGAGCCTTGGAAGGAGCGGCGCAATTGGGGGATTTGCAGCCATTTATGGGGAAAACGAACTTATTTATTTATCCTGGCTATAAATGGCGAGTTGTGGAGGGTTTAATCACCAATTTTCATTTACCTCGTTCTAGTTTGTTAATGTTGGTTAGTGCTTTAATTGGTAGAGAAAGGTTACTAGATATTTACCAAGAAGCGATCGCCTCTGAATACCGCTTTTATTCTTTTGGGGATGCTATGTTGATATTACCCACAGATAAAAAGAAAAGCATAAAATTAGATTAACTATGATTAAGTTAGATTAAGTATCTGGTTGCTTCAAATTGGTAAACGATTAATATCTTTGTTGCAACCAATTACTACCATTGCAGAACCTTTTTCCAAACGTTTAGTTGGTTCAGGATTAATGATAAATTTACTATCATGACTTACGGCCAACATATTTAAACCATAACGGTTACGAAGTTGAAGTTCAGCAATAGTTTTTCCATGAAATTCATCAGGAACAATTAACTCCACAATGCTATTATCTGGGTCAAGATCAAATCTTTCTAAAATTCCTGGTTTAGTAAGTGTCCGTGCTAAAGTACAACCGGCTTCATATTCAGGAAATACTACATGATCTGCTCCCACTCGTTGTAATAATTTATGGTGAACTTCACTAGAGGCTTTTGCCACCACGTGAGGTACACCACCTTCTTTTACATTTAAAGTAGTAATAATACTTTCTTGAACGTAGTTACCAATGGCGACAATTACCGTATCAAATTCAAAAATTCCCGCTTCTTTTAGTGCTGCTGGTTCGGTTGAATCTAGTTGTAAAGCATGACCGACTATTTGCTCGTTTAAAGCCTCAGAAACTCGTTTTTCGTTAACATCTGTAGCTAATACTTGATAACCTAAATTATGCAATGTTGAACAAACAGAACGACCAAAACGACCTAACCCAATGACAGCAAATTGGTGATTGTCTTTACGTAAACTGCGAAGAAATTTTAATGATGAAAGATTCATGATTTCTTAATTGTTAGTTGTTAATTGTCAGTTGTCAGTTGTCGGTTGTCGGTTGTTGGTTGTTAGACTCTTTTATCCAACAAGTAAATTTTCTTCAGGATAATGAATTCTACTAGGACGAGGATCACCTAGTATGGATGACATTAATAGTAAGATACCAACTCGACCAATGTACATGGTGAGAATTAAAATTAATTTGGCTGCGGTAGAAACAGTAGCTGTAATACCTGTAGAAAGTCCCACTGTACCAAAGGCTGATACTACTTCAAAGAGAATCTGAATAAAGGGAAATTCCGGGTCAGTAATACTAATTAAAACCGTGGAAACAATCACAGTTGCTAATGAACCAAATACTACACCTACGGCTTTCAAAATTAATGATATGGCAATTTTGCGATTATATAATAATACCTCTTCTTTGCCTTGCAAAATTGCCTTTGTACAACTGGTAATCACTCGTAAAGTTGTGGTTTTAATTCCTCCTCCTGTACCTCCAGGACTTGCACCAATAAACATCAGCGCAATCATAATGAACAATCCAGCATTGGTCATTTTGCCAATGTCAATACTATTAAAACCAGCAGTTCTGGTGGTAACTGACTGAAACCAAGCGACTAATATTTTTCCGGTTAGATCTAATTTTCCAAAGGTGCTATTATTTCTAATTTCTATCATCAAAATAGCAATTGTTCCTAGCATTAATAATATTAATGTTGTGCTAGTAGCCACTTTAAAATCTAGGGAAAATATTAAACAACTATTTTTTCTGATCAAACGATTATTTTGATAAGTAAAGCTATCTCTTAACCACAAATACATATCCAAAATTACCTGATAACCAATACCTCCAAAAATAATTAATGTGCCAATTGTTAAAATCACTAAAGGAGAAGATTGATAACTGATTAAATTGTCTTTAAATAGACTAAAGCCAGCATTATTCCAAGCACTAACACTATGAAAAATTGCTAACCAAGTTCCTTCTTGCCAACCTTTTTCCGGGACAAAGGCTATCATTAGTAGTAATACTCCCGTGATTTCAAATAATAGGGTAGTTGCAATAATGGAACGGATAATTTGAGCGCTTCCACTCATACCTGGACGATCTAAAGCTTGTTGAATTGCTACTTTTTGTCGCAAATCAAATTTTCTGCCCATTAATAACATCAAAAATGTGGTAGTTGTCATATAACCCAAACCACCAATTTGGGCTAAAAGAGCAATAAACAATTGACCTAAAAAGGAAAAATCAGTACCAGTGTCTACCACAGCTAAACCTGTCACACAAACTGCGGAAGTTGAAGTAAATAATGCCACAATGGGATCATTCCAATTCCCGTTACCAGTAGAAAAAGGCAAGGTTAAGAGAATTGTTCCCAAGAGAATGACAGCGATAAACCCTAAACAAATTGTCCGAGCAACGGTCATAAATAATTAAAAATCAATTAAAAATCAATTAAAAATCAATTAAAAATCAAGAAGATTTGTGCATTTAGGTTATTTTTAAGATTCACAAGGTAGAATTGAGCAGTTACTCCCAGGCAAAAATATCCCTATCTAATTAAAAACATAGATGGTAGCCTACGAATAAGTTTTTTCTTTTCAATTTCTGATCATATTTTTACTAATCAAACCATGAGTCAAATACTTTACAAACAAATTCAGGAATTTTACGACGCTTCCTCCGGGTTGTGGGAGCAGATTTGGGGTGAACATATGCACCACGGTTATTATGGTGTAGATGGTAAACAGGTGAAAGAACGCCGTCAAGCACAAATTGATTTAATTGAAGAACTGCTAAAATGGGCAGATGTTCACGGTGCTAAAAATATCCTTGATGTGGGTTGTGGAATCGGTGGTAGTTCTTTATACTTAGCAGATAAATTTGGGGCTAATGCCACGGGAATTACATTGAGTCCTGTACAAGCCGCTAGAGCCATGGAAAGGTCTTTGGCAATGAATTTGAGTCAAAAGACTAGATTCATGGTGGCCAATGCCCAGGAGATGCCCTTTGATGACGATTCTTTTGATTTGGTCTGGTCACTGGAAAGCGGTGAACATATGCCAGATAAAACTAAGTTTTTGCAAGAGTGCTATCGCGTGTTAAAACCGGGTGGAACTTTGATTATGGTGACATGGTGTCATCGGAATACGGATAAGTCAGCACTGACAGCGGATGAACAAAAGCACTTAGAGGACATTTACAGGGTCTATTGTTTACCTTATGTAATGTCTTTAGCGGAGTACGAAGCGATCGCTTGGCAATTACCATTAAATAATATTCGCACTGCTGATTGGTCAACCGCAGTTGCACCTTTTTGGAATGTAGTAATTGATTCAGCATTTACACCCCAAGCATTTATCGGTTTATTAATGGCGGGTTGGAGTACAATTCAAGGAGCATTATCTTTGGGGTTAATGCGTCGAGGTTATGAAACTGGGTTAGTTCGCTTTGGTTTATTACGCGGAACAAAGTAAGTCCAATTCTTTCAGATGGTGCAAATAAAAAAGAGCAAAAAATGAATCAATTTTATAAACAAAGTTCTGCTGTTTCTCCAAAAAGTTGGTTTTATTCTTTTTGGAAATTTTCCCGTCCTCATACGATTATGGGAACAAGTCTGAGTGTTTTGGGTTTATATTTAATTACCCTGGGTGTCACTTCTACAAGTTTTTCTGGTGTGCATATTGGCCAAATTTTAGCAACATGGATTGCTTGTATAAGTGGTAATATTTATATTGTTGGTTTGAATCAATTGGAGGATATTGATATTGATAAAATCAATAAACCTGATTTACCTTTAGCTGCGGGAGAATTTACGAAAGGACAAGGACAATTAATTGTTATTATTACTGGTATTTTGGCTTTGGCTGTAGCATGGCTAACTGGACCATTTTTAATGGCAATGGTAACAATAAGTTTAGCTATTGGTACGGCTTATTCTTTACCACCAATTCGGTTAAAACAGTTTCCTTTTTGGGCTGCTTTATGTATTTTTTCTGTGCGGGGAACGATTGTTAATTTAGGTTTGTTTTTGCATTTTAGCTGGGTATTGCAAAGAAGCCAAGGTATTCCCAGTGCAGTTTGGGCTTTAACTGTTTTTATCTTGGTATTTACATTTGCGATCGCAATTTTCAAAGATATTCCTGATATGGAAGGAGATAGAGTTTATAATATCACAACTTTTACTCTCCAACTTGGACAACAAAAAGTATTTAATCTGGCTCTTTGGGTATTAACTATCTGTTATGGAGGCATGATTTTAGTAGGATTATTTCATCTTGCGGAAGTTAATACTATTTTTGTTGTAATTACCCATACAATAACTTTAATTGTCTTATGGTGGCAAGGTGCAGGAGTTGATTTACAAGACAAAAAAGCCATTACTAATTTCTATCAATTTATCTGGAAATTGTTTTTCATTGAATATCTACTTTTTCCCGTCTCTTGTTTATTAGCTTAAAATTTAGCTTAAAATCATGTTAGAAACATTTTCTATTTCATCTACTTCATCTAATATTTTTGCAATTTTTGTAGTCATTGTTGGTCTGGCTATTCTTGGTTATTTGAGTATCAAAACATTGATTACTTCTAATTTATTTCAGCAAGGTATCAATTTTTATCAAGCCAAAGATTTTGAAAATGCCGAAATAGCTTTGAGAAAAGTTATTGCTATCAATTCTACCAATGACATGGTACGTTTGTTGTTAGGAGATATTTTAAATGAAAAGGGACAAATTACCGCAGCCAAAGCGTTATTTTGTGAAGTAATTGATAGCAGTCCTAAAAATCCTGATGCTTATTTACGTTTAGCAAATATTCTCATGCAAGAACAACAAGAAGCAGCAGCGAAAGCTAATCTATTACAAGCAAAGGAATTATTGCAGAAACAGCGTCAACCAGAAAGGGCGAAAAAGGTTAGTGTTTTGTTAGATAAAATGATGGCTAAAAATATCTGATAGCAAAGCGTGGCGTAGCCATACTATGATTTTTAGGATTATTACAGTTGATTTGATTTATACTATGATTTGAGCTTGAAATTTCGTCGGGAGAAATATCAAAATGCTTCAGTCTATTGCAGCCAAGGATGTGACGCTACGGGAATTAAAGCAAAATTTTGGCATTCAAATCGTTCAAGATGCTACTTTTTTTCCTGAGTGGTTGGATGGGCTTGAGGCTTTGAACAAAGAAGAGCAACATTTATTAGATCGGGTGAAGGCTAATTTTTTAGAATTGATGGATGATCCCCCAATGCTAGAAAATACAGTGAAGATGGTGGTACTTGCGCCCTTGTTAGATTTAGCTGGTTTTTATCATAAACCCTTTAGGATTGAAACAGAAACGGGTGTGGCTTTAGAAATGGAGGATGAAGGAACGATTATTCGGGGGCGGATTGATGTTTTGGTGTTAAAAAATCGGCTTTGGTTGTTGGTAATTGAATCAAAACGGAGTGATTTTGCGGTGACACGCGCAATTCCTCAAGCTTTGGCTTATATGTTGGGTAATGAGGAAACTGTGCTACCAACCTTTGGCATGATTACCAATGGTAATGAGTTTTTATTTTTAAAGGTATTGGAACATAAATATGCTAATTCACGGCTGTTTTCTTTGGTAAATCCTGATAATGAGCTTTATAGTGTATTACAGGTATTAAAACGTTTGGGAACGGAGGCGATCGCCTTCAGTGAGACATAGGAATCGCTAATGGTTAAGAATATTTATTGCATCTTTATATCCTATCTTCCGGGATTATATTGGTAAAAAAATTCTTCAGAATCCATTTTTTGTTGGTTTTCACAGATACTTAATCGTTTTGCAACCGCAACTAAAGCATCTAATGGTGATGTATAAGGTATGTGAAGAAAAGTAAAATCACTCAAAACTCTGTTCCTGTTCCCAGTTAAGAGTTCCCTGTTCCCTTGCCCCAACGACAATTTTTAACGCCCACCTACTTATCAAAAACATTAAAAATTAAACCATCCCTTTATTTATTTACTTCCTTATTATCCCTTCTCACAAATTGTTGAAAATCTTCTATGGTTGGTTCTTCTAATTGATATTTTTCAGTAGTGTAATCTCCATAACCTACTTCAAATTGTTGAATAAAGCGTAACATTCCTACAACTCCCAAGGATTCAATTAATGCTTGATATCCTTGTTGTCTAATTTCTGTTAGTTTCATCTGTTTCCTCCTGTAAAATGTTCATTAACCAAACAACGGGGTTTTCTACTTTAATGGTAATCAAATCTGGATACTTTTTAGCTTTTCTTAATAATCTGTCATCGGTGGTTAAAAATATATCCAGATTATAGGTTTGACTAAAAGCTAAGTGTAAAGCATCATAAAGTTTAAATCCCAGTTTAACTAAGTCTGAGGCTAATGATTCTATTATGTCATTTGTTTGCAGATAATTAGTAGCAATGGATAGGATAGCTTCTAGTTGTTCTTTTTTGAAGAGGTCTGAATTTTTCGCTAGTTCAAATTGCAGTGCATCGCTGTTTACTAATGTCCATTTTTTTTGCTCGCATTGTTCTAAAATGGAGAGCATAGCTTCTGCTTCTAATTTAACCCTAGACTGTTGTAAGTCATCTAAGGAACGACATAAACAACAAATATCAGCATAAATTAAGTAGTTTTTACTCATCGTTTTCCACTTTCTTCAATTATCTGAATCTCTTCTTCTATTAATCCATACAATTTATACACTATCTCATCTATCTAGTTTCAACGATAAAATTTTTCAAAAATATCTTAAGTCCAACTATAAAGCAAGTATCTTTACAAATCTTTGCATCGTGTCCCATTTTGCGCGTATCCCGGCTAGACCCCATGAACAGTATAACCCACATTCCGCACCCCCAGGTGTCACAATCGGTAATTATGGCTAACGCCACGCTCCGCTATCGGATTTTTGAATACTTTTGAGGATAATTTTTATACAAAATAGTCTAAATCTTAGGTGGCGATAGCTTCGCTCGCCGCAGGCATCGCCAATCTCAAATCCCCAAACGACCATTTTTCGTTGTGTGACAGTTCAGGGTGCGGAATGTGGGATAAATAACTAATTTTCTATAAAACTAATTTTCTATAAATAATCTCCTTTTTAACCTATCTTCCGCAGATCCTATGATTAAGGTTTTGTTACATAGTTATAAATTTTCCCGCCTACTTACTTAATAGTCCATTTGCTTCTTTTAGAACTTGAGAGATTTCAGGTTTATCCGCAGCAATCACATCATCTGGTAAATGTTTATGATAGGGAAAGTTTGGTAGATTAGGAAAGTGAGGGGTGCTATCATAACGAAAAATTAGGTAATTATGTTCGTTTTGAAAATGGTAACGGTAATCGAGAAATTGTAATTGATTGTTTGCGACTACGATAGCTTCGTTTATTTCTAGCAAATGTGTTTGATGGAAACGCAATCGAATTTTGATATTAGCTCGGTTGGGAGTTAAAATTTCCTCTTCGTAACGTTCGACATAAACATTACTGTACATAAGAACTACCTGCTCAACTTGATTGAGGTAATCAGATAGAATATTAGGCAGCATAGTTAAATCTTTGATCTAGTTCCTGACGTAAAGCAAGGTAATGACGGTAATCATTTGCCCATTCTATAAATAGGGCATCATCTGATAATATACCTTGATTATATTGGTAAAAAAATTCTTCAGAATCCATTTTTTGTTGGTTTTCATAGATACTCAACCGTTTTGCAACCGCAACTAAAGCATCTAATGGTGATGTGTATTGAATAGTTTGTTTACGCATTGTCTTTTTCAATTATGGATATAAATTTAAAATAACATAACCTCAAAATATAATACAGCAAGTAGCTTTGAGTGAAGTACACTTTGTGCGGGCAAGATGCCCGCACCACAAGAGTTTTATCATTAATATCTGTACTTCATAATACCGGGAACTGCTGTAATTATAGGAAATGTTGGGTTTCCTGGTGTCAACCGAACCTACTTATTAAAAGCATTTGAAAGTGTAAAAAATTAAAGAATCCCTGCACCAGAAACTACCAACCGAAAACCGTTGTCTTTGTTCCTGCGGTCTCCACTATTGTAGCTGCGACTGGCCGAACGGCAATAAGAAGGATTGAGATACCACTGACCACCACGCAGCACACGGTTGTTATTGTTACTCATCCAAGCAATACTACTATTAGGCCAAATAGGCGCGTTTATATAGTTTTCATGCCAACCGTCTTCACACCACTCCCAGACATTTCCGTGCATATCATACAAACCAAAAGCATTAGGGGGAAATTTTCCTACTTCTGTGGTTTGTCCATACTTATTACGATGATTGACTAAATCGGTGGTAATGGTATCACCGAAGTAGTAGGGAGTTGTGGTATTAGCTCTACAAGCATATTCCCATTCAGCTTCACTGGGTAAGCGATATAATTTACCTGTAGCTTTACTTAGTCTGGCACAAAATTCCTGTGCGTCATGCCATGATACATTTTCAACTGGAAGATTTGCACCTTGGAAGTGTGAGGGTTTAGACCTTAAATCAATTTTCACCTTGGGTAAATCTGCTACCCTTTCCCATTGGGCTTGAGTAACAGGGTATTTTCCCATGTAAAATGGTTGAATGGTAACTTGATGTTGGGGTCTTTCTCTATCATATCCTACTCCTTCTGGTGAACCCATGAGGAATTTTCCCCCAGGTATTGCTACCATTTCTAAAATTACTCCTTTTCCTAGATTTTCGTTTTGTGTAGAAGAAATTGCTGGGTTAAATCTTGAAGAAATAGTATTGGGGATAAACCCCTGCAAAGAAATAGAAGAATTTTGTATTTGTGCTGATGTTGAAACTATCTGTTTTTCTAATGATGATAAAACCTCGTATGCTGACTGAAAACGATTAATCGGTAAATCCTGCAACATTTTATCTAAAACTATTTCCAACTCCTGACTGACAGAAACATATTGTTTCCATATCCACTGCATTCTCATGGAATCAAATAGTAAATCATCACCGTCAGCTTTCGGAAAATATCCTGTTAATAAACGAATACAAGTTACAGCTAAACTATAAAGATCACTATTAGGAAAAACCATCCCGCGCAATTGTTCCGGTGGTGCATATCCCGGCGTTCCCGTAATCGTCCCGACTCTAGTCAGAACACTTCCGCCAACTTCCTTAGAAACTCCAAAATCAATTAGGAATAAAGCACCATTTTGAGAAATTCTAATAATATTTTCTGGTTTAATATCTCTATGAATGACTTTGTTATCATGAACAAATTGTAAGATAGGTAATAATTCAACTAATATCTGTTTAACTTCTGATTCGCTGAATTTTCCTTTTTGTTGTAATTCATATAACAGATTTTTACCATCGATAAATTCCTGAATTAAATATAATCTTCCTTCTTGGGGAAAGAAAGCCAGTAAATCAGGAATATGTGAATGTTTCCCTAAATCTCGCAGTCGAAAAGCTTCTTGTTTAAATAACTCTGTCGCTTTTTCTAAAGCCGCACTTCCCGACTGTTGGGGTAAAAATTGCTTAATTACACAGGGAGTATCTAATCTTTGTTTGTCTACTGCTAAAAAGGTTCTCCCAAAGCCACCTTCACCAATTACCCGCACACTACGATACCGTTCTTGCAATATTAGTTTACTTCCACAATGTTGACAAAATATCGTGTCCGGTGGATTTTGCTGTAGACAGTCGGGGTTAAGACATTGACTCATAGATACTCGTTGGGGCTAATCGTTTGAGTATAATTATACAATATTTTCCATTTTTACCCCAAACCTAATTAATTCACCGCAAAATCACTATATTTTCTTCTGGTTGGTGAATGAAATGCTAAAACAATATCTTGTTTTGGTACTCCTAATTCTAATAAATCTTGAGCAATTCTTCTTTCAGTTCCATTGTGTTGTATCCAAATTTTACCATCTTTAATATCAATATGTAGCATGATTCCATGAATGCGTTTTTCTCCATTCCATCCCACAGTCATTAATTGATAATGATTATGTTCTTTATCAAGAATTACCTGTAATTCTACATCTCCATAGGATGGTTTATATTGACTATATTCTTTGAGAATACTTTCAATATAATGCCGATACTTTTCTAATTTATCCATTGAGATATTACCTCCTTGTCAATATTATAAACAATAATTTTTAACTGATAATCAATCATAGCTATCTGAATTATAATAAAATAACCTTTATTTAAGTAGATGAACGGAAAAAACCGACATAAGTAACGAAAAGTAAAGTTGCCAAAACCTCTTCTCTCTGTTCCCTGTTCCCTGTTCCCTGTTCCCTTAATTTTTAACGCCAACCTACTTAGGAGTAATTACTAAACATGATTATAAAAATGGGTAAAGTCTATCTTGTTGGTGCTGGACCTGGAGATGTGTCCTATTTAACAGTTAAAGCCTATCGTCTTTTACAAACTGCTCAAGTATTAGTCTATGATGCTTTAGTTGATAGTCAATTATTAGATTGTGTCCCTAGTAATTGTCTAAAAATAGATGTTGGTAAACGCGGTGGTCAACCTAGCACTTCCCAAACTGAAATTAACGATTTACTGGTAAAATATTGTTTAGAAGGTAAACAAGTTATTAGACTAAAATCAGGAGATCCTTTTATATTTGGTCGCTGTCTTTTAGAAATTACAGCTTTAAAAACAGCCGGTTGTGATTTTGAACTCATTCCCGGAATCTCTTCGGCATTAGCAGCACCATTATTAGCAGGAATTCCCCTCACAGATAACGTTCTTAGTCGTTGTTTTGCAGTCTGTACAGCCCATGAACCAGATACTTTAAACTGGGAAGCATTAGCAAGATTAGAAACCTTAGTAATTTTGATGGGAGGAAAAAATTTACCAGAAATAATCCATCAAATGATAAAATATGGAAAATCCTATTCTACACCCATTGCTATTATCCGTTGGGCTGGGACACCAAACCAACAAATCTGGACAGGAGAACTGGAAAATATCCTCCAGCAAACCGCTGGTTTATCTCTCTCTCCCGCAGTTATAGTTATTGGTGAAGTTGTGAGATTACGCGATTACCTGTAATCTACTAAGTAGGTTGGCTTTAAAAATTGTCGTTATGACAAGGGAACAGGGAACAGGGAACAGGGAACAGGGAACAGGGAAGAGGTTTTGGACAACTTTACTTTTCGTTACTTATGTCGGTTTTTTTCCGTTCACCTACTTATAATCTAAAAAAATCTCCTATTTGCGCGAAACCAAAAATTATTAATGCAACAACCGTGAATTACAATCTTTCTCCCCTCGCTGGTAAAACTATCTTAGTTACCCGTTCCGTCGGTCAATCAAATCAATTTAGCGATCGCTTAACCTCCGCAGGTGCTAAAGTAATAGAAATGCCAACTTTGGAAATTCGACCTCCTAGTAGTTGGGAAGCTTTAGATCAGGCAATTTTACATTTATCAACTTTCAATTGGCTAATTCTCACCTCTAGTAATGGGGTAGAATACTTTTTTCAAAGATTAGCAAAATCTGGTCAAAATCAAGATGCTTTATCTGGGGTAAAAATTGCTGTTGTTGGTGAAAAAACAGCCCAAAGTTTGCAAAAACAAAATATACAAGCGGATTTTATTCCTCCTGACTTTGTTGCTGATTCTTTAGTGGAAAATTTTCCTGAATTACTAACAGGTAAAAAGATATTATTTCCTAGGGTTGAAAGTGGTGGCAGAGAGGTGTTGGTTAAAGAATTAACGGCCAAAGGTGCGGAAGTAATTGAAGTTCCCGCTTATGAATCTTGCTGTCCTCAAAATATGCCAAGTGCGGCTGAATATGCGCTGGTTAATAATACCATAGATATCATTACTTTTGCGAGTTCTAAAACTGTTCTGTTTTTCTCCCAATTAACAGCACCTATTTTTACCTACAACCCGGAAATTTTGGCCAGGGTTTCTATAGCTTCCATTGGTCCCCAAACTTCAAAAACTTGTCGTTCTATCTTGGGAAGAGTGGATATTGAAGCGGAAGAATATACTTTAGAAGGTTTAACAAATGCTATTATTAAATATGTAATCAAAGAATAACGAACCACAGAGGCACAGAGATCACAGAGAGATTTATTTAATCACTAATGAATAAAAATTTAATTGGTTTAACTGGTGGTATTGCGACGGGTAAAAGTACAGTTGCTAATTATTTGGCTACAGGTTACAATTTACCGATTTTAGATGCAGATATTTATGCGAGAGATGCTGTGTCTTTTGGTTCTCCTATTCTATCAAAAATTGTAGGAAAATATGGTAAAGATATCATATTTAATGATGGTAGTTTAAATCGAGGAAAATTAGGAGAAGTTATCTTTAATGTTCCAGAGGAACGTCATTGGGTAGAAAGTTTAATTCATCCTTATGTTAGAAGTTGCTTTGATAAGGCTATTCAGGAATCATCTGCAAATACTTTAATTTTAGTGATTCCTCTATTATTTGAAGCGAATTTAGAAGGTCTAGTTAATCAAATTTGGGTTGTATCTTGTTCGGAACAACAACAACTAGAAAGATTAATGGCAAGAAATAATTTAACAGCAGAACAAGCAGCAGCAAGAATTAATAGTCAATTACCTATTGCTGAAAAAATCGCCCGTGCTGATGTAAATTTAGATAATTCCTCTAATTTAGAATCGCTTTTACAACAAATAGATATAGTGATAAAAAAGGGTATTTAGGGCTTGCTGA
>NZ_KE384674.1:53356-54953 GCF_000426925.1 Dolichospermum circinale AWQC310F | reverse complement strand
TAAAACCATTTATTAACAAAGGGTTTCGCGGATTTTTACCACAAAAAAGTGCCAGGTTTTGGCTAATGGTGTTTCAAAATGAATTGCATTTTTCTTTGTCGGATTTGCAAAATTGAGAATATCCAGACAGTTAAAACTGTTACCTGTTCCCTGTTCCCTACCCTCAGAGATTGCGCGAAACAAAATTTAACTTTCCCCCCCCACTACAACATCCCTAATTCGCAAACTCGGACCACCGCAACCCACCGGTAAACCATTTTGTCCACCTTTACCACAACCCCCGGATTCATCCCAGTAAAAATCATCACCGATGGCTTCTATATCTGCGAGGGTTTGGAAGACGTTACCGGAAAGGGTAACATCTTTTACGGGTTCAGCAATTTTCCCGTTTCTAATCATCCAGGCTTCCCCAGCAGTGAAAGTGAACATTTCCCCATTCGTCATTCCACCTAACCAATTTTGGGCATAAACTCCTTCTTTGATATCAGTAAATAAGTCGGGAACTGGGGTTTTCCCGCGTTCAATCCAGGTATTTGTCATTCTGACAATGGGTGAAAAGTGATAATTAAGACAACGAGCATTACCCGTGGGTTTCTCCTCTAATTTACCAGCAGTTTCACGGGAATGCAGTCTACCAACTAATACACCATCCTGAATTAACTGGGTAGTCGTTGCGGGTGTACCTTCATCGTCGTAAAAATAACTACCGCGATGTCCTTGGGGTACAGCACCATCAAATATTTGCAGTTCTTCTGGTCCAAAACGTCTTCCTAAAGTCATAACTTCGAGAATATCCGGGTTTTCATAGGCCATGTCCGCTTCGGAAAGATGTCCGAAAGCTTCATGAACAAATAAACCAGTGAGAATGGGATCAATAACTACGGTGTAAGTGTTGCCTTTAATTGAAGGTAATGATAAAGACGTAACGGCTCTTTCTGCCGCACCTTTAACTTGTTTGTCTAAATTAGTTAGGTCTTCGTAGGCTTTGCGAGAACCAGTGGTTTCTCTGCCGGTTTGTACTGTGTCTCCATTCCTGGCTGTGGCTGCAAAGCGCATTTCCATATCTACCCAAGATTGGTCAATGAAAGTCCCTTCAGATGTGATAATAATTACTCTTTGGCTGCTGTCACTATAACGAACGGAAGTAGTAGTAATACGGTTATCTAATGTTTTCATTAATTCCGTATAGCGATCGCATAATTGTTTTTTCTGCTTCAGCGAAACTTGACGGGGATCAGTACCCAAGATCGGTAATTGACATACTGCTTGGACAGGATCAATAGGTGCGAGTATAGTTTCTTCATCACCAATTATCCGGGCTGCGGCGATGGCTTCTTGTATGCGCTCTTCAATGGTTGCTAATTTATTAAAACTACTTAATCCCCAGCCACCTTTATAACAAGTACGAATCTGGCCACCAATAGAAATACCCTCACTGAGAGTTTCCACTTGTTCACCACGTAAGACAATATCTGTTCCCTGGGATTCTTCTAAACGAATCATCAAATAATCCACACGGGAAGAGTAACGGGAAATTAAATCTGAGAGGATATTTTGAACATCAGTAAGTTTAGTTGTCATTGCAAAATTCACTATC
>NZ_KE384674.1:2739-53346 GCF_000426925.1 Dolichospermum circinale AWQC310F | reverse complement strand
GTTGGCGTTAAAAATTGTCGTTATGACAAGGGAACAGGGAACAGGGAACAGGGAACAGGTTTTGGGCAACTTTACTTTTCGTTACTTATGTCGTTTTTTTCCGTTCACCTACTTAAACTACATTTATTTTTACTCAAAAACATATTTTTCTGCTACTTTCCAATACCGAGAAAACCGCTTTAAATCAATATATCCATCATATTCAAAAAACGGTTCTACAGCAAAAACTTCCAATTTTGCAGACTTTTCAATTTGATCACAAATATCACTAAACAGGGGACTAGGGCTATCTGTAGTCACCACATGATTAGTATTATGTTCTTGAGCAAAAGCTAAAACTTCTGCTGCTACATTCCCCCTGCGAATTTCTACAGGTAATTCTAGCAAACATTCGTAAATAAACGTCAGGCGTTTTAATCCAATATGCCACTTGCTAATTAAAGCATCATCCCAAACCCAAAGGGCTGGGGCTTGGGGATATTCTTGAAGTGCGGGGTTGTAGGGACTCAGACAGTCTCCATTTACCCAAACAACTGGTTTAGTCATCATCTGTGCTGATCTATGTCAATAGAAGAATATATAAAATCCAATACCCATCTTAAATCATAACGGTGAAGTTGGATCATGTGCAAAGGGCTTAAATGCTTTACATTCCTGTAAAATAAGCATTCTGGCTTCTCACGTGAATTGCGTTGTCAACATTATCAATAAATTTTTGCTCATTTTTAGCAAATCGTAACTATAGATACATACAATTATAACAACCGTGGCTAACATGATAAAAATATTTGCTCAAAATATTTGATTAATAGGAAACATCAATAATCAAAAAAACCATTGTCATTGTTCATCTTTCCCTTTTAATAAATACCAGTTGACAGGAGTTTACCTTCTTAAATAATTTACTTGACCAAAAATAATCTTTACTGCTTTAAACACAAGGCTCAATAACACTTAATCACAATTTGGTATAACTGAGGATTTAGATGGGGAATCAAAAACACTTTTGTGGTAATTTCCCAAACTACTGAATATCCGCAGTTAACCTCCTGGTGATATTTCAGCTAAACAATCAAGGAGTTAATCATGGTTCGACAAATGTGCTGGTTATCTAAGTCTAACAGTGATGATGAAAAGATTTTGTACTTGCAAACTGCATCTGGACAACCTTGGCGGCCTTATACAGCTTTTCCGCAATTTTCCGTTCCAGACTATCGTGTTCCTCGCGGTTCTAAAGGTTGGGCCACTTATCAAAAACTCTTAAAAGCAGGTTGGACTTTAGTACCTAGCGCTAGAGGCAGCGAATTTGGCGAAAGTTGCTATCTAGAGTCAACAGTGCAGGCTTCATAACTCATACTACCATCTTGTGGATTCCTTGCGCCTTTGCGTCCTGGCAGGAAATAAATTCATCAGTTACACCCGCAAGACTTTACAATGGATAAGGTGTGTTAACTGCTGTCAAGAACATTTAGAGAACATTTATATTTATGCCCCCTCGTTGGCCTCGCAAACCAGACCGCAAAGATCCAGAGTTTCGTAAACTAGATGATCGCATGAATTTCGCTGTTCATGTCGGTATTTGTGCAACTGTGACTTCGGGATTGTGGTTTTTCCACATTTTGAAAAACACTCCCTGGGAATGGCTACCAGGGTTAACAATTGGTTGGATAGGCGTATTACTACTGCATCTAATTTACATTGGTGCGATCGCTAATTACGATCAAACTCCACCAAAATCTACCTAAAGAATGAAAATTAAGCTAGGGTATTCTCACCTGTGGTAGTAGCTCAAGTCTAGCTACTTGAGTAATAATGTGAAATAAGCTAAGATATACCAATGTTACTAACAATGAGATTGTATTTATGGCTCAAATCAATACCACAGAATTACTAGAAACCCTAGCCGCAGAAATTGGTGAAAGTGTTTATATAGATATTGCTAAATGGCATCTGTATTTATCTGATGCCAGATTGCATAATACTGTGGCTGAAAAGTTGTATCCTTTAATTACTTCTTCGGCTGTTAATGAAGATCAAGTAATTGCAGTTTTAGAATCTATTACCGTCAAAGTCGGTGGTGGGAGAAAGGAACTATCTTTAATTGATTTATTACCATTACAATGTCAAGTAGCCTTAGTGGATATCTTAGAAAAATATCAACGAGAAATATAATCTTTACTTTCTTACCATTCCCATTGACAGATTTACACATTTGAATAATGGAGGTTGATCAAAATGTTTTTACAGATCAAAGATAGCCGCGATTTGGTGAAAATAGTTGATGTTCAAGAATTATTTGACCCCACTATTAAAATCGTCCATGCCCAAGATCAAGAAGGACAAGAAGAACAGGAAACGGACATTTATAAAAAGGAAGAATTAATATTTCCCTCTGGGGAAAAATTACCGCGTTGTTGGTTAGATGCCCATTATAGAGAGGCTTGCTTAACTTGATTTTAAGGCGTTGCTGAAACCAGGTATGAATTTAGGTGTAGAGACGTTCCATGGAACGTCTCTACAATCTTTACCGGAGATGTCTAATGGATAGACTAAATGAATATCAACAAATTATCCAGGAAGTATTAACTGAATATGCAGCAATTCCTTATTACCACAGAGAATTGCAAACAGAATTAATTATTGGTAAAAACGATAAAGATTATTTATTAATAACTTCTGGTTGGGAAAAAAGTGTGAGAGTTCATGCTTGTATTGTCCATATACAAATTATTAATAGTAAAATTTGGATTCAAAGGGATGGAACAGAAGATGGAATTGCTAACGATTTAGTTAATGCTGGTATTCCTAAAGATCAAATTGTTTTAGGTTTTCATCCCTTGGAAATTCGTCCTTATACAGAATATGCTGTGAGTTAAAAACAAAAATAGATCCCCGACTTCTCTAAGAAGTCTCGGATCTAAATAAATTCATTGTCAAGTAGTGAACTTAACTAAACCCCTACTTTTTCTTCTCCTGTTACACCCTCAGCACCTTGAGAAAAGGCTTTAGTAATCCAATAGGTGAAAATATGAGAAAGTAGACCTAAAGGACCTGCAAATAAACACAAAGCTATCGAGTGAATTGTCCAAATACCGGTTTTTTGTCCTTGCCAATAAATCCATCTTCCCACAAATAAATCCATGACTAAAAAATGAATCCAACCTGTAGCAGCAGCATTTTCATTACTAAAAAACTTGGCTATATCTGCCAATTGAGGATTTGATAAAGCAGCAGCATTTTCTGGAGTAATGCTAGTGACAAATAAATACAAATACCCAGCAGCTAAAACCACAAAAGGTAGATAAGATTCCATTACCTTACGAGTTACTTTCCAGTTGGGTAAAAGAATCATCAAAGCCCAAAAAGGCAAAACAAAAAGATTGGCAACGTTAAATAAATCTGTGATATTCATATTACAAAGCTACTAATTGAGATTCTATTACTGAAGATTGTAAATTACGACCGATAAAAACTAAACTGGTTTGTTTTGCTTCTTCTAGTTTCCAAGGACGATCATAAAATTTATCAAATCTATTCCCTACACCTTGCATAACTAACCGCATGGGTTTATTAGCAACAGCTACAAATCCTTTAATACGGTAAATTTCTTGTTCCTGTGCTAGTTTTTCTAATCTTGCTTGTAGCTTTTCCGGGTCAAAAGTCCGGTTTAAAATCACATGAGTTGAGTTAATTTCATCATCATGATCATGGTCTTCTTCTGTGTCGTGGTGACTAGGACGATTATCTAAATTATCTTCAACTGCGGCTGCAAATCCTAATAAGATAGATGGGTCTAATTTACCATAATCACTAGCGACAATTTTCACAACTCTCGGTAATTCTTTCTTAACTAATTCTAAAACTTCTGCTTGAGTTTCGCTATTAACTAAATCAGTTTTATTCAAAATTACTAAATCAGCACAAGCAAGTTGATCTGCAAATAATTCTTGTAATGGTGTTTCATGTTCTAGACTATCATCTTCTTGGCGTTGGGCTGCTATAGCATCTAAATCACTAGCAAATGTTCCTTCTGCAACCGCAGCACAATCTACTACTGTAATTACTGCATCTACTGTAGCAGCATTGCGGATTTCTTGCCAACGAAAGGCTTTAATTAAGGGTTTTGGTAAGGCTAAACCAGAGGTTTCAATGATAATATAATCTATACTATCTCGGCGTTTAATTAATTCCTGCATTGTGGGGTAAAATTCCTCTTGCACAGTGCAGCATAAACAGCCGTTTGTGAGTTCAAATATGTTAGTTTCTGGATTTTCTTGTAGTTCATCTTCGGGGCAAATTTGGCAAGATTTTAATAATTCTCCATCTATCCCCAGTTCGCCAAATTCGTTGACTAATACTGCTATGCGTCGTCCTTGGTTGTTTTGGAGTAAGTGACGGATAATGCTGGTTTTACCGCTTCCTAAGAAGCCAGTGATCACGGTAACGGGTATCTTTGTAGCCATGTTTTGTGTGTAGTTTTGAAATCAATTTTACCATATATTGTCACCCCAGATACCCAAATTATTCAAGAACTAAAGGATCTAGTGAGAGATAAAGTGTATCCAGTTTAAAGATAATTTAATAATGAGAGAGTGTGATATTGCTTTGCTTCCACTGAATTTTAACCGATTTAATAGTATGAAATCGGATCTAAAATTCATTGAGTGTGCTGGTCATGGTGTCACAGTTTTAGCGAGTCCTACTGTGTATGAAAACTCTATTATCGAAGGACGGACAGGTTTGATTTACCCAGGTTAAATCAAGAGTTGACAATACGAGTGCCGGAACTATTTAAGTAACTCACTCAGTTTTTAAGCTATGGGGTTTGATAACTTAAATGGTTCTCTAACAAAGAGGCTATACCTTCTGGATGAACTTTTTTATATTGCTTTTTACCTAACATTAAAACACAATTGGGGGCGCTACTACAACGTTTTTGACAATCGGTATGTTCAATTATGACTTGATCAGATAAACCGCGATCGCACAAAGTTTTTTCTAAGTCTGATAATAACCCCTTTCCACCTCGTTTCAAACAACCAGATTTTTGACATACCATAATCTTGGCTTTGGGTTGAGAAAGGGGATTTTTCAGAGGACAAAAACCAACCGCTTGAATTTGATCAGCTTGGAGTTTTAGCTTATGGCTGTGGGGGTTTAATTTACTAATAGCATTAATGCGAATTTGTTCACCAGGTAATAAAGATGAACCTAGAGAACAACGTAAATTTTTAGGAATTTTGATTTTGATATTTCCTGAGCCAATTCCCAACCGTAAATGTTTACATTTTCCTGTTTCTTTACCCACAAATCCTAAAAATTGTCCCTCAATATTTAATTCCGATAATGTCAGATATTTTTGACTCATTTTCAATAACTCAACTTTTTCTAAAGAAAATAATGAACCCCATTTTACTGGGGTAATATTGATAATTAACAGCAAGAAGGAAGAAGAAAAAAGAGATTTTCAACTTTTACCTTCTTGATATTTTCTCATTTTTTAAGAAAGACGTTTAGCTTCCACAGTTAAAGGTAAACAGCTTTTATCTGGTATTTCACTAAATTCTAATTCCCAACCATTAGCTAAAGTGAGAATTTTACCTGCTCCACTATCTGTTTGTTTGACTACTTCTTCTTCTAAGTCTTTTTTAGCGACATAGACAACTAAAGTACCAGCATCATTCATTCGCAACATTACTTTCATGTTTTTCCTCAGCAGATTCTAGTTCTCTTTTTCGACAACCGATGATGTACCCTGTTTCCAAAAAATGTACAGCATAGATATAATAAGCTTGCAAAAATGTGCCGATACTGGATACATAACCCACATCACCAATTCTTGCTAAAACTTCCCCAATTTCTCGACCGGGAAAAGTTCCATCGTTTTTGATTAGTTTCTTAACTCGGACTTTTTGACCAATTTCAAAAATAGGTTGCGAGTTCAGTTCTATTTCATCACGTTGCATGGGAATACCTTTTTTCGCTGACTAAATTTAATAATTCTTCTGTAGTGAGACTACGTTTTTTGAGAATTGATTGTTGACGAACTATATCTAAAATAGCTTGGGTTTCTTGAGAATCAAGAAAGATTCCATGCTGTTCTAATAAGTTAGATAATGAATGGCGGCCAGAGTGTTTACCTATGACTAAACGCCGTTCCCAGCCCACATCTTCAGGGGAAAATGGTTCATAGGTAATGGGGTTTTGGAGTACACCATGAGCATGAATACCAGACTCATGAGCAAAGGTATTTTCACCCACAATTGCTTTCCAAGGTTGAACGTTAGCACCGGAAGCTCTAGCAACTAATTGAGATAGTTTTAACAGATGTTGAGTTTTAATTTCTAAATCAACACCGTAGATACATTTGAGAGCCATAATTACTTCCTCTAGGGCTGCATTTCCGGCTCTTTCTCCTAATCCATTAACAGTGGTATTTACAGACATAGCACCAGCTTTGATTCCGGCTAAGGCGTTAGCAGTTGCTAGTCCAAAATCATTATGGGTGTGAATCTCAATAGGAATTGATAGGGTTGATACTAAACGCTGAACTTTTATGTGAGTGCTGAAGGGATCAAGTACCCCAACTGTATCACAAAAACGAAACCGTGACGCTCCCCATTCTTGAGATAAAAGAGCAACATCTTGGAGAAAATTTTCATCGGCTCTAGAAGAATCTTCGCCACCAACTGATACCCAAAGACCTTGATCTAATGCAAAGCTAATACAGTCTTTTAGTCTTTGTAAACTTACTCGCCATTGACCATGAAATTTAGCCGCAATTTGTACTCCAGATACAGGAATAGCAATATGTACTCGCTGCAATCCACAGGCTATAGAAGCTTTTATATCTGATAATACAGCGCGATTCCAACCTAATAATTTAGCTTGTAGATCTAAGTTACGAATGGCAACAATGGCGCGAATTTCTTCCTCTCCCATGGCGGGAATTCCTACTTCTAATTCATGGACACCAATGGTATCTAAGAATTGAGCGATCGCTACTTTCTCTTCTAAGTTAAAAGCAACACCTGCCGCCTGTTCTCCATCACGTAATGTCGTATCATTAATCATGATTTGATACATTTTAACATCCCTCTAGCGGATTTTTTTCTAATATCCTTGTTCGCTACAATTCTGAGTAAGGGTAGATGTACAATAAATACTTGATTAAGCAAATAAATCATGAATCATGATTTACGATCCTTAATTATTACTCCAATATTTTTGTTGCATCTGTATGATAGAAAACCAAAAATTGGTATCACTTATCAAATATTTTTGGTGTTATTATTCGTGGATTTTGTCAGCAGCCAATAACCCAGATAAACATTAACAAATCCTGTAAAAAATAACATACTCATGCCAGCAATTAAGCTAGTAATCATAATTTTACCTCTTATGTTCACTGATAATTTTTCATCTACCTTAACTAAGAATGTTCTGCAAGCCAATCAAAAATTCTGTCTAATTGCTGTAAATCCACTAAACCATATTGCCAAAGCAGCATCGGTAAAGGACAATGATTAAATTCAGGGTGTCGCGTTGCTACTGCAATATCAGCCGTGGAAAGTGCTAGTTCTTTTTGTAGGAATTGCAATAACTTCTTATTACTACTATTAATCACCATAATTGGACATTGACAATCGAAATCAATATAAAGTACAAATTATTCCCATAAGCAACGACTAATTATTTTAGTTTTAGCAAACTGGGTGAACCTAAGCTTAGGTGAATTATCTTGAATATGCAAGATAGTTTGTGAGCGAACAATGACTTATGATTGATATGCTTTTGATTAGACATTCCCAAAATCATTAATAGTCATCATTCATACTGATCAAAACTCCACACCGTTACACAAACAATTCTCTAACCATGTCACCAATTGATGACGAGAAGCAAAAAATTGCATTAATGTACTACGAACTAGAATCGCTTCTTGGAGGTTATTCACTTGGATACGTAAAGACCCATCCGGGGGACAGGAACAAGAAATCATTAACTCTTGCAAACGGTGATAAATACACCATCTATCACCTAAAGGAATTTGCAAAATTTGTTCACCAATATTTAAAAAATTACAATTGTGTGGCATGAGTAATTCAAACTAGATAAAGTTGACTTTATTAATCATCTTGATGATGATTTGTGAGAGTTTGTATTTGTTTTTCCATTTGGTCAATCCGGGAAAGTAAAGAACGAATTACACCTGCTTTTATATCGGGTAATTTGTCATGTTCTAAGGGTGAAATGTGGTTATTAGACTTACGAGAAATAATCCTTCCCGGAACACCTACTACAGTGGCATCTGGAGGCACATCACTCAAGACAATTGAACCTGCACCAATACGAACGCGATCGCTAATTTGAATATTTCCTAATACTTTCGCACCAGCACCGACGACAACATTATCACCTAAAGTAGGATGACGTTTACCGCTTTCTTTACCAGTTCCTCCCAATGTTACACCCTGATAAATAAGAACATTATCTCCGATAATGGCAGTTTCACCAATTACCACACCCATGCCATGATCAATAAATACACCTTTGCCAATTTTTGCCCCTGGGTGAATTTCAATTCCTGTCAAAAACCGTCCCCAATGGGAGATAAACCGAGGAATAAAACTCACTTTATGCAGGTGTAACCAATGGGCAAGACGATGTAAACAAAGAGCATGAAACCCAGGATAACAAAATATAACCTCTAACCAATTATGAGCGGCTGGATCACGCTCAAAAATAATCCAAAAATCACTAATTAACGGTTCTAAAAATAGTCCAGAAGTTTCATGTTTTTTCAGCTTTGTATTGACATTTTCGGTTTTACTGATACTGTTTAAAGACTGGTGCATTGATACTGTGAGGTGAAAATATCCTGTAGTGTTTTCATGCTTATATCAGATAACTTTCCAAGGGACAAAATTAGTAACGCAGATTAGATTTATTAAATTTATTACCTTTGTACTCAATAGGTTTAAACCCCTCTTTAACAGAACTTTACATTTTCTGTTGGGGTAGGGGTACTAGCTTTTTCTAACTGGGGTACTGGTATTTTTGGTTTAGAGATGCAGCATTTTTGTACTCAAAACAAATCCCTTAACCTGTAAGACTTTGCAGCTATTTAGGTAAGATCTTTTCAGATATATTAAGTTGTACTCATTGCTTCAGAATCGTTGCTTGGATGACAGTAAAAATAGATTTTATGTATTAGCTAATACTATTATTATTATTTTATGGGTTGGCTTGATCAAAGCTGGATTTCTTTATTTTGTTTTATGGGTTGTTAACTGTATCTGGGAATACAAAAGACATTTTGTGAAAATTATCGTAGGAACAATTCATGAATTGTCCCTACAATAGTTTCAGGTTATGCACATTTAATTTTTGTTATTCAAACCCAATACCTGATGCTTATTTCATATTAGCCCGTGCATCCCTAACTGCGGCAATAAAAAAGAACCCAGTCAGAGGAATGCTCAAAGCTAGAATAATAGCGGTAGTTAGGACACCAAAATCTGGTTCTCCATAACTTAGTTCAAAAACCGAACCAACAGCCGCAATGGCTGTTACACAAGCACCACCTAAAAATAAACCGCTTTTTGGAGTTAAATACACTACTAGACCACCCTATGCTACTGGTTTGACCGCTTGATATGAAAAGCCATTTTTAGATAACTCCTGAGCTAAAGTCAAGGAATTTTCTACACGATCTACAAATACCACGCCATTGAGGTGATCTAATTCATGTAAAATACAACGACCAAGTAAATCATCAGCCTTTAATGTTTGCGGACGGCCATACTCGTCTTTATAGGCTATTGTCACCTCTTCTGGACGTTTTACATCTAAAAAGACGTTGGGAATACTCAAACACCCTTCCTGAGCCACACAGAGCTTACTACTCACCTGTTTAATGGTAGGGTTAATTAATACTAATGGCGCGTGGGTTGGATCATCGGGTTTACAATCAATAACAATTAGCTGTTTATTAATACCAACTTGAGGTGCAGCCAAACCAATACCATCTGAGCTATACATAGTTTGCAGCATTTCACGCACTAGTTGGCGGAGTTCATCATCTATTTTAGTCACACGCTTTGCTGGTTGACGCAAAACTCGATCACCTAAGTAGTGCATTTGCAAAGGTGGATTTTTTAACTTTTTCTTCTCGACAGCAATATCAGAGGGCATGGTTCTTGATGGCTTTATAATGAATAATCTAGTTTGATTCTATCGTTAGTGGTCAGTGGTCAGTGGTCAGTTGTCAGTTGTCAGTTGTCAGTTGTCAGTGGTTAGTGGTTAGTTGTCAGTGGTCAGTGGTTAGTTGTCAGTGGTCAGTGGTTAGTTGTCAGTGGTTAGTTGTCAGTTATTCGTTTTTGAACAAGAATTTTTACTAATTACCAAGACTAAACCTCAAGTTAAATCAAATAACAAGGACTTTGCAAGGCTTGTTTCAGTAAAAGATGATATTCACTATTACTGATATTATAAGCGCCAAATCTAAATAAATGGGGATTCATCATTTGGGCATCAAATAATAAAAATTTCCTCTGACGCAATCTGGCTACTAATTTCACCATTGCGACTTTAGAACCTTCGGAAATGTTGAAAAACATGGATTCACCAATAAAAGCACCACCAATCACAATTCCTAAAATTCCCCCCGCTAATTGATCACCAGACCAGGTTTCAAAACTATACGCATATCCCGACTTGTAAAGTAACCAATATATCTTTTCTAATTCTGGAGAAATCCAAGTTATGTCACGATTAGCACATCCAGCCACTACACCCAGAAAGTCACGGTTAACTGCTACAGTGAACCGTTCTTGGTTGAGAACTCGCTGTAATGACTTGGGATAGCGAAATTTTTCATCCAAAGGAATTAAAGTTCGTTCCCGACTTTCATACCATCCCAGATGATTATTCTCATCAGCCATGAGAAAATAACCTTGGGCATAACCGCGAATAATAGCACTAACATCATATTCCATAATTGAGTGAATCATCCCAAAAATCCCCATCTGAACGCAATGGACTGTTATCAGTATTCCCTTGCGAAGTTTTAAGAGACTAACCTGGTAAACAAAATCTATTTAAAATATACAAACATGACTCAAACAATTCCACCCATTACCCTACCACCTTCGGAAAATCCCCAGGAAGAAGGAGAATGGTTACAACAAAACTTACTACATTGGCTTGATAATGAGTTTATTCCTGAAGTAATCAATCAAAATATTGCTCAACGCGCATCACAGATTTTTGTTAGACAACGCATGGAAGGAGAAAACGACTTAGGTTCTCTAGTAATTGCCATTGTCACAGAAATGCAGTGCTATGATTTTTCTAAAAGCTTTTTTGGAGAGTTTGCGATCGCCAACGCCGTTAGCGATCTACTATTAGATAGCCTGGGAATTGATCATTGTTGTGGTCAATAGTATCTGAGTTATTGGTCAGTGGTTATTGATCATTAGTCATTACAACTGACCACTGACTACCAACTACCAACTAGACTTAACAACACCAGGTAAAAGACCTTCATGGGCCCATTCTCTCAGCACGTTCCGAGATAGTCCAAAATCACGGTATACACCTCTAGGACGACCGGTTAACCAGCAGCGGTTATGTTTGCGTGTAGGCGCACTGTTACGGGGTAACTGTTGAATTTTGCGGTGAACTTCTAGCTTCAGCAATGGAGATTCTGCTGTTCTGAACTCTTCTAATAGTGCTTCCCGCTTTTCGGCGTATTTTTCCACCATTTTAGCGCGTTTCTTCTCGCGCTCAATCATACTCTTCTTTGCCATGAATTCCCTAATTTAATTAAAGACACCATTCCCCATTCTACACTCTCCTGGAGAATTATAGGGAAAATAGGAAAATTTCCACAACCGATACTCCTAAATATCACTTTCTCGGACTTTGGGACTCTGGGAGGGACAAATTCATCTCACACAAGTCAGCCAGGTGACAAACATCACAACCAGGAGATCGGGATTTACACACAGCCCGGCCATGATAAATTAATCTAATTGACCAATTTTCCCAGTCTGGTTGGGGTAATAACTGCATCAAATCTTTTTCAATTCCCACCGGTTCAGTATTTTTTGTTAACCCCAAACGTTGAGTCAAGCGCTTAACATGAGTATCTACCGTCACTCCAGCATTAATACCATAAGCATGGGCTAAAACCACATTTGCGGTTTTGCGTGCTACCCCCGGAAGTTTTAATAATTGTTCCATTTGATTAGGAACAATAGAGTTAAAATCATTAACAATCATCTGACAAGCAGCTTTGATATTTTTGGCTTTGTTATGATAAAAACCCGTTGAACGAACTAACTCCTCCAATTCTAATATATCAGCATTTGCTAAACCTTTCGCATCAGGAAATCGTTTGAACAATGCGGGTGTCACCTTGTTTACACGCTCATCTGTACATTGAGCGGAAAGAATAGTTGCTACTAATAATTGTACAGGTGTTGAGTAATTTAAAGAGCAGGTTGCATCTGGATAAAGATAGTGAAGACGGGAAAGAATTTCTAAAGCCCGTTGTTTTTTAGTTAATGATTTACGAGTCAATCAATTTTCAATTTTGAGTGGTTAAGTAGGTTGGCGTTAAAAGTTGTCGTTATGACAAGGGAACAGGGAACAGGGAACAGGGAACAGGGAAGAGGCTTCGCCGTGAGCGTCAGCCGAACGGTTTTGGGTAACTTTACTTTTCGTTACTTATGTCGGTTTTTTTCCGTTCACCTACTTATTTACCATACCAATTTTATGTGAGGCTGCACAAAAAAATAATCATCCGTATTTATCTGCGGTGAATTATTCTTAAATCCTAATTCTTGCAGCTTCATCATAATTTGGTATTAGCAGCCAGGTGATCATTTGAGGATATTTACTGTAACAATTTTTGCACCCATTCTAACTGAGTTGTTTCTTTAACAATTAAGAAAATACCCAATCCTAAAAGTAAGAATAAACCAGTTTGCATGACACTTTCTTGAATTTTGTTAGGTAAAGGTTTACCAAATAAACCTTCAATTAATAAAAAGGCTAATTGTCCACCATCTAAAGCGGGAAGAGGCAAAATATTAATAATTGCCAAGTTAATGCTAATAATTGCCGCAAAAGAGAATAAATTTGTGCTATCACTAGCGGCTAATTGTGCGCCAATTTGGACAATTTTCACAGGTCCTGAAACTTGCCCGACAGTGTTCCCAAAATTAGTAATTAACTGTCCAAAACCTTTAAATGTGCCTACAACTAACTGTTGAAAACGATTAGCAGCAACTTTGAGAATCTCTGTAATATTTTGGGGACGACGATAGTTTGCTTTACCATTGGCTACTAATTCAATTCCGACGACACCTTTACCGTCAGCACCTTGTTTAGGTGTGATTTTCAGATGAGTTTGTTGATTTTCATGTTGAATTTTCAGGTCAACTTCTTGATTAGGGTGGGTTTGAATTTCCTTTGTTAATAATGTGGTTGCGTCTTTACCTAAAGGAATTTCTTGACCATTTACAGCCAGAATAATGTCACCTTCTCGAATCCCTGCTTGGTAAGCAATAGATTGTTCATTTACAGGTTTGACAACCACACCTGGTTGATACTGAAATTCTTGAGGTATACCAACGATTCCCAATTGCAAAGCCAACATTAAATAAGCAAAGATTAAATTGGCGATTACGCCCGCACTAATAACAATGGCACGGTCTAAAACAGGGCGGTTACGCAACAAATTCGGGTCATTGGGGGGAATTTGGCTATCTGGATCATCATCAGGAAAGCCGACAAAGCCACCCAAGGGGAAAGCGCGGATGGTATATTCGGTTTGTGATCCTTGGTACTTTAAAAGCGTCGGTCCAAAACCCAGAGAAAAGCGGTTAACGTAAATGCCTTGAGAACGGGCGGCCATGAAATGTCCCAACTCATGTACTAAGATCAAAATAGCCAAAACTGCGATCGCTGCTAAAACTGACATAGAGCTTAATCAAAATATTCGGATATATATTCTTATTGTACTTTGGAAATGGGCGCACAGAGAATATCTGCTGATGCCAATTTTTGATCTGTTGTCTAATCCAATCCCGAAAACAGCGAATTATGGCAATTTCGTCTATTTTCAGGCTTTGAGGTCAAAAAAAACGGTAAATATCTGTAGTTATGGGCAAATTTACCACTCTAATTCCCCATAATAATAGCATAGAATTTGATTTTTTGTCTGATAGCGAAGCGTGGCGTTAGCCATATCAGGATGTCCAGGATTTGAGGATGTACAGGATGTTTTTTAATTTTTAATATTTATCTATATTTTTAGAAATTGCATTTTGTCTGAATCAGGATGTCCAGGATGGTTTTTTAATATTCATCTACATTTTGAGAAATTACATTTTATTAACTTACTCTGCCCAATTTTCTAATGAGAGTTTAGGAATGCGATAAAATTCGTGGATATTGTTAGTAACCAGAGTAACACCTAAGCTCATTGCATGAGCAGCAATTAACATATCCATTGGTCCAATAACAAGCCCTTTACTTTCTAAATCACTTCTAACACATCCATAAATTACTGCTGCATCTTGACTAAATTCAATAATTTCTAAAGGAAGTAAAAACTGCATAAGGGCATTTTTATTTTTCTCTTGTTGCTGACTTTTATAAACACCATATTCTAATTCAGCAACGGTAATGGAAGAAATACCAATATCAGTAATAGACAAAGTTTGAAATTTTGATATTACTTTTTCTGGTTTTTGCTTAATCAGATAAATACAGATGTTGGTATCGAGAAGATATTGCATTTAAAACTCCTCTCTTTTATCAATAGGAAGTTGATTTCTAGTCATCATAAAATCATCAGAAAATTGATTTAAACTATCAATTAAAGTTTGCCAAGGGTTATCTTTACTAATAAGAATAATGGCATTACCAATTTTTTTGATATAAACTTCTGTACCTGTCATTTTAAAATCTGGGGGTAATATCACTGTTTGATGAGTACCGTCACTGCTAAGTTTGGCTGTATTCATGATTATTTCCTCTCATTAATGCCTAACGCACTACTCTAACTTCAACTCCCACATTAATACTACCCCATAACCGATCAGTTGTTAGAACAGGTTGATTGAGAAAAATAGCTAATGCTAAACAAGCTCTATCACCAAATGAAAGTCCGATTGATTTAGTATTTGGGCGCAACATTCCCGCTTTTAATGCTTGTTCTTTATTAAAATCAATAACTTCAAGATTGAGATTAGAAAGAATCTGTCTAATATCTTCTTCCGGGATTCCTGCATCTGCTAATTTTGCTATAACTTCAGATAAATTCACCGTACTAATGGCAGCTTTACCGATAAATCTTAAAACTTCTTCGCTACCAGTTTCTTGATTGAGTAAAGCTAAAATAGCAGAAGCATCTACAACAACTTCACTCATTTAAACTTTCCTCTCTTCGTTCCTGAATTAATTCTTCAGACAGTTTTCTACTAGCAGGAATATATTTTCTAAAAATAGCCTGAGCATTTTTCACAGAAGTTTGAACATGATGAGTAATTGGGCTATCTTCTAATACAAGAACAGCATTATATTCTCCCATTGGTATATCTACAGGAGAATTGACTAATAATTTACCATCATTTGTTATAGTTACTTTTATGTCTAGTGTTTTCATAGTTAACTCAATTAGTGAATGATCATGTTAATTATACCAAATTTTTCTGAATCAGGATGTCCAGGATTTGGGGATGTACAGGATGTTTTTTAATATTCATCTATATTTTCATAAATTGCATTTTGTCTGATAGCGAAGCGTGGCGTTAGCCATATCAGGATTTCCAGGACACCCTTCGGGAAGTCAAAAGTCAAAAGTCAAAAGTCAAAAAAATATTTATTTTCAGAAGTTGCGCTAATTTTAATATTCTGTGAATATCAATATCAAATATTATCCTGTTAATCCTTTAATCCTGGTTATCCTGATTCTGACAGGTAAATTTTAATAAAAAACGGTGCATTACATTTCATTAACGCACCCTACGAGATAAGTTACAGTATCCGTTAATTAGAGTAAAGTATACCCAAAATTTCTGCATCTGCTGAACTAAAACTAGCCTCGAAGTGGTAAGATAATTCTGTGCTATCGTTTTTTATTAACGGCGAGACAACCAAATTTCTTGCCATATTTCTCCCTTCCTTAATTCCCTGAAGAAAGAAATTTGCAATTATTCGTTCTTTAGATAAATCCAACATTGTCATATAAGTAGATTCATTATTATATGGTGGAGGATTCTGATCTAATATTAAGCTCGTTAGCTTGACTAATTCGCTTAGATATAGTTGAGATTCATTTGTTCTATTTTCTTTAATAAGTAACTTATATAATTTTCTTAGTATGTCGTAACGGGTTAGAAGCACAGCAGTTTGAACAAAAGTATTTTTACTTAAAAGTTGATCCATAATTTCAAGACATTTTAACCCTTTTTCAATTGCTTGTTTATAATCAAAACTTTGATATGTTTCTAATAAGTAAAAATTAATCTGTAGGTTATTTGGGTAATATCCACATATTATTTTCATCAGATTTGAAGATTCCCGAAACTTTTCTGAAGCAGTTTCTATATCCCCGATTTTGTATAAAGAAAGTCCATCTCTGAATAATTTCAGACCTAAATCACGCTTGGACTTGAGTTCTGAAGAAAGTTGTGGTAAATCCTGACTAAATTCTAGAGATAAAGCTTGTGGAATAGAAGTTGAAGATGAATTTGAGTTAGATGATAGTTGTCTTGGATTAGACTGAGAGGGAGTAGAAGTTGAAGACGAATTTGAATTAGATGATATTTGCCTTGAATTAGAATGAGTTTGATCTCTCATTATAGAAATAATCATAATGATAATGCCAACGAAAATTAGTAGAGCAAAGAAAATTTCCATATCAACACCGTGGTTATTGGTTCAAAATTTTAATCTCGTATTCCTCAAGCTAGAAAATGATGGTGCGTTCAATTTTATTAACGCACCATACAAAAAATGAGCGATCACACTATTGTGATAAAGCCCAACGTTTGTTATTGATAAATGTCACTTTGTCATATACAGTTTCCAATGATCGATAAACCCCTTTATCCTCCGCAAATTTTTTCAAAAAGCGATTGCAACCTAAATCCCAGCTTACTACCTCAATTTGCCATCCGTGATTGTGCGCTCGTTCTAGCTGTTTAATAAAACCTTGACCATTATTATAACCACTACCATCACCTGTTAGAAGTATTATAACACCAGGTGGATTTACATCAAGAACCTGATTAGCCATCTCAAGTTGAATACTTTCGTCCACAGCAACTTCAGTACCACTAATCTGCCCACGTTCTTGCGTTTTAACTTTAATTCCTAAATCGTCAAACCTTTTCCAGACACTATCATTAGGCGGAATCGAACCACCAACAAAGGCGTAATCTACTTGGCGGTTGTTCACAACAAAGTCGAACAGATTAGCAAAGTGAACACGGAATCCAGACTCATCACCAGGTTCGTGTTGCTGACAAACTCCGCGGCCAACCAGCCAAATATTTGAGTTATCCCAAAAAATATGAATTGACATAAATGAAACCTGATTAAGTGGTGTAGACAAAGCCTTTTCTAAAGTATCACAAACCTTTTCCGTATAACCACTATTCACAGTGATTATACAGAATTTTATATAGGTAAAATACCTACAACACCTCCCTACCCAAATAAACCTGCAAAACCTCCGGTACTTTAATCGTCCCATCAGCTTGCTGATAATTCTCCAAAATAGCCGCCATAGTCCTTCCCACAGCTAAACCAGAACCATTTAAAGTATGTACAAATTGCGTCCCTTTCTTACCCCCTTCCTTAAACCGAATATCCGCCCTTCTGGCTTGAAAATCAACACAATTAGAACAACTAGAAATCTCTCGATATTTCCCAGAAGATGGCAACCATACCTCTAAATCATAAGTTTTTGTGGACGAAAAACCTAAATCAGCAGTACACAAATTAATCACTCGATAAGGCAATTTTAAAGCCTGTAAAATACTCTCAGCATTTCCTAATAACTTCTCTAATTCCTCAAAAGAATCTTCCGGTTTTACTAACTTCACTAACTCCACTTTATTGAATTGATGTAACCGAATTAAACCCCGCATATCCCGGCCATAACTTCCCGCTTCTCGCCGAAAACATGGCGTATATGCAGTATGATAAATTGGTAGTTCTTCCGCGTTAATAATGTCCCCTCGATACAAATTAGTAACCGGCACTTCCGCAGTAGGAATTAACCACAAATCATCCTCTGCACATTTAAAACTTTCTTCCGCAAATTTAGGTAATTGTCCTGTACCTGTTAAAGAATCTGTATTTACTAACAATGGTGGACTAACTTCTATATAACCATTTTCAATATGTTTAGAAAGCATAAATTGAATTAACGCTCTTTCTAAAGCCGCACCCGCACCGATAAGACTGACAAACCGACTTTGGGCAATTTTTACCGCTCTTTCAAAGTTCAAAATCCCCAATTTTTCGCCGATTTCCCAATGTGGTAAAATATGGGGATTTGTGGGTTTATATTCATCTCCCCATGTTCTCACCTCTTGGTTATCATCTTCACTTTTACCAATGGGTGTAAAATCACTGGGAAGGTTAGGAAGTGCTAATAGTAATTCGTGAATTTGGGCTTTTAACTCTTTTTCCTGGGGTTCTAACTCACTTAATGTGATCTTAATGGCGTTTCCTTCGTCCTTTAAGGCTTGTATTTCTGAACTTTGAGGATCAACACCAGATTTTACTTTTTGACCCACTAATTTGCCAATTTCGTTGCTGCGGGCTTGTAGTTGACTGCGTTTACCTTCTAATTCCCGTTGTTGTTGGCTTAAATCTAATATAGGTTGAATGTCGTATTTACCGTTACGGCTGTTTAATTTCTCTTGTACGAGTTGGGGGTTTTCTCTAATTTGTTTAATATCCAGCATTTTTTGTTAATTGTTTGTTGTCAGTTGTTAATTGTACGGGTTTAGCAACGCTTATCAGTGTCAATTTAACTGAAAATTAACCCAAACATATCTTATTCTGTCTCTTTTCCCAAAACCTAAAAATTGTCAAAATCGCAGGTTGGGTAGAACGCAGTGAAACCCAAGGGTTAAAACCCAAGGGTTAAATTGATAAAATGTTGAGTTTTGTGTCTCAAGTCAATGTTACCTCAAACTGATGCTATGTTAATAATGATAAGAAGTACAAGATACGCGACTTCTTCAATAAGTTCAGATATATTTATCTATTTCCTATTCCCTAATTTTAAGGAGATGATCAGCAATGATGACATCTGAAGCGGTTGTTTTAAATATCAAAAATGTGGGATTAAGTGATGATCAATTTTATCAACTATGTCAAATTAACGAAGATTGGAAACTTGAACAAACTGCTAAAGGAGAATTAATAATTATGCCTCCAGTTGGTGCAATTAGTGGTAATAGAGAATCAGAGTTTAATGCAGATGTTGTGATTTGGAATCGTCAAACTCAGCTAGGAAAAGTATTTAGTTCTTCCACTGTTTTTACTCTACCTCATGGTGGTAAACGTTCTCCTGATGTGGCTTGGATAGCTAATGAACGCTGGGAATCTTTAAGTGTTGAAGAACAGGAAAAGTTTCCTAAAATTTGTCCTGATTTTGTGATAGAATTGCGATCGCGTACCGATTCTTTAGGTCAATTACAGGATAAAATGCAGGAATATCTTCATAGTGGTTTACGTTTAGGTTGGTTAATTGATCCTCAAAATCAACAAGTAGAAATTTATCGTCAAAATCAATCTGTAGAAATAGTATTATTACCAACAATTTTATCTGGAGAAGATGTTTTACCGGGATTTATTTTAGAAGTACCTGTTTTCCAAAATTAGGATACTAGGGATTGCTGAATTGACGGATGAAAATCAAATATTCTAGTTCTTAAATTCTTACTCTCTGCGTCCTTTGCGCCTCTGCGTGAGAAAAAATCATACCTTCATTCACCAACCCCGGATACTACAACCACTGTCAATTATAAATCAATTATAAATTACCTAGTAATACGATTCATTAACCACAGAGATGCTACTAAACCTGCAAAATGCGCTGATACAGTATTAGTATTCGCTTGAACTATAAGCATATCTAAACCGCTAATAATCCGTGTTGGATCAAATAATTGTGTAGTTACTGCTTGAGGAGATATAGACCTAGCTACTAATGTACCAACAATCGCTTGCGCTCCCAATAAAGTCACTAAAGTTCCGCCTAAATTTATCCACAGTCCTAATCTTAACACTTGTGCGGTTTCAGCTTTACGAGGACGATTAGTAGGATTAGGTGATTCTAGTTGTTTACCAATTCTGGTGTAGCGATAAGCTAAGTAAATACCAGCACCCAAGAGGATTATACCACAAATTGCTAAAAATACACCAAAGCCTGTCCCTGGATTATTGCTAGGACTACCCGCTTTTTGGCTAAAAATGCCAAATAATAAGACTATTATCCCAGATATTACCCCTAAGACTAACTGAATCCAAAAACTAATCCAACCTGCTAGACGAAATTGTTGGGCTATAGCCCGAATGTTAGATGATGGTGTTTCTGAGTTTTGTGACATATAAAAATTAAATATTAAAAGTTAAAAACAAACTTCTGTTTGTTCTCTGATTCCAGAATAATTGATAATGGTTTAAGTCTACTGAAAATTTCAGACTTAAAAATTAATTATGGATGCCGCTGTTTTGCAATCTACTTTCCTGTTAACATTACTGTTATCAGTTGGTTTGTTTTTCTTTATTCGAGCTTCAACTAAAGACCGCATAGAAGTGATGCGTTTAGTTTCACAAGAGGATGAAAATACGTTAATGACTTCATTGAAGGATTATTTTCGCACTCGTGCTTATCGAGTATTAGCGGTAGATTCTCCCAAAAATCAAGTCACATTTGAGGGATTTGTTAGACCTAGTTGGTTTTTAGCTATATTTCTAACTACATTAGCAGCGGTGGGTTTAGGTTGTTTGTCGTTAGTTTTATCCATGCTTTTTCCCGATTTTGGGCGTTTTTTTGCGGTAATAATCCTATTTTCACCTTTAAGTGGTCTCTTGTACTGGAGAAAATCTGGAAGACTTGAGAAGGTGTCACTCCAGATAGAAAATATCCGCAGTGGACAAAACTCCTCAAGTATAATTACTGTTACTGCCCATAGAGATGAACTTGCTGAGTTACAAAAGGCATTACAGCTAAAGGTGCTTGACACTTGATTGATTTTTGAGTCTGAAAACAATGAGCATCTATACCTATTCTGATGTAGGATTCTGAGTAAACTTTTGAGCAAATTGGCAGTGAGTAGGAGAAAATACTACTGCTGTTGTAAATTTTCCTAAGGACTGAGATGTAATGAGGAAAAATCTGAATTGCTGGACAGAGCTTGATAGTAGTCCAAATTAGTGAGATCATAAGTTTGTCCTCATCTTTGGATTTCCTTGGCTCTGTCGCTATTCTCTGATGTGTAAGCTGACAATAAACTGATTCATGCAACTAAGTCGAGTTGATGAGAAGTTAATTATGCTATGACTTGAGAGAATCTGTTTAAACAGTTTTTAGCCCTGCTTGACAATTAGACCGCAAAATTAAAAAAAATGGAATTTTTGAAGAACCTGATCAAAATTGCCAGTTATTATTATCAGAGCTAGAAGCTACATTTAGAAGATAGGATAGTCATTTGTTGTTTAATTAACAGTTACGGCAACCAGTTCCGATACCGATAACGATGCTGGTGCCGGCACTGTCAATTGTATCGGTGCTGATACTGTTACTGTTGGTGATTCAAAACTCCTCAGACTAGGAAACAAGAAATGATTTTCTTCTACGTATTGAGCACCAAACAGGCCTTTTTCCGCCCAGAAATAACGGTCTGTTGTGTGTTCATTGCGTTTTACCAGTAGTAGCGCGGGTGGCATAATACCTTCAGCGTGAATAAACTTTCTTGCTGCTGTCACAGGTTTATCTTCGCCACTTTCGATGCTGTACTGGGGAATGTGTTCCAGTATCCGTCGTCCTTCTTGACGACGACGACTTTTCCGTTTGCGTCTCCTTGCCAACCTATTGTCCTCCTGTTTCCAGCTATAGATTGTAGTTGTGGCTACAAAATCAGTCGTCATTATATAATTTTTTTCTGAGAAAATCAATAGTTTTTAATGTTTTGATACAATTAGGAAAAAAGGATAAAAATAAAGAATAAAAATTCCCAAAAACTGCTGTCTACTAGCCATTGTCTATTACCAATCATCCATTACTAGATTAGACTAGATATATATAGCCTGATGGTGGTATGCACTTGCATGAGGTACAAAATTAGGTTAAAGGCTATGGGCTATGCACCACTTTTCTCTGGCTTGAAGTCCTGTGAGAGTTTATTTTTGCTAAACTGCTAGTGACTGCAACTTTTCTACCTCCTAAATTCCTGTAACTAATGCTAATGTCTGCCAGTTCTGATTTCCTTGCTTTATGTCGAGAGCAAATAACCCTGTTAGCCCAAGGCATGGGAGCGTCTTTTAGCGTAGTTTATTTAACACAGGAATTGGTAGAAAAACCTACAGGCGAGGCTCGACTAATTCCAGTGATGGTGTATCCAGAAACTATAGCATTAAATCCTTGTGATGAGTATGGTAAACAAGAAGAGAGTTACCCAGTCAGGCTTGATCATGTTTTAGCATTACCAAATCAAAACATGAGGTTGTTAAAACCGACTTCAGTATCTTCCCATTCATCAGCGTCAAGCGCAGCAACAGAAAAACAAAATTTACAAGATAAACAAGATGAATATTCACTCAGTCATAACCAAATTGTTTCACCCCTGATTTATGAGGGTGTAATGATGGGATTATTAGTGACTGCGAGGGAAGATAGGGAATGGAACCAACGGGAGGAGGGAGAAATTGAACGCATTGGCAAAACTTTAGCGATCGCTTGCATTTTAGATCAACGTCGGGCTTGGTTGCAACATCAACTTGAACAGGAACAAATTCTCCAAGAGGAACAACGGGACTTATTAGATAATCTCTTACATCAGTTTCGTAACCCCTTAACTGCTATCCGCACTTTTGGTAAACTACTATTTAAGCGAATGCGAGCGGTTGATCCTAATCGGGAGGTAGCAACCAGTATAGTCCGGGAAAGCGATCGCTTACAAGAGTTATTACAAAAGTTTGATCAGGTGATTGATTTAAATACAGCCAATTTAACACCTCTTTCCCTCCCTGAGTCAAAGGCGGTAATTAACCAAAATCAAAATACACAAAAACAGGGGAAATCTGTGTTATTATTGCCAGGAACAGGAGAACAGTTAACTAATTGTTCCCTAGCAGATTTGTTAGCACCTTTGTTAATATCGGCTCAAGCTATTTCCCAAGAACGAAATTTACAACTAATTACGGAAATTCCCAATCATTTACCTTTAGTCAGAGTCAATGAAAAAGCCTTGGGAGAAGTATTGAGTAACATTATAGATAATGCTTTGAAATATACTCCCACAGGTGGTAAAATCTTGGTACAATGTGGGCAACAACAGGGAAATTTCCAAGGTATTGCTATTAGTGACACAGGACCAGGTATTCCCCCGGAAGACTTAGAACATCTGGGAGAAAGACATTACCGAGGTGTACAAGCACAAACAGCAATTCCTGGGACGGGGTTAGGAATTGCTATTGCTAAACAGTTAATAGCAGAAATGCAGGGAAATATAGAGGTTTTCAGTCCAGCAATTGACTCGGTTATTACATTACCTCACAGCCCAGGAACTACGGTTATAATTTGGTTGTCTGCTGTTGTTTAGGTAATTGGTAATTGGTAATTGGTAATAAAAGCTCTGGTTTCATCCTTTAATCCTAGATATCCTGATTCTGACAATTTACCTAACTGTAGGAATAATATTTGATTTTTGATAGCTTGCGTGGCGTAGCCATACAAAACTCAGTAGGTATCAATTCTCTCTTTCCTGTTCCCAGTTAAGAGTTCCCTGTTCCCTGATCACACAAGTAAATTCACAGAATCAAACCGGATTCCTATAGAACTTAGGCGTTGCTGAAACTAGGTATCAATTTAGGGTATAAAATCTGCATTGAGAACCTGAGCTAAAGAAAAAGGTGGTTCTTCTGGAAATAAGTTTGATGGCAGTTGGTATTTGTTAATTGTATCTTTTTTAGCGTCTTGATAACAGGGTAGAAATACATCATTTAAAATAGCTTTTAAACTAGGACTATCTGCTAGAGTATAGGTTATTTGTCGTCTTTGTTCCACGACAGTATTACGCCAACCTCTAGCGTTATCATCTTTTTCTTCTATCCAATATTGTAATTTTAATAAATGTTCAATTAAGACAACTAAGCGAGTTTTTAGTTCTTTCTTTTCACTCCTTCCCATACTATCAATTTCTTCAATCAAATTCTCGATATCTAACTGTTCTAAGTTTCTTTCTTGCAAATGTTGAATTGTGGTTTGTACCCACAGGTAAAAATCTTGATCATATAATGTTTTGTTGTTATCAATGTAAGTAATGTTAGCCATACAGAAAACTCCTTACAGAGTGTGATTACTGTATTTTAGCATAAATGCGGTTAATTCACCCTACGGACTAAATCAATTTCATCTCCAAGCGGATCTAATCGGTTTTGACATACTCACCGTTTTAGGACGGTGAGTTTTACCATCATAGGTCGTCTAAATAAATTTAGCATCAAAAAAAAATAAATCCCCGACTTCTCAAAGAAATCGAGGATCTAGGTTTCAATTAATTACCAGAATCTTAAACAGCAGCTAATTCTGGAGTCGGACGCTTACTGTTACGGATATTGTGAATCGCGTCAGCATAATCAGGAGCATTGAATACAGCCGAACCTGCTACAATAGCATTAGCACCAGCTTCCAAAACTTGCCAAGTATTATTAGCTTTTAGGCCTCCGTCAACTTCAATCCAAGGATCTAAACCGCGTTCATCACACATTTGACGCAATTTGCGAATTTTAGGAACTACGCTAGGAATAAAGCTTTGACCACCGAAACCGGGGTTAACGCTCATAATTAGCACTAAATCGCATAATTCTAGCACATATTCAATTAATTCCAAAGGTGTACCCGGATTAAGTACAACTCCAGCTTTCTTACCGAGTTCTCTGATTTGTCCTAAAGTGCGGTGTAAATGAGGAGATGCGTTATGTTCAGCATGGACGGATATAATATCAGCACCAGCCTTAGCAAAACCTTCTACATACTTTTCTGGTTCGACAATCATCAGGTGGACATCTAGGGGTTTAGTTGTAACCGGACGAATCGCCTCCACAATCAGAGGACCTATTGTAATATTAGGGACAAAACGTCCGTCCATTACATCAACGTGAATCCAATCTGCTCCCGCTTTGTCTACGGCGCGAATATCGTCACCCAGACGGCTAAAATCTGCTGATAGGATAGATGGAGCAATAACTATGGGCTTTTGAGATGAATTTTGGGTCATGGCTAGTGGGTTTTAAGCGTCTTCGTCTGTAGGTATTGTAACAAAATATGGAGAAATTATTAATTAAGGCCAGAGTAAAAAAGTTTTTTAGTGAAAATTAGGATTTAGAAGCCAGGCGTTAGGAGAAAAAAGAAAAGATAACAATCATATCTTTCTGCTGTCCTATACATTGCTTTTTGCATCTTATCTTTTACTTCTTCCATCTTATCCATTGCTTAAAAACTAATATCTTTTATTTCTTGCATTTTAAACATTGCTTTTTGCATCTTATCTGTCACCTCTTGCATCTGACTTAGTAGTTCATGAACAAAAATTGGATAATCTTTTGGGGTTTAAGTTTTTCCTGCTTAACTATACCAACCTTTGCAGGTATAACAGGAGCAACTTTTTTAGGGAAGAATGGTATTGATGCTTTAAAACTACATCAAGCTCCTTATAATTTAACTGGGCGGAAAATTGCTATTGGTCAAGTAGAAATCGGTCGTCCAGGGATGTTCGGCTGGGACAAAGCCGTATCTAAAAATCGTGCTGTATCTCCAACAGCGGTTTTTCTCCGCAATTTTGTAGCTAAATCAAATTTTAATGTTGAGTCTCATGCTTATAATGTTTCTGCTGTCATGATCAGTCAAGATAAAGCCTTTCCTGGTGTAGCACCAAATGCAAGATTATACTCTTCCGCTGTAGGATCTATGAGGAAAAATGGTCAACCGGAGGAGTGTTTATCAACGCAACACATCGCTTTACAAAATGGTGGTGATGTTCGAGCTATTAATTTTAGTTTTGGTGAACCATTAAATCGTGATTCTCGACCAGAAGCTATTTTAGATGGAAATGCTTTACTGACATTATGTATTGACTGGTCTAGTCGTGTGCATGATGTTGTGTATACTATTGCAGGAAATCAAGGTAAAGGCGGGATTCCTATTCCTACAGACAATTTTAACGCAATCAATGTGGCTTTTTCCTCAGAACGCAACGGAATTTTTGATAAAGTTCACGTTTCTAATTTGACTAATAACAGTCAAGAAATAAAAGATCGTTTAACTGGAAAAGAATTTAATATTGCTAATAGAAGAGCAATTAGTTTAGTTGCTCCTGGTACTAATATTCCTTTACTTAATCCTGATGGTAAAATTAATAAATCTACAGGTACTAGTTTTGCTGCACCACAGGTTACTGCTACTGTAGCATTATTGCAAGAGTTTACTGATAGACAATTGCAAAATAAACAGTTAAATTGGAGTATTGATGCTCGTCGTCATCAAGTAATGAAAGCTATATTACTCAATGCAGCAGATAAAATTCAAGATAGTGGTGATGGTTTACGGTTAAGAATGACGAAAACATTAGTTGATAAACAAAATCAAGATTGGTTAGTAACGGAAGCTTATCAAGATGTAAAAATTCCTTTAGATGCTCAAATGGGAGCAGGTCATTTAAATGCTTTTCGAGCTTATCAACAGTTAAATGGTGGTCAATGGAAAGCTAATGCACCTATACCATCAATTGGTTGGGATTATGATAAAGTTAATGCTAATACTACTCAGGAATATGTTTTTAAAAGCGGTTTAAAAGCGAATAGTTTTGTAGCTATTACTTTAAGTTGGGATCGTTTGGTAGAGTTGAATGATAAAAATAATAATCAACAATATGATGTGGGGGAAACATTTAAAGATCAGGGATTAAATAATCTTGATGTTTATCTAATTAAGGAAAATGGGAAGAATAAAGAAGTTGTTGTGTGTGCTTCTGTGAGTGAAGTAGATAATGTTGAACATATCTTTTGTCCAGTTGCTACTAATGGTAATTATAAAATTCGGGTACAATTTCAGAAGCAGGTTAATGAAGCCGTTCAACCTTATGCTTTGGCCTGGTGGACTGTAGGTGAAAAGTGATCTATCTATAGCAGGGAACAGGGAACAGGGAACAGATTTAAAATTCCTTTATTAGTATAATTTTAAGACTTGAGTGTTTGTAGCATGAAATAACTAGTGATACCAATAGCAAAGGTAAAAGCACTAATTAGTGGACAGTTCTCTAACTGTCTCATTTATTTTGACAATCTAACCATTTCTATACTATACTAACCAACTAATTTCATTAAATCACAATTATAAACAACAAATATAAACAACAAAGATGTTAAAATTACTCAAGTTATATTACATTTATATGGCGGTGAATTAAGATAACTTCCGGTAGTATCACCCACCAAACCATATTCCAGATTGACAATTGACTACTCACTAACGAATAATGACTATAATTTTAACCAATGACGACGGTATTGATGCACCGGGTATTGCAGCTTTATTTAAAGCCGTAAGCGGTAAATATGACAGGACTAAACTGATTATTGCTGCACCACAATTACATCAATCAGGCTGTGGACATCAAGTTACTACCCATCAGCCAATTAACGTCGAACGTCGTTCTGATTTGGAGTATGCAATAGGGGGAACTCCTGCTGATTGTATCCGAGTTGCCGTATCACATATTGTGAAAGATGTCAAGTACGTAATCTCAGGTATTAATGCTGGTGGAAACTTAGGAGTTGATGCGTATATTTCCGGTACTGTCGCTGCTGTCAGAGAAGCAGCAATACACGGTATCCCAGGAATTGCTGTTTCTCACTATCGTCGCGGCAATCTCGATTATAATTGGGATGCGGCCACTAAATGGACTTCCGAATTATTAGAGAATTTAATTCAACTGCCTCTAGAACCCGGATGTTTTTGGAATGTTAATTTACCCCATTTGTCACCAGAGGAGGCATTTCCAGAGGTGATATTTTGTCAACCTTGTACAAAGCCTTTACCTGTTAACTATCGCATACAGGATAATGATTTTTACTATACAGGAGACTACGGAAACCGAGAGCGAACTCCTAACAGTGATGTTGATATATGTTTTTCTGGAAAAATTGCTGTGACAAAGTTAAGAGTTTAACATTAGCTTTTAACATTAACTGTGGTAATTATTCATCTGAATTTTGCAGTAAAGATAGGAGTCCATCTAAAGTTTGTGACAACTGAGTGATTGCTCGTATTGACTCCTTATGAGAGTCGCCCAGACTTTGGACAGCGTCACACAAAGCGAAAATCTGATAACTTTGCTGCTCTACTTGTTTTCCTTGGATTTCTAGTTGTAAACTCAGGGAATCTACTCTTTGACCAAGACGTTCAATTGTTTCAGTTGTAGACAGTACAGCGTCTCCAATTTGTTCAACAATAGATTCTAACCTGCTGACTTTGGTTTCTACTCCAATTGCAATCATTTCTGGCTTGCTCCAATTTTGAGAAAAAATCATTACAGTGATATTCCTATATATTCGGCCAACAGTGAAGTCGTCAGCATTATTAGGACTTAAACAGAATATAGCTAACAGTCAGGTGTAGCTATAAGCCTTATTATTACCTAGGGGTAATTCATGAATTACCCTTACTTTCCTTCCGTTTTACGTAAGTCCTGATTATTAAGAGAATGCTTGGGAAGTGATAAAATCTACCCAAAATATCTCTCCAAACCCTGAGTATTTCTTTTTCTGGAGTTTTCTTATTAGTAATATAACCACTAATTATTCACAAAATCAAGCTATTTTAGTTCAATGGAGTAGTTCTTCTACAAGATGTTGATTCCATAAAATTTTGTAAAGTCCAGGCTGTTCTACAAGTTCTGAGTGATTACCGCTTTGGACGATTTTACCCTGCTCCATGACCAAAATTCGGTCAGCGGTGGCCGCTGCGGAAAGTTGGTGAGTAATGAAAATCACAGTTTTTCTTTTTGTCCCCGTGGAGAGATTAGCCAGAATTTGTGTAGCAGTTTGATTATCTACACTGGAAAGGGCATCATCTAAAAGCAAAATTGGGGCATCAATTAACATAGCTCTTGCTAAAGCTGTGCGTTGTCGTTGTCCACCTGAAAGGGTAATACCGCGCTCTCCCACAATGGTTTCGTATTTTTTGGGAAATTTCCCGATTTCCGAGTCAATTTGCGCCATTTTGCCCGCGTAAATTACATTTTCTTCTGGGGCTAGGGGGTCGCCATAACGGATATTATTTTTGATGGTGGTACTGAATAAAAAGCTATCTTGAGGCACGTAAGCGATGGCTTTTCTTAAATCACTCACAGCGAGTTGAGTGATATCCCAGCCATCTAAAAATAATTGTCCGGGCTGAATATCTAATAATCTAGGGATAGCATTGGCTAAAGTTGATTTTCCACAACCCACAGGACCGATAATGGCGACTATTTCCCCAGGGGCAATGGTAAAATTGAGATGATCTAAAGCTGGAGTATTAGCGCCGGGGTAAGTGTAATTAAAATTTACTGCTGTTAGTTCTCCTTGAATATTACTGATTTCAATATTTTGACTATTAGCTGTGTCTTGAATTTTGGGGGTTACACTCAGAATAGCCTCTAATCGGTCAATACTAACTTCACCTCGTTGATAAGCAGTAATGGTAAATCCTAATAAAGCTGTGGGGAAAACTAAACGCTCTACATAAATTAGTAGCGCCAAAAAATCCCCAATTGCTAGAGAACCAGTAGATATTCGTGCTGTACCTAACCAGATGATTATTAAAGAACTGAGACTAGCTAAACCACCAATGAGAGGAAATAGAGTGTTGCGAGTTTTAGCTAATTGCAGATTAGCAGTTAATAGCTGTTGATTTTCCCGATTAAAAGCCTGACGCTCATTTTTTTCTTGGGCGTAAATTTTAATGAGAGTAATACCGCTAATATCTTCCCGGACAAGTTCGCTGATATTTGCAAGTTTTTCCTGGACAGCGGTTTGTTCGTCACGCAGGCGATCGCTAAAAAAATGCACCACGAGGAACATGAGAGGATAAACTGCTAATGATGCCAATGTCAGGTCTACGCTCAAGGATAACATGACTGGTAACGTTAGAGCGTAGGCGAACATGGTATTTGCCAAACTCAAAACAGCAAAGCCTAATAATCGTCGAATATTATCTACATCACTAGTGGCGCGACTAATTAAGTCCCCAGGGGTATTAAACGTAAAATAAGCAGGTTCTAATCGGAGTAAATGTGCAAAAATCCGCTGTTTGAGGTCAAATTCTACCTGTCTTCCCACACCAAATATCCAAATACGGGAAGCCATTCGTACCATCCACATAGCGGAACTCAGTAGAGAAATAATCACCACGTAATGTATTACCTGGTGAAAACTCAAACTCGTTGAATTTGAAAGTGTATCTACTCCAGAACTAATTAACAAGGGAATATATACCCCCAGTGCATTGACGACTAATAAGGCGATAATACCTGATATAGTTTCCCGCCAATAGGGACGTAAATAATTAGCGATTTTAGCAAGTCTGTGCGATTTGGCCATGCCAGCAATTGATGATTAATGATTAATCTGTTTCCACCTTCATCCCCTAACCCCAGTCACATTTTAAACATGATCACGGGCGACCACGCAAGAAAACATAAATTTGGTTGAGATAACTTTCCCATACTTGGGTAGTAAGTTGCAGAGTTTCTGCACTAGGGACAAAATCCTCTACCCGTAACCCACGGTTTCTGATTTCTTGGGGATTTTGGAGTAGATAGGAGGGAATGTTCCCATTCATACTATTGAAAGCTATAATGGGGGAATTGATCTCTCCCTGATGTAGGATGATATCTGGCTGAATATCTGAGATACTAGGACTAGTATTGACTGGAGCTAAGGCTACTAAAGCAGATGAAGAAGATTGGTAATTGAGATTAGTACCCTCCACTGTAGCAATTGGTGATCTAACTAAGAAATAAGCGATCGCTGGTGTACTAGATAAAAGTAAAATACCTAAAGCCCATCCTAGTAAGTAACCGCCCGGTTTGTCTATGCCCCCCCCTTTGATTTTTTGAGCAGCGAAACATAACATTAAAACCGAAGCGCCCAAGGGCTTGAGGGGAAAGGATATAAACCGCCACAAAGAAGATACTGCTGGTTCATTGGGATTAAGAAAAGCCAAGGCTAAAACAACAATTACCAGCCCTAAAATGAATCTACCGACGAAAGTTCCTGTGGGATAGAATCTTTGAAACAAGGAATAGGCTACAACACCAATTAAGAGCCATAGCAAAACCCGGCTTAACAACTGAAACATAAGTTAACTCTCTAATTTTTTAGGTAAGTAAGCCCATAGGCTACAGCAAGTGGATTAATTTTATCGTCAAGCTGACTTCAAAATACCCCATACCTGACACCCAAAGATTACCGTCGTAGTGATTTTAGTGCAATTTTTTGACACTGGGTGTATTATTACCAATTTTCTGGAAAGAATTTTAGCAAAAATATCCGTATATGAAGTTTGGATAGTGTTACTAATGTCTAGTGATAAGGGATGCTCACCCCAGAGGAGTTAAACTGATTTCGTTTATATAGGAATCCGGTTTGATTCTGTGAATTTACTTTTGTGGTCAGGGAACTCTTAACTGGGAACAGGTTTTGGGGAACTTTACTTTTCGTTACTTATGTCGGTTTTTTCCCGTTCACCTACTTACAACAAATATTTACAACAAAAAAGAGGTGGGGTATCTTTATTAGTTTAAGTGAAAATTGGAGTGATTTTTATCAACTGACTTAATTGATAATATCTATCTAATTACATACAAATATAATCAGACCTTTGATGGAAGGTCTTAAGCATAAAAATATCTAATATGAATCTATTACAACAGAACAGCTAGAAACTAAAAATTCAACTTTACCAGGTTCTAATGTTGAGAATAATCAATTGAACTTAATCGCTTAATGGGTAGTCAATGACATCGAACAATGATGAAATTTGCAGAAAAAAAGACTTTAAACCCGGAAAAAAGCTAATAAATTGGAGAGGAAAAAATTATGACTCTTTTAAAAATTAAAGAATTTGATCCAAATTATCGTGATAGTTTTGAAGGCAAAGACATCAAAGGCATGGGTGTCTATGTAAGTGTAGATGAAAAGATTGGTACAGTCAGTGACATTTTAGTAGATGAAAAAGGACATTTCCGGTATTTTGTTGTTGATTTAGGCTTATGGATTTTCGGTAAAAAGGTTTTATTACCGGTTGGTCGTTCACGAATTGATCATACCTCTGAACGGATTTATACAGTGGCAATGACCAAGCAACAAGCGGAGAATTTACCTGAATTTAACGAACACAAAGAAATTGATTATAACTATGAAGAACAAGTAAGAGGAGTATATCGTTCGGAAGCATTCTTAGAAAGTTCTGGTGCTATGGATACAGCCTCCTCTAGAACTACTGGAGCTACTATGGTAACACCTATAGCCCCACCTCAAAAGTCTGGTAATGGCAATGGCTATGACTATCAACAAGAACCGGCTTTATATGCCCTGAATGAGCAAGATCATCAAACGTTCAAACTATATCAAGAAAGATTAATTGCCAATAAAATCCGCACGAAAACGGGAGAAGTTATTGTTGGTAAACATACAGAAACAGAAAAAGCGCGGGTTTCTGTACCAATAGATAAAGAACGAGTTGTAATTGAAAGAATAACTCCTACAAATGCGGGAGAAGCAGTTACTTTAGGGGCTGATAGCTTTGGGACAACAGAAGTAACTCATATAAATGTTTATGAAGAAACTGCGGACATTCATAAAGAAGCCTTCTTACGTGAAGAAGTCAGAGTTGATAAAGTTGTAGATCACGAAACCATTGAAGCCGAAGAAACTCTGCGTCGAGAAGAATTAGATATTAACACCCAAGAACATCCGCATGTGGAAAGGAGATAAAACCCAGATTTCAGATCATTCCTTTAATAAATTAATTACCAACTAGTTACCAATTTATAAATGAGGGAGCAAAATTTAATGATATTACTTCAAGCATTTCACAAATTTTTTGTCACCATTACTTTAGTTTTATTTTTGGTAACTTCCACAGGTTTTGCTGGTGAGGATAGTTTGGCTACAACTTTGTTGACTCAACCAAATAGCCTAACTCAAATTGCAAGCATGAATCGAGTGGAAGCAACAACTAAGAATATTGAAGGTAAAATCCAGGAAGCTATTGGTAATTTTAGAGGAAACAAAAAAGATCAATTTATGGGAAACGCAAAGCAAGCGGAAAGCAAGGTTCGTAATGCAGTTGAAGATATAAAAGATGGGAATTGGAAACAAAAGTCAAAACCAGTCACAAAAGATATTGAAGCTAAAACCGAAAAGGCAATAGACAATAGTATTGTTAATCCTAATTACCTACCTGGGGGAAAAACTAAGGATACGAAAAGCGAATCTCGTAACCCCGCAGATAAAATGAAAGATCAAATCCGCGATACTTTTAAGTAATTCTTGGTTAGGATTTATAGTTTGGGTTAACCTATGTTACCCAAAAATTTTAGGATTTGTTTAGGATTTGGTTGGGTTGTCGCTGCACCCAGCCTCCAGTTATTTTTAACATTAATTGTTGAATCAAAAATTATCTTTTTAAAAACTTGAATATTATTCCGTCTGGGTTTACAGCAGTTTTCATTTATATTAAACCAGACTTTGATTACCTTCTGGCTTTGCGTGAAACAAAAACCTTGGTTCGTTTACCTGAAAATCGCTGTAATTTAGAGGATTAAGAATGGTTAGTTTATGACGCTAGAGACTTTCAAAATCTTGTTTTTACCTTCCCCTTCCCCAGTAGGGAAGGAGTTAGGGGTTAGGTTTTTAGAGTTTTTATGTTGAACATAATACTTTTGATTACTCAGCAGGTATACGAGTTGCTTCTAGTAAGCGAGAAAAGTAGAAGCGTGTACGAGTCATAGCCTGTCTTTGCACTGCAAAGCCATTTTTTTGGAGGATTTTGATCACATCAGCTTCACGGTGTAAATAGGCACGAGTGGCTTTACTCGGTCCAGGAAAGAAACTACCGATTTTTTTCAGGATAGTCAGAAAGCAGGTTTTGGGCGCGAAACTGAGAATAATTCTTGATTGTGCTAAAGAACACAGGTGAGAAATCATTTGATCAGCTTTGTCTTGGGGGTAATGAATCAGAACATCTAAACAGATGATGGTGTGATAATTACCACTCAAAGATTCTAAATCCTGTACCGCAAAGGAGGGATTTATGGTATTAGAAAAAGCCTTTACAGCCCTGTCCTGGGCTTCTGATACCATTTTAGCAGAAATATCACTGGCATAGACTTTAGCGCCCTCCATAGCCAAGGGAATACTTAAACTACCCACACCACAGCCGGCATCACAAATTGATAATTCTGGTAAATTGTTGTCAGCTTTTAGCCAGCCCATGACATTATCCACAGTTTGCTGATGTCCAGTGCGTATGTCTAGTTGAACTTTGTTGACTTCACCATCACCATAGATGCGTCGCCACCGATCAAAGCCTGTGGAGTTGAAATATTCGCGGACTATTGTTTTATCCTCGGCTGCGTTCATAAACTCAATTGTTAATGGTTCACAATTCTTAAAATTATCGTTTGTCGGTGGATTCCCTGCTATAATGTTTGCACAAATGCAGTCGGGATGAATCAGGATTAAATTCTTAAAAAGCGACTAGCTAATTTAAGTAAATCAGCAATATCAACATCACCATCACCATCAATATCTAGAAATTTATTTAAGAACGGATTGCCACTAGATTGCAAGAAACTCAAGATTAAAGGCACTAAACTGGGTAATAATTCTTGAATTTTCTCAACATCTAAGCCGGCGACCTGGGCGGCGTTTTCAGTGACTTTTACTTGAATATCTGGAGAAAATAGGGTATTTACCGCTTCAAAATTAGGTGAAGTTCCTGCAAATTGATTGACAAAATCCTGTACAGATTCAGTTCCGTCGGTAGCTTGCTTCACCTGCAAAGATGATTGTACTTCTTTACCAACGACTGATAAAATTGATTGGATTGTGGAGGAGTCTGCACCAACGTTATTACTTAATTGTTTAACTGTATTGGCAATATTTAGCAAGTCGTCCAAACCACCACCTTGAGTGGAATTACTAACAATATTTAGTAAGTCATTCAAGCCACCGACTTGAGTTGAACTATTAACAGCCCCAAGAATTTGATCAAACAGTCCCATTGATTTTTACCCGTTATTTTTAATGTTTCTCATGATCAATTCTATAGCAGAATTGAGGATTAAGTAGTGGAATTATATGATTCTACAGCATATTTCAGGTAAATGAAAGACTATTTTTCTCTACTCTCCAAGCTGGAGAATCATCTTTGTCTAAATCGGATTTACATTAGTGTCACAAAATTATATTTTTTATATTTTTTCTTTGTTGTTTGGGCTTTAGCCCTGATTTTGTGGCGGTAGGATTTGGAAAACATGACTAAAGTTCTGACTACAGGCTAGGATATGGAAAAAAGTGCTTTGTACTTGATACTTGGTACTTTATACTTGAGAAAATTGAGCAACCCATTATATAAGTAATAAATTGATTATTCATGCCTTTGTCTCGCGTAGTAACACTGATTGTTGGTCTAATCGTCATTTTGGCGTTAACCCTATGGCTGATTGATTCTCTCTCTCGGCTGTACTGGCAGTTGTCCTATTCACCATTGTTGGGTAATTTACTATTATTACTGCTAATTTTCTTGATTGGTGGTTTAATCGCCGCCTTTGTCTATTATGTACTAGTGCTGCGAAAAGGAGAGGAAAAATCCCGACGACAACGCCAAAGAGTGACTCCAGCCCAAATTCCCGCCGCTAAATCTGATGCAGCTTCTTCTACTTTACAAGCAGTGCGTCAACAAGTAGCCCAAATTCAAGATGAGGTGACACGCCAAGCTTTACTCAGTCGCACTAGGGACATTGAGGCTAATTTAGCTAGGGGGGAAATTCAAGTGGTTGTCTTTGGTACAGGAAGCGCCGGCAAAACTTCCCTAGTTAATGCCATTATGGGGCGGATAGTGGGTGAAGTCAACGCGCCTATGGGGACAACTCAGGTGGGAGAAACCTATTGTTTACGGTTGAAGGGTTTGGAACGGAAGATATTAATTACCGATACTCCAGGGATTTTAGAACCAGGGGTAGCGGGTACCGAACGGGAACAACTGGCTAGGGCTTTGGCCACGGAAGCCGATTTACTGTTATTTGTGGTAGATAATGATCTACGCCGTTCTGAATATGAACCACTGCGGGGGTTGGCGGAAATTGGTAAGCGATCGCTTTTAGTGCTAAATAAAACGGATGTATATACTGATACTGATAGGGATGTGATTTTGGGGAGATTGCGGGAGAGAGTACGTAGTTTTATTGCTACTAATGATGTGGTAGCGATCGCTGCTAACCCGCAAATAGCTAAGTTAGAAACCGGCGAAACCTGCCAACCAGAACCAGATATTATACCTCTGTTGCGGCGCATGGCCTCTATCTTACGGGCTGAAGGTGAGGATTTAGTGGCGGATAATATTCTCTTACAATCTCTGCGCTTAGGAGAAGAAGCCCGCAAACTCATAGACTCCCAGCGTCGTCGTCAAGCTGATAAAGTCATCGTCCGTTATCAATGGATTGGGGCAGGTGTGGTTTCTGTGACACCATTGCCAGTAGTAGATTTACTGGCAACTGCTGCTGTTAATGCCCAAATGGTAGTAGAAATTGGTAAGATATACGGTTGCGATTTAAACATGGAAAGGGGTAAAGAATTAGCCCTATCTTTAGGAAAAACTATCGCTGGTTTAGGTATCGTCAAAGGGGCAATTCAATTATTATCAACAGCTTTACAACTCAATGTAACTACTTTTATTGTCGGCAGAGCAATTCAAGGTGTAACAGCCGCTTATTTAACCCGCATTGCTGGGAAAAGCTTTATTGAGTATTTTCGTCATGATCAAGATTGGGGTGACGGGGGAATGACAGAAGTAGTACAACAGCAGTTTCAAATTAATCGTCGAGATGAGTTTATCAAAGTTTTTGTTCAAGAAGCGATCGCTAAAGTCGTTAAACCTTTAACTGATAGCTTTACAGACAAAGAAGAATATAAGTAAAAATATTGACGTTATAAATTACATATAAGTTACATTTTTAGATTTTGGCATTTTGGCATTTTTTTGATTTGTTGCTTTGCTATGTTAGGTACGCGAATGTCTTTGTGCGATAATTCCGACTTGCAGAATCCCTCGGTTTCTAACCGGGGGTCTTTTTTTAGAATATAGCACAAGGCAAGAGGAACTCATGCAACGGTGAAATACTTATTATTGTTATAGGGCAAAATGCCCGCACTCAAAGGGTTTAATTTTTTATGTTTGTACCTCATTTAATGATATGACCGTATATTAAGTTACTAATTATCCCGGAATTGAATACTGGTGTATAGCTACCTTTCTGGATTTTTTAAAATATTTAAAAATCTTTCCAACTTCTTTACTTTTACTTCCTATAGTTAAAAATAAGCAAGAAAACAATCTTGCACAAAATCAACATCAGAAAAGATAGAACAGTGAAAACTACAACTAAAGCAATTTTTAGTTTAGGTTTAATTAGTTTCCTAATTTTGGGTGGAGTGTGCCAAAATGCTTTTGCAGTTGGAGCTAAAGCTAAAGCTAATAATTACCAGCACTCACTTACCAGGAAACACACAGGAAGCCACAAACGTAAGCGAGTTCATGTTAAGAAACATTCTTCTTCAGTTAAACGTACTCTAGATAAAAAATAATTTTGTCTCGACTTTTAGTGTTTCACACCTGACAATTTTACACAAAATCAACGACGGGAAATATAGAACAATGAAAACTACAACTAAAGCAATTTTCAGTCTGGGTTTAATCAGTTTCTTAACTTTAGGTGCAATTTCTCAGAATGCTTTTGCTGCTGATGCTAAACCTAGTACACCCCAAGCAACTACAACTACTAATCCACAATCAAAGCCTTCAACCCCCGTATCAAGTAAAAAACCTAAGTCACGAAAAACTGGAAAAACTGGAAAAACTGGAAACACTGGAAAACCTAGAAACTAATTTTTCTCTGATTGCTTAAATTTTCACATCATATTTGGATTATCCTGTTAAATATATGTAGGGTGGGCAATGCCCACCCTACACTGATTAAAATTTTTGAAATATCATTTTTGAAACTATTTGGAACCCGAATAATTTGATAGTAAGCGGACAGTAAAACAACTACCAACCCCTAATTCACTCTTAACAGTAATTAGTCCACCATGTTTTTTAGCAATAGCTTGAGCAATAGCTAAACCTAGTCCAGAACCACGACAATTATAACTGCGAGATTCATCGGCTCGCCAAAATCTATCAAAAACTTTTTCTAAATTATCTGGAGAAATTCCTATACCCGTATCTTTTATACTAACGTAGATATGAGAGCCTTTACTAGAAGTTATAATGTCAATTATACCTTTTATAAAGGTATAGTTAATAGCATTTTCAAGCAAATTAGTAAATAATCTTTTTAACTGTTCACAATCACCAAGTATATATATATCTTGGTCTAGTTGTAATTTTATCTTAATTTGTTTAGCCTCAGCTTGAGGTTTGTATAGTTTATATAAGTTATCTAAAATTTCTCCTAAATTAACAAAACTTGGATCTTGATTGGGGATGATATCAGTACGAGCTAGAAACAATAGATCTTCTGTTAAACTAGACATTTGTTTTGTCGCACTAAGAATAGCTTGAAATTTTTCTAAATCTGTTTCTCGAATTGCTTCTGGATATTTAATTGCTACGGAAGCATTACTTTTAATTGCCATTAATGGACTTCTAAGTTCATGAGAAGCATCAGCAGTAAATTGTTGAAGTCTTTGTAAACTTTCTTCAATTGGTTGCATAGACTGTCGAGTTAACCATACTCCACCAATACCGCTAATAAGTAGAGCAAAAAAAATTCCTCCTCCTAAACCCCAGTCAAGTTTACTTAAAGTTTTGTTGAGATTTTCTAGTGATTCACTAGCTCTCACATATCCAATTAGTTTACCATTTTCACTACTGATTACTGGTAATGTAATAACTATAATCGGATTTTTACCTGATTGAATTTGTTTTTTTGCATGAGGATCAAGAGGTAAATTTGGTAAATTTTCACCTTTTTGTTGCAGAAAATTTCGTTTTTGGTCAAACCATTGTAAACCTTGATGACGATTGGTAATATCTTGAATAGGAAAATCATTATCTAATTTGATTTTACCATTAGTATATTCTGAACTACCAGCAGCACCTCCCGCTAAATCAATTAGTTTATCGGTAATTTCTTGTTCCAGACTTTGAGTGACAAAAATCCTGACCGCTAAGGTAAATACTCCTAATACTGACCCAAATACTAATAAATAAGAAAATAATAAGCGATATTTAATTACCCACAACATTAGCTTTTTCCTAAACGATATCCTATTCCGTAAACAGTTTCAATAATTTTTTCAGATGCGCCAACAGCTTTTAATTTTTTACGTAAATTATTGATGTGAGTTTTAACAGTATCCTCACCTGAAATTTTATCAAATTCCCATAATTTCTCCAAAAGAGATGTGCGAGTTAAAACTTGCTGGGGATTTTTCATGAAATATTCTAAAATCATATATTCTTTAGGTGTTAATAATAGAGTTTGACCTTGATAGCTAATATGATAACTACCAGGATCTAATTCTAATTTACCATAAACTAATATGGGGGGACGAACTTCTAAATTTCGGCGAGATAAAGCTCGTACTCTGGCTGTTAATTCTTCTAAATCAAATGGTTTAATTAAATAATCATCAGCCCCTGCATCTAATCCAATTACTTTGTCTGCTGTAGTATCTTTAGCTGTGAGCATTAAAATCAGGGCATTATATTTAATGGTTCGTAAGCGTTTACATAAACTAATGCCATCTAATTTTGGTAGCATTAAATCTAATAATATTAGATCATATTGTGTTGATTGACTATATTCCCAGCCTTCAATTCCATCTTTAGCAATATCTACAACATAACGTTGATGTTTTAAATCTTCCGCTAAGGGTTTAGCAATACGTTCGTCATCTTCTACAAGTAATATTCTCATATTAATTGTTAGTGGATAGGTTTCTGAATCTAATTAAATATAACCCAGATTAAGTGATTTTACTTTGCTGAGGAAAAATTAATCCTTTTTGCTGAAAAAGCCGCAAGATTAGCTCTATGCTACACCAAGTTTGACAGCTTGTCTTTTGACATGAACCTCATGGTAAGAGATGAAAAATAGAATACTTCCCCAATTTCCATAATTAATATGCTAGACTTGTCACTTATAATACTCCTAGGTTTCCTAGGTAGTTTTGGACATTGCTTCGGAATGTGTGGACCCTTAACAGTAGCCTTTTCCCTTTCCAAGCAGCAAGAAAATCCGAGTTGGCAACAACAATTAAAATTTCATACTTTACTGAATTTGGGGCGAATGTTGAGTTATACTGTAGTCGGTGCTGGCATTGGCTCACTAGGTTCAGTATTAGTAGAAGGTGGACAACTAGCGGGAATTGGTAGTAATTTGCGGCATTGGATAGCCATAATTACGGGTACAATGCTGATTTGGTTTGGTTTAGGACAAATTAAACCGGGTTTTTTACCGCATATTCCCCTGTTACACCCTCTATTAAAAAGTAACTTACACAACCGAATCAGTGCGTATATGATGAAGTTATCTTCACAAACTCAATGGTGGACACCAGCACTTTTGGGTATGACATGGGGACTGATGCCATGTGGTTTTTTATACGCAGCCCAAATCAAAGCGGCGGCTACGGGGAATTTGTGGCAAGGTGCAGGGACTATGTTAGCTTTTGGGATTGGTACACTACCCACCATGGTGGGTGTGGGTGTTTCTACGGCATTAATTAGTAAAGATCGCCGTAGTCAATTATTCCAGTTGGGTGGGTGGGTAACTTTGATTATTGGTGTTATTACCCTACTGCGGACAGGAGACACCATGACAGACTATAACGGCCACGCTGCTCTAATTTGTTTAATTCTGTCCTTGATTGCTCGGCCTGTCAATAGTTTTTGGTCTGCACCACTGCGTTACCGTCGGGCTTTGGGAGTTGGGGCTTTTGTGCTATCTGGGGTACATACTATTCATCATCTTCAACACTCCCTAAACTGGAATTTCACTGCCTTTTGGTTTTTACCGTTAGAATTTCAATGGGGAATGGGTGCTGGGGCTGTAGCATTAGTATTAATAACTCCCGCTGCTTGTACAAGTTTTGATTTTCTGCAAAAGTCATTAGGTAAATATTGGCGGCAAATTCATCTTTTTAGTGTACCAGCTTTATTATTAAGTGCTATTCATACGGTTTTAATGGGTTCTCATTACTTCCAAAATCAATTAACCGTCATTTTGTTGGGGATAATTACCTTTGGTGTTTTATTGGTACGTTCTCGATATTTTTGGATATATTTAGGGTTAGAAAGGTTTTATGTTCCTCCCAAGAAATCGCGGTAGATTAAAGATCTTCACTATTTTTGCTGGTCACGAAAGCAAAATAAAGTATCTATTATTATTGGTTTTATCTAGTTTAATAGTCACTAAAAATACTCAAGTTTTAGCCCATACAGTAAAAATATCAGCAGACGTAGGTGGTACTGTCCACTTAGAACCTAATGATAGTCCCCGCGCTGGAGAAGTTACTCCAGCTTGGTTTCTCCTGACCCGTAAAGGTGGTCAGGTAATTCCTTTAAAAGATTGTCATTGTCAATTAGCTATTTATGCTGAACCTCATGTCACAGGAGAACCGGCATTAATTCAACCTCCATTAAAACCCATTCAGGCTGAACGGTATCAAGGCATACCAGGAGCAGAATTTATTTTTCCTAAACCAGGTGCTTATCAGTTGCAATTGAGTGGTACACCTGTGACTGCCGGGAGTTTTCTACCTTTTGAGTTAAAGTTTCTTGTGACTGTGGCTACGGGAAAGGTTGTTAATACTCCTCAAGGGGTACAGAATGGGACTTCAAAGCAGGAAGGGAGAACAATTGGGTTAACACAACCTTTAATTTGGTTAGGAATTTTGTTGATATCTGGAGGAATTGTCATTTTTTTGGTGTCTTTGTGCTGCTAAACTTTCGACTATGAGAATCCTCTGCTGTTGATAGAATGATGTAAAATTGGCAAGAATCCAACATATTCAAAACCTAACAAACAAGAGAAAACAGGACGAGATATAGGGTGACAACCTGATGTTTATGCTAAACCTACCATTGGTAGCAGATTAACAGAATTGTGATTTAGTCTTTGGATAAATTCCTGAGTTAGTTTTACCATAACATCATGAATATCACCATATTTTTGTTTGTATGTTAGCTGCATACTGAAATCTAAACTTTCCGCAATTTTCGCTCTTTCTGGGATTTTATTAGAGAAAGTTGGTGGGAAAAAAGGATTGACAATAATAAAATTCAAATTCTGTGTTTGAGAAACAGTACCATTATAACGAGAAATTAGAGTTCCTATGGGGTTGAGGTCATGTTGATAATCTTGATTAAACTTCTCAATCTGTTTTAGTAATAGTTCTAAACCGTGAATTGACATTCGGCTGGGAACACAGGGTATAATACAGTAATCACTGGCATAAAAGGCACTTTTGATAATATTATTAATACTGGGTGGACAATCTATTAAAATGTAGTCATATTCTGTTAATAATGGATTGATAATTTGACGTAAAATTGCCACAGAAGTTTCTGGAAAATCTTCCTGAAGTTCAAATAATTTGGAACTACTAGGAATTAGATGTAGACTCTTAAAAGAGTTTTTATTTCTGACATTAGAAACTTCTTCTTTGACGATAAATTTCTGATAATTACCATCGCTTAAAAAATGGTCAGCATTTTTAAATAAAAAGGGTAATGTCAATCCTAGATAATTATATTGCCATTCCCAGACCTGTTCAGACATTAAGGCGGTAGTTAAGTTACATTGAGGGTCTAAATCAATAGCAAGAACCCGCTGACCATACATGGTATCCCCTGCTAAATACTCTGACAAGGCCATAACGATGGTAGTTTTACCAACTCCACCCTTGAGATTACAAACACTAATTACTTTAGCTGTCATATTTTTTTCGTAGATGCTGTACTTATGGAAATTCTATTATATTTTGACCGAAAATAGTGTGAAGGCAACAGGTTAATTTTTCATATTGTAGTTATGGACTGTGAAAGCAACATCTTACTTAGGCAATGATTGCAAAAAATTAATTACCTATCCTGAAAGCTTCTAAATATAAATACGTAATTAGGTGGTTTTTTAAAAAATGATTTAGTTAAAATAGAACCTGATTAGGTACTGATAAAATTTTTGAATTACCAACCTGACGATAATTTATTTAATAGTAGTAACTACAACCGTATTTATTAAAAATAAATCAAAAATGCTATAAAATTGAAATTAGATAAAATCTATTTCTTCTAGCAATGATTATTAACAGTCCAATAGATAAAAGTTGGCATGGAAAACTTAATTTAGTCTATGCTAATTGCCAAAATTCCACTCAATTAGTTTACAACCACCATCAAGCACCTTTTAAGGTACAACGACCCTTTTACCCGGAAGGAGAAGAAATTTGCCATACAGTGATTTTACACACGGCTGGGGGCATTTTGGGGGGCGATCGCCTGACATCTGATATTCACCTCCAACCCCAGACAAACGCCTTAATTACCACCGCAGCCGCAAGTAAAATATATCGTAGTCAGGGCTTACCAGCAAGACAAATTGTCAATATCCAAGTTAATGATCATAGTCATTTAGAATATTTACCCCAAGAAACTATTTTATTTAATGGGGCAATTTATCGCCAAGATTTGCGGGTAGAATTAGGTAAAAATGCCAATTATTTAGGCTGGGAAATTATGCGATTTGGACGCAGTGCTAGAGGTGAAAAATTTTTAGGGGGAGAGATGCGATCGCACACAGAAATATGGCAAAATGATATACCATTATGGATTGATAGACAAATCATCCCTGGTAATGAAGAAGTATTTTACAGTCCTCACGGGTTAGCAGGAAACCCGGTTGTTGGGACTTTGGTTTGGGTAGGAAATTCCGTTTCTGGAGAAATGATTGACAAAGCCCGTTCTTTAATCATTGAAAATAATTTTTCTGGAGTAACTCGCTTACAACAGGGATTTTTATGTCGCTATCGTGGTCATTCTATATCAGAAGTGAGAAATTGGTTTACAAATATTTGGCAAAGTTTACGAATAAATTATCAAAATCGTGGTAATTGTATTCCTAGAGTATGGCAAATTTAAACCAACCACTTCAAGTACAGAGGAAACAAAAATGCAGCTTACACCCCAGGAAAAAGATAAATTATTAATTTTTACCGCTGCTTTAGTCGCGGAAAGAAGGAAAAATAGAGGTTTAAAATTGAATTATCCTGAAGCAGTGGCTTTGATTTCTGCTGCTATTTTAGAAGGTGCAAGAGATGGTCAAACTGTGGCAGATTTAATGAGTTATGGCACGACTTTATTAACACGAGATGATGTTATGGAAGGTGTACCAGAAATGATTGATGATGTTCAGGTAGAAGCCACTTTCCCTGACGGAACTAAGTTGGTAACTGTACATAATCCCATTCGTTAGAAAAGATTAAAATAGGAGAAAGTACAAATCTAGGAAAAACAACATGAGATTAACATCAATCAATATTCAAGGTTATCGTCCTTTTAGAAATTTTGAAGCACAGTTACAAACACTAGAAATTATTGTTGGTGCTAATGGTGCTGGGAAATCAAGTTTATTTGAATTTCTCAAATTTTTGCGAGATAGTCTTTATTATGATATCCCTCCAGAAATTATTTCTGGTTCTATTGGTCAGCAGATTTTTCATATTCCAGGACCAGCTAAATTTGAATGGAATATAGAAATTGATACTAGTCTTCCAATTGGTATTAGATATTTAGGAGAACTTATGGGTCCGGTTGGTCGAATTCAAGTTTCCTATGAAAGAGTAGAATCATCTAAGCCTTTTGGTAACACACACAAGACTCCATACATATATATGGATATTCAAGGTAATAAAGGAGTTGTTCAAGATCCAAAAACCAAAAAATTTACAAAACAAGAAATTGCATTAAAACGACTTAATCAGCTTGCTTTAAGTGCAATGACAAATCCATCACTGGAAGCTTTATATAACTTACGTGAGTATATTCTTGATTGGAGATTTTATAGTTCTTTCAACATCGCAAATCAGAAAATTCGTCAATCAGTTCCCATTGAACAAGAACCAATTTTACATGAATTCGAGAATGTGGTAAAAAGTATGATGGTCGTTTAGATGCACCAAAAATATTAGCAAATGCAAGATATCAAGATATAGCCGAACTATGTCCTCAAGCATTTAAACCATTTGTCCAATTCTTAGAAAATTTGTAACTTAGGAGAAATGAGATTATGATCCCCGGAGAAATTATTACCCCAGTAGGAGAAATAGAATTAAATGCAAATCGTCCAACTACTAAATTAGTAGTAGCAAATACAGGAGATAGACCAATTCAAATCGGTTCACATTTTCATTTTTACGAAGTTAATAGTTTTCTACATTTTGATAGAGAAAAAGCGCGAGGAATGAGATTAGATATTCCCGCAGGTACAGCAGTCAGATTTGAACCGGGAGACGAAAAGGAAATCACATTAATTCCTCTAGTTGGTAGCCGCCAAATCTATGGCTTTAATAACAAAATTGACGGAAATCTGTAAATTTTTTCTGCACCGGAAACGTGATCAAAAAAGGATAAAAATATGTCATACAAAATGAACCGCCAAGCCTACGCCGAAACCTACGGACCAACAGTAGGAGACAGAATTAGATTAGCAGATACAGAATTATTTATCGAAGTAGAAAAAGACTTCACAAATTATGGAGATGAGGTGAAATTTGGCGGCGGAAAAGTGATTAGAGATGGTATGGGACAATCCCCAATTTCTAATAGTGATGGTGCTGTAGATTTAGTGATTACTAATGCTTTAATTCTCGATTGGTGGGGTATTGTCAAGGCAGATATTGGGATTAAAAATGGTAAAATTTACAAAATTGGTAAAGCCGGAAATCCCTATATTCAAGATAATATAGATATCATTATTGGACCAGGAACGGAAGCTTTAGCCGGAGAAGGAATGATTCTGACTGCGGGAGGAATTGATACCCATATCCATTTTATCTGTCCCCAACAAATTGATGTAGCCATTGCATCAGGTATTACGACGATGATCGGTGGTGGTACAGGACCAGCTACGGGAACAAATGCCACAACTTGTACTCCAGGACCATGGAATATTTACAGAATGTTGCAAGCGGCGGACGCTTTTCCTGTTAATTTGGGATTTTTAGGAAAAGGTAATACTAGTCAACCTCAAGGACTGATAGAACAAATTGAAGCGGGGGTAATAGGGTTAAAACTCCATGAGGACTGGGGAACAAATCCTGCAACTATTGATACTTGTTTAACGGTGGCTGATGAATATGATATACAAGTAGCAATCCATACGGATACGTTAAACGAAGCTGGCTTTGTGGAAGATACAATTGCGGCTTTTAAACATCGTGCTATTCACACTTACCACACCGAGGGGGCTGGAGGAGGACACGCACCGGATATTATTAAGGTTTGCGGACAAAGTAACGTTTTACCCTCTTCTACCAACCCTACCCGTCCTTACACCGTTAATACCCTAGATGAACACTTAGATATGTTAATGGTGTGTCATCATCTTGATCCCGCTATTCCTGAAGATGTATCTTTTGCTGAGTCTCGTATCCGTAGAGAAACTATTGCTGCTGAGGATATTCTGCACGACTTAGGCGCGTTTAGTATGATTGCTTCCGATTCCCAAGCGATGGGGCGCGTTGGTGAGGTAATAATTAGAACTTGGCAAACTGCCCATAAAATGAAACTGCAACGCGGAAGCCTTGGTAAGGATAGCAATGCAGACAATTTTCGAGCAAAAAGATATATAGCAAAATATACTATTAATCCAGCGATTACCCATGGAATTTCTGAATATGTGGGGTCTGTAGAAGTGGGAAAGTTAGCGGATTTATGTTTGTGGAAACCTGCTTTTTTTGGTGTCAAACCGGAAATTGTCATTAAAGGTGGTATGATTGCTTGGTCACAAATGGGCGATGCTAATGCTAGTATTCCTACACCCCAGCCTGTTTATATGCGCCCCATGTTTGGCAGTTTTGCTGGTGCGAGAAATGCGACATCATTAACTTTTGTGTCTCAAGTAGCTTTAGAAAGAGAAATTCCCCAACAATTAGGATTGAAAAAGTTAGCAATTGCTGTTTCGGGAACTCGTCAATTAACTAAAAAGGATATGAAATTAAATGATGCTTTACCTCTTATGGAAGTAGATTCGGAAACCTACGAAGTTCGCGCAGATGGTGAATTATTAACTTGTGAACCGGCGACAGTTTTACCTATGGCACAAAGATACTTTCTGTTTTAATTTATGTCAGAATCCTCTTAGAAAGCGGTTTGAGTCGGCAAGATATTAGACAATTATTCCGGTTTATTGATTGGATAATGGTCTTACCTGAAGAATTGGCAATTAGTTTTAAAACAGAAATCAAAAGTTACGAAGAGGCTAGAAAAATGCGCTATGTAACCAGTATTGAAAGATTAGCTAAACAAGAAGGAATTGAGGAAGGTCTGCAAGAAGGTCGTCAGTTAGGAGTCATTCAAAGTAGTCAAGATAGCGTGATTGAAGTCTTAGAAACAAGATTTGGTCAAGTACCAATAACTATTATTAATGCAGTGAATAATATCAATGATTCATCTGTTTTGAAAACACTCTTAAAAAGAGCAATTTCTATTCCTTCACTGGCTGAGTTTGAGCAATTATTACCATAGAGTTTAAATGTTGTTATTAATGCAGTAAAAAACATCTGCATTAATAATAATTTTTCTAGAATTTCCGAATTTTATCACCTAGTTATCAACAAAAAATGCTTACTACCGAACTATCAAAACCCCTGGATATTATCAGTAAACAAAGGCAGTTTTTCCAAACGGGTAAAACTAAAGATGTAGCTTTTCGGATTTCTCAATTAAAAATCCTCAAACAGTTGGTAATTGAGAATAAAGAGGGAATTATCCAAGCATTAAAAGCAGATTTACATAAACCAGAATTTGAAAGTTACGCTACAGAAATCGGTGTTAATAAAGAAATTGATTATGCCCTCAAACATATCAATAACTGGACAAAACCGCGAAAAGCAGCCGTTCCTCTGGACTTATTCCCCTATTCCGCTAAGATATGTCCAGAACCATTGGGAGTAGTATTAATTATTGGTCCTTGGAATTATCCCTTTCAATTAATCATATCACCTTTAGTTGGTGCGATCGCTGCGGGAAATTGTACGATCATTAAACCTTCAGAACTTGCACCCCATACTTCTGATTTAATCAGCAAACTGATTCAAAAATACTTTCCTCCTGAATATATTACCGTCATTCAAGGAGCAGTAGAAACCAGTCAACAGTTACTAGCCCAAAAATTTGATCACATCTTTTTTACTGGTGGTACAGCCATTGGTAAAATTGTCATGGAGGCTGCTGCAAAACATCTGACTCCAGTTACTTTGGAATTAGGGGGAAAAAGTCCTTGTATTGTTGATCATGACATTAATTTAGAACATACCGCTAAACGGATTACTTGGGGAAAATTTATTAACGCTGGACAAACTTGTATTGCACCTGATTATCTATTAGTAGATAAAAAAATTAAACCAGATTTAGTCGCTGCTTTACAAAAATGTCTCAAGGAATTTTATGGTGAAAATCCCGCTACCAGTCCTGATTATGCCAGAATTGTTCATCAAAAACATTTTGATAGATTAGTTAATTTACTCCAATCTGGTAAAATCATTATTGGTGGAGAAACTCAACCAGAAGAACTTTATATTGCTCCCACCTTGCTAGAAAATGTTTCTTTAGAAGATCAGGTAATGAAAGAAGAGATTTTTGGTCCAATTTTGCCCATCATTGAATATACAGATATTAACGAAGCCATTACCCTAATTAACTCCAGACCAAAACCCCTAGCTTTATATTTATTTTCCGAAAATAAAGACCTGCAAAAACGCATTTTACAGGAAACATCATCTGGTGGGGTATGTATTCAGGACACAATAATGCAAGTTGCTGTTTCGTCTCTACCATTTGGGGGTGTGGGTGATAGTGGGATGGGTTGCTATCACGGTAAAGCGGGTTTTGATACTTTTTCTCATTACAAAAGCGTTTTACAAAACTTCCTGCCTTGGGATATAAATTGGCGATACGCACCCTATAAAGGTAAAATATCACTTTTGAAACGGATTGTTGGTATTTGAGAACAAATAAACCGCATTTACCCTAAAAACCATAGATTTCGGGAATTGGGGTCATAGAAAAGTCATCTGCGGTTAATTATTCGGAAGATCCTAGAGCAATGAGGATTTTCTACCAATCCTCATCTATACTCAAAATGGCTGAATTATTTGATTTTACAGATAGGGTTTTAGCTGTGCTAAAACCCCACAAATCTAGATTTTTCCTAATCTGGTAAAAATGCAAATCTCAGCCGTTACGAGTATAAATTTATCACAAGTCTCTATGATATATTAGGGAATTATGCTTTAAGATTCTTCAGTTTCTTCTTCCTGGTCGGTTGGATAGACGAATTTAGAACGGCCACTTAAAATGGATTTACCGAGGGAGATAGCTTTTTGGGCTTCAACAGCAGCCTTGTGTCTCCAGGTAGCGCGGCGTTTATCTCGTTTAGATTTTGATGTTTTCTTCTTAGGAACAGCCATGACAGCGGATATTGTAATTCTTGACAACCTTCCTATTCTAAGCGATCAATTAACATCAGGCACTATCAAAAGAACTGAATAATTGAATAATTGTTAAAATCGAGTGCAAATATTTTATAAATATTTTTTAGTGTAAAAAATAACTTATGTTATAAATCACTTAAAATTATATAAACTATAAAACGTAAGTTAGCTTTATAGTAAAGGTTCGTGCTGACAGCAATTTCAGGCCAACAATAGCCGATAAAGACGGGATGGTAAATTACTGCGCGATCGCCATTGGCATTAATCAGTATCAATTATTTCAACCTCTAGGTT
>NZ_KE384674.1:0-2554 GCF_000426925.1 Dolichospermum circinale AWQC310F | reverse complement strand
TGGCAGCCGGAAGACTATTTATGGTTATTTTTTAGTGGCTATGGGGTTAACTACAAAGAACAAGACTATTTAATGCCCGTTGGTGGTGATCCTGAACAAGTTGCTCAAACCGGTATAGAAGTGCGATCGCTCATGCAAAGTCTAGAACTTACCGGCATCAAGGTCTTATTCATCTTTGATATTAACCGGGCTTTTGGGACACAAGCAGATGCACCCGTAGGCCAAGAAATTATTGAACTGGCCGCCCAATTACAAATGGGGGCGATTATTTCCTGTCAACCAGAAGAATTTTCCCATGAAAGTACAGAATTAGGTCACGGTTTCTTCACAGCAGCATTATTAGAAGCTTTGGGTTCGGGGAAAGGATACGACTTGAGCGATTTAGCCAGTTATATGGGTGATCTTACACCCAAACTCTGTCAATACCACTGGCGGCCTGTCCAAAATCCTATCACCGTTATTCCTGCTCAAAAACCAGCTATTTTGCCTATCTTGACATTAGATGAAAACTCCGCAGCCATCATTTTTCCAGAAGCCAGTTTTGCTGTCACCAGAACTGCACCCCCTCTGGAAAATAGTGACTCTATAGATCAAGCTGGCTGGACAGAAAATGCTTCGGTAGCAACTACCTTAAACAAAATACCAACCGAATCAGTTTCCGAGTCAATTGTCGAAAACCACCACACCCTAGCAACTGCCCCAATCTCCCATGGGGAGGTTAGATTTATCGCCCCTATCACCACTGCCAAAGACAAAGCTTCAAGCCGGTCAGAGATGGCTTTATGGCAAGAATTTATCATCTGGGGTGGTGGCAATATGGTGATAGTAGCTTTAATCGCTACATTTTTGCTCCGCAATCATGAGAATTTCCGGTTGGAAAATTTATCAAAAATAGTATTTAACAATACAACTAGTGCGACGCAATTGCCCCAGTTATCACCTACTACCCAAAACCGGAGTACCGCGCAAATTAGTGTGGATAGAGACTCTAAAAAACGTAATCAAGCCATTTTAGAGCTAAAAAAAATGTCTCTTGTCCCTACTCAACCAGGAGATTTAGTGACAGCGATTGCCAAAGCTGGGAAAATTAAAGCAAACACACCAATATACGCAAAAGCACAGGAAAATATTCAAGTTTGGTGTCAGATGATTTTAGAATTAGCCCAAGCACAAGCCGAACAAAGAAAATATGAAAATGCTATAGCCACGGCTCAGTTAATTACCAAAAAAGAGCCGCTTTATTCCCAAGCTGAAACTGTGATTAAAAAATGGCAAATAGAGGCCAAACAGTATGTAAGCAATAAAACTCTCTTAGATGCAGCTACAGCATTAATTATTCCTGAACAAGCTTCTAGTTATAATCGTGCTATTGTAGTTGCTAAAAAAATACAGCGGGGACAACCCGGTTTTGAAATCGCCCAAACATCAATTAACCAATGGAGTGAAAAAATCTTAGATCTAGCCAAAATTCGGGCTAATCAAGGAGATTTTCAGGGTGCTATTTCCACTGCTATTTTAGTGCCTACAGGTGCGATCGCTTACGAAGATGCTCAGGATGCTATCCAAAAATGGCAACTTCAGAAGAATTAGTTCAGTGGTCAGTGGTCAGTGGTCAGTGGTCAGTGGTCAGTGGTCAGTTGTCAGTTGTCAGTTGTCAGTTGTCAGTTGTCAGTTGTCAGTGGTCAGTTGTAAAACGTGAATCACCCATTACTTATTAGCAATACTGTGAAATATCCTCGCCGCAGGTATCGGCTAGATAGCACATTGCTCTAAATCGTAAACCTACTAATTCTTCATACAAGGGGTTAAGCTTGCACAATGGTGGAATGTGAAACAGGGTTTTACCAAATAGCTTGATATCGCGCTCAAATGGGCACTGAGCGGGAATTAATTTACATAGACGGTGAGCTAATTGGCGATCGCTGACTTGGATGCTATCTAACCAATTTCGCAAAGGACGTAAAAATCCCCAAACAGGCTTAGGTCTAATATCCTGTAAAGGACTCACATTAGTTTCACTAGCGTCTGTTTGATGTAGAGAAACCCAACTTGATACAAAAAAATTTTTATTGGTATGTTTAGATACCTTCATAGTAATTATTCTCTTCTTATGAAGTTATTCACCTTACTGATGAATATACAATATGACAAGAACCGCAACCGGAAAACAGTATTATAACGTAAATTTTGTCAAAGCTGAAAGATCCTATAAACTGCTTTCTAGATTTCAATCCATTTGTTAATACAACACCCAAATCGTAATTTCCAAACCAGGATTATCCTACTTATTAAATCCTAAAAAACGCTGACTTCTAAGCCACATTCCGCACCCTCAACTGTCACAGATCAAAAAAGCCCTTAAAGTAGTACATAAAAACTAAAGATCAATTAAAGAGAAAGAAAAAGAAGCTGAATGAGAATGAGTAGGATTAAAGGTGAAAAAACAAAACCCCCACTAAATAAATAGAGGGGGTGATGTACTTGCAAAAAATAAACCTGGCATCGAGCTATTTTCACGTGGGGCTACCCCCAAACTATCGTCGCCGCAGCAGCG
>NZ_KE384673.1:73495-94686 GCF_000426925.1 Dolichospermum circinale AWQC310F | reverse complement strand
ATTTTTTTCCGGAACATGATACAGTACCCTAGAACAGTTAACAAGTAGATGCACCCTGATAACTAACTTTCTCTAGTTGGCTAATACTTATGGGGGTTCTTTATATTCTTACCCTCTTTCTCAAACCTGCTAGGCAGTTAACTTATGAAATTAACACAAATCAAATTTGTTAACAATAAATTTATCCGGAATATCTTTATACACCTGAGAACATTTAATTGGTAGATGCACCCTGATAACTAAACTTCCTCGGCTAATATCCGCCGGGGATTTTTTCTCAAAAACATTACTTTAATCTACCATATCATTAAAACCATTCTCTGGCAATATCCCCGTTCAAGAAGTTTTTGGTTATTTTCACATAAGAACTACCTTCTTCAACTTACGCGGTGGCTAAATATACTACTAAATTCATGGATATGCTAACTTAAAAATTTTCTAGCTATCACTTTCATTGTATTGTGATCCTTATGGTTGACTTGAGAATGATTACTGCGATCGTTAATGGCATTCTTAATTATTTCTTTATAATTTTTTGAATGAACAGCCATTCAGCAACCTGTGATTTCTTCATAACATATTCTAGATTGATATATCAATACTCCTGACAAAATTCAGTTATTTTACTGAGAAAGAAATAGGTAATAGGTGAGATTTTGATTAGTTACCCATTACCCATTATCAGCCTAAATTACCCTAAATTTAGCCCGCTAACAAATTAATTGATTTAGTCAATTGTAATTTGTTGAGGTGCATTTGCTTTACTGCTTTGGGTTTCTGTGCCTGGGTTGCTGGAACTTTTTGAACAGCATTTTTTATCTAGCCAACTTTTGACGGGTTCTTCGTTCAGGTTGAGACGGAGGACACCAGAAACGAACCCACCCATAAAAGAGACTGGATTCTGGGCAAATTCTTTAACTAGGGGGGATAATTCACTAATAAACATTACACTCTCCAAGTATTGCTGTAAAAAATTATTAATTCTTCATTAATCTTAACATATCTGTCTGAGAAAACAACTAGTACGGTGATCAAGTCAAAGCTTTTAATGATTGAGAATGAACTGAGGACGAATTTCGATCTGTATAATCACATAATAAGTAGGTTGGCGTTAAAAATTGTCGTTATGAACAGGGAACAGAGAACAGGGAACAGGGAACAGGGAACAGGGAAGAGGTTTTGGGTAACTTTAGTTTTCGTTACTTATGTCGTTTTTTTCCGTTTACCTACTTCACTAGGATAATTAATCTTGATTTCCAGCCCGTATTTAATTAAAATAAGCTATCTAAATTAAAATTAAAAATTAAATTATGGCCAACAACTGGGAAAACTTTCTCAAGAATTTAGGTGAATGGCGTGGTTCATTTACTAAAATATCTGCCGATGGTGAAATATTAGATTCTACTCCTAGTATTCTAAATTTGGAAGCAGATGATCATAATCAAGTTGTACTGTTTAGATTACGCCGTTTTAATTCTGCTAATTATGATAGTCCTCCTATTCAGGATTATCAACAGGAATATCGTTCTTTAGGAAGACAGAATATCTTTTTTGCCACGGGGGCTTTTTCTAAAGGAACATTGCAATTAGCGCCTTTTTCTGAATTTGGAGCCGAATACGGTTTTGTTGATCATGATCGTCGCTTACGTTTAGTGCAATTATATGATCAAAAAGGCAACTTTATTAGTTTAACTCTGATTAGGGAATTTCGCAGTTTTACAGATGCTTATGAACGACCGCAATTGACGGTGGAACAGTTGATTGGTAATTGGCGAGGACAAGCTCATACAGTTTATGCGGATTTGAGACCATCAGAAACCTATGCCACTTATTTAGAAATTCAAAAAATAGGTGATGGATATTTAGAACAAAAATTATCTTTCCAATCGCAAATTATAACTACAAAAGCTAGGATAGAAGGAAATAAAATTATCTCAGAAACGGAAGGAATTGCTCGCCAGATTTTGTTATTGCCTGATGGCAGTTCTAGTGATGTTCCTCTGCAACTACAATTGAGAAAATCCTTTTTTGTCGCCGCAGGTTGGTTAGTTAGAGAAAATGAACGTCAACGGTTAATTCGTAATTATAGCGACAAGGGGGAATGGATTAGCTCAACTTATATTATTGAACATAAATAGGGTTAACTTTGATAAAATACGTTTGTTTGAGCAGAAATGGGTGAACTAAAAGCCCATTTCAGAGGAGTTAAGCCCAGTACGGGCGAACGGACGTTCGCCCCTAGTTAGGAATTTTAAGGGGTGGTTAATTGGCTTGGGAACATACATTTATCAGAGTCGCAACCACTAGGACCTGATTCTAATAACTCACCCAAATCGTAGCGGCTTAAAGCACCACAGAAGTCATCTGTCTTGCGTCGAATCTTGACCTCTCTAGATAAACGTTCATAAGTTTGCTTATCTATAGGCTCAAAGGGTAAACGGGGAAAGGTTTGGATATCATCAAACCGTGCTAACAATGCAGCAGAAACATATCCTTCATCATTTTGGATAGCTTCATATATGCGTGTTCCCAATGCTTCTATTTCTTCAGAACGAAGTTCTAGAGTAGCTGAAGTGTTATGTGTCACATAATGGTTTTGAACTTGCATGATAAAATCTAATTGCGCTAACACAGAAAACCGAGAAACATCTATTTCCCCAGCGCCAGGCAAATCTGCCCAGGACACAGCCACTGGTATTTCTACCAACCATTCCGTACACCGAGAATCGAAAGGATCATTAAGTAAGTTGCCGTTTTCGTCCTTGTCAGATTGGGAGGGAATGACGTTGTAGCCATAATCTAGACAGGCTAGGGCTACGGGGTCATTTTTCCGAAAAGTGATGCGACGAATAAATCTTTGGGCTTTAGGGGGATGCCAACCAGGTGAAGCACCAGTCAAGAGGGATTTAGTGCCAGCTGGTTGAACTGTAGTACAACGGTTAGGGCGTTTTATCTGATGGCGATCGCAATATTCCCATACTACTTTATGGACTACATCTTTCCAGAAGTTAAGATATTTTTGCTCACCACGTTTAAATATCAGTCCTTGGGGAGTTTCTGGTCTTCCTGCTTCCCACCAACGCAACCAGTCTGTACCAAAAGCATGAACAAAGAAGTCAAATAATCCGGTAAAAGATACACCAACAATGGGGTCAAGTTCCCGGCTATATTGATAGCGAGGTTCAAGGAATTGGTGATTTAACAGCGCAACTACAGAAAGCGCACCAGCAGTAAAAGCTTCCTCTTGTTCTCTGTAGTTATCGGGATCAAGTTGGTTTAAATGCACCTCGGCAAGATCGCAATGAAAGTCACTACCAATAATCTCACCACACGGGTTCAATCCGTACCTACTCAAGCGATGTTCTAATTCCTGAGAATCAATATCCGGGCGGCTTTCTTGTATCCATTCTTTAGCTTTTCCTTGCTCATAAGCTTGCAAAAAGTCTTTTTTCAGTTCTGGTGTATTTAATAAATCAGCATTAGTTCTGGCAACCGCTTCGCCAGCCCATTGAATTGCTCCTTCGCCGCTGTAATATTGTTTACGTACAGCAGCAATGGATTCTTCCAAGGTTGGTTTGCGGTGAAAGACTCGGCTATGGTTGGCCATTCGCAAAGAATCGCGTTCTGGATCTATACGCCAATTGCCTTCTGCGTCTTGTTGCCATAGATTATCTTTTGCAGTTGCACCTTGTTCATCTTCAGAAACAAATTGACGCATACCGGCACTATTAGAAACTAAAATACCTTCACACACAAATTCATGAATATTGGCAACTTCAATATCATAGGTTTGTGCAGTGCGTACATTCATTTCTACCCCTAAAACCTTGACTGGAACTAATTCAGTCGCTTCAGGAAGATATTTTTTCAAAGTAGGGAGTATCATTTGCTCCTGATTATTACTCCATCCATATTGATAGGAGTTAATAATTGGACGTACCATAGTTTTTGGGAAACCATGATCTTTAAATGATTTTGGGGTTTGACGTTTTTGGTTAGAAAATTGCAGGGAATATTTTTCAAAGCAGTTTTCAACAGATTGATATGCCGCTGCACCAACTGTGACTAATTCACCTTCCCATTTGCCTGTTCGCTTGCGAATTGAACTACACATCCGGGTTGTAATTCCCAGGGATGCGTAAAGTGCTTGAATTTGCTGTAAAAATCGCTGGTGAACTGAAGCTACTAAAACGCCTTGAGAATGACACCCATCAGCATCAGCAAGACCGGCTAGATAAGCTTGGCGAATGTCGGCTGTACCTAATAATATGCAATCAGGGATATTTAATGGTTGAAATGGTTGTTTGAATAATCCCAGATATTGGTTTAAAGCTGCTGAGTTAAATTGTAACTCGTAGGCTTTAGTTTGGCATTGTTCTGGGGTTCTTATGGTGTGAGTTTCTAAACCAAATTCATTCCCAACGGCAATTAAACGGTCTAAAATATTGGGGTCATTTTCATGAACGCGGAATCTGACTCTTAAACCATCAGAACTAACTGAACCATCACCCTGTAAATAGCCGATAAAGTAAGCAACATCAGGAGTTAAGGCAGGAACAGTAATTTTTTTGGTCTTAGCGGCGATTTTACCCCGAAACTCAGGCAGTTCAGTAGGTGTACCGGGTATAGTTTGTGGCACGAATATCAAGCGATCGCCTGATTGCAAATCCTGAGCCTTAACCATTTTATAATTGCCGTACACATCTGTAAAAACGGCAACTTTATGATCGGCTGTACATTCAAAGCTGCCATCTTGAGTTTGAATCCGGCAGAGAGATTGTTCACCTTGAATAAAGAAGTTAGTAACGGGATAGAAACCCTTGCTGGTGAGAACGCGATCGCCTATACGTACCTTGGCAATGGGAACTAAACCTGATTCTGTATGAACTAATGCCTCTTCAGGAAGACAGCGCCGAATATTGCCGGCAACAATAGTGACAGCAGCTTCATCAATTAATAAGCAGCATTCAACTGAATTTAATTGTCTACCTATTGCCCTATTGAGAATAGAGGCGCAACGCTGATACAATCCAGGCAACTTCACCGGATTAGCCATACCGCCAAAACCTTTAAGTGTTTCCCCGGCTTGACGTACATCGGAAATGTCTACAACTACTTGTATATTACCGCTAAAACGCTGATCTGAGGATAGCTCTAAAATACTTTGGTAGGATTTTACCCAACCTTCTCGACTATCTCCGACGTAAATAATAACACTGTTACCATCAATAAAGATTTGTGTAAGTTCACGACGTTGTTCCTTGGGTGTACTACCAACTTCACCGCGAATACTGACATGAAGATGATTACGGATAGAAGGTAGCTGATTAATATACCGTGGTTCAATTACCGCTCCCGTACCACAGCCCATCATGGCCAAATCCATCATCAACCCAAAGGCTTCCCAGTCCACAAGGTTTGTAGAGGTGCAGTTATAAGCACCAGAATAGTTTTTAGCCTTAGACAACCAATTCGTGCCACCAACCCACAACCAGCGCCCGCTAGGGAGACATTTCATGCTTCGCTGCATCTTATCCAAGATAACAGCCTCCTCATGGGTGAGCTTTCCTAATTCTATTAAACCGCGTAAAGTGCGATCGCACACCTGACTCCAGGTTTCCCTCAAACCCGCATCCGTGCGTCTGCTGTAGGTTCTAAAAAACACCGGATTAGCTGCTGGGGCCGATTCTGGAAATACACCCTGATATTTGCGCTCAAGTTCCCTGACCATAATAAGATTTTGTTGCTGATTCACAAATTAAGACTATAACGTCAAGTAGTTATATAAGCAAAGATTGTTAAAATCATGTTTGTGTCAATTGTAACTGTATCTTCCTTTCGGTAGAAAACCCTAAATGTAGTCTATAGTTGTCAATTTTCAAAATTTCACCTACTTTTTTTCTCATACTAGATTATTTATGTAATTTAGTAATTTTTATATGCTCTATTGGTGCATATAATACTACACTTAGATAAGTATACATCAGCCTTCAACTGATAAATTTTCACCTTATCCTTTAATTCTTTAATAAATTTATATTTTTCATGATTGTCATCTTTTAGTTCATGATCTTAATCTTTTAATATTTGAATAAATTTATATTTTTCATGATTGTCATCTTGTAATTCATGATTTTAATCTTTTAAATATATTTTGATATCAAGTTAAATTTGATTTTAAATAGGAATTTATTTATAGTAAAACTTTATTATTGTTATAATATCTGATAAAATGTAATTAAATTTTAAGTTATATTTAATTATAAAAATTATTATTAATAATATTTATTTAGTAATTAAAAATATTCTAATTGTAAAAATAGTATGTAAATAACAATTTAGATAAATTATTTATTGTATTTACTGAAAATTTACTGTACAATAAAAAATTTAAATATTTACAATTTTACAATATGTATATAATAGTTTTAACTAACGTATAAATTAAAAAATAAATTACAAAATGTCACTAGCACCCTGGAGAAGTCTGATTACTCGCGCTTTACATCATAACCGTAGCCTTGCTTATTCTCGTTATGTACAACTAGCAACAATAAAAGAAAATGGTTTTCCTGCAAATCGTACTGTCGTTTTTCGTGGTTTTCTAGAAGATACTAACGACTTAAAATTCATTACCGATATTCGTAGTGCAAAAGCCGAACAAATATCAAAACAACCTGTAGCGGAAGTTTGCTGGTATTTTCCTAAAACCAGGGAACAATTTCGTATTACTGGGGAATTAACATTAATAAGTGATGATTCTCACACCAATTTACAACCAGCGAGAATTAAAATGTGGCAAGAATTGAGTGATGCCGCAAGACTGCAATTTTGTTGGCCACATCCTGGTAAAATGAGAATAACAACAGCAACAGCCTTTACACCACCAGCACCAAACCCTATAGAACCAGTAGAAAATTTTTGTTTATTATTACTTGCAGCGATACAGGTAGATCATTTAGAATTGAGAGGTGAACCGCAAAATAGATGGGTTTACCACCGCAATGAAAACCAGGAATGGTTAACTGAAGCAATAAACCCGTAATTTTATCTATCATTTTAAGATGCTGGTAAGATCCTGGTTTCAGTATTTTTAGATTCCCGCACCATCAAAAAATTCCTGAATCTGTTTATCTCGAAGATTACAGAAATTGTGTTCTTTTCGTAACTCATCTTCTTGGGGGAATTTACCAATTAAAATGGGGGTTTTTGCGGGATTTTGGAGAGATTGAATTTGTGCTTCTAGTGCTTCAATGCGGTCTACTAGAGTGCGAATTACCTGGGCTTCTGAGTCAGGTAAGTTACTATGTTCTAGAGGTGCAACCCGCACTCCAGAACGGTAAATAATGCGTCCTGGTACACCGACCACTGTGCAATTAGATGGTACATTTCTTAACACCACTGAACCAGCACCAATACGGACATGATCACCAATTTCGATGTTTCCTAAAACTTTTGCTCCAGCGCCAACCACGACATTTTCACCTAATGTCGGGTGACGTTTACCGCTTTGTTTACCTGTTCCTCCCAGAGTAACACCTTGGTAAATCAGTGCGTAATTACCAACAATAGCTGTTTCTCCAATCACTACTCCCATTCCGTGGTCAATAAATACACCTTGACCAATTACAGCCCCTGGGTGAATTTCAATACCAGTTAGAAACCGAGCGACATGAGAAATTAAGCGCGGAAAAAAAGGAATACCAATACCACGCAACCCGTGTGCAAAGCGGTGGAAAATTAAGGCTTGCAAACCAGGATAGCAGAATAAAACCTCCAACCAATTCCTGGCTGCGGGGTCACGTTCAAAGATAATACGAAAATCGGCACGGAGTCTAGAGAACATGAAAATAGTACCCTTAGATAGCACAACAAGCTATTCTCCCATAGTATCGTGATTTGGTAATAGAAATGGAAAATGGGGTGGTTATTTCAGAATAACTGAGATCATGAATCATTAAACGCAGATAAACGCAGATAAACGCAGATGAGGATAGATGAGTTTATCAATTTTATGATTCTGTGCAGCTTCTCATATTATGCAGGTTATTTAGGATTTAATTCTCTAGTTTAGTTTTAGAAGTACCCCACCTGTGAGTATTTCTGGCTGAGTATGATAACTGCTGAATGTAAGTGATTGCAAATTATCAACTAGTGGTTTGTCTAGTAATTCCACGAATTTAAGTACAGGTATTTGACGTTTAAGAAGATTTTGACCAGTTTCCCAGTCTAAGTAAATATATCCTTGATTTGGCTGAGGAATTACACCAAGACTATTTTTAAATTTGGGATTTTCTAGTAAAGATCTTTGCTTTTGACTCAAAATTGCCTTTAGTATGTTTAAGTCGGAAGTGAAAATCTCGTAATTATTTAAAGTTGTATGTACTCCTTTGACTTTCGTGTCCACATTGATAGATTTATTATTCTGGTTTGTGGTTATAATTCGTGTCCAAGCTGATACTTTCTGTCCATTTAAGGTCAGGGAAATAACATTAAAACCACTGCTACTAGCAATATTATCTAAATGCGCTATACCTGCTGCTAATTGCGGCGTTTTTTCGACTATAAATACCCAATTAGCAATTGCATTTTCGGAATTGGTTAATAAAGCTAAAGCGTATTCTCCTGTTACCCAACTGAAAATATCTTGACTAAAGTTTAAATTCAAGTTTTGCTGGATTTTTATCAAAGGTTGTATTAGTCTAGAAATACCATCTTCACTAGAACCGTAAATAGTCGCTGTTCCTTGTTTCCACAGTTTTGCTAAATCACTATTACCTAAATTACTCAAGTTCGCTCCAGAAATTGCCAAAGTTGTTGATTCGGGAATATACTGTAATGCTTGTACAGGTTGAGATAATGGCAAAGATGGAGGTACAATTTGGGAGTTTGTTAAAAAGGTACTTTCTGCTAACAATCCTTGAGAATTTAAGGCTAAAGATAGAATTTGGCTATGATAAGTTGACTCCGCTAATTCTAATTTCTGCCATTTACTAATTTCGGGTAAATTAAAGAAGGTGACAGCTAGAGAATTTTTGGGTATTTGTTGACTAGCTTTTTGATATTCAAGAGAACTAACTAAGTTTAAATCTGGTGCTTGTAAATTATTAATTGCTGCTTTGATGACTTGGGAATGATTTGCAAATAAAACAAAATTATTAACAATTGCACCAGCTAAACTATTTGATATTTGGGACGGTGAATATTCTTGATGATCATAAATAACTTTGACACCTTTATATCGTTCGACCTCTAAATTATTTCCTGCAAAAGCTCGTTTAGAAAATAATAATTCTAAAAATTCGCGGCTTTTTACTGGGTTTTTGGTTGCAAGTGCCATTAAATACCCTGTTTGTAGTCCGTTGTCTGGGTCGCGGTCTATATCTAGGGTTGTGACAGCTAGGGTAATTTCATTATTCAGCCAGGGTTGAATATCATCTTGGTAATCTATATTACTTTTGGCTAATAGGCTATTTTTGATTTGAGACAATTCCCTTTTTTGTGCTATTTTCTGTAAAGCGTCGGGATTTACCAATAATGAAACCATTGCTGGTGAGAATTTGGGGACGAATATGGCCGCTCTGGGTTGAGAATTAGGAACTACAAAGCTGGGGTAATTTTTGCCGAAAAGCCAGTAAAATACCGCAAGACTAACTATTAATAGCGTTACGAAAGCAACTACAAGGAAATTTAAAGGTGAGGGTTTATTATTTAGATTATTATTCACACTAGTTATATTTTCCAGTTTTTTCTGCCAACATAAATAGTATAGGATTTTTTAGAGAAACTGCATGACGGATAAATCATTTGCTCAACCCTTTACTCAAATTAGTGTTGAATACATAGCACAATGCCTTAGTGCGGATGAAGGCACGATTCAGTTAATAGATGTGCGTGAACCCCAAGAACTGGCAATATCACGAATAGAGGGATTTGTCAATCTTCCTTTGAGTGAATATAAGCAGTGGAGTCAACAAATATCTACTCGCTTTAATCCGCATATTGAAACTCTAGTTCTTTGCCATCATGGTATACGCTCCGCTCAGATGTGTCAATGGTTAGTTGATCAAGGATTTACAAATGTTAAAAACATTATGGGTGGTATTGATGCTTACTCGATTTTAGTTGATCCTTCAGTTCCGCAATATTAGCGGAGAGGGAAGAGGGAAGATTCTTTCCTTCTCTTCCTCTAGTTTATAAGTTTGTATATTCACAAAGAAATATTAATATTTATTTTGTAACTAAAACCACAGCTTGTGTTAGGGTACTATGAGATACTACTGAAAAAGTTGGGAATTTACCCGATGTTCTGTTTTCAGCTATGTGTTGATAACAAATACAACCAATAAATGCGGAAGGTAAATTTTGTGTTTAATGAAGACAATATGTGTATATAATTTGCTATCTTATATTAATTAATAATTAATTCTTTTTTGGGGTTTTGGTGGTGCAAACCACGCATTTTTTCAACTTTTGATTAAAATTTGCCTACAGTAAAAATATCAGCTATGCAAGTCCATTTGACTAATCGCCAACAAAATATACTTTCGGCCACTGTACGTCATTATATCGCTACAGCAGAGCCAGTAGGATCTAAAGCCCTAATTGATGGTTTTGATTTAGGTGTTAGCTCGGCTACTATTCGCAATGTCATGGGGGGCTTAGAAAAATCAGGGTTACTTTATCAACCGCATACCTCTGCGGGGAGAATTCCTTCTGATTCTGGTTATCGGATTTATGTGGATCAATTAATTGTACCATCAGAGACCTTAGTGAAAGAAGTAGAAGCGGTATTGCAAAAACGTCTACACTGGGAAGATTGGAGTTTAGAAGCTTTGCTACAAGGTGCGGGACAAATTTTAGCAACATTAAGCGGTTGTATTAGCTTAATTACAATGCCGCAAACTACAATAGCAAAGTTACGCCATTTACAATTGGTGCAAATTGAAGCTAGTAAGATTATGTTGATTGTGGTTACTGATAGTTATGAAACCCATTCTAAGGTAATGGATTTATTTTCAGAATCATCAGTAATTAAACTGAATGAGGAAGTAATTGACCATCAATTGCAGATTGTTTCTAATTTTTTAAATAGTCACTTACGAGGACAAAGTTTATTAGAAATAGGCTATCTTGATTGGAATGAATTGGATCAAGAATTTCGAGTTTATGGCGAATTATTGAAAAGTTCTCTGGTAGAATTAACTAATCGCGCTCTTGCACCCACAGCTACACAAATTATGGTAAAAGGTATCGGAGAGGTTTTACGACAACCAGAATTTTCTCAAGTACAACAGGTGCAAACAATTATGCAATTGTTGGAAGAGGAACAAGACCAACTTTGGCATTTAATTTGTGAAGAGCCGGAAATAGATGATACTAGTAAATCGAAGGTAACGGTAAGAATTGGTGCAGAAAATCCTCTCAAACCTATTCGCACTTGTACTTTGATTTCTGCTATTTATCGTCGGGGTTCTGTGCCGGTGGGAAGTGTGGGGGTTTTGGGTCCAACTAGGTTAGACTATGAAAGTGCGATCGCTGTGGTCGCAGCAGCAGCAGATTATCTCTCAGAGGCTTTTAGTTAGTTAATTTCCAGGAAATTGACCTGAAAAATTGCCATGATCACAAGGGAATAGGGAACTGGTTTTTTGGTGACTTTAGCTATTTTTAAATGCTTTTGCTTTTTCAAAGTTTTATATTTCAATCATGATGAGAAAAATCACTTTTGGTCTATTATGGCTAGGATTTATTTCCTAACTTGGCTTTAAGAGAACCTAATCAAAAGTTTATAGGTGAAAAAAATTCATTTTTGAAAATACTAGATTCCCGGATTTTGGAAATTTTATTAACGTTGGTTGCAACGGTTTTATTTACCTTTAGTTTACAAGGAGATGGGAGTGATTTTCTCCACCAGTGGCAAAATAACAGGTTTATTCATGTCATGAGTTTAGACTTTATCATGTTGAGTTTATTATTTCCAACGTTATTAGGAGATGATATGATGCGACGGGGGTGGGAAAATAATCAGTTATTTTGGTTATTTGCAATGCCTTTATTTGGAGCTTTAATATATTTGTGTGTCCGGCCACCTATAGAAATAGAAAATAAGAAAGGAGTTGAAAATACAATATTTAACTAATTCAGGATTTACGCAACTGGGATAATATTCTAGATTGTAGTGAGAACTAAAGTTTCTCTCTTTGAAACGTTACGGAAATAAGATCAGGGCTTTAGCCCTGACTACAAACAAAACCTCATTATATTGGAAACTACCGTATAATCGGAAGAAATGTAAATTAATGATAGAAAAAATTCCTAGTTTATGGGACTAGGGAATGGTCATTTATTTTCACCCTGTTGCATAAGTTGTAAATTTAACCAAATAATTGTAATAATTGTCCTGATGTGACAGATTTGAGATTGAACTAGGAAACAACTATAGCATTTTTTCATTTACAACAGTCGGCTCTGACTTCCTTTTCGCTGCTATAGCAATTACTAGGCTAGAAACTGATGAAAAAAGTTAATATTTACCGCTTTTGCAATTATATTTTAATAGGTTTAATATCCTGCTGTTTGGTGTTAAATAGGGTTTCCCCGGCCTTGACTCAGACAGTTTCTCTAATTAACCCCGCACCCGCACCTGATACTAGCTTGATTTGGCCGACCCAAGGAATTATTTCTCAAGGTTTTCGTAAATATGAACATGAAGGAATTGATATTGCGGGAGCAAAAGGTACACCGATTTTGGCTGCTGCTGCTGGTACGGTGGTAAAAGCTGGTTGGGATAATTGGGGATTAGGCAATTTTTTAGAAATTAAACATCTTCATGGTAGTGTGACGGTTTATGGACACAATAGCCGGCTACTGGTTAGTAAAGGTCAACAGGTCAAACAAGGTCAAATTATTGCTGAAATGGGTTCAACAGGCAATAGCACTGCCCCTCATCTGCATTTTGAATTTTACCCCGATGGTCGTTTAGCTAGTAATCCTATTAGTTTATTACCGTCAATCACTATGGTAAAAACACTGATAAATGAACCGATTTCACTGACCCCAAAGCCCGTTTTACCTATTAGTAATAATACTGAATGTAATGGGACTCCAGTTATAACTGGAGAGACAGCAACAGCGAGTATCAAAGTTTGTGAGGAAAATAATCAGTTATTTTATTTGGGGAAATTAAAACAAGCACCAAATCAACTTTTGAAAATCCGAGCTTGGAAAGTTAATAATAACAGATATAGAGCAGATAATGGCACTTTTTCCTACTTAATTAGCCCAGAAAAAATAGAAATTTGGCGTAATGGTAATCCAATTCGTGCCGATAATTTTCTCACTGCTAATGGTGTGGGCAACTAAAACTACTAATGACTTTATGTAATTGATGATTTCATTACAAATACCTGATGTGACAGTTCAAATGGCGGAATATAGCAGCCAATCTGTTTCAGCAAAGAATTATAAAATCAATGAAGATTAAATCTAAACAAAAGTATCGTAAAACTTCACATAAAGGAGCAGATGATCATGGAATATTTGGCTTATTCCTATATGTATATAGAAGATGAAGAAACAAATGGAAATTTGCCATTAAATTTACCTAAATTGGCGCAGGTATTGAATTGGCGACAGTTTTTTAAATCTTCTGCATGGTTAACTTTGGCTGGTGTGAGTATATTACTAGCTACAGTTGCTCAAATGCAGTTTGCTTCGGCAGAATATGTCAGGACTAATGGTAGTTGTATGAATATTCGTACAGGACCTAGCACCGATAATTCATCCATAGCTTGTGTCCAAAATGGTTCATACATTGGTGATACTGGGAATGTCAGAAATGGATTTGCGAGAATTTCCTCGGGACGTTACCGGGGATACTATGCTGCTGAAAGATGGATTGGTAACACTCCTGGCTATTCTTCCCGTAGACATCGTTCTGGATACGGTGTTGGCGGTAGGGTAACTGTAGGATATGGCACAAGGGGTGAACGAGTGCGAGAAATCCAAAGGGCTTTAGGGATTAGGGTTGATGGTGTTTACGGTTCAAGAACCATTAATGCAGTGCGTCACTTTCAAAGACGTAACGGACTGCGTGTAGATGGTGTTGTTGGTTATCAAACTCGGAGGGCTTTAGGTATTTAGCTGCGGTGACAAGTAATTTTTGACAAGTTGTAAAATGCGTTCTGCTGCATGGCCATCGCCAAAGGGATTAATGGCGGTGGCCATTTTGGTATAAGCGGCTGGGTTGCTGAGTAGTTCACTAGCGGCTGCGACAATATTTTCCGTTTGTGTACCTACAAGTTTGGCTGTACCTGCGGTGACAGCTTCTGGCCTCTCTGTGGTATCTCTGAGAACTAACACTGGTTTACCCAGGCTGGGGGCTTCTTCTTGTAAACCACCAGAATCTGTTAAGATTAAATGCGATCGCTCAATAGCCCCCACTAATTCTGCATAATTTAAAGGTTCTGTCAAGAAAATCCGGGGATGATTCCCCAACAATTTTTGTAATGGTTCTCTAACTATTGGATTTTTATGTAATGGTAATAATAAAGCTGTATCGGGAAATTGCTCTAAAATCTGTAAAAAACTTTCAGCGATATCTTGCAGGGGTTCTCCCCAGTTTTCCCGTCTATGAACCGTTGCTAAAATTGTCCGATATTGATGCCAATCTAAACCCGGTATATGACAAACTGGTTTGGTTGCAGCCACATTTAACAAAGCGTCAATTACTGTATTTCCTGTGAGGTGAATTTCTCCCAACACTCCAGAACTTTGTAAATTTTCCACCGCTAAAGTTGTCGGGGCAAAATGTAATTGTGTAAGCTGAGAAATTAATCTTCTATTAGCTTCTTCTGGAAAAGGATTAAATAAATCATCACTTCTTAAACCAGCTTCTACATGACCAACAGGAATTTTTTGATAAAAAGCGGCCAAAGTTGCAGCAAAAGCAGTTGTCGTATCTCCTTGAACAATCACAAAATCTAAAGTTTGTTCCTGAAATAATGCTTCTAAACCTTGTAAACTTCGACAGGTAATCTCACTAAGAGATTGCTGACGCTGCATAATCTCCAAATTCCAATCAGCTTTGAGTTTGAACAACTTCATTACTTGTTCAACCATTTCTCGATGTTGTCCTGTGAGAATTACCTGCAATTCAAAATCTGGAGAATTTTGAAAAACTTGAATTACTGGTGCTAGTTTAATAGCTTCGGGACGAGTTCCTAAAATAATGCCAATGCGGTGTTGATTAGTCATTAGTCAAATAATTACAATTTACTTTTAATTTTCCTAGACGGTAATTAATTTTTTACCTAATTATACCAAATTGTTTATACTGTTTGCGAACAAAATTATAGCCTGTAAGTGCTTGAGTATCTGATTGTATGTGAAATAACACAACCTTACTGATGCGATCGCCCCATGATAAAAATTTGATTGTCCCTGTCACACCTGAAAAAGCAAAATTATGACTTAAAGCTTGTTGAATACCTATTTTAGTATTACCATTTTTTTCCATAGCAATAGCTACTGTTTTAGTAGCATCGACAAACTTTTTATAATAGTCTATGTAGGTTGGGTTGAACAACATGAAACCCAACATCTACGCGAATTGGTTGGGTTGAAAAATGAAACCCAACCAACAATTTTCTTAACTAAACCTTATTGGTTAAATGACAAACTTTTCTGTAATGGTTGCATTATTTAGAGTAACCCGGATTTGGAATTTTTCACCCATTTCAGCACAAAATTTTAATTTAATGTAATTATCTCCTTGTTCTCTGGCTTGAACTTCTAAAAATGGCTGGCCATTTTCATATAATCCTGATTGCTCAATGTTTATCTTCTTAATTAAATCAAGAGTATATTGATATTCAGCTATTTTTCCTTCTTCTTTAAATAGTTTAGCTACTTTTTGTAACTTGGCAATAGTTCCTTTCACATCTTCCAATTGACCAGGGTTAGAATCTTGGCTATTCTGAGCTAGTGCAAGGCTAGGATCAATACTCAAGGCTTGGGTAAAATCTTCAATTGCTCCTTTTAAATCTCCTATTTTAAAACGGGCAAAACCTCTGTTATTGTGAGTTATTGCAAGACTAGGATCAATACGCAAGGCTTGGGTAAAATCTTCAATCGCCTCTTTTAAATCTCCTGATAGTATGCGGGCAAAACCTCGATTATTATAAGCTAGTGCGTAGTTAGGATTAAGACGAATGGCTTGGTTACAATCTTCAATTGCCCCTTTTAAATCTCCTGATAGTATGCGGGTAACACTCTGGTAGACGTAAGCTTCTGCCTCATTAAAATCAAAGTGTATATATACGCTTGCCAATTTACTCCGGGCAAAACCTCGGTTATGATAGGCTTTTGCATCTTGACTGTTAACTTGTACTAATTAAAAACTTTTTCAAGGTCAAAAAAGCCACTATTTTGCCAATTAGCTTGAGGAATATTGAGAATTTCACTCTTGAATGTAATTTGAATTTCTAACTCTTGTTGCGGTGGAATAGCCTGATTTGCTACAAATTCAAATGTTTTCGGATTTAGTTGACGGCTTGTAGCTGGTATACCAAAATTTTGAAAATCTTGGACTTTACCTGATAAAGCTTCTGGTAATTGTACCCGAACTGTTGCTGCTTTAATTGGGGCTTTACGGTCAGCGAAAATGGCTTTCCAGTAAACTTGAGTATTCTTATTATTAATATGCAGTCCGCCAACTACACGATATTTCAAAACAAAAGTATGTGTTTCTGGTGGTTTTAATTGATGTTGCCAACGAATCCAAAATTGATTATTTTCAATTCCGGTTTCACTAGGAATAATTTGATTATTTTCTTGAACCGTTACATCCTTAATTTCATCAACTTTATCCAAAGGAATATAGCGATATCGTTGATTAGGATAATCTGATTTAAACACATATTTTTGTGTTTCAGTGACTAACATATCGCCGTTATTTTGCACATCAATATTAACATTGATATAGTCCCAATAAAACTTTACTTCCTGTGCACGAGCATGACTAAATGTAATTAAAAATGTCACCAACACAGAAAGTAATGAAAGAGAGATTCTTTTGATCAATTGTTTATTCATAGTTTCGTTTTCTCTGTTTACCTTGTACCTTCTCTGGAGTTTGAGACAAAGAGTCTTGGTGAACTATAGTAGTATTCAGTAATATTCACCGCTTTTTGTTCTGACAAAACAAGTGTCTCCAAAATTTATGTTATTGTCATCACTAAGTTACTTAAGTATTTACCTTAATAAAGTTAATTATTCTCATAAATAATGTTAATAAAATTAACATTATTTCCCCTGAGAGTCTGAGAAGATTTTGAGTAAGACTTACGCAGAAAAGCTTCTAAACTCTCATTCCCTCCTAACCTCCGTGTCCTGTGTGTCCTCTGTGGTTCGTTATTTAATTTTCATCATCAAAACAGATAACTTTGAGATTAAATAATAATCAACTACTACCATTGCCCCACATAAACCCCGATAATGACTACCAAAATCAAATTTACCTCGTGGATAACTTGCCCTAAACCCAATCTCCAAGCCAAATTACGCCTATTTTGTCTACCCTATGCTGGTGGTAGTGCGACGGTTTTTCGTACCTGGACTGATGATTTACCGAAAACTATTGAATTATGTCCTATAGAAATTCCTGGTAGAGGAAGACAAATTAAATCACCTCCATACACAGAAATTCAACCTTTAGTGCGAGAAATAGCCACCAATATCATCCCCTATTTAGACAAACCTTCTGCTTTTTTCGGTTACAGTATGGGTGCATTAATTAGTTTTGAGTTAATCAGGTTACTACGTTCTGAATATAATTTTCAACCTTTACATCTTTTTGTTGCTGCCCGTCACGCTCCGCAATTACCATGGAAAAAACCACCGATTTCTAAATTATCAGATGCGGATTTTTTAGCGGAAATATATCGGTTAAATGGGACTCCCAATGAAGTCCTAGAAAATTCCGAACTCATGCAGCTTTTTATGCCTATTATTCGCGCTGATTTTGCCATAATGGAATCCTATATTTACGATCCTCAACCAGCTTTAGATTGTGCTATTGATACCTTTGGAGGTTTACAAGACCGAGAAGTTAGTTATAATTCCCTTGCGGCATGGCAAGAACAAACTACTGCTGATTTTTCATTACAAATGATGGATGGTGATCACTTTTTTATCAATACAGCTAAAACTACTTTACTTAATAGTGTGATTCAATGTTTACAGTCACATATCTAAGATATTTTTGTCCAAAAAAAATAGCGAAAATTCCTATATTTATTTTTTAGATCCCGAATTTAGAGTTACTATTTAAATAGTACGGTAATTACGATAACAATATCTATAAAACCGAACTGTAATCAATTTATTTTCCAGTGTTACTATTTAGTTGGGAGGCTAAAGCTTAGGCTTTTTGGAAGTTAAAGGTTAGAAGTTTTGCCAGTAATATTATTGTTTACCAAGTCAAGAGCTTAAAATTCAGTCTCACCAAGTCAAGAAGTCAAATAGTGAGTTTTAAGGAGATAGCTATGACACTTGTACGTTGGGATCCGTTACGGGAAATAGAACGCTGGGACCCATTCCCTGAAATGGGCGCTCTTCAGCGGCAAATGAATCGCTTGTTTGAACAATTATTGCCAACGGACGGGGGTGAAAGGGTAGGATTAACTTTCATTCCTGCGGCTGAGATTGCGGAAACTGATGGCGATTTGAGGTTGAAAATAGAAATACCAGGTGTTGACCCTAAGGATCTTAATGTCGAGGTCGCTCCTGAGTCGGTTTCTATTAGCGGTGAGCGTAAGTCAGAAACTACAACGGAAGAGGGCGGTATGACTCGCTCAGAATTTCGTTATGGCAAGTTCAAACGGGTAATCGCTTTGCCCGCTGTCGTGGACAATGAAAGGGTGGGAGCGGAATACAAAGATGGTATTCTCCGTCTTACCATTCCTAAAGCCGAATCAGAACGACAAAAGGCTGTGAAGGTTCGTCTTGGCTAATTGCCTCAAGGTAGGTTAAATTAGGAAGGGTGAAAGGGTTTTATGATCCTTTCATCCTTCAATTTTTTTGTAGGGATGATCGGAGATACTTTAAAAAAGTATGTCTGAAAGTATGCTTTTAATTCTATAACTAATTCTTAGGATAGATGCTACAAAGCACTCTTGCACCTACTAGTTATGAATGAATGCAACCAGTTAATGCTAGATTATTTTTTATATTGTTTTTTATATTGTTAGGTGCAAGATGAGTAAATATATCTCACTCGCTGTTAATATATCAGAAATTGTAGTTTGTGTTCCTGTTTGGATAGGATTGACTAATTTTTTGGCAAACTTCTATAAAAACACACACTGATACAGTTTTATTTGCTTGAATAGCTTTATAAAGAGGATTTGGATTGGTAATTACTAATTATGGCAACAAAAGTAGTTGATGTTAGAGAGTATACGGTTAGAGCGCACAAAAGAGTGATTCATACACGAGTTTTTAACTTTGTTTGTAAAGAATGTAATCAGGCTACAAAGAGGGAAACTTTCGGAACACGTCCTTTATATTGCGAAAGTTGTCGTCCTCCCCAACCGCCGAAAAAATCAGTCCAGGTATCTGAACCGAGTAAACCGCGCCCCATGACCTACAGCAGCGATACAAATTTAGATTGAGTGAATTGCTATGAATTCTCCAGGACAATTACAACCACCTGATATATTTATTACGCCATTGTTGGAATTACGAGATTACTATCAGAGTCTTGTACAAAAGTACCAACGTCTGTTTATAGAGGCGCGATCGCAATTAGATCATGTAGAATCTTTGTTGTCTACTTGGTCCTATAACAATGGTAATCAACCAATTGAGTCTATTAAGGATGATTCACTGTTATTGCTTTCTTCTCATCAGACTTCTGATGTCGAATGCTTGGAGTCTCTAGAGTCGGAAATTTCCTTAGACTCTTTAAAAACAGATCATTCCCTTGGACAAGTGAGGGACTCGGATAATTTTTCTTTTGAGCGTCGTCACTATGTGGGAAAAGGTGAAGAAGTTCCCATGCTTCCTCACTATGGAAATATGACTCGCATGGAAGCACTGAAAAAACTGATGCGAGAATATGTTGGAACTGTGTGTCACATAGATTTTATTGTGCGATCGCTTTATGGTGATTTAGAGTCTACTATTTTCAAGGTGGTTAAAGGTAGAGTTCAATCATCTCTAACTCAAGGAAGGGAAAGTGGTTATTGGTCAGGTATTCCTAATGAACCTGGTTGTTATACCCTAGATTTAAATTCACTAGGTCCGATTTATGCCAAAGGAATATCTAGGAGCATTAAATCTACGAAAACTAACAAAAACCTTGCCAAACCCCAGACGAAAATAGTACCGATGTTGGCTCAATTTGATGGTCAATTTTTAATTGATGCTCTGACACTATTTCTAGAAAAAAATGCGGGGCGAATTTTCAATGTCAATGAAATACTCAATGGTATTTATGGAAATCTGGATGCAGAGGAAGTCAGAGAGGTGAAAAATAAGGTTCTCAATGAACTATCTAGGGGACATCGTACAGGCCGATTTGTGAGAATTCCCAACCAAATTGGGTTATATACTTGGGATCTGAATGCAATTAGCCGATAATTAGTGAGGATTCAGCATACCATGGTAGCATTCAGATGTCCGACTTCTGCACAGAAATCATAAATCATAATTTACTCACAGGATTAAACAAAGAAGTCGGGCATCTTGCTCACGATTGATTCAACTAGCTCAATCCCAGAGAACGAATCGGATTCTCTTTCATCTCAAATTACAGTAAAATCAAAGTAAGTCTCCACCCATTTTACCATAGATTATGTTTGTGTCACATCTGCTAGAAAAATGGTGTAAGTTACATCTTCTACCAATATCACTGGTATGTTTCGATTTAACGGGACTGACGGGGCTCGAACCCGCAACTTCCGCCGTGACAGGGCGGTGCTCTAACCAATTGAACTACAGTCCCTTGACCTGCACTTTAACTATTATGCCTGTTCTTTTTCTAATTGTCAAGTGGTTTGAGAAAATTTTTTTTGAATCAGTTTTTTAGCAAGTAGAAAAGAAAAATAAGTAGTATTTAATACTATTGATACATAAATGTATTTAATAAAACAAAGAATAGGTGGCCACGAAGGAGAATAACCTTCTAG
>NZ_KE384673.1:73168-73485 GCF_000426925.1 Dolichospermum circinale AWQC310F | reverse complement strand
GGAAATTAGCTAGTTAACCATTTGCTAACTTTCGTTAACTAACGATCTACTTTCCCCATGGCATACATACCACTGGTGAAAAGCGGTCGAATTTCACTGGATGTTATGATATATTTTACCTATAGCTTGTAAGCTATTTAGAATTAAGAGTATCTGGAGAAATACCATCTTGGCAAACTATTCCTCTGTAAATCAAGATAGTCACTGCGTCAAGAAAATATAATACTCTTAATTCAGTTTGCTTCTTTGTGCGAGAACCAAGCACGGCAAACACTTATTAAGTGCGCGAGGAATTTATCTTCGTGCATTGGTTGATA
>NZ_KE384673.1:36109-73158 GCF_000426925.1 Dolichospermum circinale AWQC310F | reverse complement strand
CGCCTTGGTTGAAAGAAAAAAATCTCAACTTATGTATTTGTTAGCATTAGTTAGCAAAAAAGTATCGGAAGCCAAAAGTGAGAAAAGCTGATATTTTCTTTTGATTTTTTTTCTCCACAGTTTTGGAGAGTCTCGTTATATTAGCAAGTAATAGGAAAAGTTGAAAAGGAGTTGACAAAAGATGGAAACCAAGCGCATGAACCCATCTCTAGGACTCGCGGATATTCCCCCCGGCTATCTTAATATTATGGGTTATGTTGACCAATCGGAAGTTAATGGACCAGGTTGTCGGGCTGTTGTCTGGGTACAAGGCTGTAACCGTGAGTGTTCCGGTTGTTTTAATCCTGACTCTTGGGCATTTGAGATTAATGATTTAGTGGCTATTGATACCTTGGCTGCAAGTATTCTCAAAAATCCCCATAATACGGGTGTAACTTTTTCTGGGGGTGAACCATTTTGGCAAGCGCCGGCATTAACGATTTTAGCCAAAAAGTTAAAAGCAGCGGGTTTAAATATTATGTCTTTTACTGGTTTTACACTCCAGCAATTACAATCTAATTCTGCCCCTCCAGGTGCAAAAGAATTATTAGCAGAATTAGATATTTTGATTGATGGTCCTTTTGTAAAATCTCTAGCAATTAATTCTCCTGATTCTCCGGTTTCTTCTAGTAATCAAAATGTGAATATTTTTAACCCAGAATTTGCAGATAAAATCACTTGGGCTAGTGATCAAATTGAGGTTCACATTCTCAAAGATGGTAATAGAATTGTTACAGGTTATCAAGGTTTATTGGAATTAAGTTAATTTTAGGGAGGCTGAAAATCAAGATAATCAAGATATATATTTCAGTCTCTCCCATTTATGAGAAAACCCTAAATAAAATTAGTTATAGTCAAGAAAAGGTAAGTTGTACAACTTATTTAAAATAATACCTCTTGGCAGCAGCAGATAGTCCGCTGGTTTTATATTTAGATAATAATGTAAGCTATCTCTAAACGGGCGATCGCATTTTAGAGATGTAGGAAATGCGATCGCACTTCCTATAAAATAGCTTTTGTCAATCAGCTAAAATACTCAAAATCTTGATATTTTTCTACGCCTTGTCAGTGTTCTCCTGTGCGGACAGCCTGACAGATTCTACGTTAACATTGAGTTTTTGAGCAATCTCTTCTACGCTCATTCCTGTTTTTAGTAACAGGGGGACGGTAACTTTCAACATTTCAGCTTCCCGCTCTTCTCGACCTTGTTCCCGACCTTGCTCTCGACCTTGTTCTCGACCCTCAGCTTTGGCTTCTTGATAAACCCTTGTTTCCTCTAAAGTCACTCCCAGCATAGCTTCTACTTCCTCTCTACTCAAAGATGAAAACTTGTAAACAGCATCAATCCTAAAAGCGGTTTCTTTCACCTCAACTGACTCAAACCGATAGTTTTGCGCCTGTTCGGGGCGATTATCAACGAGTTCAAATATTAACGCCGGAAATCGCTTGAAAATTTGGTAATAAATGGAGTCACGTTTCACTAATATATCGAAATAGGTAGATTATTTGAGGATTGATTCTAGTAGAAATTTTCCTATCACTAGTGTAGCCCATAAGTAAGTTGACAAAAAAAATTCAAGGTATGTGAAGAAAAGCAAGCTCAAACTCTTTCCCCCTGCTCCCTGATCCTCTGCCTTATCCCAACGACAATTTTTAACGCTCACCTACTTATTTTGTCAGCGATGTCTACGATGGGCAGTGTCAAGCCCTCAATTTCCCATTATCAAGGCGATCGCTTTTCGGTAAAATATCTTTATATTACCAATTATCGAGAAAACTTTTATGCCTTATAGTAAATTTACTTTGAGTAAAGCTGTAGATGATTTTCAACTGACAATTGTTGAAGGAGATCGCTTTCTACCAGAGATTTCCCCATTTAATCCGAGTCCTTTGCTCAAAGATACATTGAAAGAAACCATACCTTGGGCAGTTGCAGTAGGTAGTGAAAAAGCGCGTTCTGAAGGCATTATCAATCCCGTTTTACTAGAAGTCAAACGTCAGCTTCATGGACAAATTAGCGTCTTTTCCGGCGAAGAGTTCAACGTACAGCCAGAGGTTGATTTGACGGGTTATGTTGATTTTCTGATTAGTCGCTCTCCAGAACAATTGTATATTAAAGCCCCGGCTGTGGTTTTGGTGGAAGCGAAGAAAGAAGACCTGAAACCAGGACTGGGACAATGTTTAGCCGAAATGGTAGCAGCACAACGCTTTAATCAACAGAAGCAGCAGCCGATTTCCACAATTTACGGAACGGTGACAAGTGGTACGGTTTGGCGGTTTCTCCAACTAGAAGGACAAACAGTAACCATTGACTTGAATGATTATTCACTACCACCAGTTGATCAAATTTTGGGCTTTCTGATTTGGATGTCCCAGAATGGCTGAGGTAGGCGTTGGGGTTGTTGGGTCAGGAAGTAGCGATCGCTCTTTGGTAAAATGGCTTTCGTGAAAGATAAGCGATCGCTTATCGCTCTTTGGTTAAAATTCAGCTAAAATAATTAGAGAGCATCAAGGAGGTGTAATAATCATGCAGGCTATTTTTTGGACTGTAGAAGAAGTTGCCCAAAGAGCTAAACACTTTTATGAAAATGGCATTCGTCAACAAGTGGAATGTGATGATCACATTGGACAAATGATTGTAATTGATGCGGAAACTGGCGAATACGGAATTGATAAAACTGGTGTAGAAACAGCATTAAAGTTAAAGCAAAAGAAACCAAATGCCAGATTATTTACGATGCGGATTGGTTATGATGTTGCTGTCAGCTTTGGAGGAGCGATTGAGCGGACTGTCAAATGATTTACGGAAGATTAATTGATGGCAGATTGTGCCAGTAATTTTTCGTTTACAGACACAACCAAATTTTTCTATTGATTTTATTATTGATACTGGATTCAACGACCATCTTACTTTACCACCACAAGCAGTCAGTGCGATGAATCTACCGTTATATTCGACTACCCTTGCCAGATTAGCCGATGGGAGGGAGACGTTGTTATCTATACATTTAGCAACCATTGTTTGGGACAATCGAGAAAAAGTAGTCCCTATTTTAGCATCTGGTTTTAAACCTTAGATTGATTTTGAAGACAATGGTTTAGTTTCCTTAGAACAAATCCCACCTTTTATTTCATAGATTTAAGATGAGGAGCGATTCCTACGGAGCGCTTCGCTATCGCCTTCCACAAATCAGAAAAGCGATTCCTACGGAGCGCTTCGCTATCGCTCTTTGGTAAAATGACTTTGATGAAAAATAAGCGATCGCTCTGAGGTAAAATTGCTTTGATAGAAGATAGGCGATCGCTTTATCCCTACAGGGAAGCAAGCTACTTTTAATCTGAAAGGTAAGTTACGCCTTGGAAAGATTAAGCTATAATAGACAAATATAATGTTCAAAGTAACAACTATGTCAACCAAAACACTGGATATTCAACAATTACAAATCAGCGTTAGTCAATTACTATCCTTGATTCAAAATGACCAAGAAATAGTAATTACTAATGGGAATACTCCCATTGCTAGATTAACTCTACTTAATTCTATTGAGCCAAATGTCTGGGAATCAGAAAATACTCCACTTCCCGGATTAAACTTAGGTGCAATGGTCATGAGTGATGATTTTGATCAACCTTTATCCGATGAATTTTGGTTGCAAAATCCATGAAATTACTGTTAGATACACATACTTTTGTTTTTTGGGATAGTCAGCCATCAAAACTGTCTCAAAGAGCCTTAGAGCTATTGACGAATAAAGATAATCTTAGATTATTGAGTGTTGTTAGTCTCTGGGAAATACAAATTAAACAGCAGTTAGGTAAACTAACATTAAATAAAACTTTAGAAGAAATTATTCTTATTCAACAAAATAATTACATCGAAATATTACCAATTACTGTTGCTCATATTTTAGCTTTAGATAGTTTACCCCTGTATCATAAAGATCCTTTTGATCGGTTATTGATTGCTCAAGCTAATAGAGAAAATGCTGTGCTGATCAGTTGTGATTCTGTTTTTGCTAATTACTCAGTTCAAGTTGAATGGTAGTTGATTTTGTTTGCTAAAAAGCGATTCCTACGGAGCGCTTCGCTATCGCCTTCCACAAATCAAAAAAGCGATTCCTACGGAGCGCTTCGCTATCGCTCTCTGGTAAAATGTCTTTAAGTCAAGATTAGGAATGATCCCTCTCTGGGATAAGTAGGGCGATCGCACTGCGGTAAAATGGCTTTGATGAGATATGGGCGATCGCCCTCCCAAATTCCCCAAAGCGATAATTAGCTATCTCTCCACAAAAAAGCGATCACGTGGCTCTGGGTGCCTAAGCACTTCTGTAAATAAAAAGCGATCGCACTCCCCCATCTCTCATAAAAAAAGCGATCGCACTGAGCAGTCCAATTATCAATAGATTTTAAGATGCACTAACCCTGTTGGATTATTTGGTTTCTTTTGTCTATACGGTTACCGCTCAGGTATACGGTTAAATTGGTTTGCAAAAGGTGCTTTCAACAAGTCTTTACCACCATATTGGTAATATTCCAATGTCACAGTAATTTTTTCAAGTGCTTGCGCTATGTACTTAGTTCTATCATGAATTATTTGATTCCAGTCACTAAGTGTGGGTTGATTGGTGACTACTCCCAGGGGTCGGGATACCTTGGCTAAGAAATTTTCTAACAGAGGACTTTGTATGTAGTTATTTCGAGTGAACCGAATGTAGGCATGAGGAGGAAGTCCATTTCTATTTTGCTCATCTGCGTTTAACTGATTTCTCAGCGTGTTGAAAGCTCCTGGTTCAACACGATTAGAATGATGTATGTTACGGTCTATTTGCCCTCCGGCTTTCTCTATTACCTTCATCTCATCTTCGGTTATGTTCATGATAAATAAATCGCCAGCCATTTAATTTCTCCTTGTTGATCATTAAGCTTTTGAAAAGTGGTCAGGCAAGGGATGAAGTAAGAACTTAATTTATGATTAGCTGTTGTACAAAGATGTACACAGGAGTATCTCGAAGAGGAGCTTCATTGATAAAATTTATATATGAAAACTGTGAAATATCGTATGTTTGAGTTTCAGTTTGACCTGGTTGAAGAAGTAGTGGGGGCAGTTGTTGACTACCAATTAGTATACCAATTTGCGCTGGTTTAGTAGGGTTTAGGTTTCTGAAAGAAGCTTCCAGCTTGATACCTGGAGCAAAGCCGATTGTATAGCTTTGCTGTACGTCAATTGTGGCAAAACATGGATTACTAATATTTAGTGTATGGCTATAAGTAGTCATGGTATTGATTGATTAGAGATAGTTCTTCAGAACTTAGGGGGAAAAGAAATCATTTCAAAATGGAAGAGGGTTAAACCCCGTTCAAGTCTAAGTTGAAACCTATAGTTCCAAAGGGTAGGTCTATTATTCTGTTATATTCTAGTGGTAGGGGCAGGTTTAGTCGATAGGTTATCACTGAAAACGAATAGCTTATATACAAAACCCACCCCTAATTACAAAAAACTAAAGTTCTCAAGGTAGACGGGGTTTATCAGGCGTATTTTGTGAAACGACTGACTAACCTAACTACCTCACAGATATAATTAAGGAAGCGTCAGCACCCACCACAGCAGCATCGTTTATGAAAAATGCAGTAGTAGCACCACCAGTTGGATAACTTTGGGTAGTTATTTGACCAGGCTGTAAGTTTACTGATGGTAATGGTGTAGCTCCAATTGTTTGCGAAATCTGCACTGGATATCTAGCGGTCAAGCTCTGGTAAATAATCCTTAGTTCCGCCCCGTTATCAAAAAACACGTCCACTGAATCCTTGGCCTTAAGAGTTACTTTACAAGGAGTTGCAGAATCAATAATACATGTGGTGGGGGCTGCACTAGCACTATTTACTACAAAACCAAAAGATACAACAAAGGCAAACATTAGTGTCGCCAAAAAGCTAATTGTACGTTTCATGTTCAAAAGTCCTTTATGAGTTGAATTTGATTAGTGGTTTTTCTTCCCACATCTCTTAAACGTTTCCCAACCCAAATTTGTGAATTTTTCGAGTTACAGGCAAATTTTCTCCCCAAAAATCCACCCTCAACCCCCCGAAGCCTTCCTCACCTTACTTTTCAGTCGCTTCAAGCTCTTCTCCACTTCCCCACGAGCCGGATACAATAACTGCTGACTTAAAGCACTTTCATAAGCCCGTCTAGCCCCTGATTTATCACCCAAACCCACTAAGGCTCTCCCTAACCAGTAATCAGCTATAGCCGGGTTAAACACCCTTAATTCCTGATATTCCTCACAAGCTACTTCCCACCATTGTTTACTAGCCTTAACATCCCCCAGCACTTGGTAACTCTCCCCCAGCCACACCGCAGCAGGTACAGATTGCAAATAACCCCCCTGCTGGTAAAAAAGGCCATTCTCCTGTAGTCAAGAATAGCTACAGACTATTTACTCCATTAAAAGTAACCGAGAAGGTTCTAACTGCACATACCAGGGAAAAGATTGATCTTGAATATTTACCCATTTTTCTTTATAAATTTCCCCTTGTAAATGATAATCATTGGCATGATTACCAACAGAATGTAATTTAAGAAATACTGTCATTCTGTGAGGTGTTTCACTGGTACGAACTAAATAACAAGGAAATGTATTTACTTGCTGAGGATCTTTTGTAAAAATCAAATGATGAGCGCGAATACCAACATAAGACAATTCTGAAGGAATTTTTTCTCTAACTTCAAGAGTACAACCCCAATCAATTGCTTCTATTTTTTGAGGTGATAAAATATTAGCACGAGAAAAGTTTTTACAACCTGTAAGTTGAGCAACATTTACACTCGCAGGATGTTGAAAAATCTCATATTTAGAACCATAATGAGCGGCTTTTCCTTGTTCTAATACTAACAAATGGGGACATAAACGATAAGCCTCTTCCATATTATGAGTAACAAACAAAGTTACACCAGAATAATCAGCCAGGATTTCTGTAACTTGTTGTTCTAATTGACTGCGTAAATGGGTATCAAGGGCAGAAAATGGCTCATCTAAAAGTAATGCTTCTGGTTTACTGGCCAAAGCCCTAGCTAATGCTACCCGTTGCTGTTGTCCCCCGGAAAGTTGGTGGGGATAGCGGTTTCCAAATCCTTGTAATTTCATGGCTATTAATTGCTTTTCTACCTCTGTTTTAGTATCTATATATTTTGGTATACCAAAGGCGATATTTTGGGCTACAGTAAGATGTGGGAATAAGGCATAATTTTGGAATAAAAACCCAATCCGTCGTTGATAAATGGGAATATTAATGTTATTTTCTGAGTCAAATAATACTCTATTATTTAAAATGATTTGTCCTCTTGTGGGTGTTTCTATGCCTGCTATACAACGCAAAATTATACTTTTTCCTGCGCCAGAACCTCCCAACAATCCTAGTGGTTGATTATTGGTATTAAAGGCAATTTTTAGATGAAAATTATCTAGTCTTTTTTCGATATTTAAAAACAAACTAGCTAAGGAGGAATCAACTAATAAAGAAGAGGATTTATTTTCTAATTCTATCGGTTTTATTGATGATTTTGTGAGTTTGTGTTTATCCTGAAATTCTTGCCAAAAATTACCTAGAGTAATACCTGAAAGGGAAATGATCATCATGGCAATTGACCAAAACCAAGCTTCATTTATTGCCCCAGATTCTACTGCAAAATATATGGCCATGGGCATCGTTTGTGTTTGTCCAGGAATATTACCTGCTAACATTAAAGTTGCCCCAAATTCACCCAAAGCCCTCGCAAAAGCTAAGGTTGTGGCAGCTACAATGCCTGGAAATGCTAAGGGTAAACTAATGCGCCAAAAAATTGTCAATTCTTTAGCACCCAAGGTTCTCGCTACTCGCAGAAGATTAGCATCAATTTGGCTAAAAGCTCCGAGTGCAGTTTTATACATTAATGGGAATGAAACTACTGTAGCGGCGATGGCAGCACCATACCAAGTAAAAACAATTGTGGTATCATAGGGTTCTAAAAGTTTACCAACTGGACCATTTTTACCAAAGAATATCAGCAGTAAAAACCCAACTACTGTAGGTGGTAGAATCAACGGTGCAACAAATATACCCTCAATTAAAGATTTACCTTTACCGCGATATCCCAACATCCAATAAGCAGCAGATATACCTAAAAAGAAAGTGATAAAGGTTGCGAGTAAAGCCGTTTTCAATGATATCCAAAGCGGTGATAAATCCTGTGGCATAGTTTCTTTGATAAAATTTTTATACTTTGACTACATAGTTAAACTGTTTGATTTAAATCAAATTAGTTGGTATTATACCCTAAAGCAGAAATAATTCAGTAGCACACCACCAATAAAATTGGTAGAAGTCTCCAATTTTGGAAGTTTGTGCTGGGACTATTTTTCGTGTTAAAAAACGTCAGGGAAGATCGAAAATGCAAGAGCGGGCAAGATGCCCGCACCACAAGAGTTTCATGATTCAACTTTGTACCTCATCAGAATTGAAATGTCAATAGATTTTGGATTGACTTCACCAAACAAGTGTAGAGCTTGAGGATTTTAGATTGGCGATTTTTGATTAATTCCGTCCAGAAGGAACGGGGAACTTGTACCGAAAATTCCCAATTCAAAATCTAAAATCTAAAATTTTTCGGTCAGGATTCAGGTGGTTTAATAAATCCTGGGTAATATCCCCGACTTCTTTATTTAATCCTATAAATAAATTCTGATTTATTAAAAAAAGTCGGGGATCTAAAATTTCACCGATGATTAAGGCAGAATAAACCCATATTTTTTGAATACAGCCTTGGCTTGATTGCTAGATAAAAATTGGGAAAATTCTTTAGCAGCATCAACATTTTTGCTACTTTTAATAACTGCTAACGGATAAATAATGGGAGAGTGGTATTTTTCATCGGCTGTAACTACAACTTTGACTTTATCAGAGATTTTGGCATCAGTTATATATACTAAACCTGCATCAGCATTACCAGTTTCTACAGATGCTAAAACCTGACGCACGTTATTCGCAAACACCAGTTTTGATTTAATTTCTGACCAGATTTTCAACTTTTCTAATACTTGTTGTCCATATTGTCCTGCGGGTACACTTCTGGGTTCACCAATGGCGATTTTTTTGACTTTTGCATCTTTAAGACTGTAGAAACTAGTGATACCAACGGCATTTTTAGGGATTACCAAAACTAATTTGTTTTTAGCAATAATATTCCGAGTTCCTCCCACCAAAAGTCCTTTTTGTTCTAAAGCATCTACTTGTTTTTTCGCCGCAGATATAAAAATATCCGATGGTGCGCCTTGTTCGATTTGTTGCTGTAATGCCCCTGAACTACCGAAGTTATAACTAATATTGACGTTTGGTTGACTTTGTCGGTATAGGAGTTTAATTTCTTCCAGGGCTTCTTTTAAACTAGCAGCGGCGGACACAAGCAAGGTTGAGTTTGATTGTGCTACAACAGGGGCAGAAGTTAAGGTTGGTAAGCCAATTGTTAGTAGCAAAGCAGCTAGGGCTGTAGTGATTAAGACTAGTAGTTTTCTTCTTTTGATGGGTAAACTGGACTGAGAGAAATTTTTACTCATGGAATTGACACTCGGCATACTTTTACCAAGATTACCATAACACTTACCAATAAAGCTGGTAAATGTTTTCTGAAGAAATTGCAAAAATTGTATTGTCAATTACTTTTTTTCCACTAAGCCTAGAGGATAATTACCAACTTAATTGGTTATACTACGGCTCTAAAATCCTATTGGAAAAATGAGCCTTTTTTTACTAGCTGATGGATGTACACGACAATGCCAAAAGATTCTGATTTTTTAGCTAATTTAACCGATTTTCTGTATCCTCGCTATAAATATTCCGGTCAATTGCAGCCAGAGTATTTGATTTTTAACTCTAGTTTACAGGAATTTTCCCAACGGGTAAGCTATATTTGTAACCTGCAAACTGCTGGTAAGCTGTCACCAGAGGATGCTTACACTCAAATTCAAATGCTTTGGAAGCAATTAAAAACCGCTAAAAAACAAATTTTACCAACCATAGAAAATTTGTAGCCTTTGCTCCAGAGTACCAATTTAGTTGGTATTAATACGTACCTACTAAGTTGGTATTAAAGATTTGAGGTGTGAGGTAAATGTCTACTTTTCTACGGAATTGTGGATTACTCCGTTATTGATTGCTGTTAATTTACTGCAACAGGAGTTTGCAGATGGATTAGTAGAAATACGGAAGAGGATAAATGGCTTGGAAAATCGGACTGCTGTACTAGAAAGTCAACAATTTTCCCCTACTATTAAGTTAAGTGGGGAGGTAATTTTCAGTCTTGGGGGTGTTTTTCGTGGGGATAGGGCGTTAGACTCTGACCGCTGGCGGACAATTAATGTGGACCCCGCAGCGGGTCGAGAAGGGGTTAAGGAGGCCCAGTATACTCAGGGGGACGTAAACTCGAAGATAATACTATTTTTAGCGATCGCATTCGCCTGAATTTGGTGAGTAGTTTCACGGGTAAAGACCAGTTGTTTACTCGCTTAGAAGCTAATAATTCTCTTGACTACGTTCCGATTTTAATTCAATTTTGGCTTTTCCTTCCTCTCTAGAAAATAGAGAGGAAATAATTCAAGTGTGAAATACGACTGTAATTAGGGGGAGAAAGGCGAGGAGAAAAATCCGCCAGGATGGTAATTGTGCTGCTGATATTGGTTCAGGTGGTGTTAATAAAGCTTCGATTCTTTGTTCCAAGCGATCGCCAGCACCTAAAGCAGCACAGCAGACATCGGATGTGATTGGGTTATTGCTTACGACTAATAACAATGATTCTGCCAATACCAACGGATCTACTTGAGATGCAGCGTAACTATCAGCCCGTAACTCACGTAAAACTAACAACTCTTGCCATAAAGGTTCTGTATTGGGCAACAATGCGGTACAGGAACGCATCCAACCCAGCCAAAAGAACCAGAACGTATCCCTATATTGATAATGCCCTTGTTCGTGGGCTAAGACGCTTTCTAGATGGATTGGGGAAAGGGTTTCTAGTAATCCTTCACTGACGACTAACTCCGGTTGCCAAAAACCAATTTGTCCGGCAAATAAAGCCCCTGTTTGTAGGATTCGGACTTTTTTACCATTCAGATTCAGTTGGGGACATTCACGAGCGGATTTAATCGCCTTCCAGCCACCCAAAACAAGTTTAAGCCCTAAGATGTTAAAAAATCCCAGAGAAATTAATGCTAGGATATAACTGAAAGAATTGGTATACATTCCGCCCATTTTCCCTTGTGTACCCATACAGACTACAGCGGTAACTGTCATGAAGATCAGTAAAGGAGGAAAGAGGAATAAAAATAGGGTTTTTTGCCATCGTAAATGCCAATTACCTTGGGGTATATTACCAGAGGATCTTAACCAGTAAGCAACGGCAACAGCGGTGATTATCATAAATAAATGCATATTTATTTTTCTCCTCTGGCTTCCCGTGCGGCTTGAATGCGTTTTGCGATCGCTTCTATTTGATCAGTCGCAGCTTGATCTAGACTATCAGCAAATGCGGCAATTATATCAGGATTTCCTACTGCTAAAAATCGCTGTAATTGTTCATGAGCTTTGATCACTTCTGCTTGTTGTTTAGTCAACAATGGCCGCCAATAAAAGGCTTTTCCTTGCTTATCACAAGCTAACCAGCCTTTTTCCGTGAGACGACGGAGAACGGTAGTAACGGAGGTATAAGCTAATTCACGATCTGGATCTGCTAGGATGCGATCATGTACATCTTTAACTGTTGCTGAACCTAGTTCCCACACGATACTGAGAATTTCTGCTTCTAGTGGACCTACTGATAACTGTTTGGGACGATAATCGGGTAAGGGAGTCATGTTGATAATTTTGGATATTTTTTCTATTTTTACATTTTTTATCTTTAATTTTTTCAACTTCATTTTTTCAATATTTTCATATGACATTTTACTCAAGATTCAACACCTGCAAAATTCTGAGTATTGCAAAGATTCATCGTCTTTTCTACACCTTGTTTAAAACTAAATTCTACACAATCAACGACAAAGTTTAAAACTTGAGACATCACTTTATTTTCAGCAGTAGAAAATCGTCCTAAAACGTGAGCAACAGTATCAGACTTATCCCCATCTATAGCACCTTTCGGTTTACCTATACCAATTCGCAACCGTGGGAAATTTTGAGTATTCAAATGGGAAATAATGCTTTTCATACCATTATGTCCACCCGCAGAACCAGACAAGCGTAAACGCGTTTTTCCCAGAGGTAAATCTAAATCATCATAAATGATTAACACGGATTCAGGAGGTAATTTATACCAATTCGTTACTGCTTGTATAGCCTGTCCTGAAAGATTCATATAGGTTAAAGGTTTAAGTAAGCGGATTTTAACGCTACCTGGTGCAGTACCTTCACCAAACTCGCCCTGAAATTTGCGATTTTCAGCTACAGAAATTTGCCAAGCACGTGCTAAACTGTCTATAGCTGCAAAACCAATATTATGGCGAGTTTGGTCATATTTAGGCTCTGGGTTTCCTAGTCCGACAATTAGCTGGGGAATTACTAAAGTCGGTTGTTTTACTTCTCCCTCCTTCATCCTTGTATATTTTCCTGCTGGTGTTTTCCGGCTTCGATGTGTTTAGGCTCTAGTTCAGCTGTTGTTTGTACAGTTTCTTTTAATTGTTCAGTTTCTCGTTTGAACTCAGTTTGAAATTCATTAGAAGCTTCTTGGAAACTGCGAATGGTTTTCCCTAAACTGCGGCCAATTTCTGGTAACTTCTTTGGACCAAATATCAATAGTGCTACCACCATAATTACCGCCATTTCTGGTAAACCGATACCAAATATATTCATCTTCCTCTCCTATAAACCTAGAAGGCTTCTTGCTATATAGTTTAATTTTATCGCTATTTTTCGGAATTTTTTATGAATAACAAAAACCCGGACAAGCCGGGTAGATTGTCATTTTAGCTTCATAACTGGATGACCATTAGCCCCCTAAACTACGCCAATCAACAAGTACATCTTGAATTAGCAGAGACTTGTTGTAGACTTGGAGGATAATGAGCAGAAATACGAAAAATAAACCCATAAACACAGCCATTAAAGGTGTCGTTCCCCAACCTGGGGACACTTTACCATACTCAGCATTTAAGGGTCTGAGAACATCCCCTAACCTAGTCCGTTGTGCCATAATTCACCTAAGATCAGTAGCAAAAGCTTTTTTTAATTTTATTGGCATTTGATAAAGACATTATAGATGAAATTGGCAAAACCTCAAAATTGAGGAGTCCGATAGGTTATTTAAGTTAAATTTTGTAATATTCTATAAATATTGATCTCATAATATGTAACTAAATTTATGGACTTAGAACCCGCTACAGTGCTGGGAATTTCCTTTTGTGCGGCACTAGTGGCTATCACTGGTATGGCAATTTACACATCCTTTGGACCCCCAAGCCAGGAATTAGATGATCCCTTTGATGATCACGAAGATTAATGAGTTGCTAATTTAACATAATGGTGGGTAATACCCACCTAAAATCCTCAACTATTTGATACTTGAGTAAAAACTAGGCCGCTATATGCTGTGTGATAACTATTTTCTGGAGATGTTTATAACAAAGTCCAGTTTCTATAGCAGAAGTCGGGAATCTAAATACTTAGAAATAATCTATCACAGTTTTAGCTATTGTTTCATTGCCATCTTTATTTATTACCTGTTTTTGTTTTGGTGGTTGGGGTAACTGATATAGAAAATCCCAATCACCTTGAAAAAATTCCGATGTAGTGATAATTTGATGATGATTATAATTAGTAATTCCTGCTAACATAAAAGCTGCTTCGGCAAAATCATCACGGGGTATAGTTACTACTGGTACATCTAAAAGCGTCGCTTCTGAAAATGTCCCATAACCCGGTTTAGAGATAATTCTCCCACAAATTGGCATAAAATCTACAGGACGATATTGACGATTTGTAACTTTAATTAAGTTCGGTAAATCTGGGGCTAAAAAATCAAACGTCATAAATTGCCAATCGGGAAATCTGCTAATATTGGTATAGGGAATTTGTTGCACACCATAACCGCCAAATGTTAGTAAAATGGTTTTTTCTGGAGGTGTATTTATTCCCCAATTGCTGCGTAATTCATCAATAGAAAAACGGGGAGAACCACCTGTTAAACCTACGTCGGTAATATGGGGAAAAGCTGACATAGGTTCATGGAAAGGAAGACGAAATAACCGGTTAGATTTTGCGTACCAATTACTAATCCAATCAGCAATTTCTATAAATTCTCCTCCCCAGTCTCGATAAATTAAATCCCAACCAAAGTTACTGATCATCCAGCAAGGAATATTCGCAGCTTCAGCAAATCCAGCAGCCAGAAAAGGAATATCTGCTAAAATCAAATTAACACGATTTTGACGAATAAAATTAACTTCTGAAGCAATTAAGGATTTGTGATTTTTTTTGATTTCTCGCAATTTTTCTAAAGTCGCTGGTTTATCCATGATCAAACTATCAATTTGAATCACGCCTAAATCAAACGCCCGTTGACGTAAAATAAAATCACCTTCTATATAGGATTCTAGTAACCAACGCGGTGCAGTAGTTACCAAAATCAATAACGCTTCCGGGCATAATTTTTGAATGGTATTAGCTATAGAAGCTGTGCGGGTAGCATGACCAAAACCATGATTAGTAATGGCTATATATATAATTGGTCGTTCCATGATTTGAAAGGTAAAAGGTAACAAGAATTTGTGTCAGTTGGGTTTCTTTGCGTTAACCCAACCTACTGGAGATCACTGTTATTAATTGATCAATTTCTGATTCTAATGTTAGGTAATGAACACTCACACGAATACAATTAGGATTAGCAATTGTTCTAGTTAAAATCTTTTGTGATTCTAGATATTGCACCAATTTTAAACTAGGTTGATTAGTTAATTGAAAGGAAACTAATCCACTTTCTGGAGGGGAATTTTTTAAACATTTGACATCAGATAAAGAGTTTAATTTTTGCCAAAGATATTGACTATTTTGGCAAATTCTCTCATATCTTTCCTCTGCTGTTCCCCACTGTTCATGAATTGTAATTGCTGCTTTTAAACCCACATATAATGAAGTTGATAAAGTAGAAACCTCATATCTGCGCCCATCTGGTTGCCAACCCGTTGGTTGTGCTTGACTATTTGTAATAACTCCATTTAAACCAATAAAAGTAGGATGTAGGCTTGATCTTGCTTCGGGAGAGACATATAAACCACCCACACCAGCAGGACCGCATAACCATTTATGACCAGTAAATGCGTAAAAATCCACACCCAATGCGGTTAAATCCAAGGGAAGAACACCCACGGATTGGGCTGCGTCTATCAATAACAGGGATTTATTGCTTTTACATACTTCTGCAATTTTGTCAATAGGTAGAACTTGACCAGTATTCCACAAAACATGACTTAATACTACTAAGCGGGTATGGGGACGGAGATAATCAGCAATAATACTGGTAGGATCTCCTGCGTTTAAAGTAGCCATTAAGGGACAGGTAGTAACTTCTACCGCAAATCTACGGGCAATTTCCCTAGCCGTAGCGATGACTCCAGGGTGTTCACAGTCGGAAAGCAATAGATGATCACCAGCGTGCCAATCAATACCCCACATGGCAATGTTACAACCTACGGTAACATTACCTGTGAGAGTAATTGTGTCACTTGGCACATTTAATAAAGATGCGATCGCTTTTCGGCTGGATTGTATTTGCGGTGATATCCAACTATACGCTTCACTGCCAAAAGGACCGATACTTTGAATATGTGCCTGAGATTGAGCAATAGTATCCATAGCCTCTTGGGGCATAGGTCCCTGTCCTCCGTAATTAAAATAAATTTTATTACTTAAAGCCGGAAATTGAGCGCGGTGGAGATGCAAATTGTTCATAAATATAGAGTTGTAGTTTTTTGTCTAATTTATTGATATATACTTTGATCAATAAATAATCAGCATCAATCAACATCAAATTTTACATCAAAAACTATGAATTGGTGGCAACGACTCAACAAAAATCCTCTAGCACGATCTGGGGCAATTGTCCTATTATGTTTCTATTTAGCAGTGATTGCGGCTGATTTTATCGCTCCTTATAACCCTTATGATTCACAAGCCAATGGTTCATTACTCCCACCTACTCCCATTCATTGGCTATCTGAGTCGGGGCAATTCATTGGACCTCATATATATCCTACAATACAAGGTGATACTAATTTAGAAACTGGAGAGAGAAAAATAATTGTAGACAAAACAAAACCTTCTCCATTACGCTTATTTGTTACTGGACCAGAATACCAATTATTCAAATTCAGTCTTTCCCTACCGCCAAAATGGCAAGAGATCACAATTATTCCTGGAATTTCCTTAAATTGGCATTTGTTTGGCGTTATTGGTGACGCAAAATTTAATATTTTGGGAACAGACGAACAAGGACGAGACCAGTTTAGTCGCTTGTTGCATGGTGGTCGTATTAGTATGTTTATTGGCATTTTTGGCATCATTGTCACCTATCCATTGGCGTTGTTTATTGGTGGTATTTCTGGCTATTTTGGTGGTTTAATTGATAGTATAATCATGCGTTTAGCAGAAGTTTTGATGACCTTTCCCAGTATTTATTTATTAGTAGCACTATCAAGTATTTTGAGTCCAAAATTAACCAGCACTCAGCGATTTTTATTAATTATCTTGATCACTTCTGTAATTAGCTGGGCTGGTTTAGCCAGAATAATTCGCGGACAGGTATTATCAATCAAAGAACTCGAATTTGTGCAAGCTGCAAAGGTAATGGGTGGTAATCCAATTTATATTATCATTCGTCATGTTTTGCCGCAAACTGCTACTTATATTATTATTTCTGCTACTTTGACAATTCCTAGTTTTATTGGTGCAGAAGCCGTATTAAGTTTGATTGGCTTGGGGATTCAACAACCAGATCCTTCTTGGGGAAATATGCTTTCTTTAGCTAGTAATGCTTCTATTTTAGTATTACAACCTTGGCTGATTTTACCACCAGCAATCTTAATTATTATCACTGTTTTATCTTTCAATGTTTTAGGTGATGGTTTGCGAGACGCACTTGATCCTCGTAGTGTAGAAAGGTAGTAGAAAGGTAGGTTGGGTTAAGCGACAGCGCAACCCAACACAATCTTTAATCATCAGGTTTAATAATGTTGGGTAACCAATCCAACCTAGGCAATGATATAATAGAAGGGTAACTACTTGGTATCACATCATGATGATTACTCAAGAATTAGAACTTAAAGAAAACATCTCTCAAGATGTGATTTTTCCCCCCAGTGATTTATATAGTGATGAACCTACCGTGGAAACAGAACTACATTTAAGACAAATAATTCTCCTTTTAAAATGTCTAGAATGGTTATGGAAAGATAGATATGATTTCTATGCTGCGGGAAATCTCACCATTTACTATAGTCCTAATCAGAAAAAATCAGAATATTTCCGAGGTCCAGATTTCTTTGTTGTGCTAGGAACAGAACGCAAAACTCGAAAAAGTTGGGTAGTTTGGAATGAAGAGGGAAAATACCCTAATTTTATTTTAGAGATTCTTTCACCAACTACAGCAAATACAGATAAGGAATATAAAAAAGAACTTTATCAAAATACTTTCCGCACCCCGGATTATTTTTGGTTTGATCCTTATACACTAGAATTTGCAGGTTTTCATTTATTAGATGGAAAATATCAAGCTCTAGAAGCAAATGAAAAAGGACATTTATGGAGTGAACAATTAGATTTATATTTGGGAATTGAGGGAGGATTATTAAGATATTTTACACCAGAAGGTAAATTAGTTCCTACTCCAGAAGAAACCGCAGAACGTTTAGCAGCAAAATTGCGAGAATTGAATATAGATCCTAATACAATTTAATAATCAGGTTTAATAATGTTGGGTTTCGTTCCTCAACCCAACCTACTGGAAATTTACACCTTCATAAATATCGCTAAAAGGAATTTGAAAATCTATTGATTTTAAAGACAATATATCATTTACTGATTCATATTCAGTTAATACCCATTGTGCTTCTGCATTTTTAGCAAATTGTTCAATAAAATATTCATATTGGTTAATCATAATATATTCTTTCAATTCAGGAAGAGAACGATAAAATCTAAATTTGTCGGTTCTATCATAATTTATAGTTGATTTAGATAACACTTCTACAATCATTAAAGGATTTGTTACTTGAGTAGTTCCAGTTCCTTGATATGTTGGTTCTCCTTGAATTACCATAATATCTGGATAAGTATATATTTGATAACGCTCTATCCATAATTTAACATCACCCATATAAATCTTGTAATTTTGATTCCGCATTTTTAATTTAAAATGTAGATAAAAATTACCTGCAATTTCATTATGATTTGTAGTTCCACCAGTCATAGGTATAATTTCCCCGTGTATATATTCATTTTTAAATTCTGATTTTTCCTCTAGTTCTATATATTCTTCTGGAGTGTAATATTTGCTGGATGTTTGAACTTGCATATCAACCTCATATTTTCAATTTTAATTACCCAGGATAATGCTTGGCTAAAAATTCTTGTGCTTGAGCTTTATCCTTAATTATACCATCTACAGTCGCAGTCAATAAATCATCAAGCATTTGCTTATATTGGGGACTAGGTTTATAACCCAATTGTTTTAAATCATTCCCATTTAACAGCGGTTGAATATTTCCCCAATTTGTTAAATATTGCCAAATTCTTCTTCTAATTTTCCGGGGACTTTGTAAAGCAATTAAAATCAAAGTTTGTAAATCATATTTTTTGAGTAAATACACAGTTTGACTGGGTTTTTCAAAAGTGGGTAATAATCTCATTACCTCAGATTGAATTTGAGATAATTTTTCTAATCTGCTAATACTATCATCAGCTAATTGGAGATTTTTAGCAACTTTTTCTCGATATTCTGGCTGTAAATAACCTATTAATACCTCCAGACGCATTTGCCAATTTATTAAAGTTTGTTTTCTGTCAAATTTTCTTAAACAGTGTTTTAATAAATTTAATTGCCGATTAAGTTCTCTATCTAATTTTAGCGTAGGATGAATACATTGTAAAGCCCCTAAATTATTAAGTAATTCTAAAGCTGATTGCCAATAATGTGCTGCTAAAATATACTTTAATTCAGTTTTTAGTCGAGTTTGCAAAGCCGGAGTTTTACTATTTTCTTGACTAGTACGATTATAAACTCCACTATTTATAGCATAACGAATATAAGTTTCTGTTTGGGGTTCTAGGGAAAATCCAAACCGTACCGCAAACCGCACCCCGCGATAAATCCGCGTCGGATCTTCAATAAAACTATTAGCGTGTAAAATTCTAATTTGCTGATTTTTTAAGTCTATAAAACCACCAAAAAAATCTAATAATTCACCTGCACGAGGAGAAGTTAACCGCAAAGCCATAGCATTAATTGTAAAATCTCGACGATATAAATCTTGACGAATGGAACTAGCTTCAACTTCTGGATTTGCTGCTGGATAAGGATAAAACTCGGTTCTGGCTGTGGCAATATCTACCCATAATGAATCTAATAATATATCTTTATGCCATAATAAAGCCGCAGTTTGAAAAGCGCCATGAATTTCTAATCTCGCATTTTTATAAATCTCTTGTAAGGCTTTAGCTAGTTCTACCCCTGCACCGACATTTGCTGTTTTATGAAAACCATCAACTACTAAATCAATATCATTAATCATTAATGTGCGATTTTCTGTTTCTGATAATAGTAAATCTCGCACTGCACCACCAACTAAATAAAGATGCCAGCCTCGTTTTTCTGCTTCTTGAGAAGCGATATTAAGTAATTGCCACAGTTGAGGAGTAAGACGTTTTTCTAATTCATAATTCAGTCGCAAATTCTGATCATAACTTTGGATTTGGGATTGGGGATTTTGAATTGTTAATTGATGCAATTCTCTTAAAACATCGGTGCGGGTGACAATACCAACTAATTGCCCTTGCTCTAATACTGGTAATCTGCCAATATCATAAGTTACCATTAAAGACTCAATTTCTGGTAAAGAAGTATCAGGGTTAATTGTTTTTAAATTACTTGTCATATAACCTTTAACTGGTGCATGACTAAATCCATGATGTAAAGCAATATCTAAATCACGTCGGGAAATAATTCCAATTAATAAATCTTGGTTATTAACTACAGATAAACCTGAATGTCCATAACGTAATAAAATCCTTTGTGCTTCGGCTATTGTAGTTTCCGGGCGAATTGTTCGCACTGGAGAAGACATTAGATCTCTAGCAATAGGAGGGTGGGGAATTTGCCCTTTTAATCCATCTAATAATTGTTGTAAAATTGCTTGGGAATCTGTGGTGCGGAGGTTTAAAGATGCTGCTTGGGAATGTCCACCACCACCATAAGATGTAAATAATTGATTCAGATTTGTTTGGGGAATTTGTGTTCTCCCAATTACTGTTAATCGCCAATCTTCTTCACTTAAAGGATATTCATTTGCTAATAGTAAAGCATCGCTTTCTGTTAAATCAATTATTTCTGAAGCTAAACCCGATAAACCTGGAATAAAACTATCTGTTTTTATTGTCACCCAAGCAATAGTATATCCCCGCAAGCAAAGATATTCTAAGTTTTCCAAAGCTTGACTTAATAACTGTTGTAATTGTGGTGATAAACCAGGATCTCGATAGGTAGAAATAACTGATAAATTTGCTCCTTGCTGCATTAACCAACCTAATGCTAAAGCATCTCTGGCTGTAGATTGTTTATAAGTTAATGAACCTGTATCCACATGAATACCCAAAGCCATTACCGTCGCTTGAGCGGAATTTAAAGAAATATTGCTTTTTTGTAATCTTTCTACCATTAAAGTAGTTGTAGCCCCTACTTCTTCAATGTATGATTCAGTAGAGGGAATGTCTCCCTCCTGTTCGAGATGATGATCATAAATGATGATCTTTTCCACATTAGCTAAATCAAACCAGATAGCTGCTTTACCCAAGCGATCGCGCTTTTGAGTATCTACAATCGTTAAAGAACGAATTTTCTCAGGAATTACTGAACGTCTTTCAATTAACGGATACTCATCACGGTGTAGTGCCAAAAAATCCCTGACAGGAGGATGAGCGCCCCCAGTGAGGACGATTTTACTCCCCGGTTGCAGACAAGTCAACCCTACCGCTGCCCCCAAAGCGTCAAAGTCAGCAGTTGTATGACAAAGAATTAAATCCATATATTTAAAAGTAAGTTAAAAGTGACAGGGGACTCTTAACAGGGAACAAGGAATATAATTTCCATCTTAATCATTTTCCCAATGTCTAATCAGTAGCGGCCAATTTTCCCTTTGAAAAAACAGATTGGAAAATTAGACATGAGCAACTGTTACAAACCCGACGTAAAATATTAATTGATCAGGTGATGCTTTGTGAGTTCAGAAGGTTCGCTGAAAACCACTAAGACTATAAACAGCAGCACACCTGGGGTAAACTAAGATTTCGTTATGTTGGGAAAAACAAAATGACCACAGTATTTCAAATTGCTTTAATATCACTAGTCTTGTTCTCTTTCGTGCTTGTGATTGGTGTACCCGTTGTTTACGCCACTCCTCAAAACTGGGTAGAATCTAAAAAACTGCTCTGGGTTGGGTCTGGAATTTGGGCGGCTTTAGTTGTGTTAGTTGCTATATTAAACTTCTTTGTAGTTTAATTAACTGCTTTAACTATCCACTAACATATACCATACAAACCAGAGGAGCAGAAAGGCCAATACAAAAGGTCAAAATAGAAAAAATGCTCTTAAATGTTCTTTTTCTAGCCGACTTTTTCCTGATTGTGCTTTCCTGCTCTTATATTTTGAAAGCAGAAAAGTATATTGGTTAAGTACCTATTGTAATATTGATTCAGAGGCATTATGGCAGTTTTTGAAGGAAATTTTCAGCAAACCGAGTCTTTGCGCTTTGCATTGATTATCGCTCGCTTTAATGATCTTGTCACCCTGAAACTAGTGGAAGGATGTAAAGACTGCTTAAAACGTCACGGTATCAATCCTGACCCCGAAGGCGAGCAAGTAGACTATGTTTGGGTTCCTGGTAGTTTTGAAGTTCCCAATGTAGCCCGTCAATTAGCAATGTCTGGCCGTTATGATGCCATAATTTGTCTTGGTGCAGTCATCAAAGGACAAACGCCACATTTTGATTATGTATCTGCTGAAGTTTCTAAAGGTATTGCTGCGGCTAGTTTCCAAACAGGAGTACCAGTGATTTTTGGGATTTTGACAACGGATACCATGCAGCAAGCTCTAGAACGGGCAGGAATTAAAAGTAATCACGGTTGGGAATATGCTATGAATGCCATAGAAATGGCCAGTCTCATGCGTCAATTACGCCCGAATTTAGCAAGTTAGTTAGGTAATGGGTATTGGGTAATAGGTAATGGGTAATAAGTAATTTTTTTTCACTAAAAACTAATGACCACTGACCAATGGCACCGGGGAAAAAAATTTTTTAATTTAGGGGTTGACAAACAAGAATAAATCTGGAATAATAAGATTATTGATGAGTTGCGGGTATAGCTCAGTGGTAGAGCGCAACCTTGCCAAGGTTGATGTCGCGCGTTCGAATCGCGTTACCCGCTTTCTAGTTTAGGTTTTTATATTAAAATAAAACTAACTGATTTTCCATATCTATCAAATTGATATGTCATGGATTTTTAGGTTAGGAGCTTTAATAGTAGGCTTTATGGGCTACTTCAGCTTCTAGGAGTAATTTTAGGTTTCCTCATACTGATTTTTGGAAAAAGTAGGGAATAATGTAAGAAAACCGCTCAAGTTATTTACCTCGCTTGTGCAACCTCAAAAACCAGATAAAATAGACCTAAACACGGAATACGCTTGTCCTTGTCGTCGCAAGGGACAGTTAATTCCCATCACGTTGACAGAAGCCTTTGGATGCGATCGCTGTCAGCATATTTTTGTAGTAGAAGAAAATGGGTATGTGTTAGAACAACTGTCTACAACTTATCCTTATAAGCGGGCTTGGCGCTGGAAAGGAAACAGTTGGCACGTTGTTCAACCTCCCTTAAAACGAAGCTATTTACCAATAGCGTTAGGGATTATTTTTGTGTTAGTCATTATATGGCTACCATTAGCACTGCGATTAGCTAATAGTTCCAGCATCCTCGCTTGGGCAATGGTAGCAGTGTTATTGGCAATTCTACCAGTGCTAATGATCTGGCTTACTTACAGACGTTAACCCCATGACAGATGAAGTGATTGATGATTACCCTGAACCCATGACAAGTGCTGAACGCGCTTTTCAAGCTTCTCTGAAATTGGGAATTACCAAGGGGACAGACAGGAGTCGGGCTGTGTTAGCAATGGCACAAGCCATAGAACAGGATTTTGATGAAATTCTCGAAGCTAATACCTTGGATTTAGAAACAAGTCGAGAAATGGCAGTTCCAGAATTAATTTTGGACTGGTTGAGACTAACCCCCTCCAGGTTGGAGAATGCAGTTAAGATTCTGCAACGGTTGGGGGAATTATCTGATCCTTTGCGACGAGTCCGAACTGCTGATTATCAGCAGGAAGACTCCCAAAGTTATACCCAGTTAATGCCTCTAGGGGTGATTGCTTTTATTTATGAAGCTTTCCCAGATTTAGGGGCAATTGCGGCTGGTTTTTGTCTGAAAACTGGTAATAGTATTATTCTCAAAGGGAGTACAGAAGCTAGTCATTCTAATAAAGCGATTGCTAATGCAGTACAAACAGCTATTACCAAAGTCGGTTTACCAGCAGGGTGTGTAGAATTAATTACTGCTGAACATGGCGCATCTGTGCGAGATTTAGTTACTCAAGACCAGTATTTAAGTTTAGTGATTCCTTATGGACGTACTAGTTTAATTCAACAAGTAGTTAGACAGGCAACTTGTCCAGTTCTCAAGTCAGCCATGGGTAATTGTTACCTGTATTGGTCTGTCAATAGTAGCTTAGAAATGGTACGTTGGATGATTATAGATAGCCATGAAAGCGAACCAGATCCAGTAAATGCCATTGAAAAAGTTTTAATTCATCGTCAAGCTTTACCATCTTCCTTATCAGTGCTATGGAGTAGCTTAAAAGAAAAAGGTTTTGAACTTAAAGGAGATGCAGAATTAGTTGCGGCTTTTCCGCAATTGCAACTAGTCAAAGATGAAGAATGGGGAACACCTTATTTAACAAAAACAGTGACCTTTAAATTGGTAGATAGTTTAGAAAGTGCGATCGCTTGGATTAACCAATATAGTAGTAGTCATGCTGATAGTATTGTCACCGAATCCTATCAAGAAAGTCGCCAATTTGCATTAGGAGTAAATAGTGCCTCCACCTATATTAATGCTTCCCCTCGTTTTTCCCGTCATTCCTCACGAGGAGAAGCTGTATTTTTAGGAATGTCCAATCAAAAAGGACATAGAAGGGGATTTATTAGTTTAGAAACTTTAACAACAGTGAAGCATATTATTCAAGGGAATGGACGCTTTTAATAGTCAGTTGTGAGAAATAAAACTGTTATATATTTTTAATGTTCATTAAAGATATGCAGCTATTTTTCACAATAGGTACAACTTTGTAAACAGACTTCTTCACATCTACTTTTAGGAGGAATTGGATCTGGGATCACATATCGTTTAGGATTGCCATAGCAGAGATTTTTCATTTTGTCTTAATCAGTCCAGTCACTGAGATTGAAGTAACCGGACTGATTTGTGAAAGCTTTAATTCAGTCCTTTATTCTCGTGGACTCTGGACTTAACTGATTTTACTTGACATTCTAATTTTTAGAAGTGTAGTAAACCTTACTTCCTGTATCGGGAACAAAATGACAACCAATAGCAGAATTCCATAAAGACTTCCAAATTGGTTCTTTTGATTCGTGAAAATACTCACCCATAATTGGTTTAATTGCTTTAGTAGCTTTCAACAAATTGTAGTGAGGCATATTTAAGAAAATATGATGGGCTACATGAGTACCGATATCATGATGAATGTGGTTAAAAATACCATAATCCCTATCAACACTAGAAATTGCCCCTTTCAGGAAAGTCCATTCTTCCCCACGATACCAAGGAATTCCCGGTTCAGTATGGTGTAAAAAAGTCACCAAATCCAGCCAAATGATAAAGACAATGTAAGGTCCAGCGTAGTATTTCAACAACCACATCCAACCATATTGATAGGTCAGAAAACCTAGTAAAGCTACCATACTAATCCAAAGCGTGGTACTAGTGATAATGTCCCACTTCTCCGAGGGTTTAAACAGTGGACTGCTAGGAGAAAAGTGAGAACCTTCTTTACCGGGAGAACGCTTAAACAGATACACTGGATAAGCCAATAAGAACACATAAAAACGCCCTATTTTTTGCAATAAAGGCATCTCATTGTACTCTGATTCAGAGACAGGATACCAGCTTTCATCATTTTCCAAGCTGCCTGTATTTTTGTGGTGAGTTCTGTGGCTAATTCTCCAACCATGATAAGGAACGAGAATAGGAGTATGGGAGAGATGACCAACCAAATCATTCAACCATTTATGCTTAGAAAAAGATTGGTGTCCGCAGTCATGTCCAACTACAAATAAAGCCCAAAACATAGTTCCTTGCATTAACCAGAAAACCGGCCAAAAATACCAAGAATCTAGATAATTAGCCACTGCATATAGCAGCCCAATAATTAGAACATCACGAAAGAAATAATAGAGTGATTTAGTCACATTAGGCTGAAAACATTCAGCGGGAATAGCAGCTTTTAAATCTTGAAGAGTAAAGGGTAATTTTTCTTGACCTTCAAAAGATTCGGGACTAGGTTTTTGATTGAACTGGATTGTATCTAATTGCACTAGGTTAGTTGATTGATTGTAAATTAGAAATTAATCCAGAGGTTATATTTAGTTACCTCTGGAAGTTAGACTTGGGAATATTGGCTGAGAAAATTGGTGATGAAACCAGAAGTAATTAATTCATACGTCAGAGTTCATACCCAATATTAATATTTTATGATCTTTCTGCACGATATTCATCAAAAGTGACATAACCAATATCAGTTTTATATAGTTGACATTGATTAGTGATTTCCTTCATCAAATCCCAGGAGAACTTATATTCTTCATGGAGATAAGGACTCCAATTTTCCTTGATACTGCTATAAGCTAACCGTAAATTATAGGAAGGGATAGCAGTAGAAATATGATGGGGAACATGAACATTAATATCGTGGCAAAGAACTTCTACCCAGCGAGGATAATCACAATGAATTGTGCCAAATAGCTGTGCTAAGGCCTCATTCCATTTGTCAGCAGTGCTAAAAGGAACATCGGGAAGGGTGTGGTGAACAATAGTAAAGGTACTCATCCAAAAATGGTAAACCATCCAGGGAATAAACCAGAATTTAATAAATCCCCAAACACCAGTTGTAATAATTAAAGTTGGGAAAACAATAGCCGCAAATAAAGCTACCACAGCCACAGAAAGTTTAACACTAGCTTGGTCTTTTTTCTGGAAATTGCGCCAATCAAAATGGACAACAGCCCAATGTCCAATAGAACCTACCCACCAAAGACGTTGACGCAGGAACAACTCAAAAGCGGACTGTCTATTTTTAGACCAATTTGTAAAAATTTCCGTTCTAATGGGATGCCAGGCGTTATCTTCATCTAGCTTGTTAGTATGTTTATGGTGATGATTATGTTTAATCCGCCAACTGTGAAAGGGGTAAATGAGGAACATCATGAAGAAATGTCCGACTAAATCATTTACCCAGCGACGTTTCGCAAAGGAACGATGACCACAATCATGACCAATCACAAAAAAACCTGTTAAGGCCGTTCCTGTAAAAATCCAAGCTAGGGGTAAAAGAAACCAGGGGGAAATGGCTAAAAAATAATAGCCTAGTGCAGCCATAGATAAGCTGATAATTACAGTTGTCCACGCTTTGCGACTATTTTTCTGAAAACATTCCTTGGGGAGACTTTTGATAATATGTTTGAGTTTGATTTGGTCTTTACCAAGGTCTGTGGAGACCGCTATTTCCTGACTTTTAATGATTGATGTAGTCATGAATACCTGAAAAACAACAGAATGCCACACAAGATTACTAAGAAAAGTAACTTGCTGCAAAGTTTTGTAACATTAATTTCTGAGATTATAGCAACTTAACAATCATTTAGGATAGTGATTGAGAAATTAAAAATTTCCGATCAAAAATTGCCGCAGTTGCACGCAAAAAGCCAATAGTCTCAAGCCAAAATGACTATAAAACTATTGACTTTGGGCATAAAATCTGTATTATGCTTTTTTGGTTGCCAGCTTCACATTTGTAGCTAGACCGAGTAATTGTAATAACTGAATGGTCATCCAAGTCAGATCAATTTCCCACCATTCTAAACCATGACGGGCGGAGTATTGAAAAGCGTGGTGATTATTGTGCCAACCTTCGCCAAAGACGAGGATAGCAACCCACCAACAGTTAGTTGATTTGTCCCCGGAGTCATAAGTGCGGTAGCCAAACTTATGAGTAGCACTATTTACTAACCAGGTACAGTGATAAACCCAGATAATGCGGACAAAAATTCCCCAGACCACCATTGGCCAGCCACCTAAGAAGTATAGGACCAAGCCCAAAGCAATTTGTAAGAAAATGAAATATTTCTGTAAAAACTGATAAACTGGGTCATCGATAATGTCTTTAGTGAAGCGAGGAACTTGATCGTGAGCGGGGGCGAAATGAATCATCCAACCCATATGACTCCACCAGAAACCTTGATTTGAATCATGGGGATCAGATTCAGTATCAGAATGTAAGTGGTGAATGCGGTGTGTTCCCACCCATTCAATGGGACCACCTTCACAGGATAGTGTCCCAAAAATTACTAGGAGATACTCTAGCCACTTGGGTGTTTGAAAACTGCGGTGAGTGACAAGACGGTGATATCCCAAAGTAATACCTAAACCCCCAGTCACCCAGTAAAGCAATAAAGCAACACCAACTGCATTCCAGCTAAAATTGCTAGGAACTAGAGCAAACAGAGCGCCGACGTGTAATGCAATGAAAAATAGGGTATTAACCCAATTAATGTGAGGTTTAGAAGTAGCAATTGTCATGCAGTAACCTGAATAGAAATTGTTCAGCCTAGTCTGCGCGATCCTAAAATCCGCATATCTATTTTATTTTTTTCAATGAGGAAATGATGAACAGCTTTGAACAGCTGCGGGAAGCAGAACAGGCACTATTAGAAATTTTTTCCGCTATTGACACTCAGGTCAAGCATAATCTAAAAAGAGTATTAGATGCCTTTCGTGATCATCGAGTGGGAGCGCACCATTTTGCGGGCGTGAGTGGCTACGGACACGATGATTTAGGAAGAGAAACCTTAGATCAAGTTTTTGCCCAAGTAATGGGTGCTGAAGCTGCGGTGGTGCGAGTGCAGTTTGTTTCGGGAACTCATGCGATCGCTTGTGCGCTGTATGGCGTACTTCGTCCTGGGGATGAAATGTTAGCAGTGGTTGGTTCTCCCTACGATACATTGGAAGAGGTGATTGGCTTGAGAGGACAAGGCCAAGGCTCTCTTCTTGATTTTGGCATAAAATACCGCCAATTAGAACTAACCCAACAAGGAAAAATAGATTGGCAAAACTTAGCGACTAGCATTACCGACAACACAAAGTTAGTATTGATTCAACGGTCTTGCGGATATTCATGGCGGCCAAGCCTTTCTATTGCTGACATAGAAAAAATTGTTTACATAGTCAAACAGCAAAATCCCCACACCATTTGCTTTGTAGACAACTGCTACGGCGAATTTATAGAAACCCAAGAACCAACCCATATTGGTGCCGACCTCATAGCCGGGTCATTGATCAAAAATCCTGGGGGTACAGTCGTGAGTGCTGGTGGTTACATAGCTGGACGCGCTGACTTAGTAGAAGCAGCAGCTTGTAGACTGACAGCCCCTGGGATTGGTAGCCAAGGGGGGGCCACCTTTGATCAAAACCGCCTCTTATTCCAAGGATTATTTTTAGCACCGCAGATGGTAGGGGAAGCCATGAAAGGAACATACCTGACGGGTTATGTATTTGACAAACTGGGATATCCAGTCAACCCCCCACCATTAGCGCCCAGAGGAGACGTAATTCAAGCCATTAAACTTGGTTCAGCCAAAAAACTCATCGCCTTCTGCAAAGCCATACAGCAGCATTCACCCATCGGCTCTTATCTCAACCCCATACCCGACGATATGCCAGGCTACGAAAGCCAAGTAGTCATGGCTGGAGGGACATTTATCGAAGGGAGTACCTTGGAACTATCAGCAGATGGACCATTGCGAGAACCTTATATCGTCTATTGCCAAGGCGGTACACATTGGACTCATGTATCTATTGCTTTACAAGCGGCCATTGAGGCAGTAGGGACTTTATGAGGTAATATTTTTGCACGCAGAGACGCAGAGGCGCAGAGAAATGATTGAGAATGAGATTTCGGGAGTTATTGTTGATGTGGCTTACAAGATTCACACTACTTTGGGACCTGGTTTGTTGGAGTCGGTATATGAGACGGTGATGGATGTTGAATTGAGAAGGCGAAAGTTGGAGGTGAGAAGACAGGTAATTATTCCCATCATCTATGATGGTGTGGTTTTGGAGGAAGGTTTCCGGGCTGATTTGATAGTTGAAGACAAGGTGATTGTCGAACTCAAATCAGTGGAAAATCTCCATCCTGTACATAAAAAGCAGCTATTAACCTATCTACGTCTTGCTGATAAAAAAGTCGGACTACTAATCAACTTTAACGTCCCACTCATCAAAGACGGTATCACACGCATAGTCAACAAACTCTAAAAACTCTCCGCGCCTCTGCGCCTCTGCGTGAGCCATCATTTCGGTAACTTATACTGTCCCACTATCCGCTTCGCAAACTCCGGTACGTGCGCTGCTAATTTCTCTCCATGATTCCGCTTTACATACAAATAATTTCTCGCAAAGTGGGAATCTATGGAAAATCTCGCATATTCGAGTCCTTTTGGTCCGATTTTATCTATGACGACTCCCATTAGTTTCGCAGCCCAGATGGGTAAGGTAACTGCTTGATCATAAGCTGGGATGCTTTGCTGTACTGCTGGTTTGCGGTTTCCTTGGGATATGACGGGTTGGGTATCCAATTGGTCTTTAACGAGTTCTAACATTTCTTTGCCTGTATCGTTTCTGACTACTATCCATTGCCATTTGTAAGGTGCGCCCATATACCCAACGACTATATCGGCTAGGGAGTTAACGTAATCAAAGCAACTCATACATGATGGGGCGAAAATGTCTTTAAGCACGTTTGTTTTTAAGCCAAAGAAGGGTACTGTCTCTTCTGAGCCGTCTTGGTGTTTGAAGTGGACTCGGAAGTCTTGCATAAATTCGTAGCTGACGACTGTTTGCGGGGAACGGCTGGTGGTTTCTAGAAATTTTTGCAGTCCGGCGCGGGTAACGTTATCTACGCAGGGTGTTCCCAGTACATAGAGTTTTTCTAGGCCTAGTTTTTTCTCTACGGCGCGTAATGCTTGGATTTGACAACCTACTCCAATGATTAATAACCGTTTCATTCCCGATTTTTCTATCTGTTCTAATACGGACAGGTTGGGGGATAATGTGGGTTTATTAACTTTGGCAGCTAGTATTTCTTCTGGAGTGCGGGCTATTATGGGCATGGGTTGAAAGCGGTCTTCTTTGCTGTTTTGGACACAAACTACGCCTTCAACTAAGCCACGATTGAGCATTTCTATGGCTATGCTGCTTACTATTCCTGTCCATTGTGCGCCTTCGATGGGTTCTTGTTTTCTGGCGGACATCATTTCTTGATGAACTCCAAAGTAGAGTTCGTTTTCGTCTTCTAAGTTGCGGGGACGGTTATGGGTGCTGGTTTCTAGTTCGTCTATTCTTTGGGTAATGAAGGCGCACGCTTCTTTAACGTAGTGGATGTAGTAAGTGTCGCATAGTCCGCATTCGCTACAGAGTTCTTTGGCGGGGCGCACGCTTCCGGGTTTGAGGGCTTTGGCTTTTTTGTGGGATTCTATGGATGTCATCTATTTTGTTTATTTTTACTAAATATGGCTTTTATTACCTTACCGTTTGGGGATGTGAAGTGGCCGTTTAAGGTTGGATAAGAGGATTTTTTCACGCAGAGACGCAGAGACGCAAAGAAGAGCACGGAAGGAATTTGGATGGGTAGGTAAGATGTAGTTTTTATTAATAACCCTTCGGTTAATTTATCTAGGGTTTTTTTATGTGTTTATCCCACACTTTTGATTTCTCTCTGCGCCTGGAGCGCCTCTGCGTGAGACAAAAAAATGATTACTGATGATGATTATCGTCTTGGTATGATTTTTGATGGTCAAAGATTAATTTTTGAAAGAGTTTTACACCGTCAAGAAATTTATCGTTATTTTACTAAGAGGCAAGTTTTGCTACCGACGGTTCTGTGAATTTGAGTGAGTACGCAAATAATATTTCTATTTGGATTTAAAATAAGACTTACTCAAAACAGCAATAAAGTAGAGGTAATTCATGAATTACCCCTACCAAATAATCAGATTTTCAGTGCTTTTGCATTGTCTTTAATTATTTATTTTCTTGCATACTTCTGACAATTTTTGTTACCATTTTCCTGGGTATAAAGCGAATACATTTTGCCATTAATTTATTAACAAAACCAGGAATAATAATTGTTTTTCCCTGAATTAAACCATCATAACCAATTTGGGCTACAGTTTCCGCATCCATCATTTTTTTGCGTTTTAGTAGTTTAGAATCTGCCATTCCTGTTCTTTCATGAAATGCAGATGCAGTTGAACCTGGACAAAGAACAGTTACAGTTATACCTGTACCTTCTAACTCATTGGCAATAGCTTCTGAAAAAGATAAAATATAAGCTTTTGTTGCAAAATAAACCGCCATTAATGGACCTGGTTGAAATGCAGCAGCAGAAGCAACATTAAGAATTTTACCATGACGTTGTTTAACCATTTCTCTAAGAAATAATTTGGTTAAATGGGTAAGACAAACCAAATTTACCTGCAACATTTCTAGTTCAGTATTGAGGTTGGTTTCATAAAATAATCCATGATTACCAAAACCTGCATTATTGACTAAGATATCAACTTTAATCCCAACTTGTTGTAATTCTGTAAAAATTTCTTCGGGAGATGTGGATCTAGATAAATCTTTGGTAATGGGTTTAACAAAAATCCCAAACTCCTCTGCCAGTTCAACAGCTATTATTTGCAGTTTTTCTCCTAACCTATCTACTAATACAAGATTGTAATTCTCATGAGCAAAAATCCGGGCTAACTGATAGCCAATACCACTAGCTGAACCAGTAATTAAAACAGTTTCCCGACATTTTATGTTCATTTTTTAAGAAGTCAATTACATTAATAAAATAGGCACAGGTAAACTGTGCCAAAAGAATTAGACAAGACTTAAAAAACCAGTTTGCACTAGGTAAGATGTGTAAGTCATCAACAATTGAGAATCAATAGCAGGACAAACAATAGAACTGCCTTTTAATGCTTCTAGAGTTTTTTCACAACTAATAATTGGTCTTCTAGCTTGTAAATACAAATCGGGAATAGTGATTTGTTCATCTGACCAACGTTCTAACAAAAATGGCCGCAAAGTATATAAAGGATTGTCTGGAGAGGTGACATTATTAATTAATTCTGCTTGCCATTCTTGGTATGGAATCATCTTTAATGAAAACCCAAAAGAACGCACCCAATCAACTAAAGATATTAAAGAAGCGGGTTGAGGATGTTGTAAATGGAAAGCTTTACCTACAGATGTTTCTTGTCGAGAAAGATAAACAACAGATTTGCTGACATAATCAACGGGAGACATATCTAACATATAATCTACATCGGGAAAAGAACCCATTTGCAGACAACCTTTAATCATTAAATTGATGAAATCATGGGTATTACAAATTCCGGTTTTGCTATCTCCAGAAATTAAAGGAGGTCTGTAGATAGTAATAGGTAATCCTCGACTACCAGCGATTTTGACTAACTTTTCTGCCACCCATTTAGTTTGGGAATAACCGAGAAAAATACCTTCCCAGTCATCAAAATCATCATTTTCTTTAACCAGTTTACCTGCATAAGCACTAGACTCAAAAACAGCAACACTAGAAACATAATGAAATGGTTTAACTTTGGTTTGACAAGCTAAACGTAAAATTTCCTGTGTACCCAAAACATTCGCTGTTTTTAGTGCCGAGTAAGGATAAACATAATTCAGTAAAGCTGCACTATGATAAATAGTATCTATATTAGCAGCTAGATGTTGAAATTGTTCTGGGTCAATACCCAAATGTGGCTGTGATAAATCACCAATAATGGGGATAATGCGGTGACTATATTTATCTTGCCAAATTCCATATTGTTGCAAATTATTTTCTAGTTTGCTTTTCCCCTCTTCCACATTACTAGCACGCACTAAACAATAAAGAATTGCTTCACTAACTTCTAGTAATTCCTTGATAACGAAAGCACCTAAATAACCTGTTCCTCCGGTTAAAAAGATATTTTTGGGGTGAGAAACAAAAACCGTATTACCTACGGGTTGAATGCTGGGGTCTAGGACAGCTTCCGCAGCTAAATCTAGGAAAGGGGGAGCAAAATTAACAGCAGAATTTGTACCTGAAGCTGCATCTTTTCCTGGAGAATCATCACTTGCTTCCTCTGACAACCGCTGAGAAAGGGCAGCAATGTTGGGATAATGCCAAAGGAGAACGGGAGACGGTTTAAATCCTAATAATTGCTCCAATTTACTAATAATAATCATGGCTTGAGCAGAATCTAAACCATAACTTTCTAAGTTTTCGTGAACATCAATTTCTGCGGTTGTAACTCCAATAACTTCCGCAAGATTGGAAGCTAGAAATGTTTGAATACTTTCAGCAGTATAAGACTGTTTAAAATTCATTTTTACTTCTCCAATATAGAAGGAATTGGTTGATATTGACTGTAATAAGGAGGCATTTGCAAACCCTGAATTTTCAAACTATGGGTACGATATAAAAATCCAGTTCCCTTCATAATTTGGTTAGCAACATCAACAACATGACGTTGATTAGCTTCTGATAAATATGAACCACGCACCCAGTCATTAAAGCCACCCATAGCTGGTCCGCACCAAATTTGATAATCAACTTCCCGACCTTTTTCACCAGTGCTAGACCAGCGGGAAGATAACCCTAAATACCATCTAAAAATTAAGGCCATTTTCAGTTTAGGATTATTAACAGCTTTACCCAATTTTTCAGGATTTTTTTGGGATAAATAAGCGGCTGTACCTTCCCAAACTTCGGCAATACTTTTCCGAAAAATTTGTTTTTCTAACTTTTCTTTTTCGGCTTTGGGAATATGTTCAATAGAGTCATAATTGCGGTATAATTCATAAAGTTTTTGCGCTCGCATGGGGAACATTGTCCCCCGTTTGAGAACTTGTAATTTCACTCCCATTTCAAACATATCGGCTGCGGGAGCCATGATCATATCTGCCATTTCTGCTTGTGCTAATAACTTTTTAGTATGTTCACAAGCACCAGATTCAACACAAGATTGATTAATTGAACCAGTCACTATATAAGCAGCACCCATTATAAAACCAGCTAATGCTGATTCTGGTGTGCCAATGCCTCCAGCGACTCCAATTCTAATAGGAACTGAGTAATTATATTGCGCTTGAATTTCATCTCTGAGCGCAATAATTGAAGGTAATAAACATACTAAAGGACGATTATCAGTGTGACCTCCAGAATCAGCTTCAACGGTAATATCATCAGCCATTGGTACTTGGCTGGCCAAATTTGCCTGTAGTTCGGTAATTAATCCTTGCTGAAGTAATTCTTTGATAATTCTCGCGGGTGCTGGTTGCAAAAATTTAGTTGCAACTTCTCGACGGGAAATTTTAGCAATGACCTTATTTCTGATATCAATTTGATTGGCTGCATTCAATCTTAACCCAGCAACTCGATAATAAACAATATTAGGAGTTAAGTCTAAAAATGCAGATGCTTCTACCGTTCTCACACCATATTTTAGATATAAATCTACAGCGCGACGCTCAATAGCTGGTTCATTGGGACTGTGAATTAAATTGAAAGCATAGGGTCCATTTGGTAAGGCTTGTTGAATAGAATTAATGGCGGATTCTAAACGTTCTGGAAGTAAGCCACCAGCACCAAAAGAGCTTAAAATCTTCTCTTTTCCTAATGCAATTACCATCTTTTCAGAAGCAATACCACCAGCCATTGCTCCCGTCATATAGGCGTATTTTACACCATAAGCAGTAAGAAAACTAGAATCACCAAGTTGTTGTAAACGTAGAGGTGGCAGTGAGATCAAAAGTTCTGGTTGTCCAGATAAACTATTATCATTAGGTGCTAAATAACCATCATTAGTAACACCAATTCTCCCTGCTATTTTGATAATATGACAAGGTTGATCTAATGTTAATAGTTTATCTTTGATGGCATTTTTTTCAAAGCTAATACAATCTAATGAACCTTTCCAAATTTGGTTTTGATGATGATTCCAGCCGAAAAAACCAAGTCCATTATCATGTTGATTTCGTACCGTCTCGATTGTTTTCACGGTAGTTGTTCCTCAATGTATAAGCAAAGGATTTAAAATGAAGAATTTAGTTCACGCAGAGACGCAGAGGCACAGAGAAAGAGCATTAATCTTTTTACGTCTAGGTGTAATTTTCAGGCTATTTCTGAATACAGTTCAGTTAAGCATTTTTTTATTTCCTCTGTGTCCTCTGTGCCTCTGTGGTTTGTTAAAAAAAGAGCTTTACGCTTAACACTAAGTGGATTATTTCTCTTCGTTGAGTAGGTTTTGAGCGCAAGCTAATTGTAATCGGATAATTTCGCTCATTTGCTGACTAAAATCTTGTCTAGCTGCTAAGAAATTTGTGTGCGTTTTAGTTAGTTTGGCGGTGTTGTTACTGAGTTTTTTGTACTGAGAAATCTTTAAATCATTCATGCTAATTTTTTCAGTAGGTTCTTGGTTTATGTTTGGCTTTAAGATTTTTGTTGACTCAAAGAATTTTAGTTTCTTTGACAATTCTAAACCGTTCTCCATGATAGTTTTCATGGATTTTTTTTCTGGTTTGGGTTTAGGTTTGGGGTAAATCTCTGTGGGCGCTATTTTCTCCGCTGTCTGTAGGGAATTGATGATTTTATACTCTTGATTAAGAGAAATTTTTTGCTTTTGGTTATTAGCAAAAATTTGGCTATTTTCTGCATTCAAAATTGCAGAAGTCATGGAATTACCACCTAATGTAACTTTCCTCAGTGTTAATTTATTCTGTTTCTTATTCTCTGAGGATAAGTCATATAAAGGAGCTAGATTTAATTTTACTTGATGACTTAATAGTTTAGCTAAGGCTTTAATTAGGGAACTATGATCATCTGTACCACGTCGGTTTAGGGATACGGTAATATGTTCTTGATTACCAAGATTTTTACTTATCCAACGCGAACAAATACCACCAGCACCAGCTTCGATAAAGATTTTTGCTCCGTCTGCATAAACACGATTAACTAAGCGCGGAAAGTCGAGTTGTTGACATAATCCTGTGGCAATATTGTGAGCAATTTGTTGACTCTCAAGTTCAATTGATTGATATTTAGCAGCGGAATAAAACTTAATTCCCGGTATTTTTTGTGCTGGTAAAGTGTATAATTTTTCCAGTTCTTGAGATTCTGATTGCATTGCTTGACAATGAATCACATGATCGAAAGGAGCGGGAAAAGCATGACAACCGAGGGTTTTAATAACTCGGTTACAAGCTGCTGGTTCACCAGCAATTAATACTTCTTCTGCTGTATTAATTTGTGTTAAATAAACGCGAGT
>NZ_KE384673.1:12825-36099 GCF_000426925.1 Dolichospermum circinale AWQC310F | reverse complement strand
TCATTTTTTAAACATTCTCTAACCTGGGCTGGAGTAGCCATAAGAACGTAGTTATTCCACAAATTATTTTCTGGAGTTGTGAGATTTTTTGGTAGTCCCCAATACTCACGTACAGTATTTTTTGCCCCAGATAATCTATCTCCAAATAAAGCTGAGGAGTTAAATGTGTGACTGACTTCATAAAAATTGCTCCATACTCCTTGAGCAACCATCATACTAGTTTCACCTAAACTATATCCAAAAATATATTTAGGTTTAATTTGAAAATCTTCGGTAATAATTGTCGAGATTAATCTGGTAAAAAGCACTTCTGCTTCAAACATTGCCAAAGAATCATCCAGCAATTTTTTTTCTAGAGTTTCCAATTGTCGAGTTGACAATTTACTCAAACTTCTAGGAAATACCAGTTTTTCAACATCTGCGGCTCGTTCGTAAAGACTTTTGATAATCACATCATCAAAAACTTTAGGAAATAACCGGAAAAGACTACGACCAATGCCAAGATAAGTATTAACAGCAGCAGGATAAATATAGGCTATTTCTCCATTTTTACCCAGTGGTTTTGGTGTGAAATAACTACCTATGGGAGTTTGCCAATCTTTACCATTTGCAAAGGCATTAGTTACACCTTTTTTGGCAGAATTAATTTCTTTAATTAATTCTTTTTGGTTGCGTCCAGTTAGAGATAAAGTGTATTTGCTTTGAGAATGCTGTTGAAATTCAACAAAGGTTTGACTAGCAATCTCTTTGAGAGAATCAGCATTTTCAATTGTTGCTTGCAAATGATCCAATGCTGCTAATAAGCTAGATTGATCATCTGCTGCAATGGGTAATAAATGCAAAGGTCTTGATTCTAAATATGTGCTACTGCGCTCTGGTTGTTGGGTTTCTTCTGATAAAATGATATGAGCAAAAGAGCCGTCACAACCAATACTATTAATGGCTGAAATTCGAGATTTAACCTCTTTTTGCAAAAACCAAGGTCTAGACTCTGTAGCAACATAGAAAGGACTACCTTCCCATACTTGCGGTGTTTTCACTCCAGACCAATTGGGAGTTCCGGGAATATATCTGTGGTAAATACTCAGTGCAGTTTTAATTAAACTGGCAATTCCAGACGCAAGGAAGGTATGACCAATATTAGATTTAACGCTACCTATAGCGCAGTGTAAACCATCTCCAACGGAGGGATAAGCTTGGAGAATACCATTAATTTCGGCCTCGTCTTCGGCAGGAATACCACTAGCGCAGACTTCTAAATAGTTGACTTCTTGAGGTTGGATACCTGCTTGTTGAAACGCTTGTTTGCAGACTTGAGTAATGGTGGTATCATCTATAGCCATAGATGCAGATTGACCAATACTAACAGCATCAATAACTGCATAGATACGTTCCTGATTTTGCAATGCAACATCATGATGTTTCAGAACTACCGCACCCGCACCTTCTCCCACATTCCAACCGTCGGCTTTTTCGTCAAAACTTAAAGTATTGACTCCTGTATTAATTTTGCCAAATTGACTTCGCAATAAGACGTTTTCTACCCCACCTGCTAAGTCAACAGCACCGACAATTACAGCATCTACTTCATTAGTATCTAGCAGCATTTGCGCTAATTCTAAAGCTTTAAAAGTGGCTGTTTCTACGGCACTAATTGTAAAAGATGGACCTGAAAAATTCCATAGAGAGGAAATGCGACTAGCCATAATATTGGTAACGTAACTGAGATATTCACTAAGTTCAACTTGATTGTGAATACTATCTTGAACAATACTTTCTAATTGATGAATTTTTTCTGGTGATAAAGTGATTTCTGCGCCATTTAAACCATCCTTAATTTGCCAGGATGAATTCCATCTTTGCTGTAATTGGTGAACAGATAATTCTGTATCTGCTGCAATAATCACGGCTACATTACTATTAGGTGAAATATTCGCATCTTTGAGAGCGCGGTCAGCAACTCTTAATAATAACAGTTGTTGAGGGTTGATCTTTTCCACCTCATTGGGAGGAATTTTGTAAGCGAAAGTATCAACTTCAAAATTATCAATATAAGCTCCTTGTGGTACTTTTCCAACTTCTAAACCATACGCTTGTAGTAAAGTTTCTTGTTGATTAATACCATGCCATCTTGATTCTGGTAGGGGAATAAAATGCTGTTTTCCATCATAAATACTGCTATCGAAGGCATCTAATTCTTGACATTCACCAAAAAAGGCATCCATACCAACAATTGCCATTTTTGCGGTCTTCTGTTGCTGAATATTCATCTGCTTACTTTCCTGCTTCTAGAATGATATGAGAGTTTGTACCACCAAAACCAAAGGCGCTTAAAGCTGCTTTTTTAGTTCCTTGACTTGGCCATTGAGTAGGAGTTCTGACAATGTTTTGTGAAGAGATAACATTATTTTCAGAACCTATAGGTTGGGTCACATTAATAGTAGGAGGAATCACACCATGGGACATACTTAAAATTGTCTTGGTTATGCCTACCATACCCGCAGCAACAAGTAAATGACCAACATTTGTTTTCGTTGAACCTACTAATGGAGTTGCTTTATATGGACTAAAAAAGCTTTCAATTGAGTTAAATTCGGTGGTATCTCCTAATAAAGTACCTGTAGCATGGCACTCTAAATAATCAATAGCTTTGGGGTTAAGTCTAGCTTCAGAATATGCTCTTTGATATGCTAGAGTTTGACCTTGAGAATTAGGACTAAGAAGATGTTTACCTTTACCATCATTAGATAACCCATTACCACAAATTGTGGCTAAGATATTGTCACCATCTCTAATAGCATCACTGTGTCTTTTCAGCATTACCATTCCTATGCCTTCGGAGGTAATTAACCCACGTGATGACTTATCTAGAGGACGACTAATGCCATTATCTGGATATCCTTGAATACCAGAAAATAACATTCTGACAAACAATGGATCTGCACAACTAATCGCACCAGCTAACATCAAATCAGCTTTGCCAGATTGCAGATAATGGGATGCTAATTTAATGGCATAAAATGATGATGAACAAGCAGCATCTATACAGAAATGAGTTGCAGATAAAGAAAATGCTTTAGAAACTATAGCAGCAGGTAAACCGGAAACCATAGCATTATATGGGGATTTTTTGATGCCATGATTTGTTCCTGGTAAATGAAAATCCTGATTCTGCAAAAGTTCACTAATTGCAGGTTCAATATTTTGCTGATAAATAGGAGCAAATAAATTATTAGAAGCTTTGGTTGGAAATCCCAAAGTTCCTAAAATTACGCCACATTTTGAGAGTGCAGTTTGATTTTCTAAATAACCACTATCAAGAATTGCCTGTTTAGCGGCATATAGTGACCATTTAAAACTATTGTCGAGACTTTCAACAAATGATGCTGGTAAATTGTACTCACTAGGATCAAATTCAAAATTGCGGATAAAACCGCCTTTAAGGAAGTAGAATTTTTCTGGTGTTCCTTTGTTATTGTCGTAAAATATAGCGGGATCTATTCCCAAATCCGCTACAGTTATAGATGATGTGGAATCTTTTTCTTGTGTAAGATTCTGCCAAAATTCTTCGGGATTATTAGCATCGGGAAATAGGCAAGATAACCCGATGATAGCTATTTTTTCCACTTTTGAAATCCTCGTTGGGGGATGAGGGAAAGAGATATTATTTAATCTTTTCCCTACGTTATTTAGGATTTACGCGATTCCCCAATGTTTACGGATTTATGGACGCAGGAAGATAATTAAGAGAAATGAACTAGGAAGAATGGAAGGAAGATAGAAAATTGTGGTTTGGGTTGATGTAATACCAATTCTGTGTAAAGATGCACCCAATTTAAAGATAAACGAACCACGGAGGCACAGAGGACACAGAGAGAAAAAAGGTTAAAAGTTCGGTGCTGCCTCAGAAAGAAATGGTATCAGGAAACCTAAGATTTTGGTGAATTTGTTGGGTTTCACTGTCGCTTAACCCCATCTACGAGATTTAGGTTTTTACTTTTTATTTAACATTTTCATTGGCCAAATTACGGCTTTTGCTCTTAAGATTCGGGAGTAGATTTTTCCTTGATCATTGTGAATAATGAAGTTGACAGTTACACCTGTGTCGGTTTTTGCTATGATTTCACAGGAAACATAAAAGGGGATGTTGAATGGTACTGCTAAAAACTGTTCACAGTATGTTAATTGTCCTGGTAAACAAACTTCTTGATGGATATGATTTAACCATAACCATAATGTTTGGGTACTCAAATCAATTATATAAGGATTATGCCATTTTACGGGAAATTGTCCTTGTTCTTTGGCTGTGATTTCTTGCCAACAACATTCGGCTGTCAGCTTTTCTGTACTAATATTTAAAACTCTGGTAATTTCTTGGAATGCTGGTCCGTGAAATAGGGATAAATCACCATTTTGATAGAATTCTTTACCAGTGCTAGTGACTATATGATCTTCTCTAAGATCCATTGCTTCATAAATGGGGGCTTCTGGCAGATTTTTTACCAGTTTAATTAGAGAACTAAAGTGATAATGAGTTTTTCCTTCAGGGGTTTTGCTCAATATTTTGGTTTGAAATTCTACAAAATCACCATCAACTTTGGCAACTTCTTGGATTTCTAAAATATGTTCTTCAGCCAAAGTAGAATTAAAGGTAATTCCTTTTAAAACTTTGAAGTCTTGACAACTAAAATATCTATAACCTGGATAAATTTCTTCACAGCCATTAACCATCCATGATTTGGCACAGGTAGCTGGTAAGACTGGTGAACCTGCTATTGTATGGTCATGTAAAAATGGATTTTCTGCTAATGTCATTCGTCTGCGAATGCGATAGCTGCGAAGTTCTGAACCTAAAGGACTCGATGATAGTTTCATCGGACTACCAATGACAACTTGTGTATAATCTTGATAGGCTGGATGTAGTTCATTAACTAACATTTGTGTACCAATTTCTACAGGAATAATATCAATTCCTCTTTCTGCAAATGCTTTTTTTAATTGTGGTGTCACCATCCCACTATCCCACCCTCCCCAATTAATTGCGACTACATGACAATTAGGGTGATGTTGTTTGATTAAATGCGCCGATTTATTCAGAATTTCATTGGCTATAGCATAATCAGTTTGACCAATATTCCCATAAAAACCACTCACCGAAGAAAACAATACTAAATGTTTTAATTGTTGGGAATTAATACAACTGAGCAGATTTTCTAAACCCTGAACTTTAGCTGTATAAACTTTCTCAAAATCATCTTCTGTCTTTTTTTCAATTAATTTATCTGCTAAGTTACCGGCACCGTGAATAATTCCGGTAATTTGACCTACTTTCTGAGAAATTTCTTGCAATTTTACTTTCAAATTTACAGCGTCAGTCACATCAACACTAATATATTCAGCCGTTGCTCCTGTAGCTGCAATAGCTGCTAATGTCTTCTTAATTTCTCGACTGGAATTAATTTGATTAAATATCTTTTGTACCATCATGGGAGTTGGTTTTTCACCCTGAGAAATCAAGTTTTCCATAATGCGCTTTTTCAAAGCAGAATCTTCCAAACAATCTCGCGCATATTCTGGTTCTGTAGTAATTTCTGAACGACCTAAAAGAATAAATTTACAACGTTGCTGTTGAGCTAATTTAACAGTACATTGAGCAGTAATTCCCTTTGCTCCACCACTAACAACAAAAACAGAAGATGGAGTAATTTGAACAGTTGCAGTCATAAATCCTCACGTAAAAAATCAAATCAAAATATCAAACTCTTACTTTCTGGGACTCTGCGTTAAAAAAATCATCTCATGGTGGGCAATGCCCACCCTACAAATTATTCAGCCTCAGCAACCAGTGTTACTCGTCCTTGATTACCATAACCAACTTCGCCAATATAGCGATTAGAATCGTGCAATTCAGCGACAATATATTGAGCAGATTCCTGATGATCTAAAGTGGGTTTTAGGTCAATTGCTCTAAAAAATACCTGTGGCCATTCCCACCGCAAACTCTTAGTTAAACCAAACAAACCGGCAGCAATTGCACTGAAATTAGTTTGATGTCCTAACCCAAATTCACCATCAAGATGAGCGACTGTGCAGAAGCTTGTTCTTCCTGGTAATAATGCTGCATTATTCAAAGTTGCTTTCAAATGTTTTGCCATTAAAAACACTTGTTTAATAATTGCTTTTTCTGCTTCTGGATAAGAAATATGATCAGGTTTTTTAGGTTGAAATTGAGGATGTAGGTGAATAAATGCCCCAATTGGTCCATGTTTAGTAATCACACTTTGCAATAATAATTGCAGATGTTGTTCACTCATGTTGGCTAATGTAATACGGGTAACACCTGCTGGTAATGGCAATTGTGTAGGAATTAGGGATTGGGGGAAACTCAAAACTACAATTTTCCAACCTTGTGCTACTAGTGCATCAACTAATTTTGTGGTAGTTAAAGAACCATCGTCTGTAATTAAACCAATGTGTTCTGCTGGTAGTTGTGCTTCCCAAAAATCCGGTCTGGGTAAAGTTTTGAGTTGGGCAATACGACGGGGAAGATGAGGATCTACCATAGGTGGTGGGGTTAAATCCACTGTGATATTCGACTCTACCCCCGCGCTTTCCTCCTTGATCAAAGGGGAATTAAGAGTTACCGAGTTAAGATCAGTGTACGGCTTTTTTTTTTCACCTCCCACCAGTGTTTGGAGGTAGTTAACGATTTGCCCAATTGTCCGTAAATCTCCCAATTCTTCTATGTTAGGTTTGGGTAAATTCGGATATGCTTCCTGCATTGCCCCTAGTATTTCTACCCGTTTAATGGAATCTATACCTAAGTCTGCTTCCATGTCCATATCCAATTCCAACATTTCCACCGGATAACCCGTTTTTTCGCTGGTAATGTTTAACAAAGTTTGGGCTAAATCAGCATATTCGTTACTGTTTTCGTCAGGTTGGGAACTGGGAATTGAAAATTGGGGAATAATAATTGGTTCTGGTGCTAATTCCTCTATTATCTCTGTGGGAATTTGAGGAATAATAATTGATTCTGCTGGGATTTCTGTTGTTAATGGATTCTGTTTTTGCAAATATTCGACAACTTGACCAATGGTGCGTTTTTCTGCTAGTTCTTCAAGGTTTGGTTTGGGCAAATTAGGATATAATTCTTGCAATCCTCCTAAAATTTCTACTTTTTTAATAGAGTCAATTCCTAAATCTGCTTCCATATCCATATCGAGTTCTAACATTTCGATAGGATAACCTGTTTTTTCGCTGGTAATAGTTAATAAATTGTTGGCTAAATCATCTAGATTAATGTTATTAACTACGGGTACAGTTTCAGGAATTAATGCAATTGGTTCAGGTTCAGATTCAATTATCTCGTTAATTACAGGTTCGATAACTTTATTGACAGTTGAAATAGGTATTTCTAATTCAACTTTTGGCTTAATTACTGGTACTGTTTGAGAGGGAATAATAGTAACCTTAGCAGCGACTGGTGCTTCTTCAGGGGTAGATAGCGGAATAATATCTGCTGTTTCTTGAGTTTGAGAAATCAGTTGAGAATATTCTTCTTGAATGAGTTGGAAAAAGTGTTTGGTATATTCTATTTGTTCCCGCAAATATTGTTCATGAATGCGGAGGGTTTCACCTTGTTGAGAATGAAACTGCATCATGCTGCGTTCTAAGCTTTCCATGATTACCTGCTTAATTTGAGCAGCTTCAGCAGAAGATTTAACATTAGCAAATAATTTATTTTGCTGCTGCATTAATTGAAAGAATGTTTTGGTGTATTCTATTTGATGGTTAAGATATGTGCTGTGAACTTCTAAATTCTCGCTTTGGTTATATTGAAACTGGCTGAGAAGTTGTTCCAAACTGGTGAGAATTTGTTGGCAATTTACAAGTTGATCTGGTCTTTGCATTTTATCTATAGATTGCTGTGCGAACAATTCTGAAATGGATCTTTTCTCTGGTTCTTTTTGCGGTTCTTTAATCAGAGTTGTAGTATTCATCTGTGGTTGTAACTGAGTTGCCATGACGGGTTGTTTTTTATGTCCATTACCGTTGCCGTTATGTCCAGTTGAAGGAATTTTGATAATTTCTGAACTATCAATTTCTGGACTTTTCAATTCTGGAATTTCTGGACTTTTAAACTCCTGAACTCCTGAAATTTTATCTCCGTTCTGCAAGCTTTCAATAAAGGCATTTTTGGTTTTATCGGAAATGTAGTTAATGCCAGTTAATTTGACGTTAAGGGTCTTTTTAGCCGCAATAGGAGGTAATACGGGAGGGAGTTGATAAGGGTCAAGATTACCAAGATTCATGCCGATAACGCGCAAATGAACTACGGCTTCTCTTAAGGAGCGATCGCTATTTTTTTGTGGACTAGGATTAAGAGAGATAGTAATATGAGGACGATCTCCTAATATCTCTTTTACCAAATTACTTAAAACCCGTTTTGGTCCAAATTCTACAAAGCAATAACCACCGGCACCATAGATATTTTCAATTTCTTGTTTAAACAGCACTGAACTAGCCAAATGGCTTTCCAAATTCTTTTGAATTGCTGTGGCATCTTGGGGATAATATTTACCAGTGACATTACTAAAAACGGGAATTTGTGGATTTTTAAAGGTTACTGATTTAGTAGCAATAGCAAAGGATTTTTGTGCGAATGCTATTAATGGAGTATGAAAAGCCGCAGACACAGGTAATAAAACCGCACCATATCCCAATTTTTGGCAAGCATGATGAATTTTATCAATTTCTAACTTTGGACCTGCTAAAACAATTTGAGTGGGAGAATTAAAATTAGCAATACTCACTTTAGGAAATTGCTTCAGTAGCGGTTCAATTTTGCTGATATCTTCCTTCACCGCTAACATACTACCAGGGTCATGATCTGGGTCCTTTGGTGCGGCCATGGCTTGTCCTCTAGACTTCACTAAGAACAAATAATCAGCCTCACTCAATACTCCAGCAGCCCACAAAGCCGTTAATTCACCAAAACTATGGCCTGCGGTGAAATCTGCTTTAAAGCCAGCTTGCTGCAAAATTCCATACAACCCGGCACTGAATACACCAATGGCAGGTTGGGCATATTCGGTTCTTTGCAAAGCTGCAATTTGCGCTTTTTTCTCAGTTTCATCGAAGGTAGAATGAGGAAAAACAACTTCAGAAATCGGTTGCAAATTACTTTGTTTTAACAAATTATCCATCTTGCCATATAACTGCCGCAAGCTGGGGAAATTCATTACCGTTTCTCTTCCCATTTCCAAATATTGAGAACCTTGTCCAGAGAATAAAGCGACAACTTTTCCAGCCAATTCCATACCAAAGGAACGGTAATAAATACCTTGAGGATGCTCCCAAGATGTTGCGTCAGGCTTATTTTTTAGTAACTCAATACTAACTTGTAGTAACTTACAAGCTTCTTGTAAATTTTCGGCTATAAACCCAATTCTTACCGCTGTTTTGGGAATAGTTAGAGATTGACACTCTTGCAATAATTGAGAATAATACCTTTCTCCATCATTAGCTTGCAAATTATTGAAAGTCGCCTCCAACTTACTAATTAATTCAGCTTGACTAGCACCAAATAATAGCATTTCACTAGAGGTATGATGTAAACGATAGGCATTTCGTTGTTCTGGTTCGTACTCTTCTAAAACAACATGATAATTTGTGCCGCCAAAACCGAAAGAACTCACCCCTGCACGTCTGGGAGTTTCACCTTCTGCCTTGATCCAAGGTCTAGTTTGAGTATTTAGATAAAAGGAGGAATTTTCAATATCTAATTTCGGATTTGGTTCATTAATATTGATGGTTGCTGGTAATATTTTGTGATGCAATGCTAGGGCAGTTTTAATTAAACTAGCTGCACCTGCGGCGGCTTTTGTATGTCCAATTTGCGATTTTACACTTCCTAAAGCAATGTGTTGTTTTTGGGTATCATGCTTCCCGAAATAATCTTTTAAAGAACCAAACTCCGTAGGATCTCCAGCCATTGTTCCCGTACCATGGGCTTCCATTAAACCCACGGTTGCTGGAGAAAAACCAGCATCATCATAAGCTCTTTCTAAAGCCTTAACTTGTCCTTCTTTTCTAGGGGCATAAATACTCTTATAGCGACCATCACTAGAAGTACCAATTCCCTTAATTACCGCATAGATTTTATCGCCATCTTTTTGGGCATCTTCTAAGCGTTTTAAGAGAATCATCCCAATACCTTCACCTAACATCATCCCATCAGATTTAGCATCAAATGGTTTAACATTATCGCTAGGACTAACAGCCGGAGTTTTGCTAAAAGAAATGTAGGCCATGATGGTATTATCGGTGTCTACTCCACCCGTTAACATCATATCGCTACGATGTTCAACTAATTCACTAATGGCCATTTTTAATGCCCCGAAAGAACTAGCACAAGCGGCATCAACTACACAATTTGTACCGCCAAAGTTAAACCGGTTAGCAATTCTCCCCGCCACAACATTTGCTAACATTCCAGGGAAAGCATTTTCATCCCATTTGACATAAGCAGATTTGATTTTATCAACGATTTTTTTAGTATCTTCATCACATAAACCACTGCTTTTGAGAACTTTTTCCCAAATTGGATATTCTAATCTAGCAGCTAAGGGCATTGCTAATTGTTTGCCCATTGCTACACCTAAAATAACTCCAATATTCTCGCGGTTAAATTCACGGGAATCACCATAACCTGCATCTTCCATTGCTTCTTTCGCAACTACTAAACTTAATAGTTGAGAAACATCTGTAACTTCTAAAATGCTGGGGGGAATGCCAAATTCCATGGGGTTAAAATCAACTTCGGGAATGAAACCACCACGTTTACAATAGGTTTTATCTTCTGGTGTTCTTGGATTAGGATCATAGTAATCTTCCACACTCCAATGACTTGAAGGAACATCAGTAATACAGTCAACTTTATTAACAATATTTTGCCAGTAATCTCTTAAATTTCTGGCTTGAGGCATTAAAGAAGCCATACCAATAATAGCTATTGGATTTGCTTGTAGTTTTCTGTTAATTTCTTTATTTGACATGGAATTTTCTGATAATGTGCCGTTAGTCATGTTCATTTTTTTTTCCTTTATAAACCTAAGCAAAGCCTGTTCACAACTATTAATTTGGGCTTCTAATTCCGTCAAGGAAGTATTTATTGTGTCTATCTTTTTTGGGGGGTAAGACATCATGGCATAGACTAATCTTGAATACCGTAAATTGTGCAAGACAATACGCTATTAACAGGTATTTATTCTATCTATATTAGTGCATTTATCCCAGGTAAGTTTAAAGGCTTGACTTGAGATTAATACTACAGAATATATACACCATTTTTTTGCGACTGTTGAATTTTTTGGGTGTTTGTTGGACTGTTGAACCAGTTTTAGAACCTTTTGTTCATGAATAAATACTAGACAATACTGGATTTTTGATATTGAGAAAGTGAAGATATAAAATCCCCACTTTTATGATTTTTCCCATAAATATGAGACATAAGTGCTATGCTGACTACTTAAATTATAGGTATGAAAACACAAGGGCTTTCATTTCTTAATCATTGAATGTTTTATCCTTTTGATAATCACATTGGTTGATAAATGTCTTGATCAATTTTTAAAGTCCAGGATAACCTATTTTAGATGATTAGACTCATAAAAGTTGCCAAAATCGTTACAAAAATAGTCAGCACTCTATGGCAAATTCTCTGAATAGTGAAAAAATACTTAAACAGTTTCTCAAGAATTTAGCAGTTGGTAACTTCAGGAAATACAAAACCCCGATTTATTCAGGAATAGGTTTTGTTTCTTTAGGTAATTCTGCTCTAAAAAACTGAATGGATTTTAGTATTTATTCTGTTTCTTGGGATTAAATCAACAATTTATTTTTTAACTATAAATGTTGAATTAATAAAAAGACTAGCATAGTTTAGGAAAAATGAATAGTTCATTTTTGCTAATTTTTAGAGAAAAATATTTCTTAACTTATCTCCTTTTACATATAAATTAATTACCAAAGTATACTTTATAACTACATTTCCTCATAACATATTCTTGGTAATTACGGTTTTAACATCAATCTCTTCTTGATAATTCAAGAATTATATCTAAACTGTTTCATAAGTAACTAATCAATAAATATACAAAATAAATATTTGAACATAACCGGGTTTTTTTGAGTAAACTATCATAATTAAGTCCTAATTTTTGATGAATTTATAAGATAACTCACCTTTTATAGACAATTGGTTATTGATAAACCAAAGATTAATTTTTGTCTTTGATCATGTCAATAATTGATAACAATGGTAGACCAATAAGTTCTAGCATTAAATACGAAAGTTCTGCATAGATTTAGTAAAATTTGCTAAAATAAATACAAATTTTTATATTAACTTATGATTAATAAAATATTTTGATGAAAACAAATAAATTTAGTTGACAATATCAAATTTATTTGGGATACTTGCAGGTAAGTTTATTCATTTCTCTAAGTTATGAGCAGCGTTAATGCTTAGGAATTGAAGATTTTTATTTCTGATGATGACTATCGTATTTTAGGTTACTTAATTAAATGCCCATCCAAGATAAAATTGATAGTATAACGTGGCATTAATCATCAATTATTTGCAGTAAAATCCACCTTTATTCTAGGTTAATTTGGGTATTTATAACAGCTAGGAATGCTGACAACAATTCATACATAAATAATCAGACATATCGCTTCTATGAAAGCAACAGAGGATAAGTCTATAGCCATTACGAGTATTTTTTGAAATAACACCATGGGAATAACAATATGGCACTAAATAAACAAAGCCAATTATTCAAATTGACTGCGCTAAAGTGGAAAATAATTTTGGCAACTTCTCTAACTTTAGCTACGGGGTTAGTATCTTTATACATTTTCTATCAATTGAAGATCAATTCTCAGATTCTATCTCCTGCGGTAACAACAACTACTAAATCTCAACCTACCCCTATTAAAGTTGCTGTAACTGCATTAGGAAGGTTACAACCAAAAGATAAAATTACTTATTTATCTGCCCCTAATTCTATCAATGGTGTCAGAGTGGAAAAACTGTTGATCAAGGAAGGGGATAATGTGAAGAAAGGACAAGTATTAGCTTATCTAGAAAACTATGCTCGTTCCCAAGCAGCCATACAACAAGCATTTGATAAATTGTCAATTGCTAGAGCTAAACTAGCACAGGTAAAAGCTGGAGCAAAAACTGGAGATATTAATGCTCAAAAAGCCACAATTACTCGGTTAAATTCCCAATTGCAAGGAGATATTGCCGCGCAATTAGCAACAATTAATCGCATTCGGGCTGAAGTTGAAAATGCTCAAAAAGAGAGTAATCGCTATCAGCAATTATTTAAAAATGGTGCTATTTCTGCTTCCATTGTTGATAGTAAAAATTTAACCCTAAAAACTACACAACAGCAACTAAAAGAGGCTCAAGCTACTCTTAAAAGAACTGAAAATACACTTGAAGATCAACTCAAAGAAGCAAAATCTAAACTTAATAGCATTAAAGAAGTTAGGTCTGTAGATGTAGAATTAGCAGAAAGTGAAGTTACAAGTGCAGAAACAGCAATTAAACAGGCGAAAGCCGATCATGATTTAACTTACATTTCTTCCACTATAGATGGGACAATTTTGCGAATTAATGCTAGAAATGGAGAAATAATTTCTACTGCTGGCTTTGCAGAAATTGGTAATACATCACAAATGCAAGTCTTAGCAGAAGTCTATCAAACGGATATTCAAAATATTCGAGTTGGTCAAAAAGCTAAGATCACTAGCACTACATTTCCTGGTGCGTTACAAGGAACTGTACGAGAAATTGGCTGGCAAGTTAATCAACAAGGTATCTTTAGTATTAATCCCAATTCTGACGCAGACCGGAGAGTAATTGAGGTCAAAATATCTATTGATAATCCCGCAGATAGTCAAAAGATATCTCGCTTAACTAACTTACAAGTTGACGTTGCTATCCAAATTTAGTTATTAATTAATGTTTATTTGTTATTTTCCGCAAATAACAAATATTAACTAATAACTAACAACTCATAACTAACAACTAATATGAATATCAAAATTCCTTTAGCGTGGCTACAGCTTGTCCAGCAGAAACTTCGCTTTGTGATAGCTGTAGCCGGAATTGGCTTTATTGTGCTATTAATGTTTATCCAGCTTGGTTTTCAAGATGCACTATATTCTAGTGCAACAGCATTACATCAACGATTGAACGGTGATTTGTTTTTAGTTAGTTCTCAATATAAATCTTTGACAGCAATTCAAAGTTTTTCTCGCACTCGATTATATCAAACATTAGGATTTGATGGTGTTGATTCTGTTAGTGCAATTTATTTGCAATTTGCAAAATTAAAAAATCCCGTTAGTGGTGAGAAATATTCAATTTATGTCATTGGTTTTGATCCTGGAAAATCCGTGCTAGATATTCCAGAAGTTGAGCAAAATTTAGATAAACTCAAAATTCCTGATGTCATGTTATTTGACAGAGATGCTCGTTCAGAATTTGGACCAATAGCAGAATTATTTAATCAAGGAAATATTCAACAACCAATTGAAATCTTTCCCTTTGATGCAATTAAGGGCTATCGGGTGCGAGTTGGGGGTTTATTCGGTTTAGGACCGTCCTTTGGTGTTGATGGTAATTTAATTGTTAGTGATTCAACTTTTTTAAGAATTAATCCTAATAGTCGTCCAGTGGAAAAAATAGATATGGGAGTGATTAAACTCAAATCCGGTGCTGATATAAAACGAGTTTTAGATAGTTTAAAGAACAAGCTCCCACAGGATGTAAAAATATTCACTCGTCAAGAATTTATTGATTTTGAGAAACAATATTGGTCTGTAAGAACTCCTATTGGTTTTATTCTTAACTTAATGCTGATCATGGCTTCTGTTGTTGGTGTGGTAATTGTTTACCAAATTTTGTATAGCAACATTGCTACTCAATTTATTGCCTATGCAACTCTAAAAGCTATTGGTTATGCTAATGGATATTTATTAAATGTTGTTTTTCAACAAGCATTAATCTTAGCATTGTTAGGTTATATTCCCGGCTTTATTGTTTCCATTGGTTTATATGATTTTGCTATGAAAGCAACTAAATTACCTATCATGATGACAAATAATAATGCCTTACTTGTCTTAGTATCTACAGTCTTAATTTGTATCACCTCTGGAGCATTAGCTATTAATAAACTCCGTTCTGCTGATCCGGCTGATAGTTTTTAGGGATTGGTTGTCTTGTAAATTCAGCAAATTTTGCTCAATGTTTTCTAAATTAAAACCAACCAAAGATAGAAGTTTAATGTTATTGGCAACAGTAAAATTTTCCTGTCAGTGCAACAGTTCTTAATTGCAATTTCCTGCAATTAGGAAATAAGATTGTATTGCTTTCTCAACTGTATCGTTACCGTCACACCACTACAAAACACTTATCTATATTTCAACATGAACTTGCAAAACAAAATTCTGCTGATTACTGGAATTGACGAATTTATTGGTTTACGTGCAGCCGAATTAGCTATAGCTCAAGGGATGAAAGTTAGAGGTATACAAAATTCCCAAATTAAAGATCAAACAGCGCAAAATTTAGGTATTGAAATTCTAGTTGGTAATATCACTGATCCTGGAATTTGCTCAAAAGCTTGTCAAGGAATAGATATAGTTTTACATACTGCTCAAATTGCCGAAGAAGCTGGAGACATTAAGCATTTTCGAGAAATAAATGTCAATGGTACTATTAATATCGCTAAGGCTGCTAAACAAGCAGGTGTAAAAACATTTGTCCATCTTTCTAGCACTTTAGTATATGGGTTTGATTACCCTGAAAGGGTTACAGAATCAGGTGTACTTTCCGGTGAAAATAATCCTTATTGTCAGACAAAAATTGAAGCAGAAATCGAAGTTTTAAAACTGAACAATGCCCCTGAATTTGGAGTAATTGTAATTCGGGCTGGTGATGTCTATGGTCCTGGAAGTATTCCTTGGATTGTCCGGCCAATTCAGATGATGCGACAAAAATTATTTGCCTATGCTAATGATGGTAAAGGTGTGATGAATCATCTATATGTAGATAACTTAATTGATGCTATCTTTTTAGCCATAGAAAAATCAGCCTATGGGGAAATTTTCAACATTACTGATGGTCAAGAAACTTCCTGGAAAGATTATTTTATTCATCTTGCTTCTTTGGAAGGTTTACCGGCACCAATGTCTTTACCTAAAGAGGAAATGAAGTTATTTTTGCGTGTGCGTCTTCAGGGACAAAAACTATTCCGTAAAAAAGCTGATATTCTCCCAGAATCAGTTGATTTTATGAGTCGTCCTTATGCCTATTCTATTGTAAAAGCACAAAATATTTTGAATTATCAAGCTAAAGTTGATTTAGCAGAAGGAATGGGTCGCACTCGTGAATGGTTGCAAAAAACTGACATTCAAAAACTGATGAAATAGATAAAATTCTCCAAGGGTAAATTTTCACAATTAGGAAGTTTTGACTAATGTTTAAAATTGTAAACCTGTTCATTGCCACCTTGCTAACTATTAGCTTCAACAAAATAGCTCAGGCTGAATCAACAACATCATTAACTGTAGTTGTTAATGGTATTCGTAATCAAACTGGGGAAATCTGCATGAGAGTTTATAACTCTGAAAAAGGATTTCCAGATAATGCTAAAAGTGAAGTTAAAAGTGGCTGTACTAAAATTACAGGAAATTCCATTAAACAGGTATTTTCTGGATTAAAACCTGGTAATTATGCTGTGGCTGTAGTTGATGATCAAAATGGTGACCGCAAACTCAATAAAGACTTTTTCGGGATTCCTGAAGAGGGTTTTGGTATTTCTAGAAATCCCATTGTTTCTATCAGCACTGGCACACCTAAGTTCAAAAATGCCAGTTTTAAAGTTGATAAGAATACTACAATTAATATCTTTTTGAAGTATTCTCTTGATCCTTAATTTGGAATTTAATACGGTTTAGTTAAATCTAAAACTCTATTCTTAACTGAACTGTATTGATTTATAATTTAAAATCGGGAGTTAGCCATAGATTCTAACTCTTTTTCCTGACTTCTAAGTTATATCTGAGACTATAGAGATAATGCCAGATTTGATGATATTTCTATCTAAGTCTTTGTTGGGTTGGTTGCTAATCCAGAGTTGTTTAACGTTAATATTTTTATGGTATTTACGTTCATACAAACCACGGTTATTACCAGATGAAAAATTACCAAAAACGGCAGTAATTCTTTGTTTACGAGGTGCTGATCCATTTTTACATAATTGTTTGCGATCGCTCTTACAACAAAATTACCCGCAATATGATCTAAAATTGATCATTGATAGTCAAGAAGATCCAGCTTTGAAAATTGCTAGTGAAACAATCAATCAACTGGGTGCAACTAATGTTCAAATTAATATATTAAGAGCAGTTCGTTATAATTGTAGTCTTAAATGTAGTTCTCTAATACAAGCTGTTTCTGACTTAGATAATGCTTATCCAGTTATCGCTTTTATTGATGCTGATACTGTAGTTCATCCTAATTGGTTACGAGAATTAGTTACTCCTCTTCTTGATGACAAAGTTGGTCTAACAACAGGAAATCGCTGGTATCTTCCCACTGGTAATTATTGGGGTTCATTAGTTCGCTACTCCGGTAATGTTTCTACAGTTGTGCAAATGTTTCTCTTTCAAATTCCTTGGGGTGGAACTTTAGCTATCAAAACAGAAGTCTTAAACCGCATCAAACTTTTGGATAAGTGGGGACAAGTATTAACAGATGATATGCTTCTGCATAAACTTATCAAAAAACAAAAGTTACAAATTAAATTTATTCCTTCTTTATTGATGCTAAATCAGGAAGAAAGTAGTTTAAGTAACTTACTAGAATCATTAAAACGATTAATAATTAGTTCTAAACTTTATCACCCTGGTTGGTTAGCCATAATTAGTGAAGCATATTCTAGTATTCTCGTACCAAATCTAGTCATCATCATCATTTTCTATCTCTTGCTTCAGTCTCAATGGTACGCTGGATTTTTATTATTTTCCTCTTACATTTCCTACACCATTGGTTTAGTTTTACTCATGGTATTGATGGAAGTAGCAATACATCATATCCTGCATAATCAAGGTAAAAAAATACCCAAATTATCGCCTTTAATTATCCTCAAAATGTTAATAGCTATCCCTTTCACACAGTGGATTTATGGTTTAATAATACTATCTTCTTTGTGGACATCAAGTATTACTTGGCGGGGAATTACTTATCGAATCCAAGGACGTGAAAATATTCGGTTAATTGAATACCGTCCTTACCAATGGTTAGATCAACCAATTGATTCAAAAGCCTCTCTCTAGAGAATGGGTAAAATTTTAGATTTTTTATTTTCGCTTCAATATCTAAAATCCCTCAATCCAATAATTATTGGAAAGCATCAGTAATATATTTTATCAGGAAAAATTACCTCATGATCATGAACAAGAAACCCCTTCGTATCGGCTTATTTACAGGATTATACGCTCCATTTTTAACAGGAGTTTCTGTTGCTGTACACCAGCGAGTTCACTGGTTATTAAAACAAGGGCATGAAGTTTTTTTAATTCACCCAGAAATTAATGATCAATACCCTCCACAAGTTGGTAAACGTCCCATGTCAGGAATTGAAGAACTAGAAACATTTATTAATTTTTCTGCTTATTCATTTCCGACCGAACCACTGATTTTTTATAAATCTTTACCCCAACCATTAAGTTATCGTCATTGGAGTGATACAAAATTACTCACTCACTTCCAACCTGACATTATTGTTGTCGAAGAAGCCCCACAAATGAGAGGTTTATATTCTGGTTTTTTACAAGGTTATGGCCGTTCTGTGGGAGTAGAATATGCCAGAAAAACAAACACACCTATTGTTTCAGTTTTCCACACAGATATCATTGCCTATATTCAATATTATTTCGGTAATATAGTCTTTAATTTAGTGCGTCCTTTTCTGCCAATTTTAGTTAAACAATTTAGTGAAACTTATGATTTAAGTTTATTTTCTTCCCGTGAACAACTGGCTAAATACCAAAAATTAAAAGCTCAACGCGCCGAATATCTTCCCTATCAAGGAATTGATTGCCAAAAATTTCATCCCCGCAATATTTGTTATGATCCAATTCCTGATGATCAACGTCCAACTATTTTATTTGTAGGGCGTATTACTCCCGAAAAAAATGTTAATCAACTTTTAGATATTTATCCTCTCATTGCTGCTAAAATTCCTGATGTTCATCTAGTAATTGTTGGTAGCGGTCCTTTGGATGCAGAAATTCGTCGTCGCGCTCAAAATTTCCCCCATGGTGTTACTATTTGGGGTGAATCTCATGGTAAGGAACTTTTAGGTTGGTTTGCAAAAGCAGATATATTTGTTAACCCTTCTATCACCGAAAATTTCTGCACTACAACTAACGAAGCTTTAGCTTCTGGAACGCCTGTAGTGGCTGTTGTCGCTCCTTCAACTGCTGAACAGGTTATTTCTGGGGTTAATGGTTTTTTAGCAGCACCCAATGACCCTAGAGATTTTGCCCAAAAAGTAATTATAATTCTCGAAAATCCTGACCTCAAAAATCAATTAACTCAACAAGCTCGTCCCTCAATTCTGGAATTTGATTGGTCAGCTTGTACCCAAAAGTTTGAAAATAAGCTTTATGAATTAGTGAATATCCGCCGAGAGGTAGATATCTAAATCAAACTCAAACAAACGCCAATTTGGCTACTGAAATAGAAATAGCTCTGCTAGAGTATTTAAGTAGTTGACCTGTGGGCTTTTAGGTTCTTAGTTTGAGATATTGATAAAGCTATCTTGTGATCATTCTCAAGATTTCCTACTCCAAATTGATCACCAGATAAGTATTATCCTCAATCGTGCCTAAAACTCTTTACACCTCAGAAGCACCAACTTCTGGGGTTTTTGTGATTTTTTTACACTACTATCGCCTTTCTGTCGGGTATTTTAGCATTGCTGGGGAAACTATTTTTACGCCTCTTTACTAAATAAAGCGTAACTTAGTCTTCCCCAGGAAGCATAACAGCTTACATAATTCTGCTATAAACTGCTCTAAATCAGTGATGAAAGTGAATACCTATGAAAATATCATAGACAAATTCAAAAAAGTCCTTTTTCTGCAATAACCCGGAAGTTTGGGGACTGCCTTTTTCATCCAATAACGGCTTCATTAAATAATAAGCCGGTTGATAATTATACCAAGGAATCGAAGGCCACAGATGATGAATTAAATGGTAATTCTGCCCTAAAATCAGGATATTGAGAACTTTACCAGGATAAACCCGGGCATTTTTCCAGCGATTTCTTTCTACAAACGGACGGTGGGGTAAATAATCAAAAAATAACCCCAAAGTTATTCCTACTAAAAAAGCCGGAATAAACCAAAAGTTAAGAATATAGCCCAAAAAATGATATTGGACGGAAATATAAACAATAGTAATGATGATTAAGCGACTAATAAACCATTCTAGTAGTTCATAATTACGCCATAATCGTCTTTGGAAGAAAAATACCTCATGGTACAAAAATCTCACCGCAATTAACCACAGGGGTCCACCTGTCGAAACATAATGATCTGGGTCATCATTAGGGTGGTTAACATTACCATGATGCTGCAAATGTACTCGTGTAAATACTGGAAAAGCAAAGGCGAGAATTAAGGCACTACAATGGCCTAAGATAGCATTAACAATTCGATTCCGATGGGCTGACTGGTGACAAGCATCATGAATGATTGTTCCTGAACAATGGAGTGCTAGTGTGTTGATACTAAAACACAACCAATGAGGCCACTCCCACAACCAATACCCAAAATTAGATAAAACTAACATCATCACTACGACTAAAAACATCAGTAGCGTGGGGTTAAAATCACCAGGAGGTGATAAAAGTTCTTTGGGGGGAATTGTCAGTGGCTTTTGTGCCTCCGACGTGAGCATTATTAACTCCTTTAATTAATCATCAATCTTTACGGATCATACTATTAATCTTAGTTAAGAGTAAAGTTATGTAAAGCAAGATTGATTTACAGTTCTGTTAAAGGGTCAATAAATGAGGCTATGATTCTTGGCTAAACCAGTGCTTTTAGATAAAAAACTCTCTCAAAGGACTGTTGCCAATGTACGATATCAAATTTATACCATAAATACCGACCTAACGGCCTGTAACATTGATTTAGCAGTTAATAAAAAAGACAGTTCGTTTAATTCATACCAATTTGCAAAATGATGGTGATCAATGGAAAAATGAATTGCTGATACTGTCAGTTTTTCATCATCCAAAATCTTAAATCTCAAATGGTATCAGCAAAGATGACGATAAATTCCCCGGTAGACTCCAAAAATCTTCAACCCAGCCCATGACGCAATTAAGAGATTCTCAGCGCCGCACTAAAATTGTTGCTACTATTGGACCTGCTACCAGTAGTCCAGAAATGCTGAAAGCAATTATTGAAGCGGGTGCTACAACCCTTAGACTCAACTTCTCCCACGGAACTCATGCTGATCATCAGCGTAGTATTCGGTTAATTCGGCAAACTGCTTTTGAATTAAATAGACCAGTAGCAATTCTACAAGATTTACAAGGTCCCAAAATCCGTTTGGGTCGGTTTGAAAATGGTTCTATAATCTTAGCCAAGGGCGATCGCTTCACTTTGACAAATCGCCCCATAGAAGGAACTCAAGAAATAAGTTGTGTCACTTACGATTACTTAGCAGATGAAGTTCCCACGGGTGCAAAAATCCTCCTCGATGATGGTAAAGTCGAAATGGTGGTAGAGGACATCAACCGCGAAAAAGGTGATTTACACTGTCGTGTCACAGTTCCAGGTAAACTTTCTAACAATAAAGGTGTTAATTTTCCTGGAGTTTACTTATCCATTAAAGCCATGACCGACAAAGACCGAGAGGATCTGATGTTTGGTCTAGATCAAGGTGTTGATTGGGTAGCACTTTCCTTTGTCCGTAATCCCCAGGATATCATCGAAATTAAAGAACTAATTTCCAGCACAGGTAAAAGTGTCCCTGTAGTTGCTAAAATCGAAAAACACGAAGCCATTGAACAAATGGAAGCAGTTTTATCTTTGTGTGACGGTGTCATGGTCGCTAGAGGTGATTTAGGGGTGGAATTACCAGCCGAAGATGTACCCGTACTACAAAAACGGCTAATTGCTACGGCTAACCGCTTGGGTATTCCCATCATTACTGCTACCCAAATGCTAGATAGCATGGTCAGTAACCCCCGTCCTACCCGTGCGGAAGTATCCGATGTTGCTAATGCTATTTTAGACGGTACAGACGCTGTCATGCTTTCCAATGAAACCGCCGTCGGTAGTTTCCCTGTGGAAGCCGTAGCGACCATGGCCAGGATAGCAGAACGCATGGAACAGGAGTACGCACAAAACCCCAACTCCCGTCAGTCACGAGATAATAAACCCTCTATTCCCAATGCTATTAGTCAAGCAGTTGGTCAAATTGCAGAAAATTTGGGAGCAGCGGCGATTATGACTTTAACACAAACTGGAGCTACAGCCCGCAACGTTTCTAAATTCCGCCCGAAAACACCAATTTTAGCAATTACACCCCATGTTAACGTAGCGCGACAGTTACAGATGGTCTGGGGCGTAAGACCGCTTTTAGTCTTAGAATTACCTTCCACTGGTCAGACGTTCCAAGCAGCTATCAATGTAGCCCAGGAAAAAAACCTCTTAACGGAAGGTGATTTAGTAGTAATGACTGCTGGTACACTTCAGGGGGTTTCTGGATCAACAGACTTGATTAAGGTGGAAGTGGTGACTGCTATACTCGGCCAGGGAATTGGTCTAGGTCAAGGTTCAGTCACTGGACGCGCTAAGGTAGTTCATAATGCTATGGATGCCAGTAATTTTAATTCCGGTGATATTTTAGTAGCATCCCGCACAGGTGTGGATTTTGTAGAAGCAATTCGCAAAGCTGGGGGGATTATTACTGAGGAAGATAGTCTCACTAGTCACGCCGCAGTTATCGGCTTACGTTTAGGTGTACCAGTAATTCTGGGTGTGAAGGAAGCAACACAGGTAATTAAAGACGGTGCGATTTTAACTTTGGATATACAGCGAGGTTTGATTTACTCTGGGGCGGTGGGAACTTAAACAATTACAGCACTTCCCGGTGTTATGAGGTAA
>NZ_KE384673.1:0-12795 GCF_000426925.1 Dolichospermum circinale AWQC310F | reverse complement strand
AAGATGCCCGCACCACAAGAGTTTCATGATTCAACTTTGTACCTCATCAGAGCGGAAAACGCTGTAAAAATTCAAAAAAATAATTTTGGATTTTTAATTTTTGGGTTTTGAAAACATTTGACGCAGAGACGCAAAAGGCGCGAAAGGCGTTTTCTGCGTCTTGATTTTATGAGAAATAAAAATAAACTACGAAGGAGCGAAGCACACGAAGCAAGAAGAAGGTTATTTATTCTGCAAATATTTCCGCTAAGATATCCAAAACGGCTTTTTGTTCTTCTGTGGTAATTTGACCGAGAAGTTTTACTAATCGGATTTTATCTATTGTGCGAATTTTCTCAAGTACGATTTGTCCTTCTTTTCCTTGAAATTGACAGGTTACTCTTGTGGGGTATGGTTGTCCTTTTGTTGTCATTGGTGCAACTATTACGGTGGAAATATAATGGTTTATTTCATTGGGTGAAATTATTAAGCAAGGGCGTGTTTTTTTAATTTCACTACCAATGGTATGGTCAAGATTAACTAAGAAAACATCAAATCTGTTAACTACCATTGCCATTCATTTTCATCCCATTCTGTTGTGTTGATGTCATCTAATAAGATATCATCGCGGTTTTCTGCCATTTTTATAAATGCTTTTTCCCTACCTTTTCTGACTTGTTCAACTGGGCGAATAATGAGATGATTTTCTTGAACTTCTATTTCTACTTCTGAGTTAATTCCACTTTGTTCTAATAGGGTTTTAGGGATGCGTAACCCTTGGGAGTTGCCGATTTTGACTATTCGGGTTTTGATTGTTGTACCCATTTTATGTTTTTGGGGATAGGGTGGTGTTTACATTGTAATTACATAAATAAAAATAGTCAACCATGAAATGCTCACGCAAAGATGCAATCTCAGTCATCATATCCCGCAGGTTAACCCAACATTTACAAGAGCTTGTTGGGTTTCACTATTCAAGGTCAGAATATAGTTAAGTTGACAAATTTACATCTTTATTTTTACTTATTTGTATCATTTATGTATGGAAGGATATTAAATTGATGACAAGTTAGAAACTTATTATCAATTTCCCAGATAATAGTGTAAGTTCCACGAAATGCAAATGGCTTTTTGGTTGTTGTGTTAAAGTCTTGAGGATATCTTGCATAGACAAATTTCTGACCCCGCAATTCTTTCTTTACTGTGTTTTTACTATTGTCAGGAGATTTCACTGTAATAAAAAAACTTTGGTATTTTTGCTGTGAATTATTTTTAGGACGTAATCCAATTTTTAATTCTTTTGTATTAAAATCCACTGTCTTTGGTATTAAGTCTATTTCCCAGTCCAACTCAAGTGATTTATCAGGTAATTTAATGGACGATTTTCCTTCAGCTAATTTGCATTTAAAGTTTTCCGATACTTGCGTTATTTGTGCTTTAAAAAAAAACCACTTAGCACAATCAAAATCATACCAACCCCAATCAAAACTAATTCTTTACTAATATTATTTGGATAATAAGTTGCAAGAGTTTGGACTCTAAAATTATAGTTACAACTATCCTTATCAGTTGGTAACGGCTTTATATTACTACTAGATATTTGGAAATCTTTATTATGCCAAAATTTTTTATATTGTTCTGTAAAACTTATACGAACCTCATCCCAATATGTATCCGAAATTTTTAAATTCCTAGCATCTTCAACAGAAATTAAACCTTTACAAACAACACCTTGAATTAAGTGGACATCTCTGGGGGTAGGCTCTTTTAGTACCTCTTCCGAGTTTTCACCAATATCTTTTTTAGTAGCAATATCTATTCTATAGAGTAGGGTAAAATTATTACTAAAATCATGTCCAAAATTTACAGAACGATGCAGTATTATTCGCACTTCAGTTGGCTTTTCATTAGGTGCTGCTTGTTGTAAATGATACAATAATTTATTATTTTGTACTAAAAAATTTGGAGCAACTATTACTTGATAGTCTAAACTACTATTTCGGCTGATAAGGAATGGGTATAAATCATAGCTTTTACTCATTTTATTATTCCCTCAATTACTACTGATATCTTTAATTATAGCCAAGAATTAAATTATTGATAACCGATAATATCCCCGACTGATTCTTGCTTATGTCAATCAATTATGAATTAATGTTAAAAGTCGGGGATATGGGTGTAAAGGATTACTATAGCTAACTAATTCTGAATTTGTCCTGAACCGTCAACATTGAATTCTCTCTCAAAGTTTTGGATCTTCCTCAGATGTTCACCTATAATATATACAAGAGCTTCCTCCCTACTTTTAATATTTTCCCTGCTTACTGGAGCTTGATCTACTCCGTTTGATTCTTCCGGGGAAAAAATTAATTTCCATATTATTTGTATAATTTTACCTATTTTGAATGGTATCATATCAAAAATAACTTCTAGGATAACTTCTAGGACAAAATCAACAGCTATTTGGGAAAACATATTCAATTGTTGGTAATTTTTTAATTTTTCTTTCAATGTATCAATCATTGCGTATGATAAAACGACATCTACATACCTCGGTTCAATTTGTGTAGGCGGATTACCATCTCTTAATCTTAATCTCATTGTTTGGAAATTTCTTTTCTCGACATTATCCTCAACAATCACCTCATAAATCGGTTCTGCAATATTCATTCCTAATGAGCTTATAGGTATCCATCTAGGTGGTTGTGATTGTAATTTTCTCCGCTCATCTATCAGACTTTCCAAGCCGTTTATTTCTCTTTGTAATTGACTTATTATATTTCCTAAATTATCAAATCTTTCCGATACCAAAGCATCCCATTTTGTAATTACAATGTGAAGAGGACATCTAGTTCTTTTGATATAATCTAGAATATTAGGTATGTCGTTATTTTGCCAATCAACAAGTTTTTGTAGTGAATCACTTGGTAGTTTTTCTCCATTTCTTCTCATCATATCAACAATTCTTATACCATCCAAAAATATAAGAATTATATGAGCTTTTTCTATTTCTCTCTTCAGCTTTTCTTCTTCCTTTGTTGTTTTCCCTTCTTGGTTGGATGCTTTTTTAATGCTGTTAATTTTACCACCAGCATAGTCTAAATAAGTAAAAGATCCAACAAAGTAATCACTATGTTTACCTTGTAACTGCCATCTAAACCTCCATTTCTTAAAGTCTGATGTTCCTATAGTGTTAACTGTGCCTGTTCTTATATCCAATACTTCACTACAAATCAAATTAAGTCTTCTTTCTTCGTCCTGATCATCTATTCTTAATGAAGTGCTTAATTTTCTATATAAACTAGCTAAATAAAGACTTTTTCCTGCTCCACTTCCACCTAAAGCCACGATGTTAATAGCCATAATCAAGCACCTCTATTAAGTAAGTCTCCTTGGTTTTTACTATTAAACAATGAAGTTTGAGGAATTTACGCAATTGTATTTTTTTTTACAAAAGTACATAAAACTTTACTTGCTTATTTCTACTTGGGCATACTAAAACAAAAATACTAATAAAACCTTTGAGGTGATAATTCTCTAAATGTTACTAATTTTACATAATTGCTACACCTAAGCAAGACATTGACTTAATTGAAGCAAGACTTGAAAGAGCAAAACAGCATTATAAACAAGTTTATCAGTAAGAGAAAAGGAAATAATCATGACAGAACATATTGAAATAAAACCCAGTAGCGGTAACGTATTTACTGACTTAGGTTTACCCAACCCAGATGAAATGCTAGTAAAAGCAGAACTAGCACGAAAAATCAGTAATGCTATCATTGCACGTCATATTACACAAGCAGAAGCGGCTGAATTATTAGGAATTGATCAACCAAAAGTTTCTGCTTTAATGAGAGGAAGACTTGCAGGGTTTTCTCTAGAAAGAATGTTTAGATTTCTCAATATTTTGGGAATTGATGTAGAAATTACAGTCAAAGCTAAATCTAGAGATGATGCACGGATAATAGTAGTTTAATTTGTTCTTGTGAAAAGGTTGACTTTGATGAATGGTAGATATTTACTCGATCTCAAACTCTCATTCCTCTGTGATCTGGCGTGGTTCGTTTTTAGTAACTTGTGCGTAAGTCCTAAAGATAAAAAGAAATAATCATCACAGAAAATATTGATATAAGAGCCAGTTGTAGCAAGGTATTTATAGTATTGCTAAAACCAGCCTTTTTATTGAATATTGGTACAGTATCTAGAATGATACCTCTTGCCTTTAAGTCAATTCAATTTGCGAATCATCACCAATTAAAAAACGTAATGCTTTAGGACGACGAGGGGCGATACTTAATTGGGCGCGTTGTCCAATTAAACTATCAATAATCCGCTGCTGAATACCCGTAATTTTAGCACCTTCTAAAACTACACTATGTTCTAAATCCGTTTCTATCAGGGTTGAATTATCCGCAATGCTACTATAAGGACCAATAAAACAGTTCTCTAAATAACAATTATTACCAATTACCACAGGACCGCGAATTGTACAGTTGATAATTTTAGATTTAGCACCAATTTCTACCCTACCAATAATCTGAGTTTTACTATCAATGTCGCCTAAAATTGATTTTGTTAAATAGGTATCAAGAATCAGCCTGTTAGCTTCTAATAAATCATCTTTTTTCCCTGTATCTAACCACCAACCATCAAGATTATAAGCTAAAACTTCTTTTTTTTGATCTATTAAACATTGAATAGCGTCCGTAATTTCTAATTCTCCTCTCGCTGAAGGTTTAATTTGAGAAATTGCATCATGGATAGTGGCTAAGAAGAAATAAACTCCTACCAATGCTAAATTTGACGGGGGAACTTTTGGCTTTTCAATTAATTGTAATACCTTACCTTTTTCATCTACCTTCGCTACACCAAATGCACTAGGATTTGGGACTTGACGCAACAGAATTAAAGCATCTGGTTCTTGTTGGCTAAATTTATCCAAAAATGAACTTAAGTCCCCTTGTTGAATCAAATTATCTCCCAAATACATCACAAATGGCGAATCCTTTAAAAAAGGCCGCGCCACCTGGACAGCATGGGCTAAACCGGCTGGTTGTTCTTGTAAAATATAGGTGATATTCACACCAAATTTGTCGCCATTTCCCGTTTTATTTTTGACTTCTTCTCCTGTTTCTGGACTGATAATAATACCAATATCCCTAATTCCCGCCCCAGCCATTTCTTCAATTCCATACCATAAAATTGGTTTATTAGCAACGGGGACAAGTTGTTTTGCTCCGGTATAAGTTAATGGGCGTAATCTTGTGCCTTTTCCACCGGATAAAATTAATCCTTTCATAAAGATTTTCCTTGTAATTCTTTTAACATTAATCTTAGTCTTTGTCGCCAATGGAGAGGATAAGTTCCCAAGATTCTAGATATCTTATCACAAGCTAAAATGGAGTAAGCGGGACGTTTTGCTGGTGTGGGATATTCGGGAGTGGTAATAGGAATGATCTTTTCAATTTTCACAGGGAAGCCTAGTTTTTCTGCTTCTTCAAAAATTGCTATAGCAAAGTCATACCAACTCGCAATACCACTATTTGTATAGTGATAAATTCCAGTAATTTGTGATGTTAATTGGGGGATAATTTGGGATATTGTCAAAGCTATATCTTGAGACCAAGTAGGACTTCCAATTTGATCTGTAACTACCCGAATTTCTGGCTTTTCTTGACCAAGCCGTAACATCGTTTTCACAAAATTGCTTTTTCCATAAGTCCCATAAACCCAAGCTGTACGGATAATTATATGATGATGGGGACAAGTTTTTTGAATTGCTATTTCTCCCGCTAATTTTGTCTTTCCATAGACACTTAATGGATTAGGAATATCAGTTTCTTGATAGGGATAATTGTGATTACCGTTAAATACGTAATCTGTGGAAAGATGAATTAAGAAACTTCCTAGTTTTTGGCTTTCTTCGGCGATAATTTGCGGGGCTATAGCATTGACAGTATTAGCTATTTCTGGTTCGCTTTCGGCTTTGTCTACGGCTGTATAAGCAGCAGCGTTGATAATTATTTCCGGGTGGCTTTCTTTGATAATTTGACGGAGATTCTCAGGTTGATTTAAGTCTATTTGCGGACGTGCATAAGCAATAACTTTGTAGTTAGATGAAAGGGTATTTTTTAGTTCTGTTCCCACTTGTCCGTTACTACCTATTAATAATATTGATTTATTCATAAACTTCCGCTTTTTTAAAAGTTGGAGCATTACTATCTTTAGCTGATAAAATCGGCGGTGTCGTGAGAGGCCAATTTATAGCTAAATCTGGATCATTCCAAATTATAGCGCGATCGCTTCCCGGTGCATAATAATCTGTAGTTTTGTATATCACTTCTGCCATTTCTGAAAGTACGAGAAAGCCATGAGCAAAACCTGGTGGTATCCACATTTGGCGTTTATCTTCAGCACTGAGTTCGTAACCTACCCATTGTCCAAATGTGGGAGATTTTTTTCTAATATCCACAGCCACATCAAAGATTTTACCAGCAATAACGCGAACTAATTTACCTTGGGGTTGGATAATTTGATAATGTAATCCTCGCAACACGCTTTCTTCCGATTTTGAGTGATTATCTTGAACAAATTTGGCTGTAATTCCCAGTTTTTCTGTGAATATTTTTTCGTTATAGGATTCCAAAAAAAAGCCCCGTGAGTCTTGGAAGATTGGCGTTTCAATCAAGATAATCTCTGGTATTTCCGTAGGAATAGTTTTCATTGTTTTCGATTTTACTAGTTTGCTAATTAATAAATAAGTATTATTTTTTTATGACTCAGCTAACTGCTATAATTTTCTAACTTGTAGTCAGAACTTTAGTCCTATTTTTTCTCAAAACTATTAGATAATAGCACAAAATGTTAATTTCACAATTAAAGTTTAACAACAACCTGATTACTTGCATCTTTGCACCCTTCGGTGAGACATATTCATATATTTAATCAGCAAGGCCAAATTTTGATTTATCCTTTCTTGTTATTTCCATAAATATGCAATAATTGATATATCTCTATTCTTCAAGAGAATTTCCATCAAAATCATCTATTGATCATAACTGTAAACAATGCAAGTAGAATCACAAGCGTCTCATATTGATAATAATATTATTACTGATTTCGGTAGTGTGATCATTCCCCAAGCACCTGCTGGATTTAAATCGGGTTTTATCGGTATTATCGGTCGTCCTAATGTCGGTAAATCCACGTTAATGAATGAATTAGTTGGACAAAAAATAGCCATTACTTCCCCCACAGCCCAAACTACTCGCAATCGTTTAAGAGGTATTTTAACTACAGAAACCGCCCAGTTGATCTTCGTAGATACACCGGGTATTCATAAACCACATCATCAGTTAGGGGAAGTGCTGGTAAAAAATGCGAAAATTGCCATTGAGTCAGTAGATGTTGTATTATTTGTAGTTGATGGTACGGTTGCCTGTGGCGCAGGCGATCGCTATGTTGCTGAATTATTAACTCATAGTCAAACACCCGTAATTTTAGGAATTAATAAAATTGATCAACAACCGGAAGATGCTCAAAAAATAAATGAGAGTTATATTCAATTAGCTAATACTTATCAATGGGAAACTGCGAAATTTTCTGCTAAAACTGGTGAGGAATTATTACAACTACAAGATTTATTAATTAGTCACCTCGAACCAGGACCATTTTATTATCCCCCGGATTTAGTTACAGACCAGCCAGAACGGTTTATTATGGGTGAATTGATTAGAGAACAGATATTATTACTAACTCGTCAAGAAGTTCCCCATTCCGTAGCCATAGCCATTGATTTAGTCGAAGAAACCCCGAAAATTACCCGCGTTCTTGCCACCATTCATGTTGAGAGAGATTCGCAAAAAGGTATTCTCATTGGTAAAGGGGGAACAATGCTAAAATCTGTTGGTAGTGCAGCTAGAGAACAAATTCAAAAGCTAATTGCGGGGAAAGTTTATCTAGAATTATTTGTCAAAGTACAACCTAAATGGCGACATTCACGGGTGCGGTTAGCAGAACTAGGTTATCGTGTTGAGGAATAAGTGATAAACTACTCATGGTAAAAGTCAGCACCAAGGCAGTTATGATTAAATCTTGGATGATAATCGGCATTATAGCATTCTTAGTAGGTTTTGCTGGTAACTGGATGACACCCAACCAGAGTCAATGGTTTCGACAACTACAAAGACCTCGATGGTTAACATTTGAATCAGCAATTCCCCTGATTTGGACAGTAATATTTACTTGTGGTGCTTGGTCAGCTTACATCATTTGGGAACACAGCCCAAATACCTATACAACACGCTTAATGATGGGTTTATACCTACTCCTAGAAATATTTACCATAGCGTACACCCCTGTAATGTTACATTTTCGCAGTCTGATAGTTGGGACAATTATCGGTGGTACAGGATTGCTGATTTGTTTGTTGATCACATTAGCAGTTTTATCAGTATCTATTTGGTCAGCATTACTATTATTACCTTATTTGCTATGGAGTCCTATAGGTACATACACCACATGGGAAATGAGTCGTCTTAATCCTCAAGATGCTTAAAACCCGAAAGTTGAAAGTCTTGATGATGTTTAACTTTCAACTTTTTATCATAGGTTTTATCTCTTTGTTCGCGTCTTTGCTCCTTTGTATTTTGGCACGAAAAAACCCCATATTACAAAACAGAAGATTTATTTTCTGTTGTTTGAATAAAAGATTGAAAATCCCCATTCGGTGTCCATTGAACTGCACCATCTTTACCAGTAAAAAAAAGCTTAGTTTCTCCTTTACTTAAAGAAGATAATGTTTTACTATCTAAATTATTAGCAGAAGTGATAGCTATTTGGGGTTTAAGTGCTAAGATTAAATCTTGTAAAGATTCTGATGGACACCATACAACCTGGGGAGAAGACAAATCTCCACTTTTAATTAATTCTTGAATTTGTTGGGATTTAATATTACCGACTAATAACCAATTTTGATTAAAAATTTGTAATTTTAAAATTGGTATTTGCTCATTAATTAATTGTGCGATAATTGTCGAATTATTTATCGGTTGACCAACTGCTAAACCTTGATAGATTCCTTGCTCTTCTTGGAGTTGCTGTTGCAGTAATTGAGTGGCAATATTGTCTTCTAAATTGGGAGTATATTCATAGAAATTTTTAATTGGTATATCTTGCATAATTTCCAACCAAGGATCATAACTATGACCAGGAAACTTACTAGCGACAGCCAAATTAACTTGATTTATCCCTTGCTGTCTTAAAAATGGGAGAATTGTAAATCTACCCGTACCTTCATTTCCCCCATTAACTATCGCAATATTTCCTCGATCTTGAATTACTAAAACAGGTTCAGTCCTGGTTTCTAATAAAGTAATTCTTAGCAAATTATCATGAGAATACCAAAGAGGAAAAAGCACCAAACCGACCACAATAAAACCTGCAAACCACCAGCGTTTCTGCCACCATTTTACTAACAAAGGTAAAATAATTAAAAGATAGATAATCAACATTTGCCAAATTGATATACTACCAACAGGTATCTGACTTCCTGGTAAATGATCAAAAAATTCCACCAGTTGAATTAACCAATGGGTAGGATAATATAAAAAACCCGCTAAAATACTTCCTAAATCTGGTAAAATTAAACCTACTAAACCGCTAATCATTCCCCCAATACTAATGATAGAAATAAATGGTGTCGTCAGAATATTAAGAGGCACACTATAAACTACAATTACACAAGCAAATTCTAGCAATCGGGGTAAAGTCCAAATTGTTGCTGCTAAAGATGCAGAAATTAAAGAACTAATTGCTGGTGGTAGCCAGTCTAAACGTTGATCTATTGCTGGTGCGGTGACAATTAATCCTAACGTAGCTAAAAAACTCAATTGAAAACCTAAATTCCAAATCCACAAAGGATTAAATAATAATAATAATGTTGCTGCTATCAACAAAGATCCCAACTGCTTCACACCTTTTTCTAAAGCCAAACCGAGCAAAGCCGCAAAGCCCATAATTACGGCTCTTAACACCGCAGGTTCAAAACCGGCTAAAAACAGAAAAGTAGTTAATCCCAAGCCACCCAGGGTAATCTGAGTCGCTTTATTTGTACCTTTAGTTAGCTGTAAAATTACACCCAAAATTAAAGAAGTTTGAAAACCAGAAGCAGCCAAAGCATGAGCCAAACCAGTCCTCACAAATAAATCACGGATATCATAGGGTAAATCAACAGCCTTAGCACCTAAAACCATAGAACTGACAAGAGGACCTTCAGGAACACCTAATAAACGAGCTTGTGATCTCCCGATTTTCCCACGAACTTGCCACCATCCCCAAGGACGCTGATCATCGAGAATATTAATCTGTCTTCCCGCTAAACCCGCAAAAGTCTCCTCCTGTCGCAGATATTTCTGAAAATCAAAACCACCAGGATTTAACGCTGCTGTTGGTTTATACAAAAATCCTGTCACCGCAATTTCTTGTCCAGGATATAAACCAGTAGACTGAAGTATCGGTACAGTCACGTATAACCTACCGGTTACCTCTCTGGGATTTCCCCCAGAAGCTTGATTATTCTGTACCTCATCTAACTGAGTCGCTGCTAACCAAAATTGTCCTTTTTGACTGCGAGTTAAGCGAGGATTACTATCCACAAACCCTCGCACAATCACTGACTGTTCAATATTAATTTTATCACTAGCTACAAAGCGACTAATATCTTTTATTCCCGGTTGAGGTAATCGTAAATTAAAATAAAAAGTAGCCAACAAACCCACCACACCAGCTATTAACCACACACTAGGATGGGGAATATTTATCCAGTTATTAGAAACTGGATTTGTTTTGCTAACAGTCGCACCTTTTTTAAGCGCAAATTTTCTTAAATTAACATATATTCGGCGAAATAACACCGCCCCAACCACACCCAGAAATAAAATCCAGACACCACCCCAGGGAATTGCGGTAAATAGCAAACCCAAAATATAACTAAGACAGATAATTATTCCACTCGTTTGCATCATAAATCACAATAAATGCCAAAGCACCCAGGAGATTAAAATTTAATTTGCTTTTTACACAAATAATTCATCTTTGGTAACTTTGGCAATCAGAAAATTATAAAGAAATACCCAAATTAAACCCTAAAACGGCATGAACAAACATAACCCCTAGTGCTATAGTCCCCAAATAAGCATGAACTACACGCAACCCAGCTTTATCCCCAAAAAATCCACTTAGAGAAATCACACCATTAATTAACAACAGTATTAACACCAGCGAACCAGTCCAGAAATGAGGACTTGCAAACAGCGGTTTTTGCTGCATCACTAATGATAAAACTCCGCCGATATACCCACCAGCTAAAAATAAAAACAACCAGAGAGCTAATTGACGGTGAGCCGTACGGCTTTGAATTGCTGCATCTTTATCTACTAACAACTTACCGCGCCAACCCATCACCCCCACAAAAGTCCCCACCACAAAAATCACAATTCCCATCATTACTGGATGTCCCCAATGTACAATCGGTTCAGGAACACCCAGAGAACGAAACCAGCCCGCAATAGGTTCTAAAACTGCACTGATATTTACCATCTTACACACCACTGTTTTAACATTAACTTTTTCATCCCCCCTCTATCCAGCCACCGTATATACACATCCTTACCCAAAGAAAGTTTTCATCTACGAGAAAGGATCTATCTATTATCCAGTTCCCCTCCTCGCTTGCGGGGAGGGGCTAGGGGTGGGGTATTATAGCAACCAATAGGCAATTATTGCCGACTTGTGTGTACACCATAGCTGTGCAGGGGGGATTAAAAAATTTTATGATCAATACGAATCATTATTGATCAACTTACGGTAGTTTTCAGCAACGGAAAACCCAACTTTTCCCTTTGTTCAACATATAAATGAGCCACCTTCCTTGCCAAATGCCGAATTCTAGTAATGTAACGAGTTCGTTCCGTCACCGAAATTACCCCCCTAGCATCCAGCAAATTAAAAGCATGAGAACACTTAATCACATAGTCTAAACTAGGTAAAACCAATCCTCGTTCTGTTAATTGAGTAGCTTCCTGCTCATATAAACCAAACAGCGTCAGCAACATTTCAGGATTAGACGCTTCAAAATTATAAGTACACTGTTCAATCTCACCCTGAAGATGAACATCACCATAAGTAATATTATCAGTCCATTGAATCTTGGTAATAGCCTCCACCTGCTGAAGGTACATCACCAACCGCTCTAAACCATAAGTAATTTCAATGGACACAGGACGACAATCAATACCTCCACATTGCTGAAAATATGTAAATTGGGTAATTTCCATCCCATCTAACCACACTTCCCAACCAGTACCCCAGGCGCCCACCGTCGCATCCTCCCAATTATCCTCCACAAAGCGAACATCGTGATCTTCAGGACAAATCCCCAAAGCCCGTAAAGAATCCAGATAAATTTCCTGGATATCATCCGGTGAAGGCTTAATCAAAACTTGATATTGATAATAATGCTGAAAGCGATTCGGATTTTCGCCGTAACGTCCGTCAGTCGGACGACGACAAGGTTCAACATAAGCCACAGCCCAAGGTTCAGGACCCAAAGCCCTTAAAAATGTATGCGGATTCTTAGTACCAGCGCCCTTCTCCATATCATAGGGCTGGGCAATTAAGCAGCCCCGCTGTCCCCAAAACTGATGCAATATCGCTATTACCGACTGAAAATTCACTATCTACTCTTCCTTGAGTCAACAATTTCTAACCCATTGTGGACTAAAACCAGCACTGTGAGCAGGTTTCAGGGCAATA
>NZ_KE384672.1:66466-95098 GCF_000426925.1 Dolichospermum circinale AWQC310F | reverse complement strand
TTTTTGATTTTATCAAGAAAAGATCACTATTCTTTTCTTCTTTACCTCGGAGAATGAAAACCCCCTGCTGTATAAGCCTGTCTAGCCCCCGACTTATCCCCCAAACCCATCATCACCCTCCCTAACCAGTAATCAGCCATGGCTGGGTTAAATAACCTCAACTCCTGACATCCTTGAGCAGCTACCTCCCACCACCGTTTACTAGCCTTAGCATTCTTCAAAACTCGATAACTTTCCCCCAACCAAAACGCCGCCGGTACGGATTGCAAATAACCTGCATCTGGTAAAAGCTCCCATGCCTTTTTTAAGGCTTCCACGGCTTCCCGATATTGACGAGCCAAAATCAACACCTGTCCATGATGTAACCAAGTATCCGCTAACAGAGGTTGTAGTTTTGTCCCCTGTTGAGAAACCTGACAACCCCGTTCAATATCTTGAAAATGTTCCACCAATACCCGCCCCGCAGTCGTCCACATACTCCAGCATTCAGGAAAGCGCGTTAACATCTCCTCCACTATGGAAGCAAGAATCGTTTTACTCTTCACTGGATCAGGTGCAAAGGGTAAAATTTCACACAACCTCCGATAAATTTCCCGGTCATGGGGATACAGATAATACGCTTTCTCCATCATTTCCGCCCCTTGCTGGTATTCCCCTGTGTGAAATAAGCACCGCCCATAATAATACCAACCGTAAGGATAATTGGGGCATTCGGTGGTAAATTTGGCTAATACCTTCACCCCTTGCGCCCAATCCCCTCGTAAAATGTGATAGTAGGCTAAGGACTTATGGACTTCAACACTATGGGGAATTGTTCCTAGTAAGGAGGTAATCATTTTTTTAGTGATTTTCCCCTCTTCACCGGATACCATTCTCGCCAGCAAACGTTGATCAATTTGTCGTTGTATTACTCGAAAATCATCACCAGCTAGGGCTATAAGGCTGTTAAACCTCTCTTTCGCCGTTTGTATATCCCCCACCACCATCAGGGCATCATAGCTGTAAATCAGGGACATAACATCATCTGGATTAATTACTAAAACCGGCTCTAGGGTGCGGATAATACCCAGGGGATCTTCTACATTTTGATATACCTGTGACAAAGCCAGTCGGTGAAATACTTGATCAGGTTCTGAATTTATGGCTAAATTAAAGGCTGTGAGAGCTTTTTCATTGTCACCTTTGCAAGTTGCAATCAATCCTTGTATATAATGCTGAGTTACTGGATGTTCAGACAAAAATAGGGCTGTATCATAGGTTTGTAAAGCCTCCTTTTCTTGTCCCATTAACTGCAATATCTTTGCCAATTTTAGATGCACATCAAGTAGTTGAGGTTGTCGTTCAATTACTTGATTATATTCGATAATGGCTTGTGACCAGTTTCCTATTTCGTAAAGCAAATCAGCTAATTCTAATCTTTTTTTCCATCCTTGAGGATATTTTTCAATGTACTTGTTTAAAGTGATAATTTTCTGCTGTTGTCTGGCTGATTTTGCTGCTGTAAATAACTGAACATTCATCTTTAGCCCAGATGGCTGAGTCAATTCCACCAATGATGTGATAGGGATTCCAGGCATATTAAAGTTACTTTGTAATTAATTTCTTGCTGTTGGCTTTTTGTAGGTATTGATGATTCCCAATCATGATTCGATATTTGCTCAGATTCTAATTCTTCTACCATGGGAATCACGGTGTTTAATGGTAAAAAGTAATCAAAAACAGTGTTATCTTCCCCTGCAAGATATTTCTTTAACTGCTTTCGTAGAATCTGCCGCGCTTTTTGAATACATTTACGAACATTCTCTTCAGAAATGGTGAGTTGTTTAGCAATATCTCCATAGGATTTGTTTTGACAACAATGTAAAATCAAAGGATAGCGCAATCTATCAGGTAAAGATGCTATTTTATACTTGAGATATGCGGCCATTTCCACATTCAAAAGCTGAGATTCAGGAAGTGATAAATTAGAAGTAAGTGCTGGATGATCTGCAAGTTGCATATCGTCAATATTATCAATTTTTGCAGATTCTCGTTGACGTTTTCGACGGAAATCTATACAGCAGTTATAAGTAATTTGAGCTAACCACGATTTAGGATGTCTAATGTCATTTGTAGATTGTATCCATTGATTCCAGGCTTTGAGCATTGCGTGATTTACTACATCTTCCGCATCATGAGAATTACCATCCAGCCATTTTAAACAACAGTTGTAAAGATAACCTTGATGTGATTGCCATAATTGCCAAAAATAGTGACAATTATTTTCAGTTGAAGCACTGAATTTCCTTTGTAATGGTAAAGGATTTCCAGTTTTTGTCTCTGCTAAAGAGAAAGTTTTTTGTTGTCTGTTCTCTTGGATATGTGACATAATACTCACTATTGATAACCCTAGTAATAGTATTTGTACCCTACTATTCGAGTATACTTTAATTTACTTTTTCATGTCAAAGATTTTTTGATAACTTTTTTAAAGTTTCCTGTTGATTTGTACAACAAAACAAGCTACTACTAAGGAGTATTAATGCAATGTAACAATTATTGTCCTAATTCAGTAGTTTACGATATTATGAGGTATAGATATTCATGATAAAAATCTTGTGGTGCGGGCATCTTGCCCGCATAATCTTTACCCCACCCTAATGCTAATATGCAGTATGATTGAGAAATTCACCTGGTGTTGGGTTTCACTTCGTTCTACCCAACCTACTTAGACGACTTTGACTACTTCTGATATTGTATTCCCAGTCTAGAGACTGGGAACGACAAATTTACCCAGCCTACTTTTTTAGAAATTACTAAAGTTAGTAATTGCTTCCGTGACTTTACTTACAACTTCATCTACAGATATCGCTCCCAATTCCCCAGAAGCGCGGGTACGAATACTCAAGCTGTTGGTTTCTACTTCCTTCGCACCTATTACAGCCATTACGGGGATTTTATCCTTCTCTGCGTTGCGAATTAACTTACCCAAGCGATCGCCACTGGTGTCCACTTCCGCACGAATACCGAATGCAACCATCTTCGCAGCCACCTCTTTACTAAAATCTAACTGCAAATCACCTACGGGTAATAACCTAATTTGCACAGGTGCTAACCATAACGGGAAATCACCTGCGTACTCTTCAATCAAGATCCCTATTAACCGCTCTAACGAGCCAAAGGGAGCGCGGTGGATCATTACTGGACGTTTACGCGAACCATCTTCAGCTACATATTCCAAATCAAACCGCTCAGGTAAATTATAATCTACTTGCACAGTTCCCAATTGCCATTCTCTTTCTAAAGCATCACTGAAGATAAAATCGAGTTTTGGACCATAGAAAGCCGCTTCACCAATTCCTTCAAAATAGTCCATTCCTAATTGTTGCACAGCGCGACGAATTGCGCCTTCTACTTGATCCCAAACTTCATCACCACCAATATATTTATCACTGGCTGGGTCACGAAAACTCAATCTAGCTTTAAAATTCTTTAATTGCAGACTTTTGAAAACGCTCAAAATCAAGTCCACAACATTGAGAAATTCGCTATCTAGCTGTTCGGGAGTCACAAATAAATGAGAATCATCAACAGTAAAACCACGTACTCTGGTTAAACCACCCAATTCCCCGGATTTTTCATAACGGTAAACTGTGCCAAATTCTGCCAACCGCATCGGTAATTCCCGATAAGAGCGTAACTCACTCTTGTATATTTGGATATGAAAAGGGCAGTTCATTGGTTTGAGAACAAAACCCTGTTCTATGGCTTTCGCTTCCTCATTTTCAGCCATTAACGGAAACATATCTTCTTTGTATTTCTGCCAGTGTCCCGATGTTTTAAATAAATCAACTCTGGCAATGTGGGGGGTAACAACAGGTAAATAACCCCGTTTTAACTGTTCTTTTTTGAGGAAGTCTTCTAAAATTGTCCTTAATAAAGTCCCTTTGGGAGTCCACAAGGGTAAACCAGGTCCAACTAAATCAGAAAAGACAAATAATCCTAGTTCTTTCCCTATTTTACGATGGTCACGGCGTAAAGCTTCTTCTTTGCGACGTTTGTACTCGGCCAGTTGTTCGGGAGTTTCCCAAGCGGTGGCATAAATGCGCTGTAATTGAGCTTTTTTTTCATCACCGCGCCAATAAGCACCTGCAACGCTTTCTAATTCTATAGCTTTGGGATTAATTTCGCTGGTATTTTCTACATGAGGACCAGCGCACAAATCCCACCATTGATCTCCTAAATGGTAAATTGTGATGGGTTCTTGTTTGATATCGGCCAGAATTTCTAGCTTATAAGGTTCTTTAATAGCTTCAATGCGCTCTTGTGCTTCCTCACGGCTAACCTCTTCCCGAATTAATGGTAATTTACGATTAATAATTTTGACCATTTCTTTTTGAATGGTTTTCAAATCCTTATCGCTGAAGGGTTCTGGACTATCAAAATCATAATAAAACCCATTTTCAATCCAAGGACCAATTGTGACTTGCGCTTTGGGAAACAGCTTTTGTACTGCCATGGCCATTATATGGGAAGCTGTGTGGCGAATCTTCTTTAATGTTTCTGACTCGCTGGTACGGGGTAAATAGATTTTTTCGGCTGGTGCGGTTTCTTGATTTGGCGACATTGGCTGTTAAACTTTTGGCGAAGTGTTAAAAATAGAATTGACAAAAAATATCTTTACAACTAAATAATAGTCTACTGGCTATGGTTTCTCCTAAATTTAGCAAAAAACTCCACTTAGCTCCTAGTCAGGACTTTAGTCCTCTCTTTGGGACAGATGATTTTTTTTGTCAGGTTGATTTCTTCCTTTAGAGGTATCTAGAGTTACTCCTAAAGAGCTTTACAACCCTATTGCCAAATTTATATAATTGTGCTTTGTACAGTATTGTTACAGATTTTTTCAGATAGGAAGTTATGAACTGATTGTTAAGAATCGTAAATAACGTTAATATAAAAAAAATTAGGAAATATGCTTCTCATATATGGAGGAATCGAATCTACCAAATGCTGATTTACTGGAAGCCGTCTTACAACCGCTGTTAGAGGATTTTCAATATTGGTTTGAGCGATATCAGCAAATTCTGGAAAATGAGAAAATCCCTTTCATGAGTGAACAAGAGCAATTTAACTTACTAAAACGAGTTGAAAATGCACAAAATGAACTCAACACGGCTAAGATATTGTTTACAGTCACAGGTAAACAAGTGGGAATTGATATGGCAACTGTAACACCTTGGCATCAATTAGTTACAGAATGTTGGAGTGTGGGAATGCGTTTAGGTCAATTAAAGGAATTGTAAAGCCTTTAAAACAATCTAAATCAATCTAAATCAACTGGAAATCGTCAGAATACTAGACAATTCTTAACATTGTTTTCATAAAAAAATAATGTCTCTCATGTTACCTTAATCTAAATATAAGGATTGCACTAGATAACATAGGGGCATAAGTACAGGATTTTACATTCTCTTTTACCGTAGATAGTTTATTTACGGAGTTTAGGTTTTACAAAAAAACATTCTCAACCTTGCTATTCTGGAGGAAAACTCGATGCTACACCTACTCTATATTTTAGCTTTCACCGTTCTGGCATTTATGGCCGTTGGTAATTTAATTCGGAATTTGATTATGTTCAGTTTTGACAGGGAAAGGACTTATTCTAGCAACCAATCATCACCGGGTGGTTTTGGTTATTATGCAGCTAGAAGGCAATATGTTCCCCATCCTGAATTGTTAGATAGTGCTGGTAATATAATTAAAGAACCTTTATTGGTAATGCGTTCCATTAATGTTGAAGATGCGAGAGAACAGTTAGATGCTCTTTATGAATCTTCCCCTAGTCAGAGAATTGATCATTCAGAAGGAGCTTGATTAATACTTTACTGCATAAGTATGATTCTAGCGGACAAGATGCCCACACCACAACATTCTTGAGTTTGTAACAGCTTATGGAAAGATGAACAGGATTGATCATGTATTTTATCGTCATCCTGTAGATCTTTAAATCCTGTAAATCCTGATTGAAACTATTTACGCTTCAATCACTACCCGCAGATTACCGCGTTTTTTCGCAACCCGACAAGCAGTAGTGCTACCAGAACGCTCAAATTCTAAATCCAAAATAGTCCCACCAACACGCAAATTATGTAATGATAAACGATTGATGGATTCTGGTAAAGCCGGGTCAATAATTCGCAAACAATTATTTTGCGCGTCTGGGACTAAATTCACGATCATTTGCAATAATTGAAAGATACTACCGGTAGCCCAAGCTTGGGGTGTACAAGCAACAGGATACTGTACTGGTGCGTTATCACCTTTCATTTCATAACCACAAAATAGTTCTGGTGGTCGTTGATAAGGTTGCTGGGAAGTCATGTCAAATAACCCTTGAAATAATTCCAAGGATTGATCAATTAAACCTAAACTTCTTAATCCCATGGCAATTAAACTATTATCATGAGGCCAGACTGAACCAATGTGATAACCCATGGGATTGTAAGCCGGTGATAAACTACTTAAAGTTCTAATTCCCCAACCATTAAACATATCCGGTGCTTGTAATCTTTCGGCTACACTGTAGGCTTTTTCTGGGAGAAAAATTCCTAAAGATAAACAATGTCCAGGGTTGGAGGTAATACTATCTACTGGTTTACCTTCTCCGTCTAAAGCTAAAGCACAAAAATCTTGATCTTCTATCCAAAAATCTTCATTAAAACGGGTTTTTAAATCTCTAGCTTCTTCTAACCAAATTTCCGTTAAATCTAGCTGTTTTTTAATTTTCGCAATTTCTGCTAATTTAACTTTAGCAGCATAGACATAGGCTTGAACTTCACATAGAGAAATTGGTCCTGTGGCTAATTCTCCTTTTGAGTTAACAATACAATCACCAGAATCTTTCCAACCTTGATTATTTAAACCACGTTTTGACCGCCGATAATAACTAAGATAACCGGTTTTTTGCATATTCCGATCTATCCAATTCATGGCGGCTAAAGCATTCGGCCAAAGTGCTTCTAAGGTTTCTTGATCATGGGTCCAGGCGTAGTATTCAGCATATAACATTAACCACAATGGAGTCGCGTCAATTGTCCCATAATAGGGTGTATGGGGAATTTCTTGACACCGCGCCATTTCTCCTAAACGCAATTCGTGTAAAATTTTTCCTGGTTCTTCTTCCTTCCATTCATCTTCGTTTTTCCCTTGATAATCAGCTAATAACATCAATGTTTCTTTAGCAATTTGGGAATTTAACATCAATGTTTGGGAAGCGGTAATAATAGAATCCCGGCCAAATAACGTTGAAAACCAAGGTACACCAGCAGAAACCGTTTTATATTTACCAAAAGATTGGCGTAATAAGTAAATATCTTGTTCTGCTCTTTCAATAACTTGATTGAAAAGACTTTTATCGGAACTAATGCGGGTAATTTGTTGTACCCAACTTTGCTCCTCCATCATCTCCGAAGATTTAGCTTGTGCTAAGGTAATAGCTGGATTTACCGTTGAACCACCATTGTGATTAATTAACAAGTTCAAACGATAACCGAGCTTTTGGGTTTCGTGAGAGCCTAATTCTAGCCGCCAAATCGCAGTATAACCTTGAAAATCATCCGGTTGTCGGTGTTGGAATTGAATCCGCGATTCCATGATCGAATTATCTAAACCTTGATAGGCTAGAGTCAGGGATTCTTCTTTTTGGTGTTCTGTATTTTTTTCTATTAAACGTAAAATTTGTCCCCGTTTTTCCCGACTATGACCCCGAACTTCAAATAAATCTACAAAATCTGCATCAAAGCTGAGACTTAGTTCAAAATTAATGGTGGTGGTACTATAGTTCGCTATTTCTATTTCTTCAAATAGTGCGCCATTGAGAACAATTTCCCGATGTATCCCAATTGTATCAGGTTTTAACTCCTCTGTGATTTTGGGATTTGTACATAAAACCGATAGAGCAAAACCCTTGTCAGTAGTGCTACTCAGTAATACAGGCGATCGCCCATTAATCTGTAATTCTAAACGACTCAAAAACCGAGTATCACGACAAAACAGCCCCATGCTAGAATTACTTTCGTCTGGGGAACAACTAGAAATATTCCCCATAGTATCCGTCACCAAAAATAAATCATCATCTTTAACTGTCAGCGTTGGTTGTGGTCTTTCACTGACAACACAAGGCCATTCTGGAATTGGTAATTTTTCTGCGGAAATAAATGTTTTTCCATCTAAAACAATTTTTTCTGATAGCTTGCTGGGTGTAGTCATATTTATTAATTTATCTGATATCATTAGTTGAAGTTACCTGTATAGGTGTAAATTGGTTTAGTTTGATGCGGTTCAATTAAAGGAGAAAATATTAACGTTACAACAATGAATCTTCCTAAATGTATACCTTTTTTCTAAAAAGTCAAGCCTGAAAAATGACTATTTTTCAAGAGTTTCTTCCTTGCTAAACCTTGAGAAATGCTAAAGGTAGAGAATACTTACTCAGACACAAAATCTGATGTAAATTATAAAAAAGCTGGAGAAAGATGATCACACCCTCAGAACTATGTAACTCATTAATTACCTCTACTTAGTTTATAGCTCACCTAATCAAAAACCTATGTGTAATTATAAAGACTAGGAGTCTTCTATTATGTCTACAACATCAGAAATTGCAGTGGAATTTCGTAATGTCAGTTTTGAAATTAATCACCGTCCTCTATTATCTAACTTAAATATTAGTATTTATCAAGGGGAAGCCTTAATTTTATTGGGGCGTAGTGGTAGCGGTAAAACCACAACTTTAAAATTAATCAATCATTTACTTTTACCCACCCAAGGAGAAGTTTTAGTAGGTTCAAAATCTACAACTAACTGGGATGCTATCAAATTACGAAGACGTATAGGTTATGTCATTCAGGAAACAGGGTTATTTCCTCATTTTACCATTGCGGAAAATGTCGGACTTGTACCATCTTTAGAAAAATGGCCACTACAAAAAATTCAAAATAGAGTCTATGAAATGTTAAACTTAGTAGGACTAGAACCAGAAAAATTTGCTCAACGTTATCCCCACCAATTATCAGGGGGCCAACGTCAGCGAGTGGGAGTTGCTAGGGCTTTAGCCGCAGATCCACCTATCCTATTAATGGATGAACCTTTTGGCGCACTTGATCCTATCACTCGTTTGGAATTACAACAACAATTTCAATATTTACAACAACAATTAGGAAAAACCGTGATTTTTGTCACCCATGATATTCAAGAAGCTTTCTTTTTAGCCTCTAGAATTGGTTTAATGTATGAGGGAAATTTAGTCGAATTAGGAACGAAAAGAGAATTTCTTAGTTCTCAACATCCAGAGGCACAGGCTTTTTTAGCTTGTTTAAATGCAGCGAAAAGTTGGGAAAAAACTAACTAAAATTAGCATAAAATTAGCATAAAATCATGTTTTTATTTCAATACGGTTCAGAAATTATCCTTCACAGTGGAGAACATTTAATATTAGTAATCATAGCTATGACAATAGCTATTTCTATCGGGCTTCCTGTGGGCATTTTTATCACTCGTCAACCACAACTAGCTTCTCCTATTTTGGGTTTAGCAAATGCAATTCAAACTATCCCTAGTTTAGCCATCTTTGGTTTTTTAATTTCCGTGCCATTTTTGGGAGGAATTGGTAAAATACCAGCCATAGTTGCTTTAACTCTTTATGCTTTACTTCCCATAATTCGTAATACCTATATTGGTATTAATAGCATCAATCCTGCTATTAAAGAAGCTGGAATAGGGATGGGAATGACAGACAAACAGTTATTATTAAAAGTAGAAATTCCTTTAGCTTTACCAGTTATTTTAGCAGGGGTGAGAGTAGCCACAGTTATATCTGTAGGAATTGCTACTATTGCTGCTGCTATTGGTGGTGGTGGTTTAGGAGTATTTATTTTTCGTGGTATTTCGACAGTTAATAATGAATTAATTTTAGCCGGAGCGATACCCGCAGCTTTAATTGCTTTGAGTGCAGATTTTGGTTTAGGATTATTAGAAAAAAACCTGACTAAACCAACAGGGAATAAATCAAATTTTGCGATTATTTTAGGAATAATTACTTTAATTATAGCTGGATTAATTGCATTTAACTATCAACAAAAACCAGCGACGATTATTATCGGTTCAAAAAATTTCACAGAACAAGTAATTTTAGGAGAATTATTAGCACAACAAATAGAAAATCATACCAAGTTAAAAGTAGATCGTCGTTTTAATTTAGGAGGAACATTTATTTGTCATGAAGCAGTTAAAGCGGGAAAAATAGCCGGTTATGTAGAATATACGGGTACAGCATTCACAGCAATTTTAAAGGAAAAACCGATTAATAATCCTGAAATTGTTTATGAAAAAACCAAAGAATACTATGATAAGAATTTGAAATTAACAGTGATGAAACCTTTAGGATTTGAAAATACCTATGCTTTAATTATTCGCGGTGAAGATGCAAAAAAATGGCAAGTTAAAACCCTTTCTGATATTGCTAAATATACTTCACAAATGAACGCAGGATTTGGTTATGAATTTATTGATAGAGAAGATGGTTATCCGGGGTTAGCAAAAACATACAACTTCAATTTTACCAAATCTCCTCAACAAATGGAATTAGGATTAATGTATAAATCTTTAGAAGCAAAAAAAGTAGACATTATAGCAGCTAATTCTACAGACGGTTTAATTCCATTCTTAAACTTGGTGATCTTAGAAGATGATAAAAAATATTTTCCACCTTATGAAGCTGTACCTGTTTTTAATGAGGAGATTCTGCAAAAATATCCAGAATTAAGAGATACCATTAATCAATTAGGAGGTAAAGTTTCTACAACTGAAATCCAAAAGATGAATTATCAAGTAGATAATCAATCTCAACCAGTGGAAAAAGTTGTCAGTGAGTGGTTAAAATCTCAAAAATTATAATTTTCAGATGTTTGATTCTCAAAAATTTTATATTTTTGATCAGGTTTTCTCGGCAATTTCAATAAATTTTTTGCTTTGTTCAATCAAAATTCTCACATCTTCCTCACTCAACTCAAGGGTATCATCAATTAAGCTTTCTTTAGCTTTTTTTATAAATTTTTTCTCCTCCGATGTCATAGAAAAATACCTTCTTTTTTGACATTATAATTAAAGGGAGTATTTTCATTTTCAAACTTTGCTGAAGAGATAAAGTGACGAGAAATAACAACATCGTTGTTTAGACAAATGTTTGAGATTATTTGACTGGTTTTATCAATTTCATGATAGGGATTAATCTCTGATTTCAGAACAACCAGAATATCAATATCAGAAAATTCTTGAGCGTCTTCCCTCGCTTGAGAACCATATAAAATAATTGCTTCCAGTTGGTTTTGATAAAGTTTTTGCAAAGCTTGTTTAACTTCTTGTAATATCAAATTAAGCTGTGATTTGTTCATTGCTTAAATCATCCCTTATAGTTAAGATTTTTGGTGTTTGTTCGTAAGTATTTAGCAACCAGCTATCAGCTTTACATATTGAAATTCAAAAAAACATAAATAAAACATAAATAGTGTATAAATTTATTCATAAATTGATGCCAATAATCATAAATAGCTGATAGATTCTATTATAGCAGTGCTGAATAGTATATGAATTATCAAGTAAATATTCAACCTCGTCCTGTGGAAAAAGTTATCAGGGAGTTGTTAAAATCTCAAAAATTATTGCTTATCTTAACTAAAAAGTAAAAGCAATGCTAAAATAGAAGAAATATTTAACAGTGTAAAAAAATGAATGCATATCAAACTTATTTAATCATTGATAATTCTCAACAGGTAGTTCTCTCTAATTTACCTTTTGCAGTAGGAACAAAAGTAGAAATCAAGATTCAGGTAGTTGATGAAAAAAGATTAGCAGCAGCTAATCAATTGCAGTCTTTATTCAAGGAAATTCAATCTTTACCTTCTTCCCAAGAAATCACAGAAGAAGAAATTAGTGAAGAAATTGATGCTTACCGGAGAGCAGAATGAGGGTTATTATAGATACGAATATTCTCATATCGGCTGCTTTAAAGAATAGAGTTCCTGAACAAGTAGTTTTATTTGTTGCCTGTAATTTAGAGTATACTTGGTTAGTGTCAGAAGAAATTCTTGAAGAGTATCAATCAGTATTAAATAGGGAAAAGTTAAACATTAATTTAGATAAACGAAATCTTTTTCTAAAATGTGTAAAAGATGTTACCACGTTAATTAGAACTGATAATACTATTGAGTTTAAAAGAGATAGAAAAGATGCCAAGTTTCTTAGCTGTGCTATAGCAGCTAAAGCTGATTTACTAATTACTGGAGATAAAGATTTTAGCGAGGCACAGACACTAATTGAGACTAAAATTATCTCAGTTTCTCAGTTTAAAGAAGCATATTTATCTTGATGGAAATTTAAGTTAAATTAGAGGATGTTGGAAAAGTTTTCGGCGAATATAATATGGCTTACGCCACGCTGCGCTATCGCTACTACACAAGCGAAGTCCACCTTCGTGGACTATTATATAGATAATTTCTCCGTGATGTTCATGAGTTGTCAAACTATCAATTTTGACAACTGAAATTTTCCTTATTTACCATCCCCAAGTACCGGGTTCACCTTTAAATGGTCCAACAATATCACTAGTTATCCATCCTCCATAAAAATTACCAGCTTGAGGTATAACTAACTCATCATTAACATAACAAGCATCCATTAAACCAGGGTAAAAACTATAATATTCCTGAATTGATTGAAAATTAGGACTAGGTTGAATATATTTCCAAGCAGCATTATGAATATACTTCTCTCCCACAGAAACATCATAATATTCACAAATACCTTTCCATTCACACATACTTTTTTTAGCTGTTGCTATTAAATATTCTGTTTTAATATCTTCAGCAGGAATATAATAACCTGGAGGATGACTAGTTTCTAAAACTCTTTTTCCCCCAGTTGTTTCTGCTAAAACAATACCATTGACAATGATTTTTAGATGTTTATTAGTATCTTGTAAAATTGCGGGACGAGGATAATTCCAAACAGATTCTTGTCCTGGTTGTGGGGTAATAGATTGTGGTTTCATGATTGCTAATTTATGGTGATTAAGTATCTTGTACTTGTTAGAAATCAGTACGGGCTTTCCTGCCGTTCACCCGTACAGGATTCAGGAGAAAGAATTGATAATTGATAATTGATAATTTTTTCACCAATCACCAATCATCACCAAAAGGTTTCTCTTGAGTCTAAGACTTAACTAACACAATTTTTGAGTCATCAGAGGAAGCTGTGCTTACCATTCCCGAATACTCCCCATTATAATTAGTAAATTCAGCCGGTGATCTGCGAATATTAGATAAACGAACTTGCCAATCGGAAACCTGGTCATAAGTTAAGTGATGAGTATTAGAGGTTGTTGTCCATACTCCCCATAAACAACTATCTTCAAATTGCAGTAATCCCTCTTTGCGTAAATTAAAAGCTTGGGGTGTTCCGGGTAAAGGAATAATGCTATAGCAAGAGGTCTGAAATTCTAATTCAGGGTTAATCTTTACCAGTTCATCTACCAGGTCTGTAATTGCTTCCTCAAGACGTAATAAGTCATCATGATCATCATCAGGTAGACCGATAATAATGCCATAGGTAACCACAGGTACACCAGTGCTAACTACAGATTTCATCAATGTACAATGCTCTTGCCAGGGTAGCAACTTTTTGTAGGCTTCCCGTCCAAAAACAGGACGTTCTGCGGGGATATAAGCCAAAGGACAACCAACTTTTCCATCCCAAGCGAACAAGGCTTGAATCAGTTCTTCATCAGGTCTAAGATCAGTGCTTTCGTAGTTACGCCCACTGCCCAAAGTTGTTTTCCTCAGTTCCAAACCATTTGGCCACATCAGAGATACTCCTATCTCCCGCGCACCATCAGTAATATCTATAATCTCTTGTCGTCCTTGAGGAAATAGACCACGGGCCAGAAATTGATCAGATCCGATATTGATAGCCACTGCCCCCGCTTCCTTCTGGATAGCCAACCATTTCAGGGCTGTTTCTGGGGACATTCGGCGATAACCAGTACCGTAGGTAGGAGTCATGCAAAAATCACAGGTGCGATCGCAACCAATATCTGCCACCAGTGAACCCACAGGTACTTTTCCTTGAACATTGGGAAGAGTCCCTAAACATTCCCTGGCTACTTCCACAGAAGGTAAAGCCCACTCCTCTGGACTTTTGGCTTTAGTTTTTCTAGGATATTGTTTACCGTTGGCAAAAATCACCCCTGAAAGTTCTTCTCTTGGTATTCTTCCCAATACATAATCAAACAGCGCCCAATTTGCAGCCCCAGATTTATCTTGAACAACGGCTGTTGCACCTGCTTTTAAGTAGTGATGGGGTTCAGCCAAAGCATCAGAACCTCCCACCACAATGGGGCGATTTCCTTTAGCCAAATGTTCAATTACCATACAGGTAACTTGACGATCTTGAGAGAAATTAACTGTCACACCCCAAGCATCAAAGGCTTGAGGATCAACGGCGGAAATTTTACCCCCCACATAAGTTTTCCGCAGAGTCATCCCTTTCCAGGACACTTCACCAAACTCTTCACTATAATTGTCATCTCTAAGATTGACTAATTGGGCATCAAATCCTCCGGCTTGCAAGTCAGGAATCAAAACTTGTTTACTGATTAAGGAACGATGTCTATATAACGAAGTCCAATTTTTGCCCTCTGCATCGTATAATCCGGTGGCAGGTACTTCAATTAATCCAATTGTGGGTCTTTTGTGAGATGTTAAGGTCATAATGATCTCCTCTGATTCTTGATATTTTCATGGCATTAGTTGAACTGAAAATCCACTAAATCTATTTATCCAACCTGACACAAAATCAATCCAAACCATCCTTTTTGATCAGTCCAAGTTTTGACGGTTTTTAATCCTTTACTGTCTAGTTGTTCTGACATGGTTATTAAATCAAACTTCCGAGAAATTTCTGTTAATATACTTTCTCCTTCTACAAAATGTACCTTTAAATCCAAAATTTCCAAGTGAACCCAATGGCTTTTTTGACAATGTAAATACATCTCAATTTGATGATCAACCTGATTATAAATTGCTTGATGTTGAAAAAAATTGAGATCAAAATTACCTTGAAAACGCCAATTCAAATGGGAAAGCATATTCAAGTTAAAAGCAGCAGTCACTTCTTGACTATCATTATAAGCAGCTTCTAGAATATCTTGGGGTTTTTGTAAATCAATCCCCAATAAAAAGTAATCTCCCGGTTGTAAAGTGCGAGAAACTTGATTTAAGAAAATATCACATTCTTCTGGGTTAAAATTCCCTAAAGAACTTCCCAAGAAAAATAACATCCGTGATTGTAAATAATTCGATTCTAGATGAACTAAAGCTTGTTCATAAGTTCCTAATAAACCATGAATTGCAAAATCAGGATATTTTTCTTGTAATTGTAAAACACTAGTTTTCAGAATACCTCCACTGACATCAATAGGCAGATATTTACAATTACCAGAAATTTTTTGATAAGCATTTAATAAAGCTTGAGTTTTTGTAGAACTACCACTACCCAATTCTATCAACTGACAACAATTTGTAATTTCTGCAATTTCATCAGCATATTGTTGTAAAATCCAGGCTTCTGTACGAGTCGGATAATATTCTGGTAACTCACAAATCTTTTCAAATAATAGAGAACCAGGATCATCATAAAAATATTTGGGGGGTAAATTTTTCCGTTTTTCAGTTAACCCCTTAATGACATCTTTACCATCAATACTTAGCTCTTGATAATGATGATCTAAAACTGTTAAAGGTTGTGTAATCATTTGCTAAATCCTCTTTGTTTACTTTGTGACTCTGGGTGAAAAAAAAGATATTTATTTCATATTTATTTCATCCAAACTTGCAGCAATTCTAAAACCGACGTGCTGATAAAAAAACGGACGAAACCAGTTACGATAACAAGCTAAAGCCATTGTACCATTCGTTGCCCAAGAACCACCCAACATCATAAAATGTTTATTATCAAAAAATGGTGCAGATTGATCTGGATAAAGATCATGGGTTTGAAATCCTGGTAAGGGATAAAATCTACTAGACAACCATTCCCAAACATTACCCCGTAAGTCAGAAATACCAGATTGATTATTTTCTGAAAACATTCCTACAGGAGTTGGGGAAATAAATTGTAAGTTGAGATTGTAGTTATTTGATAATCTAGAATCTTCAGATATTTTCAGAGCTTGATTCCATTCTACTTCTGTCATTAACCGAGTATTCTTACCTTTCCATTGACAATAAGCCATTGCTTCATAATGGTTAACTTCTACAGGCCAATCTAAAGGTAAATCTATTTCATCAAATGTAGCACGATAACGATAGTTATTTTCTTGGGTTATCCAGAACTTAGGATATTCTACATTGTAGAGTTGTTTCCATTCCCAAGATTCAGCATTCCAGTAATTAGAATTGTTGTAACCACCTGCTTGAACAAATTCTAAAAATTCTCCATTTGTAATTAGATATTGACTAGCTAAAAATGGTTGAACTTCAACCTCTAAATTACCATATTCACTATCCCACCCAAAAGTTAAATCATCTTGATTTTTTCCTAATTTGACGACACCACCGGGAATTTCTCGCATTTGATTATTAGGAATTTCTCCATTACTGGGCGCATAATTCCATCCTTTGGGACGTTTTAATTTATCAATTGGTAGTTGACGCAACAGCATCGAAGAGGTTTCCAGATGAATGCGACTATGTTCTATTCCCATTAATAAAGCCCAAATAGGATGTTGCTGATGAATGGGTAAATTTAGGGTAGTGTTGTTAATGATTGCTGTAATTTTTTCCTTAGCTTTGTTTCGATATTCCCAGACTTTTTCAACATCAGGCCAGTTAAATCCTTGAATAGCTACCTCCAGTTCTGCTGGTGTTTCTGGATCAACGCCAATTTCAAATAGATTTTCATATTGGGGATTAATCCGATTTGTTAATAAACCGACCTGAATTAATTTATTGATATAAAAAACAGCCGAATGTCCAAGATAGAAAATTAATTTATTTCTTAAAGGATCGGGATTTAGATAAAAGGTTTCTTCCTTAATTACACTTTTCATTAAGGTTTCTTCCATTTCCCAGGAATTTTCAAAATATTTAAGTAGGATTGTGGAACTACAATTATCGAGTTGGGGAATATGGGTGTCTGTCATTTGATTAGCCTTGGTAATTAATTCCTTGGTATAACTTGGATTAACTAAATTATTTTATCTGAGATTATGTTAACATAACTATGTTATGTTGTCTTCTCAGTATATAGATAAGTTCGTAAAAAAAGTTTACATATTCCGATTACAAAATGTATAATTGAAAGTTACGATTATATGCAATAGAAACGGGTAAAGGCATGAAAATCACCGCATAATTATGGATATACAACAATTTGCTCAATTGATGATCAACGGTATTGCTGTAGGTAGCATTATTGCCCTAGCAGCCGTCGGACTGACTCTAACCTACGGGATTTTACGGTTATCTAATTTTGCCCATGGTGATTTTCTCACTTTGGGTGCTTATCTAACCCTGATGACCAATAGTACAGGTGTAAATATTTGGCTGTCAATGATTTTAGCAGCTTTGGGAACAGTAGGAGGAATGTTACTAGCAGAAAAATTACTGTGGTCAAAAATGCGGTCTATCCGTGCCACCTCCACAAGTCTGATCATTATCTCTATTGGGCTGGCTTTATTCCTCCGCAACGGGATTATCTTTATCTGGGGAGGTAAAAACCAAAACTATAATCTACCCGTGATATCAGCTTTAGAATTTGGCACATTAAGAGTACCGCAAAATCAATTATTGGTACTGGGATTAGCTATTTTAGCCATTTTATCCCTTCACTACCTACTACAAAATACCAAAGTTGGTAAAGCCATGCGGGCAGTGGCCGACGATTTAGATTTGGCTAGGGTATCGGGTATTAATGTTGATAGAGTAATTCTTTGGACTTGGGTAATTGCTGGTACATTCACTTCCCTGGGAGGTAGTATGTACGGGCTAATTACAGCCGTGCGTCCAAATATGGGTTGGTTTTTGATTTTACCCCTATTCGCTTCTGTAATTTTGGGCGGAATTGGCAATCCTTACGGAGCGATCGCCGCAGCCTTTATAATTGGCATTGCCCAAGAAGTTAGCACCCCTTGGCTAGGTTCACAGTATAAACAAGGTGTAGCCCTATTAATCATGATTCTGGTGCTGCTGATTCGTCCCAAGGGTTTATTCAAAGGCACAATTTAAGCAGCACCAGCCTACTTCTAACTATTCAATAATGTGGAAGTAGTAAGCTGCTACCAAAAAGTTAACAGCCAAAAGTAATAAAGCCCAACCAGTACGGAAAGCGTAGGAAGGTTTAGCAGCAGGTTTTCCTTTAGCAGTCATAAGCGGTTCTCCTAATTTTGTGGCTTTTTAAGAAATAGCAAACTCACGCGCCAATTTTGCAAATTCTTTAAAAATATTTTTGTAAGGTTGGTCAGTTGTCAGTTGTCAGTTGTCAGTTGTCAGTTGTTGGTAGGAAAAATCTTTTCCTCTGCACCCCTGTCCCCTGTCCCCCGTTCCCTGTTCCCTGTCCCCCGTTCCCTGTTCCCTGTTCCCTGTCCCCTGTTCCCTGTTCCCTGTTCCCTGTTCCCTGTCCCCTGTCCCCTGTTCCCTGTTCCCTGTTCCCTGTCCCCTGTCCCCTGTTCCCTGTTCCCTTATTCCTCCCCAGCGTGGTAGGAACTGCGAACCAACGGACCTGAACGGACATGATTAAAACCCATTTCCTTGGCTATATCACCTAATTCTGTAAATTCCTCTGGTGTCCAATATTTTTGGACTGGGAGATGATCTAAAGAAGGACGCATATATTGACCCATGGTTAAGCGATCGCACTTTACAGAGCGCAAATCCGCCATTGTCTCAATTAATTCATCTATTGTTTCTCCGTGACCCACCATCACACCCGACTTCGTAGGAATCTGATCATTAAATTCTTTAACTGTTGCTAATACAGCCAAGGAGCGGTCATATTTTGCCCCTCGGCGCACGGTTGGGGTTAACCTGCGGACTGTTTCCACATTATGGTTAAAACAAGCCGGTTCAGCTTGAATAATCATCTCTAGGCTATGACGTTGGCCAGCTAGACCTCCACTACCCCAAAAATCAGATGTTAACACTTCAATTTGAGTTGCTGGGTTCAGGTCACGGATACTCTCCATTGTCTTGACAAAATGACCCGCTCCCCCATCAGCTAAATCATCACGGGCTACAGCAGTTAACACCACATACCGCAATCCTAAAAGCTGTACTGATTCTGCTACTTTTTGGGGTTCTTGCTCATCCAAAGCCATGGGGGCATGACCTTTATCTACTTGACAAAAAGCACAGGATCTGGTACAGGTCGGACCCATTAATAAAAAAGTCGCTGTTTTTTGAGCATAGCATTCGCCCCGATTTGGACAACGACCCTCTTCACAAATCGTGTGAATTTGACGCTGCTTAATGATCCGCTGAACAGTAGACATTTCACTAGCTTTACCCAGAGGACGACGCAACCAGCTAGGCATAGTTATAATTTCCGACTTGATATCAACCTTTTGTGAATAATTCATAATATATACTTACCTATCTCGCTGATCTCAATTTATCTTACTACTTAAACCCAAACACCAGTTAATTTGCAGTTAATAACTGACACTTGTGTTTACAATCAAAATACTGTATAGTAGTATTCTTTACCTAGCAGCAAGCCCTAAATATAATCAGGGAAATTTAGTAACTGACACTTGTGTTTACAATCAAAATACTGTATAGTAGTACTCTCTACCTTGCAGCAAACCCTAAATATGATCAGGGAACTTGAAAAATCAATTGGCTATCTGAATAAATGAGGTTTCAGTGGGACTGGCAGCTATGGCAAATAACAGAATTTTAGTTATTGACGATACTAGCGTTGTGAGAATAAAAATCAGAGAAATGTTACCCCCTGGTTTCGAGATCATCGAGGCTAATGACGGGTTGAAAGGGTATAATTTGATACTTGAGGAAAAATTCAATTTGATCATACTAGATTTTCTGTTACCGAAAATGAGTGGTTGGGAAATTTTCCACAATATTCAAGTTAAACCAGAGTTACGGAAAATTCCTTTAGTGATCATGTCAGGCAGTAAGGAAGAAGTGACAGAAAAATTAGTAGAACCATTTGAATATTTTGAATTTCTGGGCAAACCTTTTGACAAAACCCAACTTGTTAACGCGGTTAAATCAGCAATAGCCAAGTCTAAAAAGGGTCAGCAAGGCTTAAAATCACCCCAATTTACACTTGATGTCAAGGGGGTAGATTCACTTAATGAAATAAAATCATTAAATGACAAAATTGTCAAGATGCAATTAGAAATTGATGGACTAAAAAAACAGGTTAATCAAATTGTCGCTTTTATCAAACAGAAAATCAAGTAGTTTTGTGCTTCGTAATTATTATTACATTGGCAATTAACAAGAAAATGGGTAATTGGGTGTTAGACATCTACAGAAATTAAATATCTGTACCCCAGAACCATTGTAGAGACGTTCCATGGAATGTCTCTACAATCTTTGCCTCGAGAAGTTTATTGAAGATCAGCTTTATTACCCATTGCTGAGAAATAAACTAAAATTGCTTTAGCTCTTGATTGGTAATCACACTAGCTTGTACACTAGTAACCTTTGCTGCTTGTAACATGGGAGTGTTAGTAACAGAACTGTTAACCAAAGTAAACAAAGGATTGGATAAAATTCCAGAGATAGTAGTAGCTATCAAAGTTACTATCAAACTCACTTGCAAAGGTCTAAGCCCTGGTAAATCCCAACGCACTTGGGGATAATTTTTGACTACCTCGGACATTTCTTGAGGTTCTTTGACCACCATCATCTTAACTACACGAATGTAGTAATAGATAGAAACTACACTAGTAATTAAACCGAGGAGAACTAACCAGTAAAGACCAGCTTGCCAACCTGCCCAAAATAGGTAAATTTTCCCAAAAAATCCGGCTAATGGGGGAATACCACCCAAAGACAACAGGGAAATACTCAAACCCAGTGTGAGGAGAGGGTCTTTTTGATACAAACCTGAGTATTCGGCAATTTGGTCTGTTCCCGTGCGGAGAGAGAATAATACGACACAAGTAAAGCCGCACAAGTTCATAAACAGGTATACCAATAGATAGAAAATCATACTGGAATAACCGGCATCAGTTCCCGCAATTAAACCAATCATCACAAACCCAGCTTGGGCAATAGATGAATAAGCTAACATCCGTTTCATGCTAGTTTGGGCTAGGGCGACAACGTTACCCAATACCATACTTAGGACAGCCAAAGCAGTGAAAACAAATCTCCACTCATCAGCTACAATCGGGAAGACAGTGGTTAATAAGCGGATAGCCAGAGCAAACCCTGCTGCTTTAGAACCGACGGATAAAAAAGCGATGACAGGAGTTGGTGCGCCTTCATAAACGTCTGGTGTCCATTGGTGAAAAGGTGCAGCGGAAATTTTAAAGCCAATACCCGCAATTACGAAAACTAAAGCAATTACTAAACCTAGAGATTGACCAACATTCGCTGTAGCAATACCCTGAGCGATCGCACTTAATTCCGTTTGTCCACCAGATAAACCATACAAGAGGGAAACACCATACAAAAATACTGCTGTACTAGAAGCACCAATTAACAGGTATTTCAACGCCGCTTCATTGGAACGGGAATCACGTTTTGTATAGCCTGTCAACAAATAAGAGGAAATACTCAAGGCTTCTAGAGAGATGAAAATCATCACCAACTCATTAGCACCGGATAAAAACATTCCTCCCAAAGTCGCAGTCATCAAAATAGCGATAAATTCGGCTAAAGCCGTACCACTTTGTTCGACATAGCGAATTGACATGAATATTGTCACCATCGCCGATAGAGCGATGATACCACGAAAGACAATACTCAGGTCATCACCATTAAAACTACCAGTAAAAGCAATGGGGGTAGTTGTATCCCATTGAAAGTATAGAGCGATTATTGCCGCTGTTAAACCGAGCGTAGCTAGATATCCTATCCAGCGAGCAGAGCTACGCCCCAAAATCAAATCAACAATCAAAACCCCCAAGAGAGTAATCATGACGATTCCCTCTGGTAAAATCGTTCCCGCATTTAACTGGGATGCAAAATTAGCAAAATCCATGAGATGTATAGGTTTTAGCGATTAGCTGACACAAGTTTATTCTATCTATAGTTTTTAACTAAAATTGCATTGATCTTTCTATCTTTAACAGTTGATAATTCTTATAAGTAGGTGGGCGTTAAAAATTGTCGTTGGGGCAAGGGAACAGGGAACAGGGAACAGGGAACAAGTTTTCGGCAACTTTACTTTTTGTTACATATTTCGGTTTTTTTCCGTTCATCTACTTATTTGATTTTAGCTAACCGGATATTCCTGTAAGCATAGCTTAAAGCACTTTATCTGCCAGCCTTTAAAACTTGTTCAGCTGTCAGTTTGAAATTTGGGAATGTCGGTGAAGTAATGGGTTGATTGCCTCGAATTTGCTGAATTTCATACTCTCCTTTGACTAACGTACAAATGGAAAGGGTAGGTTGTTTCGGTTTCCCAATATGTCGAGTCCCACCTAGACCCGCATAATCCGCAATCCAATATTCAGGAATACCTAGAATTGCGTAGTCTTCGACTTTACGCGCATAATCGTTTTGCCAGTTGCTACTAACTACTTCCATCACAAATTTAATCGAACTGCCCAGCGTGAGGATTGATTGGTCATTCCAAAGTAGTTCTTTCGCAAGTTCATTGCGATCAATAACCATAACATCAGGTCGAAATGCTGTCATACCCAAGTTAGAAGGACGTAGTAATCCTCGCTGAAGGACAAACCAATTTAAACCTATTGCATCAATTTGGGCGCAAATTTTTGTGGTAGTAAAAGCTGAAACTTCTTCATGGTAGCCTGTTGGTTCTAAATCAAACACCTCTCTATCAATCAATTCGTAGCGGTTACTGTCACCATAACGGACGATAAAATCGCCAAAACTCAGTAACTGCTGTTGTATTGGTATTTCGGTTGCAATGGTCATAGGTCAACTTAGCCCCATCAATATCATCACTCTAGCATTTTCGCTAAATCCATGCACTCCGAATTAAAAAGGCTAATGTAAAGTTCACCTTGATAATAACTTGATAATAAGAGGAGATGGCGATCGCCCTAAATTTTTCAAAAAAAACAGTAACAGTAGGATGTATGATGTTAATTAATTTTGGCAGGGAATATTGTTTGGTGGAAATGTTGGGTTTCCTTTCGTCAACCCAACCTACAAGATCGGCGATTGCACTAAAGTAAACTGGGGATATTTTCGGATTTTTAGTCATCTTTAGATGACTTTTGCTATTAGACGGGGAATTCATTCCCTGGCGGGTTGTGGATTTTGCGTAAGACAGCTATAACAGCTTAAGCAATCAAACTGAAATTACTACTAGTGAGAGTGATATCAGGATTACCTAAACGGGCAAATTCAAACACTGTTCCCGTACCCAAAATACTGCCGTCTTGGTTATAGAATAGACTTCCCGTACCTTGACTAAACACAATACGAGCGTTACTAGCATTGACAAATTCATCATCACTAACAACTGCAAAGTCAGTTAAAGCCTGTCCGACAGTATTAGTAATGGCATTAAATGTAGCTTTACTTAATACAATCTGGTCTAGTCCCGCTTCAAACTCGCTAATGTAATCAACGCCTAAGCTGGTACTAAAAACACTATCGCTTTGAAACAGATATTGATCATTACCAACTCCTCCCGTCAAGATATCATCACCAAGTCCTCCCCAGAGACTATCATTACCAGTGCCACCGTTGAGAATATCATTACCTGCTCCTCCCCAGAGGGTATCATTTCCTCCTAACCCTTGCAGTTGGTCATTACCACTACCGCCATTTAAGGTATTATTTAGAGCATTACCTGTGAGACGGTCATTTCCTGTACCACCTGTGGCATTTTCGATGACGTTATTAGCAGAGAGAATCAGTTTAAGATTACTATTGACCGTTTGTGAAGTTGCAACACCCAAATTCACATTTACAGCAGCAGTCGTCCCAGTAAAGTCAAGATTATCAATACCCCCTGTTGCCGTTTCTGTAATTGTGTCCGTCCCCAAGGCACTATTAGCAACAAAGGAGTATGTATCATTACCATTGAGACCTGAGAGGGTGTTATTGACACTATTGCCAGTAATGACGTTATTACCCGCGTTACCTGTACCGTTAATTGCTGTTGTTCCTGTGAGGGTAAGATTTTCTACGTTGGTTGGTAGAGTAGTGGTAGCAGCGGCACTGAGGGTATCGGTTATGGTTGTAGTTACAGTTTGGCTTGTACCCAAGCTGGCATTAGTGGGAGAATTAAGGGTGAGGCTAAAGGTCTCATTAGCTTCATTCAGGGAATCATTGAGAATGGGAATATTGATGACTTGACTGGTAACACCAGGGTTAAAGGTGAGAGTTCCGCTGGTGCTGGTATAGTCTGATCCTGCTATGGCTGTACTGTTAGCAGTGGCATATTGGACGGTAATGGTTTGGGTGCTAGTGCTGGAAAGAGTAACGGTATAAGTAACGTTTTGAGGGTTGGTGTTACCTTCAACTATGGTCTGGTTAGCGCTGAGGTTAAGATTAGGTAATAAGTCATCATTAGTAATAGTTCCTATGACGGCTGTGGTTGTCCCAATGGTGTAACCTGTTCCTGTAGCTAATGTTAAAGCCACAGTTTCATTACTTTCAACAATTGTGTCTGCTGTGGGGTCAATGGTTAAAGTGGCTGTACTTGCACCCGCAGCAAAGGTGATGGTTTTTCCTGTTCCTGGGGTTGCACCTGTATAGTCGGTACTGTTGGCTGTACCAGTGATGCCATAGTTGACGGTTAAGGCACTAGTTGTCGCTCCTGTACGAGTAAAAGTGTAAACCAGATTGGTTGTACTATCTTCCGTAACGCTACTAGGAGATACTGCTAGGGTAATGGTGGGTAAAGCCACATCATCATTAGTAATAGTACCCTGAGCTTGAGCATCTGCAATACTCGCATTTGTGGCGTTACTCAAGTTAACAAAAAAGGTTTCGTTTGCTTCAAATAAGCTATCTCCCAAGACAGAAACGGTAATTTGTTTACTGGTTTCTCCAGGGTTAACATTAAAGATTAATGTTCCCGTTGTGGCTGTGTAGTCACTTCCTGCGGTAGCTGTGCCATTAGCTGTAGCATAATTAACGGTGACAGGTTGGAAAGTTTCACCAGAAAGGGTAACGGTAAAGGTGGCGTTTTTTGTACCGCTGTTACCTTCAGTTAAGGTAACGTCATTTATACTGAGACTGAGGTTAAGAGCGGGTTGAAATTCAAATGCCCCGATATCAACTGTACCACTGGAAATTCGGGTAAATCCACTGCCTCGGTTATCAAAGGGGATGGTTTCGCTATTATCGTTACCATCGGCATCAAGATCGAAAACGTCTGTTATGATTAAGGCGTTATTGCCTGCATTAATTGCTGGGCTACCGCTAAGTAGTGCATGAGTAAAAATGCCATTACCATTATCTTGTAATAGTCCAAGTTTGGGGTTGGGATTGACGATATCTGTTCCTGTGCCAATTGTGCCACTTGCTCCCGTCAAGTTACCAATTAGGTTGTTATTATTGCCATTAATGTTGCCCTCAATATCAGGATATATGCCAATATTTCCAGCAACAATTGAATTTCTTAGGTTAACAGTACCTCCATCACTGTCAATTCCTCCAACACCGCTGTATGAACTGGTGGCAGTATTCTGAGTAATCGTACTATTAACTACATTTACTACTCCACCACTTGCATCAATTCCACCAGCCCTGGAAGCTTGATTACCGCTTACTGTACTGTTAATTAAGTTAATTGTAGAACTTGAGGAAGATTGAGATATTCCCTCGCCAATGTTGTTATAAATAGTGCTATTGCTGATGGTTAAGGTTTTGCTATTATAGATACCACCACCTGACCTTCCAGTGTTATTTTTAATCGTTGTTCCCAACAGAATGGCTTGACCACTATTATAGATCCCACCACCGTCGGTATAAGAACCAACCACTTGATTATCAGCAACAGTTGAGTTGATTAAAGCTAATACACCACCATTGTATATTCCTCCTCCGGACGAGAAGATCGATGAACTGGAATTGTCTTTTACAGTTGTGTTGAATAATAAGGCTGTAGCATTCTCCCCAATATAAATCCCACCACCACTTCTAGTTGTTAATCCTCCTTTGACTACAATATTGCTCAAGTTTAAGTATTTAGATACCTCAAAAACGCGATCTGTGCTTGTCAAACCACTAGCATCAATTGTGGCAGGTTGAGTTCCCGTTGATTGAATGGTGACTTTACCAAGAATATCTAAATCTCCCCCCTTGGTATCAATGAGAGAAAAAGCAGTGAGACTATAGGTTGTTCCCCCTGTCAAATTGATAATGTAATCGTTGGTTGTGTCAGCATTGGCTATTAAAATCGCATCTCGTAAAGATAAACCATTAGTAGCACTACCATCATTTTGATCTGCGGTTGTATTTACAGTTAGGGTAATAGCTGGATTGGGTAGTGAATTACCTCCCAGAATGATAGGATGGGGTTCATCATCGGTAATAGTGACAATTCCTTGTCCAGCGTTGGGATCAATTATGGCATTCGTGGCATTACTAAGGTTAACAAAGAAACTTTCATTAGCCTCAGCAATATTATCTCCGAAAACAGTTACAGTAATGGTTTTAGTGGTTTCTCCTGGTGCAAAAGACAATTGACCACTAGTAGCAGTATAGTCAATTCCAGCAATAGCGTTATTATTAGCTGTTGTGTAATTAACCGTCACCGTCTTATCAGTTACGGCGTTTAAGTTGACTGTTACAGTTCCCGTTTTTGTGCCACTATTCCCTTCAAGAATAGAAATATTATTGATTTTGATAATAGGGGAAGGGATTCCTTGAAACTCAAATGCGCCAATATCAACACGATTATTTGCAATTCGAGAAAAACCCGTTCCGCGTTGATCAAAAGGAGTGGTTTCAGTCGTATTTCCATCACCATCAGTATCAGTTACATCCAGGGGAATATTATTATTATTACCCGCGTTAATCGCTGGACTTCCATCTAATAAAGCATGGGTTTGGGTTGTACCACCGTTATTTTGTAGAGGACCAAGGAGAATATTGGGTTTAACAATATCTGTTCCTGTGCCTATTGTGCCACTTGCTCCCGTCAAGTTACCAATTAAGTTGTGATTATTGCCATAAATTAGTCCACTAATATCAGGATTGTAAATGCCATTTGCAGGAGAACCGCTATTATTTGGCGTGTGAAAATTATTTACAATAATGGTGTTTTTGGTGTAAACTTCTTCTGTTGTACCGTAGCCATCATCGAAGTTATAAATTCCGCCACCCTTGCCGTTATTATTACTGTCTAAGTCAGCAGTATTATTAGTAATAGTGCTATTATTGAGATAAGTTTTTTCTCGATTGAAAATACCGCCACCATTTTCTCTGGCACTATTACCACTAATCGTAGTATTATTCATAGTAATAGTTCCCTCCGTATCATAGGAAAAACCATCACCATTGAAAATACCGCCACCATTTTCTTTGGCACTATTACCACTAATTGTAGTATTATTTATGGTAATAGTTCCCGCCGTATAAGAGTAAGTACCATCACCATTGGAAATTCCACCACCACTTTTTTCAGCACTATTATTACTAATAGTTGTATTGGTAATGGTTACTGTTCCACTGTTGTTGAAAATACCACCGCCCCAACCAGCCGCACTATTATTACTAATAGTGCTGTCTTTTAAAAGTAGAGTTCCATTATTGATAATACCGCCCCCATTTGGATCAAGATAAGAACCAGCAGATGCGACGGTGATGGTATTATTAGTAATGATGCTATTATTAATTTCTGCGGTGCTTTTATCATTGATCCAAACTGCACCTAAAGATGCACCAGTAATCGTCACACCATCTAAAATCAAATAGGCATTTTCTTTGACATCAATTGCCGAATCTCCAAAGCCTGATGCAAAACTTGTTTTTAAATTTGTTGCGTCAATAATTGCTTTTTGAGTACCAACAGATTTAATAGTGATTTTTCCACCTGATAAAATATCTAAATCACCTGTGACTGCTGCTTGTTCATTTCCACCATTATTAAGTGAAGCAGTATTCTTAATACTCAATGAATAAGTTTGTCCTCCTTGTAATTCAATAATGTAATCATTGGTTGTATTAGCATTGGCTATTAAAATCGCATCTCGTAAAGATAAACCTCCCGTAGCAGTACCATCATTTTGATCTGCGGTTGTTGTCACTGTTAAAACAATTGGTGTATTTTGCTCTACAGCAACTTGTTCACCTCCTACAGTAATATTTGCCCAATCATTTTCTATGTTAATTCTGCCTAATTCTTGAGTTGTTAAATTCTGTCCGCGCACCAATGCTGAGAATTTTTCCCCTTCATCTCCGGGGGTGTCTATTT
>NZ_KE384672.1:56236-66289 GCF_000426925.1 Dolichospermum circinale AWQC310F | reverse complement strand
AATCTCAATTTGCGGAAGTTGACTAAAATCACCAGATAGCCACTGTAAACGCAGAATTTCCGCACCGCTGCGGTTGTATTGTCTCCCAAAAGCTGTATCAAATAAATTCCAGAAGTTGTCTAAATCGGCAAAGGTGCTGAGTTGGTTATATGTCAGCGTCAGGGCAGAGTTGAGCAAGATATTCATAGATTTGATGATTTATTCCTATGGAAATAATGTGACACAAATACTTACAACTGTCAATCTCTACATTTATGCTACAAGTTATAATCAACTTGTAAGCTACTATGCCCCAAATATGTTGTAGGGGTAAACCCCCCGTGGTTGCCCCAAATACGTTGTAGGGGCAACCCCCCGTGGTTGCCCAACCCCCCGTGATTGCCCAACCCCCCGTGGTTGCCCAAATCCCCCGTGGTTGCCCAAACCCCCGTGGTTGCCCAAACCCCCGTGGTTGCCCAAATCCCCGTAGTTGCCTAAACCCCCGTGGTTGCCCAAATCCCCGTGGTTGCCTCAAATACCTGGGTAGGCACGGGGGCGCTACCCCTACAACCTCTACATTCTGTTTGGATCTTTTGCGGGTAATTTGGAAAGGTGTAGGCACGGGGCGCTACCCCTACAACCTCTACATTCTGTTTGGATCTTTTGCGGGTAATTTGGAAAGGTGTAGGCACGGGGCGCTACCCCTACAACCTCTACATTCTGTTTGGATCTTTTGCGGGTAATTTGGAAAGGTGTAGGCACGGGGGCGCTACCTCTACAACCTCTACATTAAATCCAAATCTTTTATATAATTAATTTTGCCTGCCTAAAGTGTGAATCCTGTATTATTGAATTTCCGGGGTATTTTACAAACTATAGTCGCCAACTATGCGCTAGATAAGTTAAAGATGGAAATAACTGACAATTGACTCTCAAAGATTGCTTTTCTCATGCTCAAAACAATCACCAGACTTGAATTTGAGAAAATTCCCCCGCTTTTGGGCAGTTTGTGTAAGTATAAAATTACTACTTAGGCGTGATATTTCATCTTGACATTTCGCAAAAATTAACCCAACTTGACTATTTAGCTGCATAGCTATTATTTATTTTAAATTTCCATGTCAACTCTCGTTATTGTCGAATCTCCCACAAAAGCTCGCACTATTCGCAACTACCTACCAAATGATTATCGGGTAGAAGCTTCCATGGGTCATGTTCGTGACCTTCCCCAGTCGGCCAGCGAAATTCCCGCAGCCGTCAAAGGGGAAAAATGGGCGCAGCTTGGGGTAAATGTAGAAGCTGATTTTGAACCGATTTATGTAGTTCCCAAAGATAAAAAGAAAATTGTTACTCAGTTAAAAGAAGCTCTCAAGGGCGTAAATGAACTGATTCTAGCCACTGACGAAGACCGGGAAGGGGAAAGTATTAGTTGGCATTTATACCAATTGCTCAAGCCGAAAGTGCCGACAAAGCGCATGGTGTTTCATGAAATCACTAAGGAAGCAATTCAAAAAGCTTTGAAAGACTGCCGTACCATTGATGAGCAGTTAGTCCGCGCTCAAGAAACCCGGCGCATTTTAGACCGATTAGTAGGATATACTTTATCTCCGCTACTTTGGAAAAAAATTGCCTGGGGATTATCCGCTGGTCGAGTACAATCTGTAGCAGTACGCTTATTAGTAACTAAAGAACGTCAACGCCGAGCTTTTCATGAAGGGACATATTGGGATTTAAAGGCTAGTTTAGCGCAGGAAAAAAGTCCTTTTAGCGCGGTTCTGGTGACTCTTGGCGGTACGAAAGTTGCCACAGGCAGCGATTTTGACCCCACAACTGGTAGGATTACCGCAGGTCGCAATGTGGTCTTACTCAATGAAGAAGAAGCGGAAGCCCTAAAAGCCCGTTTAGAGGGGAAAACTTGGACGGTGACGGATATGGAAGAACGTCCTGTCACCCGCAAACCCGCGCCACCGTTCACCACTTCTACATTACAACAAGAATCTAACCGCAAATTGCGGTTGTCAGCACGGGATACAATGCGGGTAGCTCAGAATTTGTATGAGCAAGGGTATATTACCTATATGCGGACGGATTCTGTGCATTTATCTGATCAAGCGATATCCGCCGCCCGCGCTTGTGTAGAACAAAAATACGGTAAACAATATCTGAGTCCCCAACCTAGACAATACACAACTAAATCTAAGGGCGCACAAGAAGCCCATGAAGCGATTCGTCCCGCCGGTAGCAGTTTCCGCACTCCCCAAGAAACCGGTTTGACTGGACGGGAATTTTCTGTATATGATTTGATTTGGAAGCGTACTGTTGCTTCACAGATGGCTGATTCTCGCCAAACTCAAATTACTGTACAAATACAAGTTGAAGATGCTGGTTTTCGTTCTTCTGGTAAGCGCATAGACTTTCCGGGCTACCTTCGCGCCTACGTTGAAGGTTCGGATGATCCTGATGCTGCTTTAGAAGATCAAGAGGTAATTTTACCTGCTTTGAAAGTTGGAGATCATCCCCAATGTCATGAACTGGAAACCGTCAGCCATGAAACCCAACCTCCAGCCCGGTATACAGAAGCAACTCTAGTGAAAACTTTAGAAAGTGAAGGTATTGGTCGTCCTAGTACCTACGCCAGCATTATTGGTACGATAATTGATAAAGATTATGCCCAATTGGTGAATAATGCCCTAATTCCCACTTTTACCGCTTTTGCTGTCACTGATTTACTGGAAAAACATTTTCCAGATATTGTTGATCCTAGTTTTACATCTAAAATGGAGCAAACCCTAGATGAAATTTCCACGGGTGAGGCTCAGTGGCTACCCTACTTAAAGGAATTTTATCTTGGTGAGCAGGGTTTAGAAACTTTGGTTAAGGAACAAGAAAGCGAAATTGACGCTAGTAAAGCTAGAACTGTAGAATTAGAAAATTTAGATGCTAAAGTCCGTATTGGTAAATATGGTCCTTATATTGAAGTTACCAATGGTGAGGAAGTATTTACCGCTTCTATCCCTAAAAATCTGACTCCGGCTGATCTTAACCCTAAACAGGTGGAAATCCTGCTTAAACAAAAAACCGCAGGACCTGACCAATTTGGTCGTCACCCGGAAACTGGCGAACCAATTTATATTAAACTGGGTACTTATGGTCCTTACATTCAATTAGGCGATAAAACGGACGAAAACCCTAAACCCAAACAAGCTTCTTTACTCAAAGGTGTGACCCCTGAAACTCTCACCCTAGAAATGGCTGTCGGTTTATTGTCTCTACCCCGTGCTTTGGGAACTCACCCAGAAACAGGTGGTAAAGTCCAAGCTAGTTTGGGACGGTTTGGACCCTATGTAGTTCATGACCAGGGGAAGGAAGGGAAAGATTACCGTTCCCTAAAATCTACCGATGATGTCTTGACAATTTCCCTAAATCGTGCATTGGAATTACTTGCAGAACCAAAAAAAGGACGTTCTGCGACTAAGAGTAAGTCTAAAGAAGCTTTACGGGAGTTGGGGACACATCCAGAAGATGATGCACCAGTTAGTATTTATGATGGTCCCTATGGTCCTTATATTAAACATGGGAAAACTAATGCTAGTATTCCTGAAGGTGAATCAGTAGAAAATATAACGTTGTCTACGGCTGTTGAATTACTTTCAGCTAAAGCATCTACAAAATCTCCACGCAAAACCACTAAATCAACTCCTAGAAGCAAAAAGAAAGACGCAGCAAGTTAGATTTAGCAGCAGTTAGACGGAATAAATTCTTGATCATGACTAATGATCAATAACTATTTCCTATCACCAATTACCCCATTACTAATTAAGGATGTGATAATCTAATAAGTAAGGCAAAACACAAAATTGAAATCTCGTGGTAGTAAATACCATACTTATGGGAATTTGTCAACCATAAGCAAGGCTAAAGTGCGATCATACGCCGGTTTCTGCCACCCTGTTAAATAAAATTGAGGTAGTATCTCAGGAGCGGTCAGTTTAATGGATTATATAGAAAAGGTACTGGAAAAGCTGAAAGAATTAGCTCGGAAGTTAATTGATAGCCTGCTAGGTCCGGAGGCTGAACAGGAACCGGAACTAGTTCCGATTCCTGTCCATGAACGTTCTATGCGCCGTCGCTAAAGTCCTGAAGGTGTGAAAGTTGAATTTACCAGCTTTAAGTATTCTTGTGCTGCACGGGCCAAACCTAAATTTGCTAGGACTTAGAGAACCCGGAATTTATGGTTCTTTGACTCTAGCAGAAATTAATCGTTTGTTAAATTCCAAAGCTATGGAGTTACAAGCACAAATACTACCCGTGCAGTCAAATCATGAAGGGGTTTTAGTAGATGCTATTCACGGGGCATTAGGATATCATCAGGGGATTGTCATTAATGCCGGAGCTTACACTCATACTAGTGTAGCTCTACGAGATGCGATCGCTGCTGTTAATTTACCTACTGTGGAAGTACACCTCAGTAATATTTATGGTCGGGAAGATTTCCGTCATCATTCTTATATCGCACCAGTGGTAATTGGTCAAATTAGTGGTTTTGGCGCTCAAAGCTATTTGTTAGGCTTACAAGCACTGGTGTCTTATTTAAGGAAGTAAGAGGTCATGGGGAATGGGGAATAGGGAATAGGTAATGGGTAATAGGTAATAGGAAACAACGGACAACGGACAACGGACAACGGACAACGGACAACGGACAACGGACAACTGACCACTGACAACGGACAACTGACCACTGACAACGGACAACGGACAACGGACAACTGACAACTGACCACTGACAACGGACAACGGACAACTGACCACTGACAACTGACCACTGACAACTGACAACTGACCACTGACAACGGACAACGGACAACTAACAACGGACAACGGACAACGGACAACGGACAACGGACAACTAACAACGGACAACTAACAACGGACCACTGACTAGCCTGATAAAAATTATGCGTTATTCTTTGGTAAATCGGGTTAAGGGTACTTTTCTGGGAGCTTTTTTAGGGGAGGGTTTAGCTAACCCGAACTGTTGTAATTTGGGTAAAATCGCTGTTTTGGGTACAGAAAGTTTAATTAGTTTGGGGAGGTTAGATGTAGATGATTGGTTAAAGCGTCAAGAACAAGCAGGGATTGAATTAGAAACAAATATTCACTCCTGGGGACAAATAATCTTCGCTACATTACCAGTGGTGATGTTTTTTCATGAAAATCTTATGAAAATGCGAGAAAATATCCTAGAAGTGCAAAGAATATTCATATTGAACCAACAACATAGTCCACTGATCACAGATGCTAGTTTAATCATAGGATATGCGATCGCTAAATCCCTGAATGAAAAAATTGACCCTCTCAACCTGATTTCGGAAATAGTTAATTTTTTAGATCAAACATCAAGTTCTTTACCACAACAATTAATAAAAGTCAATGATTTATTAAAAAAAGGAGTGGGACTAGAAACAGCAAGAAAGGAACTGAACAGTCCAGAAACATTAATTAACAATATTGGTTTAGCTTTTTACTGTTTTCTGAGTACCTTAGAAGATTTTTCCTTGACCGTATTCCGCGCTACGAAAAATCATGATTTTGCTCATGAGTATATTACGGGTGCAATGGCGGGAGCATTATCAGGGGCATATAACAGTATAGTTGGTATACCAGTAAATTGGCAAATTTCCCCCTCATTCACTAACTCCTCACCATGGGGACTTGATAATTTTTCCCAAATGTTAGAATTAGCCGATAGAATGATGGCGGTGTGGTCTGGAGTATATGACTTTGGTGGTGATTTTGGCGAATTTACAAACAAAGGATATACTATCTTTGCTGCTCCTAAGATTATACGTAGGCGTGGAAATGATATAGGATTACTATTTGATTTTTGAACAAAATTATGATTTAACCCCATTCAGGCCTTGGTTGAGAGACAATCTCAACTTATGTATTTGTTAGTATTAGTTAGCAAAAAAGTATCGGTTAAATGTAAACTGCTATCCCTCCCTAAGTTAAGCTGTTACGCAGCTAAACTGTATAATCAGAATATGGCTAGATATGGTGGTGCGGGCATACAACAGCCAAGCTCAGTACAAGTCCTGTCCGCTATAATTATACAAATTAAATGCAGTACAGCTGATGATCTAGCTTGGGAAAGGAGGATATATCTGGGGTATTTTGCGGAAGGAAAGATGAAAACGCAGCGATTTTTGCAGTCCTTGAGACAGCAATTAAGGCAATGGCAGGGACAGTATAAAGCGCTATTTCATAAGGGAAAGTATCACCGGAAACTGCATAAGCATTTTTTGAAAAATATACTTCTGTATTTATCAGCAAATAATCATCAAGGGAAACAGGGAAAACACAGACAGACACAAAGATTAACTGCTAGATTAGTTACCAAAGAGAGTGGCATTGATACAGTTATTTTCAGGTGGGTACATCAAAAACGCTCCTCAATAATTTTGGTATTGGCAATATTTTTACTCACAAGTGTGATAGGAAGTGATTTTTATAACCAACCAAGAATGAAAGTTGGTAGTATTGCCTTACAAACATTTATTGCTCCTTATACGGATAATATTGAAGATAAAGAAGAAACCGAACTGCAACGGAAAGCAGCTATAGATAATTCTGTACCGGTTTTGATGATTGATCATCAGATCAATAAACAAATTAACGCACGGTTGGAAAAGATATTAGATATAAGTAGTGAAATTCGCTCAATAGTTGGTATTTTCCCTTTTTTAAATACTTCAATTTTATCGGCTTATACTCAAAGTTATCTGAGGTCTTTGCCTGAATTAGAATGGCAAAAGCTAATAGTAATTTTGGATAATAATAGACAACAAAACACAAAAAAACAAACCTCTAAGCCGCAATTGTCATTGTCTAATAGTGTGAGTGATGAAGCTGCTTTTCTGCAAGCATTATCAGAACTAGAAGCTTATCAATTTATGACAACAGGAAGTAATGTTTCGGCCCTGATTACCCAAATATTGGAAGTTAGAAAAAGATATAATCAAGGGATTGAAAAAGCATCACAAATAGAAGCTGGTGAGGAACTAAAACAGGTTTATACAGCACCCGTACTGTTAGCTTTATCTGATAATGATTGGGCAAAAACACAGGTAGGAATTCGTAAAAGTGCCGAACGAATTATTGCCCAAGGTATAGCCGCTGGACTACCCAAAAGTATTTTAAATAATGCAGTTAGTTTACAGGTACAATTATCTGTTCCTAGTGAGGCTAAATCCTTCGCAACAAAAGTATTATTGGCGGTACTGCAACCAAATCTTAAACAAGATATAGAACAAACTAAACAACAAGCTCAAATCGTAGCTAGAGAAATACCATCTGTAATGTTTACTGTAAAAAAAGGAGAGATAATTGTTAGTAAAGGAGAGAAAATTACACAATTAAAATTTGAGATACTAACACATTATCGTTTGATTGGTCATCAAGTGAATTGGCTGGGTTTAACAGTTTTAGTAGCCGTTGTCACCGTAGCTATTTGGGTTTTTGTCTGGTTAGAAAGAAAAAGTCATAACTATTTGCGACAACGCGATCGCTTGTTAGTTTTATTACTTACTCTCACTGTCCCCGGAGTATTGGCTCTCGGTTTACCCTATACCACCTGGAGCGCCATTGGTTTATTACTAGGCAGTTTCTATGGACCAACTATAGGTGTAATGGTAGCAGGCTTACTGGCGTTAATACTACCAATTACAGTAGATACAAATGTTCTGATACTGCTGGCAGGGGCTGTGGGCGGAATGTTGAGTGCTTATGTAGCTCATAGATTGCGATCGCGCGAAGAACTAGCATTATTAGGTGTTGTCACGGCATTAACCCAAGGAGGTATATATTTATTATTAAAAATCTTTACTGGTGGGGTATTTGGTTCAGGTTGGTATATCATTCAAGAGGCAGGTTTATTTGCTTTATCTGGTTGGGCTTGGAGTATTGTGGCTTTGGGTTTAAGTCCCTATCTGGAAACGCTCTTTGATGTCATTACCCCTATCCGTTTAGCAGAATTGGCTAACCCCAACCGTCCCTTATTAAAGCGTCTGGCTACGGAAGCCCCTGGGACTTTCCAGCATACTTTATTAGTGGCCACCCTGGCGGAAGCTGCTGCTAAACAATTGGGCTGTAATGTCGAATTGGTGAGAGCCGGGACATTGTACCATGATATTGGGAAAATGCACGACCCCTTGGGATTTATTGAAAATCAAATTGGTAGTCCCAATAAACATGAAACAGAAATAAAAGATCCTTGGAAAAGTGCGAAAATTATTAAAAAGCACGTGACAGAAGGGTTAGTAATGGCCAAAAAACACAGTTTACCCACCGCCATTCAGGCTTTTATTCCCGAACATCAAGGAACAATGGCCATTGCTTATTTTTATCACCAAGCCCAACAAATAGCCCAGGAAAATCCCCAGATTGTAGTCAATAAAGCCGATTTTTGTTACGATGGACCTATACCCCAATCACGGGAAACGGGCATCGTCATGTTAGCAGATTCTTGTGAAGCTGCATTACGTAGTCTGAAAAATGCCACTCCAGATAAAGCACTCAATATGCTAAATAATATTTTACGGGCAAAATGGCAAGATGAACAATTAATCGCTTCGGGATTAACTAGGGAAGAAATGCCAAAAATTGCCCAAATATTTGTGGATGTTTGGCAACAATTTCATCATAAACGCATTGCCTATCCTAAGTCAAAAGCTGCTGATTCGTAATTAAGATGAAACTGTCCGGGCTTGAAGTATCTGTTAAACTAAAGATCAGAAAATAACAAAAGGAAGATTATGATGAGCGATCGTGATTATACCTTGATTATTGACAAAAGTGGTAGTATGTCCACACCAGACCAAGTGGGCGGTAGAACTAGATGGGAAATAGCCCAAGAATCTACCATTGCTTTAGCTAGAAAGTGTGAACAGTTTGATCCAGATGGGATTACAGTTTACGTTTTTTCCGGCAAATTTAAACGTTATGATGACGTGACAACAGCCAAAGTCTCCCAGATATTTCAGGAAAATGATCCAGCCGGTACAACTAACTTAGCTGGTGTATTGCAAGATGCCCTGAATAACTATTTTCAACGCAAAGCAGCAGGTAACACTAAACCCAATGGAGAAACAATTTTAGTGATTACTGACGGTGAACCAGATGATCGCAAAGCTGTATTTGAGGTTATTATACAAGCTACCCGACAAATGGAAAAAGATGAAGAATTAGGAATTTCCATGATTCAAGTCGGTTCAGATGCTCAAGCCACCAAATTTCTCAAAGCCCTAGATGATCAATTACAAGGTGTGGGAGCTAAATTTGATATTTGTGATACAATAACCTTGGATGATTTAGAAGACATGAGTTTAACTGATGTTTTAATGAATGCTATCACAGATTAATTAACGAAAATTACTAATATCTGGAGAGTTTAGTCATGCTAGAAAACCGTGATTATACCTTAATTATTGATAAAAGCGGTAGCATGGCTACCCCAGATCAAAAAGGTGGAAGAAGTAGATGGGTCGCAGCCCAAGAATCAACTTTAGCATTAGCCAGTAAATGTGAACAACTAGATCCCGATGGTATTACCATTTACTTATTTTCTGGGAAATTTAAACGTTATGAGAATGTGACATCTGCCAAAGTTTCACAAATTTTCAAAGAAAATGATCCTTCAGGAACAACAGATTTAGCTGGGGTTCTCAAACACGCTACCGATGATTATTTGCAACGCAAAGCAGCCGGTCAAACTAAACCCAATGGGGAAACAATTTTAGTAGTTACTGACGGTGAACCAGATGATCGTAAAGCTGTAATGAAGGTAATTATTGAAGCTTCTCGTTGTTTGGATAAAGATGAAGAATTGGCTATTTCCTTTATTCAAGTCGGTAATGATCCTCAAGCTACTCGCTTTTTGAAAATTTTGGATGATGAACTGCAAAGTGCAGGTGCTAAATTTGATATTTGCGACACTGTCACCATGGATGATATGGAAGATATGAGTTTATCAGAAGTTTTACTAAATGCTATCACTGATTAACAATATAGGACTCC
>NZ_KE384672.1:40859-56176 GCF_000426925.1 Dolichospermum circinale AWQC310F | reverse complement strand
TCCCTGTTCCCTGTTCCCTGTTCCCTGACCACACAAGTAAATTCACAGAATCAAACCGGATTCCTATAGATTCTCCAGGAATGACAAATATGGATTCCATTGATAAGCTATTAGCTGAATTCAAAACTGAACATACAGAACCCAAAAACACGCCGCCACAGGCTAATTTAAACCCTGTGAAATTGGTTTTATCTACTAATAAATCAGATGTATTAATAGATAAATTATTATCAGACGTACAAGCTGATTTTTCGGCAGCTAAAACCGAATATACACAATCTAACTCTAGAAATAGCTTACCGCAAATTCAATTAAATTCACCTCCTCCTAAGTCAGATGGATTTATAGATAACTTATTATCAGACGTACAAGCTGATTTTCTGGAAAAAGACGCAGCCGAAGCACTGCGAAAACAAGAAGAATTAATACAGGAGAAAATTCGTCAAGAAAAACTTAAAGCCAAACAAAGAGAAGCTTTAGAAAAACCCGCCCAAGAATGGTTAGCTAAATTAGATCCTTTATCATCAGAAGGATTATGGTTTGAAAGATTTGCTCAAGGTTATCCTACTAAATTAGCAGCAGCAATTGATTATTTACAAACTAATTCCTGAGTAAGTAAGCCCAATAAAACCGACTTAATTACTCTAGTTCTGATAGCTGTTCTGGTGTAGCCATACGCAATGCAGGATATGGAAATAAATTTTTAAATCCAGCCAAGCGTTCTCCTAATGATTCTGGTGCAATATTCCAAAGACTTTCATAATAGAAAAAAGCTACTCCCAGATCACGTTGTTGCACAGCGCGGACTTGAGATTGAATCTGTTGAATTGAGACTGGCTTAGTTCTTAAACCTGCCATAATTCCGATTCCAGTAGGAATTATTTGTTTAACTTCTTCGATTTCTGGACGGGAAAGCTTGGAGGTAAAACTATCTAAATTCTCCCGATAAACTTGCATGACTAACTCATCTACTATGTTTAATCTTGCCCAATTCAACCAATCTTGCAGTTGAAATTTGTAAGCATAATCATAGTAATTGGGAGAGATAGAGAAAATCATTTTCGGTTTTATCTGTTTAACTGTATTGTTCAGTCTCACCATAAATTCTGTAATCTTATTTGCTCGCCAATTTACCCATTCTGGATCTTTATAATCTTTTGGTGGACTTTTCTGAGTTTCTTTAGTATACAAGGCAACTGTATATTTATCATAGCCAAATTCATGGGGTAAACTGGTATGATCATCAAATTGAATACCATCAATATCATATTTATTAGTAAGTTCTACCAGCAAATCAATAATAAACTGTTGTACTTCTGGGTGAAATGGGTTTAACCATGAAACTTCACCAGCAGCAGTAACAGATGTTGTACCACCATCTTGTTTTTGTGTTAACCATCCTGGTTTATTTAATGCCAATTCGGAACTATTAGGAGTCATAAATCCAAATTCAAACCAAGGGATTACCAGTAATTTTTGACGGTGAGATCTATCAATTAAATCCGCGAGAATATCATGTCCATCTAATCCTTTAAATACAAAGGGTTGAATTTCTAAATCCTTGGCTACTTTGCTAGGATACATTACATATCCAGCATTCCAAACCACAGGATAGACAGTATTAAAATTGAGTTCTCGTAGCTGGGTTACAGCTTCTTGAACCTTAGTCCGATCTTTGAGAATATTTAAATCATTATTTGTGACCCACACACCACGAATTTCTTGACGTGGTACTTGGGCGTTAACAGGTGTCAAAGTGTTTACCCAAAAAACTGTGATTAGGGAAATTAAAAGCCAAGACCGAAATAACGGTTTAAGTAATTTCTGGTGGAAATGGAGGACAAGATTGTGGTAATTGACTTTCATTTTAAGTTGAGAATATGCTAACAAAATTAACTATATTAAAATTCCTTGATTCACAAGTAGATGTAATTCGTGAATTACCCTGACATTTATTATTTATAGACAATTATATAGCATTTTGTAAATAAATGACTGAAGAATCTTAATTTTTGTTCTAATTGACTAATCACTCCACAAAAGAACATCAACATTATACAGCAAGTTCAGCTTGAGTGAGGTACACCTTATGCGGGCAAGATGCCCGCACCACAAGAGTTTTATTATTAATAATTAGTAAAAATAGTTAGTAAAAATTATCACATTTGATGATTACTGGTTGCCAGTTATCTGCCCGCTTTTGGTTACACTAGTAGTGGTAATTTTGAGGTTTTGTGTTATAACCCTGTTGTGCAAATGAACTCAAACGAAAGACCACTCTATGGAACCAGATAAGCTGGCGCGAATAAAAGAGTACGGTGAATTTATCCTCCGCAAAATTGACTCCGTACCCCAACATCCTTCCCAAGAGGAAGATTGGGTTCCCACTAGCCTTGATGATTGTCTGCTGCGGCTGCGAGAGGCCGCTGTGAAAACGGTAGAACTAGCAACCTCACCGGTGAAAATCGGCGTAATGGGGGAATTTAGTAGTGGTAAAAGTTTGCTGCTAGGGAGTCTCATTGGTTATGCAGACGCTTTACCTGTGAGTGAAAATCCCACCACTGGTAATGTCACCGCTATTCATATTCAAGCCCAGGATGGTTTTGCAACTACTCAAGTAAATAATTATACTGTAGAATATTTATCCCATGACGGGGTAAATGAGTGCTTACACTTCATGCTGAAAGAAGCAAACCGTCGCGCCATATCCGCTGGTGTTACACCTTTGCAGGTAGATAAAATTAAGACTGGTAAAGATATAAATATTTGGTGTGAGGAAGTTTGGAAAAGTTGCAATAATTTAGAGTTGCGTTATTTGCTGCGGGAGTTAGTGCTATTTTTGCGGGCTTATCAGGCTTATGGTGAGGCTTTATGCGGTCGCTTTTACCAAATTGATCGTATTACAGCCTGTGAAGGTTTACAACTGGCAGAAATGCCTATGGCGATTCAATCTCTTAAATTTGAGGATTTACCACCAGCGCATATTCGCTTATCTAGTGCGCCGCAAAAATTAACTATTCAATTATTACGGAATAGTTTTTTCTTAATTCGTCGTGTTGATATTCAAGTGAAAATATCACGAGAAATTTGGGATCTCACAGGTGCGGAGGAATTTGTGCTGTTAGATTTTCCCGGTTTGGGTGCGGCTAATTCTGGAACTAGGGATACATTTTTATCATTACGAGAATTGGCGCAAGTACAGACAATTTTAGTCTTACTTAATGGTAAATCACCGGGGAGCGATCGCGCCCATAAAATCTTTACCATGATGCAGCAACAACGCCCTGGACAAGACCTCAAAGATTTAATTCTAGTAGGTGTAGGACGTTTTGATCAATTACCTTTAGAAGGTGAGGGAGGAGAAAGGGAACTGGATTTATTAATTGCTAATCAATCTGATGATCAACCATTACAAATAAGTACAGTTTTCCAAAAATTGAAGGTTCTAAAAACTATTATTGACGGTGCGGAAGCATTTACTTCTCAAAAAGACCGAATTGTTTTATTATCACCATTATTAGGGTTAGCTGAATTAGCCAAACGTTCTAGTCAAGTTAAAGCTGGTTCTGCGGAATTTCTAGCGAATTTAGATTATCCAGATTATCTGGAAAAATCGAGGAAATTACAAAAAAAATGGGGGGATTTAAGCGCAGTTTTACTAGCAGGAGATGGTCGTAATCAGTTAGGAAGACAATTAGGTTATTTCGCTCAAGATGGTGGTATTAGTAAATTAAGAGAATTGATTCAAAGTCATGTTGCTAATCACGGCTTAAAGCAATTATATGAAGATAGCCGTCGGGCTGCTGATACGATTCGTCAGCAACAAGAATATCTTCAAGAAATTATTGCCGAAATTCACGAACAAGGCATACCTATATCTGATACTCCGGCTTTGATAGAATTAAGATCAGCCATAGAAAGTTTAGATAAAACCTACAGAAACTTTCAAAAAGATTTAGGGAAAGAACAACTGAAAGATAGAAGGGGAATTGTAGTTAGTGATGTCGTTAAAGATGAACTAACTTTTAGAATTTTGAATTGGAATCAGTGGACATTATTATTTAATAAAATCCAAAATGGTACAATTACCCTAGCGGAATTTAAAGGTGCAGCCGGGAAATTATTTGATCGAGGAAATCGGGTGAATACCTCTCTACCAACTAAGAGTGATGACTTTTATCCAGCCTTTGAGAAAACAATTAAAGAATTGGAAAACTTTGCCAGCGATCGCCTTCGTCAAGCTGTGATAGACTTATTAAACTCATTAGCCCATAAAATCACCTTAGAACGGGAAAAACTGCAAGCCATTCTTCAGCCAGAAATGGAACAAGAAATTGAAGAAAAATTTGGATCTGAAGAAGCTGATTTATTTTATAAACTGTTATTAGGATGTGATCCTCGTCAATGGAAAGAAGCCATTATCACTGAAATCAATAACCATGATCAAACTATCAACCCAGGGAGTATTTTTCCCCTAGCGAGACAAGATGAAAAACACAGTGTAGGACAAATATTTGATTGGTCTCCTGAGAAAAATCAAACATCACTGAAAAGTGCTAATCATCAACTTTTTGTTTTGCGACTAAGGGATGAAATTACCGCTAGTGCTAGTCTCCACTTAGTACAGTATGTCAGTGAAAGTAATCAGCACGTAAATATAGAAATCAATGGAATTTTAGATCAAATAATTCCCAGTTTGCAAAACCTTTCTAAACAAGAAGCACTACTAAGATATATTGCAGCTAGAGATTCACAAGGGGAACTAGCTATTCCCACCTGGTTAGACATTTTAGCCGATATTGCTACAATTAATGAGGCTGAATTATTTATTTATAGCAATTTCCCATAAGATCCCTGACTTCTTTTTCAAATTGTGTACATAAATGATAAATTGATCTTAGGATTCGGGGATCTGACCTCATTAATTCTGCTTTATTTAATTTATCAGCATTCAGTGATCAACCATCAACTTAAATAAGGAACATTAAAAATGCCTGTGGAAATTCAGATTCCACCTAGTTTTAAATTAGGTGTTAGAGAAAACTCACAGTTGCATCTACCTTCGATTCAAATTGTCGCTGTTAATAGCAACATTCCGTACATTTCTCGAATTACCTGTATAGTGAGGGGGACACCAAATCAATTAGCAGCAAAAATTCAAAGAACCTATAGACAATTTCACTCAGCTACACCCAAACAAATCATTAATATCTGTCAATTAGGACAGGATATATGTCAATTAGATTCACCTTTAATAACATTAGTTGACTGTACCTTAAAGGTAATTGTTGAATACTTCGACTCTGACAGTGCAGGAAACCCAAACTTGTCTATATCTAAACATATATCCGCCGAATATGATCTTTGGTTTATACCCATACAAAAATCACCAAATTCATTTACAAGAAATCATCAAGCCATGAACAATTCGCAGTTTGACACCTATCTAAATAATTTAAGTCAACAACTGAGTGAAAAACTCAACGAAAAACAAAAGAAAAGATTTCCGGGTTGGTTAGCTTTAGATTTTGGTACTTCTAACTCCACAGTTACACTTTTTGATCCCATTGAAGTCCCCATTGCGGAAATTTTACCCAAAGAACAAGAACTGAGATTAAGACAACGCATGGCTGAATGGTTAAATTCTCCTCCAGATTTAGCCTTAGTAGATGTTAGTGCTAGTGAGTGGGAAAAGTTCCTAGTTGATATTAGCAAAAACTTACAAATACAACCACATCAATTAAGTGAGATTTTTGAAAGTGATCACAAAGAATTATTTTTAGAAGCCATTCGACAAATTGAATTATGTTTAGGAACAAGCGATAGATTTCGTCGGGCTGTTAGTAAAAAACTTTATGCTATATATCATGAAGTTTTTCGTGTTCCTACATTAGAATCACAAAATTTAATTCCCGTAATCTTAGATATTGACCGCCGCAATACAGAAATTCCCAGTGAAATGGAAGTATCGCAATTAATCCCATTAAAACTACAGATGGGTAGAGACGCAAGAGATAACAGAAAAAAAGCAATAGCCCAGGGAACAACTGTTTCAGTCAAAGAAATTATTAGCAGATTTCATCATTCACCCAAACGCTATTTTGGACAAGATCGATCTTTCCCAATTATCCTAGAAAACGAAGAAGAGAATATTCAAGTTAATCGCCTAATTCAAGCAGCTTGGGCGCAATTAATTGAGTTAACAGAAGATTATCGTCAACGGGCTAGACGCAGGTTTTCTGAAGGCGATTTTTTAACAGCAGTTGTCACTTATCCCACCGTAGCCCCGCCAATAGTTCGCAAAGAAATTAAGCAACTGGTACAAGAATTAGGTATTGATGATGTACAAACAGCTTATGATGAAGCAGTTTCTGTCGCTATCTTTTTCCTCTGGCGAGAATTTGGTGGTAATCTGAATATTGGCATTGAATCCTTCAAAACTCGTTGTCGTCAAAATGGGAATAAATGGTCACAAAATGTTCTGGTTTTAGATATTGGTGGTGGTACAACAGACTTAGCTTTAATTGAACTTACCCTAGAAGATAAAACTCCATTTTTTGCAGACAATGAAGATAGAGGTTTAGGAGGACGTTACTATAAATTAACTCCTAAATTATTAGGTTCTTCGGGACATTTACAACTAGGTGGTGAATTAATTACATTGCGAATTTTTCGCCTATTAAAAGTTGCGATTTCTGATTTTCTTCTCACCGCAGTCACTACAGGTGACATTGAAAGTGATAAATTAGAAGACTTAATTAACTCCGAATTAAACGAACGTTTTTTAGAAAACGGAAAATTTCAAAGCGGTAGTTTATTAAAATGTATAGATAAAGAAAATCCCGAAGGTGACGTTGCTTTTAAAGATGCCCTAGATACAGCCGAAAAAGTCTTACCAACTCGTTGGCAACAAGCACCCCAACGACTGCAAACCTTTTATACATTGTGGGATCATGCCGAAGCTGCAAAACTCAAATTAGGACAAAAACAACCCAAAGATGGTTCTTTATTAACCTTCACTTTAAATGAACAACAAATAGGCGAACTTCTGTCCCAAAGTTCAGTTAAATTTCAAGTTAGAAGCCCTGAATCTATTTCCTTAACTTTAGATAATCAACAATTTGACCGGGCTATCATCTCATCTATTAAAGAAGCAATTGGTATTGCTAAAGGTTTAATAGAAAGTCGTTTCAATTCAGAACCTAATCAAAAAGTAGATTGGTTAATTCTATCTGGAAAAACTTGTAATCTTGATTTAGTTCAACAACAAATTTACGAAGAATTTAGCAAATCACTATATTTTGTTTGGAACCCAGAACGGATTACTTTTGTTTTAGAATTTACAAAGCTTGCCACTTCCGCAGGTGCTTGTTATGCCGAAAAATTGCGTCGTTTTCGATTTGATCCTGAAGAATCTAAAAATCTGTTACGCAAGGGCGCGAATCAATTAGAAATTGATGTTAAAAACCTGTTTTATTATCTTCCCTGTAACTTCAAACGCAAAACCCAAAGTAACGAACCATTGGCAATTTTTAGCGCTGGACAAGAACTATATCAACTTGCACCTTTAGACACCGTTGCGAAAGTGCGGACACCTTGGCAAGGTATACAATTAACTAATATTATCCATCGTCAAGATTATGAAAAGGGAACTTTTCGCCTGTGGGGGAGTTTTGACGGTAAAATATTAATGGATAAATTAGGCATGGAAGAACAGGAATTTCTGAAAAAAATCAAAATCCAATTTGAGATTGATCAAGCTTTACAATTTAGTGTTTTACTATGTCGAGGTAATCCCCATTACTTAATAGATGTACCTGGTATTAACATTAATTCAGTTATATCTCCTACGGAAAATACTTTATTTAATGATGGTAATTTAAAATGGAATATAGCCATAGAAAACCCCCAGCATAACTTAAATGATGGTGATATTGCTGTTAATGTTTTAGAAGCAGCCACCGTTGATCAACCTCATGCTTATCATTTAGTATTTGCAGTTGATAATAATAGTAAATCAATGGAAACATTTCATTATTTACAAGATGGTGTCAAACAACCAGGAACAGGATTAATCAGTAAACCTTTACCACCATTTCCCCAAAGTGGTGAACATACTTTTTATATTTATCAAATTGATAGTCATACAAATACCAAAAAATGGCTGCGAATTGGTACACTGAATAAACCCGATATGATCACAGATTATCCTTGTCAATATCATGTAACTCTTGATCATTCAGGAATATTAAGAATACACGCTGGTGCAGTTCCTTATTGGACATCTAATCATCAACAATGTCTCGAACAAGAAGGATGTGTTTATCGGACAGAATTGGAATTACAACCCAACGAAGTTGATAAAGAACGCGATCCATTTTGCGGTATTCATTAGCTTTAATTCCGTAGTTGGGTTGACGCAAGGAAACCCAACATTATTAATCATTTAATTAATCATTTAGTTGTTTTTTGCTGGGCTACGCTGTGGCTTAAAAAAAGCTACATTTTCTATTTTCATCCTCATCAAATTATGCAGAATTTCCATAAACTACTCAATACAGAAAACTCAGAATTAGCTAAAATATTGCGGTTTAATTTATATAGATTAGTCGCAATTTTAACCCAAGCAAATCAAGAACATCCCATTGATCCGGGAATAGGAATAAGTGAAGAACTTCTACAAGAACTTGATGAATTATTAAAACATACTCAACTTATTGAAGAAGTTGAGTATCTAGGGGAATTAAAAAAATCTCAATTAATAAACGACTTAAAATTATTGAAATTAAAAGCAGCTTTTAATAAAGATCCAGAATTAAATTTTTATTTAGGTACTTCTCCAATTCAGAGTCAAAATGATGGGGAAATATGGAACGAAATTCAGAAAAAATTGCTGCGAGTTCCCGAAGATATAGCGACATATTGGAGAGAAATTGCCTCGAAAACAGCACAAGAAATAGGTGCAATTGTAGATAATGAAAATCTTGAAAAATTACCATTTATCCGCGATGAAATTATTTATCCGGGGTTGACTGGTACAGTTAAAGCCAAAGGACTATGTTTATCTCAACAGGCTTTACTAAATTCAGAAATTACCCAAAATCATCTTTCTGAAAACTTATATTCAATTGCAGGATTTTTACTTTTATATATTAAATTTATAGAAATAGATACAGACTTACACCATGCTTTAAAAAGTGTTTTTAGCTTTGATGTAGTTTCTTTAAATTCCAAATTAGAACAACATCATCAATATATTGACGCTTTCAAAGATCGCTTTTACCGCATCCAAAAATATAGTGAAAATATTGATCTAATATTAGAATTATGTGCCTGGATTGACATAGATGAAGCCATTAATTCTCTAGTATTTATCCCTCCTGCTGAAAGTTATTCCTGGTGGGGAAAATTACAAAAAGAATCCCGTCGTATCCTGAGAAAAGCCGCTGATAAAGCGATAAAAGCGGGTAATGAAGTGAGAATCAAACAATTATCAGGACTGTATGCTGATGTTTGTGAGTTTTCTAAAGATGACTTGCAATTAGATTGTGGTGGTACTCCTGGAGAGGTATTAACTTGTTTGCGAGTGTATGCCAAAATCAATCAGCAAGAGTATCCAGGAAGAGTGATATTTCGGACTTTACGCTAGGATGACTAAACAATTAAACAAAATTTACTTTCATTTACTAATGTATAATCCAGATATTGACCTCCTCTCTGCGCCTCTGCGCCTCTGCGTGAGCCATATTCACTCTAAAATCCAAAAAAATAAATAAACTTTAAGCGATCGCTCCCAAATTCCCACATCACGCTATCATCAAAGACAGTGGAAATCAACTCTCAGCATCTACCATGACGAATCCGACACCAGAACAAAATTCACCCAACACACCACTTACTGATACAAATCTGGTAGAAGACCGCAGTAAGCTGAGTAAAATGTATCAGCATTACATAGAGATGAAGGATAAATATCCTCATGCGTTGCTGCTGTACAGAGTCGGTGATTTTTTTGAAACCTTTTTTCAGGACGCTGTAACCATCTCCAGAGAATTAGAACTAGTTTTAACCAGTAAACACGGTGGTGATGTTGGTCGCGTTGCCATGACGGGTGTACCACATCACGCTTGGGAACGCTACACAACCCAACTGGTAGAAAAAGGTTACGCTGTGGTGATTTGTGACCAGGTAGAAGACTCCGCTGATGCTATTGGTTTGGTCAAGCGAGAAGTAACGCGCATTCTCACACCTGGGACATTGTTGGAAGAGGGAATGCTCAAAGCAAGTCGTAATAACTACATAGCTGCTGTAGTAATTGCTGTCAATCATTGGGGTTTAGCCTATGCAGATATATCAACTGGGGAATTTCTCACATCTCAAGGCAGTAATTTAGAACACCTAACCCAAGACTTAATGCGGTTACAACCCGCTGAGGTACTATTTCCCACTAATGCTCCGGATTTAGGTAGTTTACTGCGTCCAGGAGAAACTTCCCCCTCCCTTCCTCAGTGTTTACCACCATCATTTTGTTACAGTTTACGTTCTCAAGTTCCCTTTTCCCAAGCAGAAGCTAGGAGTAAATTATTACAGAAATTCCAAATGCGATCGCTCGAAGGTTTGGGTTGTGAACATCTTCCCCTCGCTGTTCGCGCTGCTGGTGGTCTTCTAGACTACATTGAAGATACACAAAAAGCTAATCCTGTATCTCTGCAATTATTACGCACCTATACACTCACGGATTATTTGATCGTAGACCATCAAACACGCCGTAACCTGGAAATTACTCAAACTGTCCGCGATGGCACATTTCATGGTTCTCTATTATGGGCTTTAGACAGAACTAGCACCGCCATGGGTAGCCGGGCTTTAAGGAGATGGTTGTTACAACCGCTACTGGAAATTAAAGGGATTAAATCACGCCAAGATACTATTCAAGAATTAGTAGAAAATACCCCTTTACGTCAAGATATCCGACAATTATTAAAGCAAATTTACGATTTAGAACGTTTAACAGTTAGAGCCGCTTCTGGTAGAGCAAATGCACGGGATTTAGTCGCTTTAGCTGATTCTTTCTCACGATTACCTGAATTATCTCGCTTAGTTACCAATGCAAAATCCCCTTTCTTGAAGGCCTTGCAAAAAGTTCCCCCGGTGCTGGAAGAACTAGCAGAAAAAATACACGCCCATATCGTAGAATCACCACCTATACATCTCAAAGAAGGTGGTTTAATTCGGGCAGGTATTAATACGCTGTTGGACGAAAGAAAGGCTACAGTGGAAAGTGATCAACAATGGATTGCAAATTTAGAAGTTGACGAAAGAGTTAGAACAGGAATACCCACATTAAAGGTAGGATTTAATAAAACTTTTGGCTATTATATCAGTATTTCCCGCAGTAAATCTGACCAAGTTCCCGATAATTACATCCGCAAACAAACGCTGACAAATGAGGAACGTTACATTACTCCCGATTTGAAAGAACGAGAAGCACGCATTCTCACAGCGCGAGATGATTTGAATCAACTGGAATATCAGATTTTTAACGCATTACGAGATGAAGTGGGTAATCAAGCCGAAATTATTCGCAACGTTTCCCGCGCAGTGGCCGCCGCTGATGTATTATCTGGTTTGGCACAATTGGCTGCACATCAGGGTTATTCTCGCCCGGAAATGCTGACAGGTAGAGAGATTGAGGTGATTGATGGTCGTCACCCGGTGGTGGAACAGTCTTTACCGTCTGGGTTTTTTGTCCCTAATTCGACTAAACTTGGTCAGTTGTCAGTGGTCAGTGGTCAGTTGTCATTAGAAGCAATTATAGAGAACAATCCTGATTTAGTTATTCTTACAGGTCCTAATGCTAGTGGGAAAAGTTGTTATTTGCGTCAAGTTGGGTTAATTCAATTAATGGCGCAGGTGGGGAGTTTTGTCCCGGCTCGTTCTGCTAGATTGGGAATATGCGATCGCATTTTTACTCGCGTTGGTGCGGTGGATGATTTGGCTACGGGTCAATCTACTTTTATGGTGGAAATGAATGAAACCGCTAATATCCTCAATCATGCAACTTTGAAATCTTTGGTTTTGTTAGATGAAATTGGTCGCGGCACAGCAACTTTTGACGGGTTATCAATCGCTTGGGCTGTGGCTGAATATTTGGCTGTTGATATTAAATCGCGGACGATTTTTGCTACTCATTATCATGAGTTGAATGAATTGGCTACTATTATTTCTAATGTCGCCAATTATCAAGTTACGGTTAAGGAGTTACCAGACCAAATCATCTTTTTACATCAAGTTCAACCCGGTGGCGCTGATAAGTCCTATGGTATTGAAGCCGGAAGATTAGCCGGTTTACCCCCGGTAGTGATTCAACGCGCAAAACAGGTAATGACACAAATCGAAAAACACAGTAAAATAGCGATGGGGTTGCAAAATTTAGAGTAAGTAGGTTGGCATTAAAAATTGTCGTTATGACAAGGGAACAGGGAACAGGGAACAGGTTTTGGGCAACTTTACTTTTCGTTACTTATGTCGGTTTTTTTCCATTCACTTACTTAGTTTTGTAGGTTGGGTTGAGGAACGTTCACGAAGTGTGGCGAAGCCATAACCCAACACTTACAGCATATTACCGAATCTAGGCATCTTCTGGTTCAAATTGTGCTACTGTTACAGCATTAAACGCAAAAGATAACACTAAAGGAATCGGACATTTAAACCAAAAAGTATAAATCACTGCTAAAATCGTGGTGGATATGGCAGCCCAAGCCCAGTACATTTCTTGATTAGTGAAGCCATTTTCCTCTTTAATTATTCTTAACACATTCATTGGTATTGGTTCTGGCATCACCCCTCCCGGAGGAAACGCCCAATAATTCCCACGTCTCTCCATAAATAAATCTGTCCAGCCATTTTCTAAACACCACGCTTCAATCCATTGAATAGAGTAACGATCCATCATAAAAATACCAATTTCACCTTGTGAATATGTGTCTTAGGTCAATTTCAATAACTCGAAAATTTGCATAAAACTAAATACCAACTCACCGCTGCGGTTAATTATTCTTTAAACCTGATTCTATGCAGCTTCATCTTGATTTGGTATTAGTCAGATAACTGTTAGCAATAACATTAAATTTAAGTCCATCATTCTACATATCTATTAAACATTATGTACATATTGGCAACTTCGCTCCTACAGCTATGACCATGATTAACAGACTAACACTTGTTCGACCTGTGATAATTGAAAAGATAATAAACTTTACTTATCATCAAACTTTATGAACAATTGTAAATACTCAAGTCCTGACAGCCTAATTATCCAATCTTCACCAATTTAGAGAATATAGTAATCGCTCAAAAATTTATGACAAAATATTAAGCCCTGGCCAAAATTCACCCAATTACCCATTACCAATTACCCCGGAGCAGATTAAACTAGAGCATAGTAACTTGGACTGATAAAATATGTTTTGGCAAAAGGGCTTAGGATTGATTTTGGTAATTATAATTTGGTGCTTTTCACAGCCCGCACTAGCAGACTGGACTCATCCTTTGTCTTTTAGTAATGCAGAATTGTCCAGACAAGACTTTTCTAGACAAAGTTTACAAGCAGCGGAATTTTCTAACGCTAACTTGGAAATGGCTAACTTTACAAGCGCTGACTTGCGAGGAGCAGTTTTAAGTGCTTCAGTAATGACAAAAGCAAATTTACATGGGGCAGATTTGACAAATGCCATGGTTGATGGGGTAAAATTAGTAGGTGCTGATTTAACTGATGCTGTTTTCAAGGAAACTCTTTTACTCCGTACTATATTTACGGATGTTAACATCACAGGTGCGGATTTTACAGACGCAATTCTAGATAAAGCGCAAATTAAAGAGCTATGTCAAAAGGCCAGCGGTGTAAATTCCCAAACTGGTCTAGAAACTCGTGATTCCTTAGGATGTCAATGAAACTTGGTATAATCGGTGGTGGACAACTGGCTTGGATGATGGGAGATGCAGCAAATAAGCTGGGAGTAGAATTAATAGTCCAAACTCCTGGTCAAAATGATCCGGCTGTATCTATTGCCCAATATAGCATTTTGGCCGCAGTTGATGATGCCGCCGCCACAGAAATTTTAGCTACAAAGTGTGATATTATTACCTTTGAAAATGAGTTTGTTAACCTCACCGCTTTATCACTTTTAGAAAAAAATGGTGTTTGCTTTCGTCCTCAGTTAGCAGCCTTAGCACCTCTATTAGATAAATATGAGCAACGTTGCTATTTACAAGATTTAGGTTTACCAGTTCCCCAGTTTTTTGCCTTGTCAAGGGAAAAAGAGGTAGAATCACAAATGGAAAATTTGGGTTTTCCTGTGGTTCTCAAAACCCGCAGACATGGATATGATGGTCAAGGAACTTTTGTCATTCCCGATTTTGCAACTTTATCAAAAATAATTAATCACAGCAAAGCTCAGTTTTTAGTTGAAGAATTTGTACCTTTTACAAAAGAACTGGCTATTATTGCAGCACGTTCTGTACATGGGGAAATTGTCATCTATCCAACGGTAGAGACTCTCCAAAAAGAACAGGTTTGTAGATGGGTAATTGCACCTGCTACAATTACTAAAGAACAAAGTTTAGAAATTGAAGCGATCGCCTATAAACTATTAAATAGCCTGCAATATGTAGGAGTTTTCGGTATAGAACTATTTCTCACCGCTGAGGGGAAAATCCTAGTCAATGAAATAGCACCACGCACGCATAACTCTGGACATTATTCCCTTGACGGTTGTGAAACTTCCCAATTTGAACAACACCTCAGAGCCGTGTGTGGTTTACAATTAACCAATACTACATTAAATTGCGCTAGTGCTGTGATGGTTAACTTACTAGGATATGAAACCAGCCAAAGCGACTACCAAAAACAACGTCAACAACTAGCAGAAATTCCCCAAGCCACTGTTCACTGGTACGGTAAAACAGAAGCTCGTCCAGGACGTAAACTAGGACATATCACCGTTTTATTAGAGCGAAACAATCGAAATGCAATAAACGACATTATACACAAAATAGAATCTATCTGGTGTCCCCCAGGAAAAATTTGCCAAAATTTTCCAGAATAAACACACAAACTATTTTTCAAGGCTATAATGAGTTAGTTCCACTACGACGATTGGTGACTGCCATCAAGTTTTTTGATCTATGTCTTTAACAACAAGGGAGCTAAATACTTCTCATGGCAGTATACCGGGCTTGTACCCGGAAACTTTAAATGAGAAACCTCGGTTCCCACCTGGTTTAACCAGGTCATAAACTTAGGTAAAACGGCGTTG
>NZ_KE384672.1:31113-40849 GCF_000426925.1 Dolichospermum circinale AWQC310F | reverse complement strand
GTGAACTACAAAATTTTAGCCCCCCAGTTGAAAAAACCGGGGTGCTTTCTCATTTTTCATAATTACTCCCTACTCTCTTCCAAAAAGTAAGAATGTAAAAAAATTACCATTTTTTTAGTCTAAAAAGAACTGATGACAAAAAAAAGCCCCGTATAAATTCTTTATATTGACAAATAATAGAACCTGACTATGCCATTAGGGAGAGAATTACCACAGTTGCTGAAGCAGCGCTTGTTTTATAAAGGGCGCAAATTTGACTTTGAAGTTAATCGTTTGCGTTTACCCAACAAATCAGAAGGGGAATGGGAATGTATTCGTCATCCCGGCGGTGCTTTGGCTATACCTATGACCACAGATGGTAAGCTTGTACTTGTGCGTCAATATCGCTTTGCAGTCCAGGGAAGATTGTTAGAGTTTCCTGCTGGTACTGTAGAACCCAATGAAAGTCCTTTAGAGACTGTTAAACGGGAAATTGAAGAAGAAACCGGCTATCATGCTCGTCAGTGGGATAAACTAGGGGAGTTTTTTCTTGCTCCTGGTTATTCTGATGAAGTCATCTATGCTTTTATCGCTAGAGATTTGCAAAAGCTGGAAATACCACCAGCAAAAGATGAAGATGAAGATATCGAAACGGTATTACTCACTCCTCAAGAATTAGAAACGGCCATTTTGACAGGACAATTTGTAGATGCTAAATCTATTGCCAGTTTTTTCTTGTTGCGTTCATTTTTAGCTTCTGAGATGACAATCCAATAGACATCTCCGACCAAGAATGTAGAGACGTTCCATAGAACGTCTCTACAAGGGTTCTAGGAAACGCACATTTAATTTTCGGAGATGTCTAATAGAATCGAGAATTTTCAAGTCTTAACTTAATTTTACAGCGGATTTTATCTGATAGCCCGCGTGGTGTAGCCATCCAAGGTACACTTTTAGCGGGCATCTTGCCCGCACCACAAGATTTTTATCATTACAGCACTTCCCGATGTTATGAGGTACACTTTTAGCGGGCAAGATGCCCGCACCACAACATTTTTATCATTATCATTAATATCTGCAAATTTTCAAATTTTAATATTAGGAACTGCTGTAAATTTCTCAAAAATTGACTTAATATCTTGAATAACTGCCAACATAATCACGGACTCGATAATCTATATATTGAGTCAAGATTTTTTTGGTGGGTGCAAATTCTCTTAATTGACCAATATGATTTTCATTATATTCAAACAGGGCTGTAAAATCTGCAAGTCGAGAGACCTGGTGCATATTGTGAGAGATAAATATAATTGTTAGTTCAGAACGCAAACACTCAATTAGTTCTTGAATTTTCATGGTGTTCATGGTATCAAGTCCACAACAAAGTTCATCCATGAGCATAACTTGGGGTTTGACGGCTAAAGCACGAGCAATACACAGACGTTGTTGTTGTCCACAACCTAGTTCTAAAGCAGATTTATGTAGCTTATTTTTGACTTCTTCCCAAATATCGGCAGCTTTCAGAGCTAACTCAACAATATCATCTAATTCTGATTTTGGTCGCCATCCTGTTAATTTTACACCATAAGCAATATTATCATAAATGCTAATGGGGAAGAGATTCGGTGTAGAGTAGATTGTACTAATTTGACGACGCAGACGATGAAGATTAATTCGTCGTTCATAAATATTTTGTCCAAAAAATTCTATTCTCCCTTCCGTTTTCACTTCTCCCTCTAGGTCATTCATGCGGTTCAGAGATTTTAAAAAGGTAGACTTACCACAACCACTAGGTCCAATAATAGCAATGATTTTATTTTGCGGAATATCCATGGATATATTGTCAAGAATTTTTTTCTTGTCGTAGTAAAAACTAAAGTTTTTGATACTAATGGCAGGAATTATTTTACTCATGTTCATAAAAAGAAGAATCAGTATTTGGGAGTTACCGAGTCAGAATACTTGTAAAAGTTTATATTTGATTATAACCTAAATTGTATTCTTTGTTGATCGCCTATATCATCAGTACCACTATTAAATTAATCCAAGAAAGGCAAATTTATCATGTTACAACGTTTTATTTTGATCATTACTACTATTATTTTCTGGCATTTGTCTATTTTTAGTACCCTAGCAAAGGATAAAAAATTTGAAAATTTGGATAAATTTCCTCCCAGTCCTTTGGAAATAACTACTCCAGACCCACTATTACCAAATTTAGCAAATAAACGGGAATTAACACCAGTAGAATTACAAAAATTAAAGACGGATTTAGATGAGTTAAATCAAGAAGCACAGGAGATATTACAAGGAGAAGATAATAAGAAAGCTTTTGAGATTTGGAACCGTGAATTAAGATTAAGACGGTTTTTAGGTCCATTGGCTGAAGTGGAAGCTTTATCACGGGTAGGAGAAATTTCTGTGAATGAAAATGAACGGGAAGAGGTGCAATATATTAGTCAGCGATTGCAAGTGATTCAAAGCGATATGCTAAAACAAAAAAGCACCGATTTACAATTATGGAAATCTCTGGCTAATGCTTATCAAAAACTTCGTCTTTATAAATTAGCAATATCAGCTTATGAACAAATTCTGACTTTAGTAAAAAAGCAACAAGATTCATTTGCAGAAATAGAAACTTTAAAAAATATTGGCGAATTACATTTAAGTTGGTTTGATTATAATCAAGCTGCTAATGTTTACCAAAGGTTGTTAAATTTGGCAATTAATCAAGGTGATAAAACTAATGAATTAGCATATTTACAACAGTTAGCTTATATCTACACTCAAGGAAAACAACACCAAGCCGCAATAGATATATTGAATAAATTAGTGGAAATTTCTACTAATGAACAGAATTTGACTCAAATTCCAACTTGGAAATTAGCCATAGCTGCAAATTACGAATTTCTAGCTAAAGAAAACCCGAATTTCAGACAACAGGCTTTTGATAATTATCAAGAAGCTTATACTATTGCATGGAAATTAGAACAGTACACTAGGGCTGGAGAAGCATTAAATAAATTAATTGCTCTTTACCGTTCCCAAAAACAAATCACCGCAGCTTTAGAAACTAGCCAAATTCTTATCGAAACCGAAACATTAGCTAACAATTTTTATGGTTTAATGTCGGCTTATGATCAAATTGGTAACTTGTATTTAGAACGTCGAGAATACGCAAAAGCATTAACAGCATTTGCGAAAGGATTAGAAATAGCCCAAGAACTTAAATATCAAGAATCATACTTTACTAAACAAATTGAAAGGTTAAAAACTGAGATAAAAATCTAGAGGATATCAGGATAAATAAAAAAGTCCGCTCACGCGGACTCTGGACATTGGATAAGGTTAAGTTGTCACCAAGAGAGCCTACAAGATGTTAGACTTATTTATATTTTTACTAATTAATTTTAGATAATCAAGTGGTTTAATCTAAGAGTTAGGACATAATTACTGTATTTATGTCTGAAAAAAATGTATTTATTGATGATGATTATTATAGGTGAATAGCTCTCAAGGCTTAATTCACAATTGATAATTCATAATTCATAGTCCAAGTTTGCAGAAATTGCGGACATAATTAAGATAGTTTTGTCTGAGATTTTTTCACACATATTTTAGGTTTATTGGGTGCTGTAATAACAGTTTGTCAACCAGTTTTTAAATGGTTGGATTCATCAAATCTAGAACAATTGTAATTGTAACTTCAAATATCCGTACTTAAATTCTGGGCGTAAATCACCTCAATATTACTACCAAACTCCAACTTATCCAAGGACTCTGTAAAAAATACAAACCCTTTGTACGCTGTCACATATTTATATATTTTTGTGAAATAACCTGTACTTGTGACAATTACAAGAGGCTCTTCACCTTTGGCAAGAATATTCAAAAAAGTATCTAGTTTTATACATATACCCGTTCCTCGATAGGTGAAAATACTCCCACCAATAGCAGCAGGTTGAGCAGCCGCGTCACCACCGTCATAGCTCATTGAGTGCTAACTTTGACATAATATTATTGACCTACTAATTTTAAACTTTTGTCTCCATGACGTGCTGTGTAGTTTGTAACGTTTGGGGTAAACTCCAATCTGGTCGTAGTTTAGCCGCTTGACGTAAATAAATATGGTGAATTGGCTGAGAAACTGGTAAATTGGCGTGAATGAGAAAGCGAATACAACGCGGTAAACTTCCTTCTACGTGCATTTGTTGCACATCTAACATGGCCACATTATCCCACAAAGGCCGACTGCGAGCGATCGCTGCTGGGAAAATAGCATCTAAATCCTTGGTCACAGAAAAAGTCACACTAATCATATCCTCCGGTTGCAATTTATTTCTTTGTTCTAATTCATCTAATAATTCTGTCACTGACTCTCTAATTGCTTCAATGCTGTTTTCTGCAACAGTTGTTGCACCACGAATTGCTCGCATTTGCCATTTCACTACCAAAATCCTCCTTTTTTATTTGTCAGTTGTCAATTGACCACTGACTATTAACTTTACTATGGGCGGTATAACCACATGGGTAAACCATTTGTAGACATTTCAAATTCTAACCAATCAATTCCCGCACCAATAACAGATTTAGCTTGACGGTTTCCCGGTAATACACGACTCAATAATGGTTTTCGCTCCTCTAGCGTATAGCAAAGAGCTTTTTCCGGATCAAGTCCTACTAATTCCGCTGTCCAACGTCTTGCATCCTCTTCTGTCCCTAAACGGTCCACCACACCTAATTCTAAGGCCTGCTGTCCGGTGAAAATTCGACCGTCAGCAAAGCTTCTGACTTTTTCTACAGACAGTGAACGCGCCTGGGCTACTGTTTCTACAAATTGTTGATAGCTATAATCAATCAATTCTTGCAAAATAGTTTGCTCCGGTTCTGTTAGTTGCCGATCAAAAGCTAATATATCTTTGTATGGCCCTGATTTAATCACTTTAAAGGAAACACCAATTTTTTCCAGTAATACCTCCAGGTTGTTACCCCGCAAAATTACGCCAATACTCCCTGTAATCGTCCCTGGGTTCGCCATAATATGTTCTGCACCCATACCAATATAAACGCCACCAGAGGCGGAAATGTTGCCAAAACTGGCTACAATTTTGGTTTTTTTACTCAATCTCTTCAAAGCACTATAGATTTCTTGCGAGTCCCCTACTGTACCTCCAGGACTATCAATGCGTAGGAGTAAGGCCGGAAATTTCCTTTCTTCTACAGTTTTTAATGCTTCTAGTACGTGTCTACGGGTTGCACCAGCGATCGCACCGCTAACTTCAATCCGTGCAATTTGTTTCCGAAAGTTGGGCTTAAATGGCCAAATCATGAGCAATCAAATAACTTTCTAATCTTCTGAATATCTCTAATATAGAACCAAAAAGCCTTAACCTGACGGGCTTGACTTACTCAAACCATTGAAAATTGACAATTGCAAGGAGGCAAAACTAACAATAAATATTCTTTTTACCTCTTTATTGCTGATAAAAGTCGCCAAATAAACCACTCTGGAAAAGCTTAAGGAAATTTTTAGATTTTGTGTGTAGTTTTATTTGGTATCGTAAAGGTACGAAAAGCAAAGTTTAACGAAAATTTGCTAATTGTCAATATTATTGACATGAAAAATACCAGTTCTCGGCACAAGGCTAATAACTTTTAACAAAAATAGCAATATTTAGCCACATTTCACCAGTCATATTACTGATTTTGTGATTGTGTCATTTTCAGACCTAATTAGACTTAACTCGATGCGTTTTTGAGTTTTAGGAGTCAGTACGGAGAATTTGAGAACGATAATAAACGTAAGTATCAAACAACGCTCCGACAAAACCACAAGTTAAACCAATTATCAAGAGACCGTTGAGGGAACTACCACTACCAAAAGTATCCAGAAAATGTATAATTTGCACTGAGATATCGGAAATCATTCCCTGTAGCCCAGGAATGTAACTAAAAATTGATAGAACCAAAAGTATGCCACCAAATAGGAATATGGGGGCAATAAAACTAAAAACGGTGGTTAAGACCAGGGAACGGAAAAAGTTCATTGTCAGACCAGGTTAGTGTGTAACTGGAGTAAGCGGCGAAAATTGGCGTTGCATAATCACTGCATGAATTATGTTTCCCACAGAGTCGCAAAGGAGCAAAGCCCACAATTTTATCCGCTACTTTCTAGAATACTGGCGATCGCTCCTAAATCTTCATTTCGTCAAGAATCTTAAGTTTTCATTAAATTACACGGGTGATAGTTATCTCCAGTGCATTAGCTATTTTTTGATGTTGAAAATCTGTAAAACCCTGAAATCACAAGGAAATACGTCCCAGTGTGCAGTTTACTGGCAGTAAAAACTCTCTAAAAACCTGCTTAATTTTATGAGAAAAGCTGTAAACTAAGTTAATAATCTCATGACTTACGTACTACAAGTTACCTGAAACCAAAACCAAACCAAAACCAAAACCAAACCAAAACCAGTTTCAAACCCTTGTAGAGACGTTCCATGGAACATCTCTACTATGCTGCGATTAATTTAGAAAAAGAAGCGGTCAGGTTGACCGTGTTAGCCTGTGGACTAGATAGTGCCGACACTTCTAGAATGAAGCAGGAAGAAAAAACTGACTATTGTTAGCATTAGTTAGCTTTTTTGTACCGGTGCGTGATTAATAAAATCCGTAACGCACAGAATCCTTGACAATACTGCGTTACACTATATCAGCATTTACTATTTTAGATATATATGACTAAATCCAGTTTAGAATCATGGAGTCAGCGATTGCTGGCCGCGATTTTTCTAGGTGGACAAGTCTTGGTTCACCTCCTCCAAGGCAAAATTCACCGTCGCAATACCCTAGAACAATTAGCAATAGTTGGTCCAGATTCTTTCTTTATTGCTTTGTTAACGGCTATATTTGTGGGTGCTGTATTTACAATTCAAGTCGCAAGGGAGTTTATTAATTTTGGCGCGGGAAACCTTGTTGGTGGGGTTTTAGCGGTAGCATTGACTAGGGAACTGACTCCGGTATTAACAGCAGTAATTTTAGCAGGACGAGTGGGTTCGGCTTTTGCGGCTGAGATTGGAACTATGAAAGTTACAGAACAAATAGACGCGCTGTTAATGTTAAAAACAGATCCTATTGATTATCTCGTCATTCCCCGTCTTTTGGCTTGCTTCATTATGCTGCCTATTTTAACTTTGTTATCCTTGGTGACAGGAATGTCTGGAGGTTTGTTAATAGCTACCCGTATTTATAACCTGTCAGATACGGTATTCCTAGACTCAGCCCGTGACTTTCTCGATATGTGGGATATTGGCAAGGCTATGATTAAAGCCTCTTGTTTTGGGGTCTTAATTGCTATTATCGGCTGTAGTTGGGGTCTAACAACCACTGGAGGCGCTAAAGGTGTGGGACAATCAACTACAACTGCTGTTGTCACCGCTTTATTAGTTATATTTATTAGTAACTTCTTTCTCTCTTGGATGATGTTTCAGGGTTCAGCATAATTTGCAGGGAACAGAATTAATCAACAGTTAATGTCAATTATATAAAGGAGAACAGATTTTGACCAGTTCATTCACGCCTAACGTCATTTCCACGGTAGAATTACAACCAAGTTACAATATTCCTGTTGTTTTGGTCATTGGTGCTATTCCTATGCTGTTAATACAACCCTGGATAGGAGCTATATTAACGCTATTGGGTTTGTTTTTGATGTTGCAAGCTGTAACACTCAAGTTTAAATTTACTGCTACTGATTTCGATCTGTATAGAGGAGAAAAGTTAATTCGTCGTTTTCCTTACCAAGAATGGCAAAATTGGCGGATATTTTGGCATCCTGTACCTATTTTGTTATATTTTAAGGAAATTAACAGTATTCACTTTTTACCAATTTTATTTGACCCTAAAACCTTAAAATCTTGCTTGGAACAACGTTGTCCACGAATTGATTAGATTAATCAATTTAATTATATTAATTTTGTTTCGCGCCAAGGCGCAAAGGAGCAAAGACGCAAAGGTAATAATTTTTTGATGGAATTATATGTTTCAATTTACTAAGACTGAAAATTTAGATGATTATTTATGAGTATAGAAGAATCCCAAACTCCAGAGCCAATAGACGAGTGGTTAGAACAAATAGCAGTTCAACCTCCTGAAAATGAACCACCAGCAAGCCTAACTACTGATTTAGAATTAGAAGCTCAAGTATCAAAACCGGAAATTGCTTTTAATTCAGATACTATTGACCCAAAAACATTAACAAAGGAAAACTTAAATTTATTAAATACACAAGCGACGGCACAAGTAAACCAATTGCAGCAAGTTAAATCTGACTTAAAAGCGGAAATTGAGCAATTGGAACTTACATATAAAACTCTTCAGACGCAAATAAGTGTAACTGAAACCGCACTTTCCCAGGTTGTTCAAGAATCTTTATCACAGTTAGAACAACGCAAACAAGCTTTACAAATTTCTGTAGAACAATTAGAACGTCGTCAAGAACGAATTCGCAATGAAATGCGAACTAGTTTTGCTGGTACATCTCAAGATATAGCAATTCGGGTACAGGGTTTTAAGGACTATCTTACAGGTAGTTTACAGGATTTGGCAGCAGCTGCGGAACAAATGCAGCTTTTGCCACCTGCGAAGGAACGGGAAAAGCCGGTACCCAAGGAAGTAAAATCAGTTAAGGAAAAGTTAGAAGTCCCACAACTGGGACAACAGCAGTTTCAGGATACTACGAAAAAAATCCGCCGCTTACTTGACCAATATCGCAACCAACCAGACTATTATGGACCACCTTGGCAGTTACGCCGCACTTTTGAACCAATTCACGCGGAAAAACTCTCAAATTGGCTGTTTACTCTGGGGGGACGAGGCGCTTTGCGGACAATGGGTAGCCGCTTACAAAATATTTTAATTGCTTCTTCGGCAATTTCCATATTACATGAACTATATGGCGATCGCTTACGAACTTTGATTTTAGCTAACACACCGGAACGCTTAGGCGAATGGCGACGCGGTTTACAAGATTGTTTGGGTATTGGTCGTTCTGATTTTGGACCGGATAGAGGTGTGGTATTATTTGAAGCGCCGACTGCTTTGGCTCAGAAAGCTGATAGATTAGTTACAGCCAATGAAATGCCTTTAATTATTATTGATGATTCTGAGGAACAAATTAGTCTAGGTTTGCTACAATTTCCTTTGTGGTTGGCTTTTGCTCCTGACCCGAAAACTATGAAAGATAGGGATTTTGATGATGATTTTTAGTTAGTTATTGGTCAGTTGTCAGTTGTCAGTTGTCAGTGGTTGTTTGAACGGTCTAAATTAATACTAACTCTGGCGATTCTAAATTGCGTTTCATATTGCAGTTATAGAATAAGATTTTAATAACTATTGACCGTAGATAAACGCAAATAAATATGGATGAATTAATAGATTTTATAATTCTTTGTAGCCTGTCATAAAATTGTATAGTAACTGACAACGGACAACGGACAACTGACAACTGACAACTGACAACTGACAACTGACAACTGACAACTGACAACGGACAACGGACAACTGACAACTGACAACTGACAACTGACAACTGACAACTGACAACTGACAACTCACAACTCACAACTGACAACGAACAACGGACAACGGACAACTGACAACGGACAACGGACAACGGACAACGGACAACGGACAACTGACAACGGACAACTGACAACTCACAACGGACAACGAACAACGGACAACGGACAACTGACAACGA
>NZ_KE384672.1:0-31103 GCF_000426925.1 Dolichospermum circinale AWQC310F | reverse complement strand
ACAACTGACAACTGACAACTGACAACTGACAACTGACAACTGACAACTGACAACTGACAACTGACAAATTTATTTTATGTTTATGTGGTTAACTTTGTGTGCTGTAGTGGTTTTATTAGCTTACTTATTTGGTTCTTTTCCAACTGGATATCTAGCGGGTAAGCTATTAAAAGGTATTGATATTCGAGAAGTTGGTTCTGGTTCAACTGGTGCAACTAATGTTTTACGCACTTTGGGTAAAGGTCCAGGGGCATTTGTCTTATTAATTGATGCTTTGAAGGGAGTATTAGCAATAAATCTAGTTTACGCTTTATTTAAAATTGCTCCTGTTAGTAATTTAATACCAATACCACCAACTGTAAATATCGAAATTTGGCAACCTTATTTAGTCACTTTAGCTGGGTTAGCTGCCCTTTTAGGACATAGTAAATCAGTCTTTCTCGGCTTTACAGGTGGTAAGTCTGTAGCTACTGGTGTGGGAATTTTATTAGCTATAAATTGGCAAGTAGGATTATCAACATTGGTAGTTTTTGCTGTCGTCATTGCTATTTCTAGAATTGTTTCTTTAAGTTCTATTTCTGGGGCTGTGGCTGTTTCTATTTTTATGATAATTTTTCATCAACCTTTAGCCTACATTATTCTCGGTCTTGCTGGAGGTTTATATATAATTATCCGTCATCGCAGTAATATTGAGCGATTAATTGCGGGTACAGAACCGAAAATTGGCCAGAAGGTAGAAACACAAACTCAACAAACTAGTTAGAGTCTGCTGAAAAAGTGATCATGGTCTTTTGCCTTTAATCCTTAATAGTCAATTACCATAAGATTTCCAAAAGAAATATTTTGATAGTGTTTATAGTAACCACTCCAAAATTGCCAGAAGGTATTTCCGTATTTAGGGTGATCACCTCCGTCACAAGGATAAACATCACAAGGATAAATTAGGTGTCCTTTCTCAATAAAACAGGCTTCAGCTATAAACAAGTTGTTCTTGTCTGTTTTTTTTGGTCCTCTACCACGAAATACACTCCAACCATGATTATTAACTAGAGGACTATTATTATGCCAAATGTAGTACCTATAGGTTGTTCCTGCGATAATTCCCCAAGCGTTGGGGTCGAGGTTCATGTCTTTAGCCATTTGTCGAACAATAGCAGGATTCATATAATTATCTTTACAGGTTTGCTCGACAGATTGATCAGCAGTATTTAGCATTTGCTGTATCTCCTCGTCGTTCATATCCTGAATCAAAGCCTCAATGATGTCCCTTTCGATGCCAAAAACATTGGATACTACATTAACTATATCATCAATTTTTGGTTTAGGCACAGTCAAAAATATTCCTAAATCTAAATTTAGTTTTAGCCCGTCCTTGATGATATCCCACCAGTCACGAAAGTTTGTCACCCATTTACCGGGTTTATATACCCCTTCAGGGCTACCTGTGGGAGAATAGGGTAAATTATATTCCCAACAACCAGGGCGACCATCATGCCAAGGATCTTTTGTGCCAGACTCATGATGCACTCGCACGTGCAGATTATGTTCGTTAAAGTTATGAAAATGGAATTGCCATTCAAATTTGTCAGCCATAATCGTGGTTACTCAAATTACTAGTTATTTAGTTGAGGTTGGTAATGGTTGACGGATAATTGCTAAGTAATTTTCTGTTTTAATCTTGTCAATTCTATAATTATCAATCATTAAGCGATCGCACGGTGTTGGACAAAAAAACTGTAGCAAAAATTGATTTTAATATCTGTGAAAGTCACGACTCCAAAAGTTCCAGAACGTATTTCCGTGTTTGGGGTAATCAGTATCATCACAAGGATAAATCAGTCGTCCCTTGTCAATAAAACAGCCTTCGGCAATCAACAAGCGGTGCTTTGCTTTGTCTCCCCAAGCACGAAATACACTCCAACCATGGTTATTGATCACGGGACTATTGTTGTTCCAGATATGGTCTCTGTAGGTTTTCCCGCTGATAATTCCCCAAGCTTTCGGATCTAGATTCATGTCTTTAGCCATTTGGCGAATAACGGTCGGATTCATTAGGTTATTTATACAGGTTTGATCGACGGATTTGTAACAAGTTCCCAGTATTTGCGCTATCTCTTCGTTACTCATGTTTTTAATACAAGCCTCAACTACATCCCCGTCTACGGCAAAAACATTAGAAATTGCCTCAATTACATCATCGGTTTTTGGTGCCTGTACAACAAAGAATATTCCTAAATCCCCAATTAGTTTCAGCCCGTCCTTGATTACAGGCCACCACTTGTCAAACTCTACTACGTAATTACCGGGTCTATATAATCCTTCAGCCTCTCCTGTAGGACAATAGGGTACTTGGTGTTTCCAATAACTAGAATCCCTATCGTCCTGGGATGTTAATACACAACCTGTGTGACGCACCTGGACTTGCATTTCATTTTTGTTAAAGTTACGAAAATCAAATTGCCATTCAAATTGGTTAGCCATAATCTTAGTTGTCCTTGTGTTAAAAAAAATTCATGACTTACGTTACGCAATATACAAATTAACCGTCATCCGTATGGATTATATAGCCATTTATTATCTATGAACATTCCAAAATTCCCACTTTTTCATATAAGCAAAAAAAGCCATTATTAGTCATATAATTAAATTTATCTATTTTATACTCACTTAAACTACATCTCACTTTAAATTACTCAGCATTAATCCCCTAATCTATGTCTGAACAACATCCCCATGGCAATTCTCAGGTGGTGACTCACCAGTTTAATGACCTAGATAGGTTTGTACAAGCCATAAAACCTCTAAATATCAAAGAAGGTAATCAATTAAGCCCAGGAGGCTTTCTAGGAACTCTTAATTTTGCAGACTTTGGAGACTTGAAGTTTACTCACCTGCATCAAAATCAATCTGCTCAAGCCACTGGTACGAAATATGTTGATAATATTTGCTTTGTGTTGGCATTTAAACCCGATTTTACACAAGTAAGCTCTCACGGTTGCGTTATTCAAAAGCATGATATATTTGGTTTTGACCCTACTAGGGAAGTAGATGTAGTTGTTAGCAAAGATGTTCATCTGGTCATGGCTAGTGTGAATGCGCGGACTTTTTATACTTTATACGAACAAATGGGATACGAAATGGGACAAAAGGTTCTCCAAAATAATGCTCTGAGTTTACACCCCTCGTCATTGCGACCTCTCAAGGCTTACTATCAACAAATTACTCATATATTGAGTACCCAACCATCATTATTGATACAATCACAGATACAATCATTAATAATAGAAGATTTTTTACCATTACTAATTAATACTTTCGGTAATAACGCTCAAAAAAAACAACGTATATTAAGACCATTCCGTCGTTATTCCCTGATCAGGAAAGCAGAAGAAGTTTCTAAATCCTATAGAGATAAACCTTTAACACTACAAAAACTATGTGAGGAATTAGAAACTAGCAGTAGTGCCTTATGTTGCGGGTTTCAGGAAGTTTTTGGTATCAGTCCCGTGGCTTATATCAAAATTCAACGGCTCAACGGGGTACGCCGCGCTTTAATGAATGCAGATCCAAATATAAAAACAGTGATGGAGGTGGCTCAGGAGTGGGGATTTTGGAATGCTCCACATTTTGCTAAGGATTATAGGGAAATGTTTGGTGAGTTACCGTCAAAAACTTTGCGAGGTCATTTGCAATCATCAAATCCCCAACTTCTTTAAAGAAATCGGCAAGTTGGGAGTTATACTAAGATGGGAGGTAGGATATGTCTATGTCTGAACAGAATCTTCATGGTCATTCACTGGTTTTTACTCGCCAGTTTAATGACGGATATAAATTTGCACAATCCATAAAACCCCTAAATATCAAAGAAAGTAGTCAATTAAGCCCAGGAGACTTTCTGGGAACTATTAATTTTGCAGACTTTGGAGATTTGAAGTTTACTCACGTGTATCAAAATCAAGTGGCTAAAGCTAGTGGTACGAAATCTGCTGATCATATCTCCTTTTTGTTGGCATTTCACCCCAATTTAATACAAGTCACCTCTCACGGTTGTCCTATTGGAAAATATGATATATTTGGTTTTGATTCCACTAGGGAAGTAGATATAGTTGCTGGCAAAGACATTCATCTGGTCAGAGCTAGTGTGAATGCGCGGGCTTTTCATAGCTTATACGCACAAATGGGATACGAACAAGGAGAAAAATTTCTCAAACACAATGCCATAGGTTTACACCCCTCATCATTACGACCTCTCAGGGCTTTCTATCAAGAAATTACTCATGTATTCAATACTCAACCATCATTATTAATGCAGTCACAAATGCAATCATTAATCATGGAAGATTTTTTGCCACTACTCATTAATACCTTGGGTAGAAACGCCAAAAAAAAACAACGCATATTAAAACCTTTCCGTCGTTATTCCCTGGTTAAAAAAGCGGAAGAAATTTCTAACTCTTATCAAGATAAACCTCTGACATTACAAAAACTATGTAACGAATTAGAAACTAGCAGTACTGCCTTATCTTGTGGGTTTCAGGAAGTTTTTGGTATCAGTCCCATGGCTTATATCAAAATTCAACGACTCAACGGGGTACGTCGCGCTTTAATGAATCCTGACCTGAATACAAAAACAGTGATGGAGGTAGCTCAGGAGTGGGGATTTCGGAATGCTACATATTTTATTAAGCATTATCAGGAAATGTTTGGTGAGTCACCACTAAAAACTTTGCAAAGTCAATGAACCTGGGTTAAGTGATGAAAGTTTTTCGACACTAGAATACCATTTCATCATCAGTTTCAAATCCAAAAAAAGAAGCCCAGAAATAAATTTCTGGCTTCTGATTTCCTATATTTAGGGTGCAAGGGCGTTACCACGAATTAAACTACCAATGGTTTTGGCGGTAATTTTTAATTGGGTAAAGGGGTTAGCCGGGACTACGGTTTTATAAAGATAACTGTCAAAAGTTAGCTTTTGTACGTCCATATCATCACACATTTCTACAAATGCTTCCCGGGTAGCGTCGGAACGATAGAAGACGGTTTGTAAAATGTCTAATACCTTATAAGTGAGTCCGTATTTCTTATCCCAACGTTTGAGGTAAAGTTTTAAATCTCGTTCTGTGGGAATTCGCGCTCCATTGTTGGAAGTTTCGACAATAGTTTCTGCACACATTCTCCCAGATTTGGCCGCAAAGTAAATACCTTCACCGGAGGATTTGGTGACATAACCAGCAGCGTCTCCTACTAAAGCAATGCGTCCGACAACGCGACGGGGACGGGGGTGTTCTGGTATGGGGTGGGCTTCTACTTTGATGATTTTACCACCGGCTAGTTTTTCGGAAGCACGGGCCCGAATACCTGCTTGTAATTGTTTAATGCTGGCTTTGTTAATTTGCATTGTGCCAGTACCTACTGCTACGTGATCATATTTGGGAAATACCCAAGCGTAGAAGTCGGTAGAAACGTCGTCACCAACATACATTTCTGCCAGGTCATTATAATAGGCCATTTTATCTTGGGGAAGACGAATGCGTTCTTGGAAAGCGATCGCATAATTATAATCTCCAGCATCCATATCCTTAGCAATGCGGGAATTTGCGCCGTCCGCACCAACGATTAAATCCACCTTGAGGCTTTTAGTCACGCCCTGGGACCCGTCTCCTGTATGGTCAACATAATGGATGGTATAGGGGTCGGTATTGTTCCCAGGAATATCAACTTTATGAACAGTGGCGTTAATTAAATTCGCGCCTAATTTGGCCGCCCGGTTTCGCAAGAAACCATCTAGCACTTCTCGGCGGCACATTCCTATATATTCGTCTTCATTTATCAAATTGATATCAACCTCACGATTAGAGGGAGAAATCATTTTCATTTTCCTTACCCGACGGTCAATAATTTCTGGAGGTAAATCGAACTCATTCACCATACAGAGGGGAATAGCGCCCCCACAAGGTTTGGCGTTATCTAATTTCCGCTCAAACAAGTATGTTTCGATTCCAGCTTTCGCTAGAGTTTCAGCAGCGCATGAACCCGCAGGTCCAGAACCAACAACAGCAACCCGTAGTGTCAAAGGTTTTCTCCCAATTATCAATATTTTCCCAAAGTATCCTATCACGGACTTTTAGCTGGCCTTCCCCCTTAGCCTGGGGTTTTCACACAAAATACAATATTCCTTAATATTTCGTCATCAAAATGGCATATTTTATGTAAGTAGGTTGGCGTTAAAAATTGTCGTTGGGGCAAGGGAACAGGGAACAGGGAACAGGGAACAGGTTTTGGGCAACTTTACTTTTCGTTACTTGTGTCGGTTTTTTTCCGTTCACTTACTTATCTCAGGACTTACACAAAACAAAACGACACGAGAGTGAGAGGGATTTTCGGGTAAATGAACCACCAGAGGCGTAAAGTAGGAGAGATGCTGTAATTTATAAATATAAATTACCCTTACGTAAAAATCAAGTTTCCGGTTACATCCTATGAAACCAATATCCCAACCAGGTGCAATATTTATTACTACAGGAACGTTAACAGGTGCAACTATTTCCTCCACTGTGGGAGGTATGGGAATAGTTGGCGGCTTTGGTGGTCTAGGAATAGGTGGGGCTTCTGTAACGGCTGCGGGTGCTGTTATTGGTGCTGCTGCTTATGGTGCTTTTGAGGGAATGAGAACAGGGGATACAGTAGCTTTTGGTGCAATGGGTATTGGTGCTATGAGTGGTTTTGGGATTTCTCATATAATCGGTAATATGGGATTTGTCGCGCCTAAAGTTGGTTTAGCGTTCGGTATTGGTACTGTACCCATGGCAGGAATTGGTGCAGTTTTAGGACTTGCTGCTTATGGTGTGGCTAAACTATTAAATGATTCTGAATTTAAAGAAACTCCCATGCAGCTTTTTGAACGTATGCAGGAGAAAATTTTACAAAATGATTATTATAATGATTATTATCTTGCAGCGTTACTAGAGTTATCTGGTGATGATCTTCATGGCAAATTTACGGCTTTAGAAATTGATGATGAGTTAGAAAAATTAAAGGTGAAGATAAATAGTCAAACTGCAAAAAATGAACCCTAAAAAATATTAACTATGGCTTCTCAAATAATGGGAAATTGGCAATGTGTAAAAACTCTGAAAGGACACACGGCTAGAGTGAATAGTGTAGCTATTCATGCTGATAATAAAACTTTGGTGAGTGGTAGTAATGACAGACAAGTTAATTTATGGAATTTGCAAACTGGAAAATGTCTTTATATTTTTTCTGGACAAGGGGAAGCTGTGTTATCTGTGGCTATTAGTCCCGACGGAAAACAGGTAATTAGTGGTACTATAGATCGGAAAATCAGTAGTTGGGAATTGGAAACAAAAAAATATCATTGCACATTCTCTTATTTAACTTCTCCCTATAGCCATAATGGGTTTGTTAATGCACTTGTTTATAGTCCTAATGGTAATATTATTGCTAGTGCTAGTGGGGATAAAACCATCAGAATTTGGCAAAGTTCTACAGGAACAATTAAACGGACTTTAAATGGACACACAGATGCAGTTTTAGCTATTGCTATTAGTTCTGATTCTACAATCCTTGTTAGTGGAAGTGCTGATAAAACTATCAGAATTTGGAATTTACAAACTGGGGAAAACCGTTATATTATTAATCAGCATTTAGCAGCAGTAAATACATTAGCAATTACTCCCGATAATCAAACTTTTATTAGTGGTAGTACAGATAGTACAATTAAACTGTGGCATCTTCATACAGGGGAATTATACCGGACTCTGAAAATCCACTCAACGGCTATTTCTGCTATTGCTATTCACCCAGATGGTAAAATTGTTGCTAGTAGTAGTCAAGAGGGAATTATCAAACTTTGGAATTTTCAAACTGGGGCATTATTGGCAACTATTTCTGGTTTTAGTCCTCTAGTTTTTAGTCTAGATGGTACAATGCTGATTAGTGTTGATCAAAGTGGGACTATCAAGATTTGGCAACTTGACAGCAGCGATAATTTACCATTAATTGGGGAATGGTGGGAAATTTTAGGCGTAGAACCGAAAACTCACCCCAAAGATGTCAAACTGGCCTATCTGAGATTAGCTAAATTATATCATCCTGATATTAACAGTTCTGTTAGTGCTAAAACTGCCATGCAAGCAGTTAATCAGGCATATCAAAAGTTTCAGCAGCAATTAAACACACATAATTGATCATAAAATCAGTGGAAATTTGGGAATTTTGCCCTATAAACTTGATTTTTTCACAGTCTATCAAAGAAAGATAGCTTTATCAGTATTAATAACTAGATTTTTTGAATTTTCTGATTTTTTTGAGTTTTTTTGAATTTTTGTGAATTGTTTATGTTGCATATTTTCAAAAAACGTTATAAATTGTTAAGTTGTAGGGGAATAATATTTTTTTTGATTTCAATAGCAAATTCCTGATCAAGTATGTATACTAAAATTCTGTGATTCTAATACACGGAATGAGGTGTATTTTCAGAAGTTAAGAAAACTGCTAAATACTGTGCAGTTAGGTTTTTACATTGACTAAGTTTTAGTATTTTGACTGGATTGATATTTGCTATTTCAAAGTTATGATGAAAATGGCATAAACAATAATTAAAGGTGTATCTACTCCCGAAAAATCTACTATCTAAATGGAGTTAGTCTGGAAATGCAACTAAATAAATTAGAGACAAGTCAAAATATAGAAAATGAAGCATGGCAAGTATTAGAGAATTCAATTCTCTATTATAAAGGTCAGCCTGTAGGTACTGTAGCGGCTTATGATTCATCCGTAGAAGCACTAAATTATGACCAATGTTTTATTCGAGATTTCGTTTCTTCGGCGTTAATTTTTCTGATTAAAGGTAGAACAGATATTGTCAAAAACTTCCTAGAAGAAACATTAAAGTTACAGCCTCAAGAAAAAGCATTAGATGCCTATAAACCCGGTAGAGGTCTAATTCCAGCCAGTTTTAAAGTCGTTTCTGCTAATGGGGAAGAATTTTTAGAAGCTGATTTTGGTGAACACGCTATTGCTAGGGTGACACCGGTTGATTCTTGTTTATGGTGGTTGATTTTATTGCGGGCTTATGTAGTCGCTACTAATGATTCATCTTTAGCTTATCAACCTCAATTCCAAACAGGAATTAGGTTAATTATAGATATCTGTTTGGCTAATCGTTTTGATATGTACCCAACTCTATTAGTTCCCGACGGCGCGTGTATGATAGATAGACGCATGGGTATTTATGGACATCCTTTAGAAATTCAAGTTCTGTTTTTTGCGGCTTTACGTGCAGCGCGAGAACTGCTAATTTGCCAAGGTAATCAAGATATTATTGAAGCCATTGATAACCGTTTACCTTTATTATGTGGTCATCTTCGTCAGCATTATTGGATAGATATTCATCGTTTGAATACAATTTATCGGTTTAAAGGGGAAGAATACGGTAAAGCTGCGGTTAATCTTTTCAATATTTATGCAGATTCTTTACCTTATTATGATTTGGATAAATGGCTACCCAGAAAAGGGGGTTATTTTGCAGGAAATGTTGGACCATCACAAATGGATACTCGTTTTTTCACTCTCGGAAATTTAATGGCTGTAATTTCTGATCTTGCTACAGAAGAACAGTCTGAAGCAATTATGAATTTGATTGAAAAAAGATGGGAGGATTTAGTAGGAGATATGCCTATTAAAATCTGTTATCCTGCTTTACAAGGTGAGGAATATCGAGTAGTAACAGGGTGTGATCCAAAAAATATTCCCTGGTCATATCATAATGCCGGAAGTTGGCCTGTTTTAATGTGGATGTTAGCAGCAGCAGCGGTAAAAACCAAAAAACCAGAATTAGCACAAAAAGCCATTGAAATTGCTAAATCTCGACTGAGTGAAGATGAATGGCCAGAATATTATGATGGTAAAAAAGGGAGATTAATTGGTAAACAAGCGAGAAAATATCAAACTTGGACAATTACCGGTTATTTATTAGCCCAGGAATTAATCAATAATCCCAATCATTTATCATTAATTAGTTTTGATGAATTACCCCCAGAAACCATTTCTAGAGCCTGTGAATTTGAAATTGGCAGTATAGATCCTTACATGAATCATTAAGCTGTACTGCATTTAATTTGTATGATTCTAGCGGGCATCTTGCCCGCTCCACAATATCTATTGAGGGTAGGGAATAGTAAGGATGATAGTTCTTCCTTATCAAGACAAGGATAACATATTTAAAATTCTTTGTCAACACCAAAAATCAAATTTCTCGCGGTTTTTTTGCGTTAATTGTTGCTTTGTGGGGTAATGTCTGATAGCGAAGCGTGGCGTTAGCCATATCAGGATATCCAGGATGAAGATGGGGATTTTCTGATAATGTCAATGATTTAAAATGGTGCGTTATGCTGTCGCTAACACACCCTACTATTTAGCTAGTATATTAATTATATAGCGATCGCTGTTCCCTGTTCCCTCTCACCTGCCTGAGTAAGTCCTATTCACTTAATTTCATGACCAACCCCCGACAAGTAGCTTTTATTGCTCTCAAAGAAGTTCATAAAGGAGCTTATACTGATGTGGCTCTAGACCGGGTATTACAAAAGTTTAAGTTACCGGACAACGATCGCCGATTAATGACAGAATTAGTTTATGGTAGTGTGAGAAGACAACGGACTTTAGATGCTATCATTGACCAACTTGCTACCAAAAAAAACCAACAACAACCAAAAGACCTCCGCACGATTTTACATCTGGGTTTTTATCAACTGCGTTATCAGGAAAGAATCCCTGTTTCTGCGGCTGTAAATACCACTGTTGAATTAGCCAAGGAAAATGGTTTTCCTGGTTTAACTGGTTTTGTGAATGGTTTATTACGTCAATATCTTCGACTTTTAGAAAAATCCTCAGAGCCTTTAATTTTACCAGAAAATCCCGTAGAAAAATTGGGAATTTTGCACAGTTTTCCCAATTGGATAATTGAAGTTTGGTTATCACAATTGGGTTTTGAAGAAACAGAAAAACTGTGTATTTGGATGAATCAAACCCCGACAATTGATTTAAGAATAAATATCCTGCGTAGTTCCTTAAAAGAGGTAAAATCAGCTTTTGAAGCTGCTGGTATTTTAGTTAAATCTATTCCTAATTTACCCCAAGCTTTACGATTAATTGGTAATAATGGCCCAATTCAAAATTTACCCGGCTTCTGTGCAGGTTGGTGGACAGTCCAAGATAGTAGCGCCCAGTTAGTTGGTTATTTGCTTGACCCTAAACCTGGTGATGTGGTAATTGATGCTTGCGCAGCACCGGGGGGAAAAACTACCCATATTGCGGAATTAATAGGAGATGAGGGTAAAATTTGGGCTTGTGATCAAACTGCTTCTCGGTTACGGAAATTAAAGGAAAATGCCCAACGACTGCATTTACAATCTATTCATACTTGTATAGGAGATAGCCGCAATTTGCCGCAATTCTCTCAAACTGCTGACTGTGTATTACTTGATGCTCCTTGTTCCGGTTTGGGAACTATGCACAGACACGCTGATGCGCGTTGGCGACAAACCCCTAATTCAGTACAAGAACTTTGCCAATTACAGAAACAATTATTATCACATAATGCAACTTTTGTCAAGACTGGGGGCGTTTTAGTTTATGCAACTTGTACATTACACCCAGAGGAGAATGAGCAGGTCATTTCGGAATTTTTAGCAGTCAACCCCCATTGGCAAATAGAGCCGCACCCTTTTGAATTATTTAATAATACTACTCCTGGTTGGTTGAAAGTCTGGCCTCACCAACAGGATATGGATGGTTTTTTCATGGTGCGCTTAAAAAAATCTAAGGATTCTCAGTGAATATCAACAGTGATTGTAAGATCTAATCAAAGCCGGAATCTACCAGAGGAGGCAGCAATGGTTAATAATTCCCATGTCAAAAACCTAGTAAAAATCCTGATTGGAGCAGCTTGGATTGATGGTAAAATCCAGCCGGAAGAACAGCAATATTTGCGGGAAATAGCTCAAGCTAAGGGTTTAGCTAGTGATCCTGAAATTAAGCCTTGGTTGTATGAATTAGTGCCAGTGAAGCCGAAGGACTGTTATAAATGGGTAAAAGAGTATTTAGGCGATCGCCCAACACAGGAAGATTATGAGAATTTAATTGAAGCGATAAGTGGCCTGATTTATAGTGATGGTGATATAGCCATTGAAGAAGCAAGACTTCTTACCCAATTGACAGAGTTAAGTAAGTCTAGTGGTGCTAACCAAGCAGCACACACTATACTGCTGAAGCAAATTCAAAAGCTCTACCGTCGTTGTGTTGACGTGCAGAATTAGGTAATAGGTAATAGGTAATAGGTAATGGGTAATGGGTAATATATTCTTTTCCCATTACGGATCACCTATTACTTAATTTATTCAGGACTTAGGCAACTGGCATCAGATTCTAAATTGTAGTGAGGACTTTAGTCCTCTTTTCGAGACGCTACGCGAACAAAATCAGGGCTAAAGCCCTGACTACAGAGCAACAAAAAATTATCAAAAAATTAGAATTTTTTGTGAGGTTTGCGTCAGTCCTATGATTCCTTCTCGACCTTGGGGACGATATTAGGACGCTCCTTACTCTCCCAACCTGGGGGACGTTTGGAGTTGTACCAGGCAATTGAACCAATGGTGACAGCAGCGATAAAACCGACTACATACACCAAAGTGAAAGCTAAGGGAAAGTGATTTCCTGTCGCTTCGGCTGTAACTTGGAGCAATAAATAACTCATGAGGATATTCGCTTAATGTAGGTTACACTTCTTCATAAAGTATAAACTGAGCGGATCACCTGCATCTGCCCCAGGAAAAATCTTTCCTGTATTCAAAGACATAATACAGCACTTCCCGGTGTTATGAGGTACATATTTAGCGGGCAAGATGCCCGCACCACAAGAGTTTCATGATTCAACTTTGTACTTCATCAGATCGGAAACCGCTGTATTAATTTAATTTTCTGGTGAAGAATTGGGTTTAAGTCTTTCCCTCCAGGAAGGTTGTGGTGGTGAAGAGTCTCCAGAATTATTCTCTGTTGAAGAAGATGAATTTTCTGTCCGTGATTTTTGGCTGCGATATCGTCTTTCTCTGCGAGAGGAGGCAGATGTGTTATCTTGGGACTGAGAATAGCGTCGTCTGCGTCTGGGGGCGTTTTCTGTTGTATTTTCTTCCTGAGAATAGCGTCGTCTGCGTCTGGGGGTGCTTTCTGTTGTATTTTCTTCCTGAGAATAGCGTCGTCTGCGTCTCCTTCTTGTTGATGAATCAGAATTTTCAGTATTATCCCGATCTGATTTTTGATCATTATCATTAATCACTCTACGGATAACTTTTTGAGGTTTGATAGGTTCAGCTTTAATAGTACCTTTGCGGTTTTCTAGTTTGGGCAGGTTAGGAAACTTTTCCACAGGCATTCCCTCTACTGCTTTTTTCATAAATTCATGCCAGGCATAAGCGGCGCTACCACTACTACCATAGGTAGGGGTATTATCATCATTCCCTAACCACACTCCAGTGACAACTTGGGGAATATAACCAATAAACCATAAATCACGGGCTTCATCAGAAGTTCCTGTTTTTCCGGCCACTTGTCTATCATCTAATTCAGCCGCAGCCCCAGTTCCCTCCCTGACGACATTTCGTAACATCCAAGTCATAATGGTGCTACTATCAGCATCTAAAACTTGCTTAGGTTCATATTTAGCCGACCAGATGACATTCCCTTCGCGGTTGAGGATGCGACGAATCCCATGGGCTTCTGTATAATTTCCTTGGGTAGCAAATGTACCATAAGCATTAGTTAGTTCTAATAGGTTGACTTCATTAGAACCAAGAGCTAAAGAATAGGTAGGTTTTAGTTCTGATTTAATTCCCATATCATGGGCTAGTTGAATGGTTGGCTTAAATCCTACATCTATTAATACCTTTACTGCAACTGTATTTACGGATTTAGTGAGAGCATCCCTCATATTTAACCAGCCGGAGAAATTGTCATGGTAGTTTTTTGGCTCATAACCATCTATTGATAAAGGTTCATCTAAATAGCTATCATAAGGGTTTTTACCAGTTGCGATCGCTGTAGCATAGACAAATCCTTTAAAGGTTGATCCTGGTTGTCTTTGTGCCTGAGTAACGCGATTAAATTGGTTTTTACTGAAGTCTTTTCCTCCCACCATGGCCTGAATTTCCCCATTTCGAGGATCTATGGCCACCAGGGCCGCTTCTTTAAAGTTTTGCCACCGTCCTTCATTTTTCAAGATTTTTGTGACTGCGGTTTCTGCGGCTTTTTGCCAAGTTGGGTTTAAACTAGTTTCTACCACCAAACCACCATTAGCTAAGATATCAGGGGAAAGGTGCTTTGGTAATTCTTTTTGAATATAGGTAGTAAAGTAGGGGGAATCTACCTGCCACCGTTTGGGTAAGTTGCTGTTAACTATTAATGGTTCTTGAATAGCGGCTTGTTTTTGTACTGGTGTAATTATGCTATCTTCTTCCATCCGCTGCAACACCAAATTTCGCCGTTCTGTGGCTGCTTTTAGGTTTTTGTCCGGTGCATAGAGGTTAGGTGCAGGAGCTAAACCAGCCAAGGTGGCCATTTCTGATAAGGTAAGTTGATCTATGGATTTACCAAAGTATACCCAAGCTGCATCGCCTACACCATAAGCACCAGAGCCTAAATATACAAGATTTAGATAACGTTCGAGAATCTGATCTTTTGTTAATTGCTGCTCTATTTTTTGGGCTAACCGGACTTCTTTGAGTTTACGCCAGAAGGTTTTTTCTTGTTTGAGGAAGAGAATGCGGGCTACCTGTTGGGTAATGGTACTACCACCTTCTACCACATCTTGCGATCGCAAATTATTGATTACCGCTCTCATAATTCCTTGGATATCAACTCCATTGTGTTGATTAAATCTTCGGTCTTCTGAAGCAATAAAGGCCTTTTTGAGATGATCTGGTATTTGTTCTAGTTGTAACTGCTCTCTAGTTGCTTCACCTTGCTGTTGTAACACGGTACCATCAGCAGCTTTAATAGTCAGTGTTTGTTCTCGCACTACTGCTTTGAGTGCGGAATGATCTGGTAAGTTTTTATCTATTTCTAAGATTATGTAATGGAAAGCAATCATTCCACCACCTACACCTAAACCTGCCCAAAACCAAAAACGACGATAAAATGGTTTATCGCTACTCAAGATTCTAGATGATAGGGTTCTCACCTGGTTTAATAATTGCTTTGCCTTCACCTGCATTTTCGGTAGTAAGTTTTCATTTGCTGTAGTTAGCAGCAATATTTCTTGTTTATTTTATCACAGTTAGAGCTATTGTTTAATCACATGAGGTATTTAATCTTTTTTTCGTCTATTTTTCTGAGATCACCTGCTTTGAAAAATTTAATCGGACGATAAGGATCATCTAAAGGTATAGCAATTATACATGAGTCACGGAATAAGCAACCACTCTAGGTTTAGGGAGGTATATTTTGTGTAAATCCTGGTATTTACTGCTTCTCTTTGCCAAAATCCTCTGAGTCGGGATATTTTAAATAATTATTTAAGATAATTTAAGATAATTTAAAAATCTTATTTGACAAAACTTTAATTTTTTCTTTATAGTTACTCCTAACTATTGAAAATATGCCTAAAATCAGACTTAGGAGGGATGTATTGATGGTAAAAGTAATTTTTTTTACTTATAAAATGCCAATTTTAATACTACAAATCAAAATCAAAAAATATATATTATTCACATCTAGCACAGTAGGAAACATCAAGGTAGAAAGAAGGTAAAGGTAAAAGGTAAATTTACTTCTTTTCACCCTCTAAATATTTCATCTTGATGTTTCTCTTTTTTTCAATTTCCCATTTCTAAATTAAACATAAATTAAATAAATTATTCTAAATAAATTATTCCCGCGCTCCAGCTTCTCTTAATATCTTGCTAATACCTCGATAATTATTAAATTCTGCAATCATTAAAGCTGTATAACCACCCTGGTTTTTTAAATTGACATCCGCCCCAGATTGTAGTAACATTTCCACAGCTTGACTATAACCTTCAGCTACAGCCCACATTAAAGCCGTTGCTCCTGAAGAGTTTTGTAGGTTTATATTTGCTCCCTTTGCTAGTAATAACTGAAAGATTTCGGGATAATTTGCAGTTATGGCTTTAACTAAAGCAGTTTTACCATCATCTGCTAATTTGTTAATATCTGCACCATAATCAAGTAATAATTTCACTGTTGGGAAATGTCCTTGAGATACTGCTAATGTCAGCGCAACTTCTCCAAAATTTTTCTTTTCCATATCTGCACCAGCAGCCAGCAAAACTGCTACTATATCACTATATCCCTGGAATGCGGCTATTAGTAAAGGTGTATCTCCCAAATGATTTCTAATTTGCACATCTGCCCCTCTTTGTAGTAAGATTTTGACTACATCAATATATTCTTCCACAACGGCTAAATGTAACGCTGTTTCCCCTTCTTGATCTTGGTGATTAATTTCTGCACCTGCATCTAATAAAGCAGTTATAATATCGGTATTTCCTGTTGCTGTAGCTGCTAATAATGCTGTTTGATGATCAACATTTTTGATATTAACATCAGCCCCGGATGATATCAGTGCTTGTACTATTTCTAAGTAGTCTAAATCTGCGGCAATCATTAATACTGTCTCACCTGCGCGATCTTGACTATTGACAATGTTATTATTTTGTGTTAACACTTTGACCATAGCCGGATGTTTGTGTTTAACTGCGAGTTTTAACGCGGTATCATTATCTTTGTCGTTAATTTTTACATCAGCACCTGCACTTAATAAGATTTGTCCAATTTCAACATAACCCTTTAGTGATGCTATCATTAATGCTGTACTACCATCTTCATTAATAGCATTAACATTTGCTCCTTTAGAGATTAATAGTTTGACAACATCTATCTGATTAGCACTAGCAGCTAACATTAATGCTGTTAAGTGATAGCTTTTTCTGGCTAAGTTAATATTAGCACCAGCATCTAAGAGCGATCGCACAATTTCCGTATAACCTAAATTCGCAGCTAACATCAATGCCGTATTTCCATGGTTATCGGTTGTATCCACATTCGCCCCATAAGCCAGCAGCGCGGACACTTCTTTGATATTTCCACTTTTCACGGCCTTCAGCAATGTGGTATCTTTATTTTCTGTCATTCGTTATATCCTATTTTATCAGATGTATATGAATTGTGTTTCACGATCTAGACGCAAAAACGCACAGGGTAAGGGTTTAGGAGCTAGAATGTTTCACTTTCATATCCTAATTCAGTAAGGTGGGAAAATTGCTGAGTCAAGAAAATAAATATCTGTTAAATATGCTAAGTTTTATGAAGATTTAATAAAGGAAAGTAAAAAATATGGCTCTTGAATTGACTCCAACAATAAAATTTTGGCTGAATTTTGCTCACCCAGCTATCATGTGGGTACTATTAGCGCTTTCCCTATATGCTGCATATTTAGGGTTGCAAGTACAGCGTACCAGAAATGCTCAAGGTGAAGAAAAGAAAGAGCTAGTTAAAGGACGATATACTATCAAACACCACCAAATAGGTTCTATCATCTTAGCTTTGATGGTAGCAGGTTCTATTGGTGGTATGGCTGTTACTTACATTAATAATGGTAAATTATTTGTCGGACCTCATCTTCTAGCTGGATTAAGTATGACAGGTTTAATTGCCTTTTCTGCATCTTTGTCTCCTTTTATGCAAAAAGGAGCAAATTGGGCTAGGATGACGCATATATTGTTAAATTTTGCTATTTTAGGACTTTTCGCATGGCAAGCTTTCTCTGGTATCGAAATTATCCAGAGAATTTTAACTAATGCTTAGATTATCATTAGTCATTGGTAATGGGTAATGGGTAATGGGTAATGGGTAATGGGTAATTGGTAATTGGTAATGAGTAATTTCTTCTCATACATTGTTAATTGTTTATTACCAATTGTCAATTGACTGATTTTCATTGCACCATTTCCTATTCCACTGCGGTATATTTAAAGATTGATAAAAGTCTTTTTTTACCTTGCGTGTGAGACGACGGGAAATTTGATGAACAATTTGATTGAGAATGCGATCGCCTGTAGACTGAATTAAAGTATGAGGTAATCGCTGAATAAATTTAGGAAAGTGTAACTCAACTACCAAATCTAATTCCCATTCGACCCGTGTAATCCCATCCAAACCACCTATTAACCGTGTTAATGATTTATAATCTACCTCATAACCAGGAGCTTGATAATCAGGTAAAGGAATAGTCCGAATGTGGTATTCTCGATCTTGAGAGGTTGATAACTCCAAACCAATTTTTGGTTCTACATCATAACCAAAAGCACCGAATTTACCCACAACTAAAGCATAACTATTTTCACTCAAAGCTTTTACCTTCATAGGTTCTGCACAACGGCTAAACCATGAAGCATGATCGTTAAAATACGCCTCTACCTGCTCCAGGCTTGCATATATTTCCATACAATTTTGATAACTCCCATAAAATCTAGTGTGACTTATGTTCTCTTGTGTTAATAAATTATCATTAGCTGATACGCTTCCGTTAATGCTTGAAGTAGACTCTTGTACTTCCAAAGATTGATATTCCCTGTTGTTTGTTACCATAAATTTGTTTTTTGTATATCTTCAAGTTTGCTTATTTTTCTATATTAATGATTTTCAAAATGCCTAATGCTATCTTAGCCTACTGAAAGTTTCTCAAATTTCATTAATTAAAAGGAGTTAAATTCTGAAAAGCTTTGAACTAAAAGGTGTAGAAAAACTCATTGCTCCCCTAGCCTCACTTTTGGGATTTGTGTACCTGTTTCAGTGGTATATTTATGGGGATGTTCAATTATCCCCCGAACCTGTATTTACTAGAAAACAGCCTCCTCTAGTTATGCGCGGCGGAGATCCTTATATCCGGGCATTAATGCGAACTATTTCCGCCAGTGAAGCTAATAGTAACCGTCCCTACTCTATCTTATATGGTGGTGAACAAGTTCATGATCTGAGTCGTCACCCGGAAAAATGCGTGACTATCGTTACTGGACCAAATACGGGTAACTGTTCCACTGCTGCTGGTCGCTATCAAATTATTAACACAACTTGGCATCAAATTGCCCCCCGCTATCACCCAAAACCTCAACATAAGATATTTTGGACTAATTATAGTTTTGAAGCAGAGTATCAAGATACGGTAGTTTACCGTTGGTTAAATGACTCACGAGTTTGGGGTGTGGATATTCCCGCACTATTACGTCAGCAAAAAATAAATGATGTTTTCCGAAAACTTTCCCCGACTTGGACAAGTTTAGGATATGGTATAGAAACTAATTCTGTTAGTCGTTCTCTACCTAATATCTATCAGCAAGTCTTAAAAGAAGAACTACAGCAAAATTGAATCAAGGAACAGTCAAGGCCTTTGTGTCTTTCTACTCAAAACATTAAATTAATCTATAACAACTTTGCTTTTCGCTTTGACGGAGATAGGTGTAATAACTTTGGTATTAATTGGTTTTAGCAATTGTAAACCATTTAAATTCTGTAAACAGTCTAAAGCTGCTTCCCGAATTATTACCTCTTTTTCTTGACTCAGGAAAATTTGCAAGCATTTTATTACATCTTGTTGCAATGCTGTGTCAAATCGCTGACGGGAAATAAACTTATTCAGCTTACTTACAGCAAGTAAACGTTTTAAAGGATCTGTTTCTGTTAAATCGCTTAACAACTTATCAAGATAATCTTGTTGTTGACTTCCCTGAAAACTAAATATTTGCCACACCAACAAAATTAAAGTCAATAATGTACCTATACCCTGAATAATAGCACCAGCAGCCAACCAAGGACTAGGGGAATCAACCCAAATTGCTGAAGCCATGTAAGTGATCACAGTCGCAACCCCACCACTAGCGATAGAATAAGCTAAACGAATGTTAGGACTACTAATTAACCTGCGTATTTCTAACCAGTGTAATTGCCAATTAAATTTCGGTATTAAGTAAGTAAATACCATCACACTAATACCAACAATAAGTGCTAACAATAGTTGCCAATTCCATAACAACATAGCCACAATTATTGTTAATAAACCCAGCAAAAAACCCGGTTCAGAGAAATGTTTAAAAATGCGCCCTTCTCTGCTTCCTGTCTTGATTTCCGAAATTTGGTTGATGAATTGTCTCCAAGAAAAAGAAGCCTGTATCACAGTATTTACCCATTTGATTATAAATTGTTTTTATACATTGTTAAATCCCAGAGAGAGAAATGAACAATTAACAGCTTCAAGCTGGCACGAAACATAGTTAATATACTGCCATTTTGGAAAGCCGTTTTTTACTAAATTTTTACTCAAGAAGAGGATAAAATCAGGAAAATTTCACAGCTAACCATAATCTTATTTATCTTGTAACCGAATATCAATTACAGACGCATTGAAATTATAGTTAAAACCTTCTAATTCAAAAGTCATACCGATTTTCACCTTGTTATTACCTAGAACTGGTCCATCCTTAGTGACTGTGGCCTTGTCTTGTAAAGTTAAGATAAAATCCGTGCTAAAATTATTCTTTCTAGGATCTGGTAATTCCTTCACAGAACCATCTGGTTGAGGAATGGTAAGCATTCTATCTAACTCTTTAATAGATTTAATCCCAATTTGACCATAGGGTTGATTGCGGATAATCACATTAGTTTTACCACCAGTTGTGAATCCTTGTTTAAATAATTGTTCAGGGTCACGAACATTAAGGCCACGTACCACTAAATCTACCTCAATTGGTACTGTTTTCGCACCCACTTGAGCCACAGAACCGGAAGTACCAGGAAAAATAAAAATACCTACTACTACCAGCAAAATTACTAGTGCAGCACCTAAGTCTAAGAGATTGATTTTACCAAACAAGCGACCTTTGGAATCTAAAATAGCCATAACCAGTTTTGGATAAATTTTGGATAAGTTTTGGGTAAATTTCAGTTAAGTTTTCAGCTAGGTAATTGATTGTACTAAGACTAAGAAGTTTTTTGCAAATGATCCACAATCTTGATCACTGAATCGAAATTGACAGCAGCTAAGGGTTATGGTCATGAAATAGTCTAACATGATAGTAGTAAGTTATTTACACCTGATATTACAGCATCTTACATCTGTATCAGATCCAAAATTTTTCCACAAATCCATCCCAAATAAGGATTTTACCCCCAACCCCTGCTTGAAGTGGAAAATGCAACTTACTAATCTGAAAATCCGTCCTCTGATTTTAAGTTCTCGTACAAATCTCATCTCATTTGACTAGATTATGATTAACTGGCAAGGATTTCGGATAAACTACCGTTTATGGCAACGACGCTGTTTATATCCGTTGATTTCTGTAATTGTTGCTTTGTCTGTATGTTTGAGTACACCTTTACCAAGTAAAGCTATAGATTTATTACCGCTTCTATTTCAAGGGGTACAGATATTTAACTTATCTAATATATCCGATCGTCAGGAAGTTAATCTTGGTCAACAGATGAATCAGCAATTACAGCAAGAAGTCAAAATCTCTGATAACTCAGAATTAAATGACTATATTAACGAAGTAGGTAGACGGTTAGCGGCTAATAGCGATCGCCCAAATATCCCTTATACTTTTCAAGTAGTCGAAGATGCTGCTGTTAATGCTTTTGCGACTACTGGTGGTTTTATTTATGTGAATACAGGTTTATTAAAAGCCGCAGATAATGAAGCAGAATTAGCTAGTGTGTTAGCACATGAAATGGGTCATATTGAGGGTAAACATTTAATTAAACAAATCCGACAACAAGCTATTACCACTGGTGTTGCTACCATAGCAGGTTTAGATAAAAATAAAGCCGTAGGTATTGGTGTACAACTCGCACTAAATCTTCCCCGAAGTCGCAAAGACGAATTTGATGCTGATAAAAGAGGACTAGCGAACATCACCCGCACTGGTTATGCTCAATCAGCTATGATTTCTTTTATGAAAAAGTTACAGAGTAGTAGTTCTGTACCTGCATTTTTAAGTACGCACCCAGCCGCGAGTGAGCGAGTTATTTCTCTTCAGCGTCAGATTAATAATCAACCAACTAATCAAAATAACGGTTTGGATAATTTAGCCTATCAATCTAAAATTAGAGCATTTTTGCAGTAATTAGGCTTTTTACCTATGACGACGGCTACCTATTAATTCCTTTGGCTCAATTATTGTAATTACCTCTTTCCATGGTAGAATGCGTACTGCGTGACTAAACACATTAGCCTGATAAACCAACTTATTTGTGATATCTAGTCCAGTTAACCAACCACTACGAGGATGATAAGCACCAGTATCAATATCTATCCAACCCTGTCCCTGGGCTAAATTACCAGGAACAACACCAGGTAAGGTAAAGGTTATAGTATGACCAGCGATAATCATTTTATCTGGGAAATATGGTTTAGTCATACTGTGAAACTCTCCTCTGATCCAGCAGAGATCATTAAGTGTTTGTTCTGATACGGCTTTGTAAGGATTAACACCTGCATGAGTTAACCAAAAATCTCCCAAATCCAGATATGTGGGTAAACTTTCAAACCAATCTATATCCGCTTGAGGAATTTTCCCAGACCGATAACTAGCAACTGTCGCTTGTCCTCCATTATATAACCATCCTTGCATACTGGCTGACTGAGTATTTTTACCAGTCATTATCTCTAATAACATCTGCTCATGATTACCTAGTAAACAAGGGTAGTCATTTTCTTTAACAAACTCTACTACTTCTGCACTTTGCGGACCACGATCAATTAAATCTCCTAAAAAATATATTTTATCCGTTGATGCGGGTTCTATTTGCTTCAGCAGTAACATCAAACCTTGATAGTGTCCATGTACATCACCGATAATAACCCTACGCTGACTAATTTCGCTCATCTGTTTCTAGCCTAAATAAATTAACTGGTTATTTTGACTACATTCTTGTTGGTCTATTTTACCGGACAAAACGGTTTTACTGTTTATTCTTCTTGTTGCAATAACCATAAACCAGTGTAAGTCATTCCCGAATCATCTGGTTGTACTAACAAAAAATGTAAGCCCTGACTTAGCTGTTGACGTTGCTGATATAACTTCCCCGCAGCCCTAACTTCTTCATCTGCAAAAGTCGCTAAAATCCATCTATCTGCTAAACTAGCTTCTAAAATCAAACCATCAGGTGTACCATTCATATAGTTTAATGACACAGGATTGCTTTTGTGCAACCACCGTGCTAAACTCATAGAGTGTCTTCCACCATAGATAATCACACCAGGTATAGGAACTGTAGCAGCCAAACCTAGATTTATCGGTTTGAGAAATTCTGGTATTTGTAAAATAGGAATTGGCCGTTCTCTAAACTCATCTACAATATCACCTGCTAGAATGGTTGCGAAACGCCATTTTTCCCCCCAGATATTTTCTGGTAATGGTACTGGAGGTGGTTTGTCCACAATGACAGGATATTGCTTTAATGCTAACCACTGTTTTAAAGCCAAAGTTCTCCGAGTAGCTTCAACCTTAATACCTAAATTATTGCCCGCAGTTTCTATTAAACTTAAAGACTGAGGACGAAATACCTGAATGATATCTGGTAAATTTTCCCTAGCTGCTAATTGTAATTGTTGAGTGACCCAAGTAGAATTAGCTTGTGATTGGGGACAACTCGCTACATACTCAAAACTGCGAGTTTGATCACAAACTAATAGTTCCCATAGTATCTGCTCTTTAGCACTTTGTAGCGGACTACGATAAAAATCAGCCTGCCAAATCAAACCCATTTTTTAACCCATTTAACTTAAACCAATCAAAGAGGAATTTATCAAGTTTAGTTTAAACCTGAACTAAATTTTTGGCTAATTCTATAGCTGCTTCTAATGTAGAAATTTTTCCCTCAGCTTGAGCAACACCAACTTCCATTAATAATTCCCCTACCAATGGTGAAGCGGGAATTTTTAACTCTGTCATAATTTCTTTACCAGTGAGTAAAGGAATAGGATGTGCAACCGCGTCATTCGGGTTAAGATAACGTTTGATTAAAGGTTCATAAGTAACAAACATACTTTCTGCAAACGCACCTTGCTTTATAATATCATTTGCCAAAGCTAATACCAACACCGCCGGAAATAAAATTCCCATTTCCCGAAACAGAAAATACTGTTTCCGCAAAGACATATTTTCCGCTTTTATTTCTGAAAAAAGTCTTAATGCGGTTGTTACCGCGCGAATTTCCGCCCGACTGTAGGTAAGTTTTTGTAATTCTATTTCAGCGGTTTCTGGGTTTGAATCAACAAGACAAGCAAGTTTAGCAATACTTAACCAAGAAGTCTTGACAGTATTACGGACATATTTGGTTAATTCTCGGCCTAATCTCTGCCAGTTTTGACTAATTAAATCAGATGCTTGATCAATTGCATTTAATTTAATAAAACTTTTGTCAGTAGCATTTTTAAATAAATGGGTCAAAATACCATCTTTCCAAGCCGTATTTAACCACAATGTTCCTCGACCACTAGCTAATAAATAACCAATTTCTACCCGTACTCGTTCCGCTGCTACTTGGCTAATACTTGTTGCTAAACTGCGAATAGTATCTTGAGTAACTGGTTCAATAGTAAAATCCAGTTGAGCAGCTTGACGATAAGCCCGCATTAACCGCAAAGGATCATTTTGCAGATTGACAGGTGATATCATGCGTAAAATACCAGATTCTATGTCTTTATAACCTGTAAGAGGATCAATAATTTCTTGTGTATGGGGATTAAAAGCGATCGCATTAATAGTAAAATCTCGCCTATATAAATCATTAATGAGACTTTCCCCCTCCTGTTGAGCAAAATCAACCGTAGCCTCAGGAAACACGACACGCGCAATTTGTCTTTCAGCGTCAAGTAACACAAAACCAGCTTGATAGCGTTGAGCAATCTTTTTTGCCACCTGCACCGCATTTAATGGGATAATAAAATCCAAATCCATATATTCCCGCATTCTACCCAAAATTCCATCACGAACCGCACCACCAACCATATAAACGGGTTGTGGCAGATATTCCAGACTAAAAGGCCAATTTTCAGGAGATAGACGAGAAGTAACTAATTCGGATATTGTCATCAAAATCAACCCAATAACTAATGCTGATTATTTTGGCATGAGCTATATTAACTATAAAGGTTTTGAGAGTTGGTTCTAATATGTGTATTTGCGTGAATTGCCACTATGTAGACCGCTGTGTTACTTACAACGCCGTAGAAACCCAGCACCAACAGTTACACTTAACAGAAACACCAGATTTTGATCCTCACGAACCCACCATTAATGTTAATATTCGCACGCAAGGCGAGATAATTGAAATGGAATGGGATGTTGTTGGTTGTCTGAGTTTCCAACCCGAAATAGGTAAATGGTCTAAATTACGTCCTGGTGAGTTAGTCCCCACTTAGGTGTTTCCAGTTTTGGATTTTGGTGAATTAATTAAAGCATGATTTTTTCTCACGCAGAGGCGCAGAGGCGCAGAGAGTAAGGGTTTGGTAAAGGAGGAAACAATTAAAAATGTCCCTCCCTAGTTATCACGCAAATACTATTATTTTAGTCTTATTTAGACTTCAACAGCTAGTTTTGCTTCTTTAGCTGTTAAGCGTTCATAAGTAGCACGCATTTTCAAACCTGTCAATACTTGGAATAAACCAGTACCATTGTTAGAACCGGGGTATTCGCGGTGTTGCACTAATAAGTGAGTCATCTCACCTTGATACTTGGTGGAGGTTTTGCTTAGATGGGTTTCAATGTAAATTACTTCATCCAGGTTGTCAAATTGACCGTCTACTTCTAAAACTGAGACGTAACGACCATAGTAAACATCAAAACCATAGTATAGTTGCATACCTGGGTAAGAACAGGTTAGTTTGCGTCCGCAAGGAGTCCACTGAATTGTTGAACCTTCGTCAAATAGGTAAGTTGGTTCAAAGCCTTCTTTTCCTTCCCTTTGTAACATCCGTACCCGTAACACCTTACGTTCTGTATCGTTTTTAATCAAGTTTGTGGGTAATACTTGTAGAACTACGTCCGCAAATTCTCTTTGTGGTTCGATAAATTTCTCAAAATCAGGTTTCCGAGAATTGATTTGTGCGAGAACATCTTCGTAGCGGTGGCCTCTCTCGGCCATATCCCGTTGAATTTTCCAGGCGATTTTGACTTCATCACTGATATCAAAATAAACACTGAAATCCAATAGTTCTCTAACCCGTTCATCATATAAAGGATGCAGCCCTTCCACTACGATAACATGATTTGGCTTGACTATTTCTGGTGGGTCAATATTGCCAGTTTCGTGGTTATAAATCGGCTTATTAATTGTTTGACCTTCTTTGAGAGCTTTAATTTGCTCATACATTAAGTCAAAATTGTTTGCTCTTGGGTCAAGGGCGGTTATGCCTGTTTGTTTACGCTGTTTCCGATCTAGGCAATGATAGTCATCTAAACAGATAACTGTCATAAATTCTTCACCAAATAAATCAATCAAGCGACGTAAAAACGTAGATTTACCGCATCCAGAGTCTCCCGCTACTCCAATTAATACCACACGTTCCGGCTTACTTGTCATAAATCCTCTCTAAATACTAAATGTCAATCAATAATTTTTCTCACAACAGATTTTGAATGCAGGAGCTTACACTCATGGTACACCCCTAGGTTCTGGCTATCCAGGATAACAATGACTTTCTTTCAACGGATAACGTGTAAGCTAATGGCAGTTACTCGTCCGAATGAGCCTAATTTTATCGCTGGTAAGTATTTAATCTTAGTGTTGCACTAGATTTTAACAGAAGGGAGTGTACTCGCACAAGATTTACCTTGAGAAAGAATCTAGTTCCCCTAGCAGTTGTCTAGCTAATATTTTGCCATAGATGATACAATTTTTTTTTAAGCCTGAATCAGAAACAAAAAAAATCTCTATAAATTTATAATCATCAAGTATGTTAACACTGTCATGGTAGGATAGGATAAGCAGTTTTAGGGGAATATCCAGACAAAGTTATCATGTACGCCTTCGGGACATTTTAACAAAGGCAGGGGCTTGTCCTCATAGCCGGGGTTTTTGCAGTATCAAGATGCTGTAAAATGTTTTTTCATCAACCTAAAACTATATAGTTCGAGAAAAAAAGATTAAAGTGATTCACTATTAACATTCTCGCCCGGACTTATCCTCTAACTTAGAAGGTGAACAGGTGTGTTTTTTGCCATGCCTACCGGTCTTGGGCGAGTGTGAGCCGGCATCATAATTATGATGTCGTTTTCCCAGATGGGCAGTTTTGTGATCCGAAAATCCGGTAAACTAAAGCTCCTATAAGGATGGGAATGATTTTTTTGATAAACGGTTAAGTAAATATCGGAGTGGTAGAAGGAATGTACAATCAAGGTGCTGTTGAGGGTGCTGCCAATATAGAATCAGGTAGCCGCGTCTTCGTTTACGAAGTGATAGGTCTGCGTCAGAGTGAAAAAACTGATCAAACCAACTACCCAATTCGTGAAAGTGGCAGTGTATTCATCAGAGTACCTTACAACCGCATGAATCAAGAAATGCGACGGATCACTCGCTTAGGTGGTAAAATTGTTAGTATTCAACCTGTTACAGCTTTACAGCAAGTCAATCGCCAAGTTAAATTGGTAACAACTGATGTCACAGTTAGTACGGCTGATGTAGCGGTTAGTACAGAAGTCAAAGCTGAGGTGAATGCTAGTAACGAGGAACATGGTAAAGTCACACCTGTGATTAATCCTAGTGAGGCGAAAGGCTTTGCTAAATCATCGGCTAAGGAGAAAAAAGGCAACACCATGACTCAAGCAAAAGCAAAAAAAGATGCCCATGCTGACGTTCCTGTGAACATTTATCGTCCTAACGCTCCGTTTATTGGTAAGTGTATCTCTAATGAAACATTAGTTAAAGAGGGTGGAATCGGTATTGTTCAGCACCTCAAATTTGATATATCTACTGGTGACTTAAGATATCTAGAGGGTCAAAGTATCGGTATTATCCCTCCTGGACTGGATAAAAACGGTAAGCCTGAAAAACTAAGACTTTACTCGATTGCTTCCACTCGTCACGGTGATAATCTAGATGACAAAACAATCTCCTTGTGTGTTCGTCAGCTAGAGTACAAGCATCCTGAAACTGGTGAAACAGTTTATGGTGTTTGTTCTACTTATCTGACTAAAATCAAACCAGGTGATGATGTCAAAATCACAGGTCCTGTTGGTAAAGAAATGTTGTTACCTGAAGATCCAGAAGCTAATATAATTATGTTAGCAACAGGTACAGGTATTGCGCCTATGCGGACTTACTTGTGGCGGATGTTTAAGGACGCAGAAAGAAAAGCTAACCCAGAATATCAATTTAAAGGATTTTCCTGGTTGTTGTTTGGTGTACCAACATCTCCCAATATTCTTTATAAAGAAGAATTGGAAGCAATGCAGGAGAAATATCCTCAAAACTTCCGTCTCACCTATGCTATCAGCCGGGAACAAAATAACCCCCAAGGTGGTAGAATGTACATCCAAGACCGTGTGGCGGAACACGCTGATGAATTGTGGGAATTGATTAAAAATCCCAAAACCCACACTTATATCTGTGGTTTGCGCGGTATGGAAGATGGCATTGATGCGGCTTTAAGCGCTGCGGCGGCCAAAGAAGGTGTAACCTGGAGTGATTACCAAAAAGACCTGAAAAAAGCTCACCGCTGGCACGTAGAAACATACTAATTTAGTCATTGGTCATTGGTCATTGGTTATTAGTCATTGGTCATTGGACAATTAAAAGAAGATAATTAGTAGGTAGGGCTTATGCTCTGCCTACAATTGTTTTATTCTATATTTCTATATAAGTTCATTGTGGGTGCAAAATCTGTGGTTGTTAAATTAGGAATACTCGGATTAGGTACAGTAGGAACAGGTACAGTACAACTGTTACAAGACAAGGTAGGCCGTCACCCACTGTTACAGGAAATTGAAATATATCGGGTGGGGGTGCGATCGCTCACTAAACCTCGTGTTGTAGAATTATCATCAGGTGTAATCACGACGGATTTAGAGGCCATTGTTAATGATCCAGCGGTGGATATAGTTGTAGAGTTAATGGGAGGATTAGAACCAGCCAGAACATTAATTCTCGCAGCTATTAACAATGGTAAGCACGTTGTCACCGCTAATAAAGCTGTAATTTCTCGATTTGGTGCGGAAATATTTACTGCTGCGAATCAAGCTGGTGTCTATGTCATGCTAGAAGCGGCTGTTGGTGGTGGTATTCCAGTGGTTCAACCTTTAAAACAGTCTTTAAGCGTTAACCGGATTAATGCTATCATGGGTATTGTCAATGGCACGACCAACTACATCCTCACCAGGATGCAAACAGAAGGTAGTGATTTTGATGATGTCTTAGCAGATGCTCAGAGATTGGGTTATGCTGAAGCTGACCCCACTGCTGATGTTGATGGTTTAGATGCGGGAGATAAAATTGCTATTTTGGCATCTTTAGGGTTTGACGGGCGAATTAATCGAGAAGATGTCCATTGTGAAGGAATTCGCCAAGTCACAAAAACAGATATTACCTATGCTGCTAAGTTAGGATTTGTGATTAAGTTATTAGGGATAGCCCAACACTTAGATACAGATAATTCCCAACTTTCAGTTAGGGTTCATCCTACTTTAGTACCGCAAAACCATCCTTTAGCTAGTATTAATGGTGTTTATAACGCCATTCTTGTGGAAGGAGAACCCATTGGCCGGGTGATGTTATTCGGTCCTGGTGCTGGTGCTGGTGCTACCGCGAGTGCTGTATCATCAGATATATTAAGTCTGGTAGCTAACCTCAAAACTAATACAAATAAACCAAATCCTCTCCTAGCTTGTAGACATCAATATTACTCTCAAATTACGCCAATTTCTGAGTTAGTGACGCGGTTTTATACCCGCTTTTTGAGTCAAGACCAAGCGGGAGTTATTGGGAAATTAGGGACTTGTTTTGGCAATTATGGGGTAAGTTTGGAGTCAGTTGTCCAAACTGGTTTTCAGGGAGAACTAGCGGAAATTGTGGTTGTCACCCATGATGTCCGGGAAGGGAACTTTAGACAAGCTTTAGCAGAAATTCAAGCTATGGAATCTATAGACAGTATTCCTAGTGTATTACGAGTGCTGTGAAAAAAAAACAGAAACTTGTATATCCCAACAAAGTAACAAACTAGTAGGGTGGGTTACGCTGTGCTAACCCACCGTTATCCGCTAAATTTAGGTTAGGTTTGATGTTGGGTTTTCTCAACCCAACCTACTACTAACACACCTTACTCTTAAATATTTTAAGATAGTTCTTCCTTATCAAGATAAGCATAACATTTATAAAATCCTTTGTCAACACCAAAAATCAAATTTTTCGCGGTTTTTTTTGCGTTAATTGTTGCTTTGTGGGGTAATGTCAGAATCAGGATATCCAGGATTAAAGGATGTACAGGATGAGGAGGGGGATTTTACAGCAGTTTTCGACATTATGAAGTACAGATATTAATAATAAAACTCTTGTGGTGTGGGCATCTTGCCCGCACAAAGTGTACCTCACTCAAGCTTAACTTGCTGCCCATTTATAGCGATCGCTATTCTACACACAAATTACTCACCAAAGGTGCGTTACTGGTCGCTAACACACACTACTTTTAAATATTTTAAGATATTTCTTCCTTATCCAGATAAGGATAACATATTTAAAATCCTTTGTCAATACCAAAAATCAAATTTTTCGCGGTTTTTTGCGCTTTGTGATAATTGTCGGTTGGGTTAAGCGACAGCGTAACCCAACAAAGTCCCGAAGTTATTGGGTTGAGAAAACCCAACAAAGCTATTAACTAAACAAGAAAGTACCACCGAACAGGTTTAAATTCGCATTGGTGCTATTAAATCCTGATGTACCGGATAAGGTAACTAATAATAGGAGTCATTACCAGCGCCACCAATTAAAGTATCAGCACCCGCACCACCGGTGAGAACGTTATC
>NZ_KE384671.1:103270-106670 GCF_000426925.1 Dolichospermum circinale AWQC310F | reverse complement strand
GCAAGAACCAGGAATCCAACTAGGGTTATTAATTGACCGTAAAAATCGCCGAGTTTATATTTATCGTCCCGGAGAAAAAGAAGAATATTTAGAAAATCCTGCTGCGGTGAATTGTGATCCTATTTTACCAGGATTTGTTTTGAATATGGGTAAAATTTGGTAGCTATAAAATCAATAGATCATGGTTAATAAAAATATTTTAATCCTTTGGCTATTTTTCTAGATAAAATCCCTTTTTTGATCATGTTTATTCTTTAATTTTGCACATCTTGACAATTACCTAACTAACTGCATTGCTGAATTAAAAAATTGCTGACATAGGCCTTTAGTAATTAAAATGGTTGTTAGTAAATTTGTCAAAGCTACCATGAAAATAATTAAAATTTCGTAGGATACAGCCTCTAGGGGTGTGACACCGGCTAATAATTGTCCATTGGTAAAGGTTGGTATTGTTACCATACCAATCAACATCATTTGGTTTAAAGTCGGCATAAATGCGGCGCGAATAGCCTCTTTACGGTAGGGTTTAATAGCCTGTTCGGGAGTTGCACCTAAGCTTAAATGGGTTTCTATTTCTGTAGGAAATTGATTTATAGTAGTAACCAAACGTTCTCCCGCTACTACAGCAGCATTCATAGCATTACCCAACAATATCCCAGCTAAAGGAATCAAATAACGCGGTTCATACCATTTATCTGGTTGAATAATTAAAAAGTTGGTGTAAAGCAATGTTAACGCCGTACTCACAAAAATTGCTATCCAAACCAAAGGTAAAAGGTGGGGAATTTTTCGGCTAATGCGATTACGAGTAATAATTGCAGTAATGGTCAGAATTATTGCTAAAATCCCTACTATTGCCCAAACATTATTTAGGGCGAAAATAAAGTCAAAAATGTAACCCAGTACAAGGAGTTGGAGGATAGTTCTACCAGTAGCCACACTTAAATTTAATTCTAGTCCTAATTGTTCCCAGGACGATATACCAATGACAATGGCCATTAAGCCCATAGCTAAAGCCAAATCTACCATATCCAGTTTAATTAGCTCTGGCATAGTTTCTGTACCTCTTAACAAATCAAAACTTGACAAAATTATATCTTGCAATCAGTCCTAGCGATGAAAAATCGCATACACAAACAAAGTCCGTAAATAAAATAAAAACTCATGATTAAAAGTGTAAATTCCATTCCTGCCTTTGATATTAAAGAACAATATGCCACCATTGAAACTGAGGTAAGCGCTGCTGTATTGGGTGTTCTAGCTTCTGGTCGTTATATTGGTGGTCCAGCGGTTACAGATTTTGAACAACAGTTTGCAGCTTATCATGGTGTCAGTGAATGCGTAGCTTGTAACTCTGGTACTGATGCTCTATTTTTAGCATTACGGGCTTTAGGCATTGGTGCGGGTGATGAAGTTATTACTACACCATTTACTTTTTTTGCTACTACAGAAGTTATCAGTGCTGTGGGAGCAATACCAGTATTTGTAGATATTGATGCCACTACGTTTAATTTAGATGTAGAGAAACTAAAAGCAGCAATTACACCAAAAACTAAAGGGATTATACCAGTACATTTGTTTGGTTTGCCTGTGGAAATGACAGGATTAATGGCAATTGCCCAATCCTATAATTTAGCAGTAATTGAAGATTGCGCTCAAGCTACCGGTGCAAGTTGGGAAAATCAAAAAGTTGGTAGTATTGGCCATGTTGGTTGCTTTAGTTTCTACCCTACTAAAAATCTGGGCGGTTGTGGTGATGGTGGGGCAATAATCACAAATGATCCAGCGATCGCTACTCAATTACGAATTTTGCGGGAACATGGAAGTAAAGTAAGATATATTCACGAGGAAATCGGTGTTAATAGTCGTTTAGATGCTATCCAAGCGGTAATTCTGCAAATCAAACTGCGCTATCTCGATATTTGGAATCGCAGACGCAAGCAAATTGCTGATTATTATTATCAACACCTGAGTCTAGTTTCTGGTATCACAGTCCCCCAAGAATCTCCCGGAGGGGTTGGTGTCTGGAATCAATATACCATCCGTGTGTCTGGGGAAGGACGCAATGGTATAAGTGGTAAATATCGAGATTGGGTAAAAAATCAAATGCAGGAACAGGGTGTTAATTCTATGATTTACTATCCTTTACCCATACATTTGCAGCCAGTGTATAAAAATCTAGGTTATCAGCCCGGACAATTGCCAGTATCAGAACAAGCTTGTCATGAAGTTTTATCTTTACCCATGTTCCCCGAATTAGACCAAGAACAACAAGATAAAGTCATTAATACCTTAAAATATTGTTTGTCTTGAATTATCGGGGAACATGGGAGTAAGGGAGAAATTTCCTTTTTCTCCTGACTCCTGACTCCTACTTTATTACGCAAATATTCGGGTATTTGCAGTAGCTAAAGATTCTACTAAACTACGGACAGCGGCAATCATCGCTATTTCGCTATTGAGTTGGTTAATAGCTGAACCGACACCAACACCAGCTGCACCAGATGCGATCGCCATTGGTGCGGTAACATTAGAAATACCCGAAGCACATAGTACAGGCACAGAAACCGCACGGGAAATTTCATAAGCTGCGGCCAAGGTGGGAGCAGCCTTTTCTATTAGTCCCAAAGTACCGGGGTGAATAGGGTTACTGCTAGTACCTCCCTCAGTTTGAATAATATCAGCACCGGCTTTCACCAAATCTTCCGCTAGTTGTACTTGTTGATCTAAAGTCAGGATATGGGGAACGGTTACAGACAGGGTAATTTCTGGCAGTAAGGCACGGGTTTGGTAAGTTAGAGCTAAAACTTCCTCTGATTCAAATCTGCGCCCTTGAGCATAGAAAGAATCGAAATTACCAATTTCAATCAGATCAGCGCCAGCAGCCACAGCAGTTACAAATTTTTCGGGTTCAACCGCAGATACACAAATAGGTAATTTAGTCAAACTTTTAGCCAACTTTACCAAATCTACATCAGCAGCAATATCTACAAAAGTAGCACCACCCAAATCAGCGGCTTTAACAGTCGCAGCGACACTAGCAGCATTGAAGTTATTCAAACCGCTAATTACTTTTAGCACAGGATGGGCGAATGCACGTTGGAGATGAGGATACATAGTCATAATTTTTATGAGAGCAGTTTCTTTCAGTAGGAATATTTTTACATCAAATCTGACCAGATTTGATTTTGAAAAAAAATTGATGGCGATTAATGTTGCATACTAGAGTATTTATGTTCACTTTATCACCTGCCAAGTTTCTATCTATGGTTACTTCCCCGACCTGTATAATTTTCCCTGGGAGTAATCTAATGCAGTCCATCCTAAGTTTTATATTATATCATAACCTGGTTTTTTCCATTGCTTCTAATTGCATTTTTTTGGGGTTAATAATTCTAAC
>NZ_KE384671.1:87398-103260 GCF_000426925.1 Dolichospermum circinale AWQC310F | reverse complement strand
CGGTTTCCGATCTGATGAAGTACAAAGTTGAATCATGAAACTCTTGTGGTGCGGGCATCTTGCCCGCTAGATATGTACCTCATAACACCGGGAAGTGCTGTATCTTCTAAAATCGTCCCTTTTAGATTTGCTCCCTGAAAATTTGCTCCCCTAATATTCGCACCTTGCAAATTTGCACCTGCTAAATTCGCACCTTTTAAATTTGCCCAACTTAAATCGGTTTCTGTTAAATTTGCCTCTGTTAAATTAGCTTTAGATAAAAATGCGTTTCCTAAATGAGCTTTAGTTAAATTAGCTTGATGTAGGTTAGCTTGATAAAGTTGAGCATTGATTAATTCTGCTTCATATAAATTAGCTTGACTTAAATTAGCCGTAATTAAATTAACCGCCATTAAATTAGCAAAACTGAGATGACTACGAATAAGTTTTGACCCTGATAAATCGGCATTTTTTAAATTAGCATTTTGAAAATTTGTACCAATTAAATTAGCATCATTAATCATAGCATTTTCTAGATTTGCTCCACTCAAATCAGCACCAATTAAATTTACATAACTTAAATTTGCTGCGGTCAAAATTGCTCCGCTCAAATTAGCAATACTCAAATTAGCTTGACTCAAATTGGCTGCAATTAATTTAGCTTCATAAAAAATAGCATTACTCAGATTTGCTTGACTAAAATTAGTTCGCACTAACAAAGCATGAGCTAAATTGACCTGATTGAAATTTACCCCTGCGAGATTTGCCCCTCGCAGGTTTTCTCCTAGTAAATTTGCACCACTAAGATCAATTTCAACTTGAGGATGTTGATTTCTCCATTCTATCCAAATAACTGCCCCAGATCGTAATAAATTAAGATGTTGTTGATTCGCCATTTTTTCCTCCTTGCTCAAAAATTAACAAAAATTAAAGAGTTTAATACATCATTTATATGATTAGAAAAAATCTTTAACCTTTAATTTTTAACTTTTAATTGTTTATTCGTTCCGCTTACCTTGAGGATTTTCCCTACCAGGTGAATTTTCAATTGCTGCTAACGCTCCTGCTGCTCCTGCTAAAATATCCTGTTCCGTTCCCCCTAAATAAAGTCGGCCAAAACTACCTACAGCTTGAACTTCCAGAATATTAATTTGTGCTGCTTTTTCCGCTTCATTAGCTGCTAGTGCCGCATAAGCTGCTGGTTCAACTTCTAATACGTACAGAGTTTGCCCCGCTAATAACAGTTGTCCTCGACGAGTACGGTTAATCAATTGAGTTTGATACGCGTCAATATTGCGGATAATCTGACTAGAAACCACACGAGGTTTGAGACATTCCTGCTTTTTCACGCCCAAAAACGCCAAAATCGCATCCCCAGCGGCTCGTGTTTCCCCCTGAGAGCCAGAATGTACCTCCAAAAGTCCGTATAAACGTTCTACTACTTGCACTCCGGGACGGACAGAAGCAGATTTGAGGGCTACGTCCGTAATCTTATTGATTTCGATACCAGGGGAAATCTCAATCCATAAGGATGTATCCCCTGGTAATGGTAAGAAACCCTGGGCTACTGTTCCCATATATGCAGCGTGTTGAGGTTGCAGGTTGTCTAGAAATACGAAACTGCGTAGTTCTATGCCCAAAGTCTTAATTCTCCAGTCATGAGGGTAAATGTCTTTTATTGCAACATAAAGAGTTTACCGTGAAAGTGGACTGATTTGTTAGTTGTCCGTGGTCAGTTGTTAGTTGTCAGTCGTTTTTTAATTTTTTTGCAGCTATTATTACACTTTTAATTTTCCAAAATATACTTTTCATTACAGCTTTAAAAAAAAATAATAGAGAGAATGGGGGGCAGAAGAAATAATTGTTTATTTGCTGTTGTGAAATCATGGTAGCTATCTCAGAGAACATTCAGAACCGATTAACTATACAAACTGTAGAAATTGCCCCCAATACCACCGCAATTCGCTCTCTTGATTGGGATAGAGATCGTTTTGATATTGAATTTGGGTTACAAAATGGTACAACCTATAATTCATATTTAATTAGGGGTGAACAAACAGTTTTAATTGATACTTCTCATCAGAAGTTTCGTCAACTTTATTTAGACACTCTCAAAGGTTTAGTTAATCCTAAAAGTATTGATTATATCATTGTTAGTCATACTGAACCTGATCACAGTGGCTTAGTAGAAGATGTTTTACAATTAGCTCCCAGAGCAACTGTTTTAGCATCGAAAGTGGCTTTACAATTTCTAGAAGGTTTGGTACATGAACCTTTTTCTAAACGCATTGTTAAAAGTGGAGATCGAATCAAAATTGGTCAAGATCATGAAATAGAATTTGTGAGTGCGCCAAATTTACACTGGCCAGATACTATCTTTAGTTTTGATCGCAAAACCCAAATTCTTTATACCTGTGATGCTTTTGGGATGCACTTCTGTGATGATCGCACTTTCGACGAAGATTTAGAGGCAATTGAAGCTGATTTTCGCTTTTATTATGATTGTTTAATGGGTCCAAATGCTCGTTCTTTGCTAAATGCAATGAAGAGAATGGGTGAACTTGGTAAAATTAAAATTATTGCCAATGGCCATGGTCCATTGCTTTATCATAATCTTGATATTCTGACTGAATTTTATCAGAATTGGAGTCAGAAACAAACGAAAACAGAAACTACTGTCGGTTTATTTTATGTTTCTGGTTATGGACATAGTGATCTTTTAGGACATAGTATTTCTGAGGGTTTACAAAAATCCGGTATCGGTGTGGAAATATTGGATCTTAGCACCGCAGAAAGCCAAGAAATTCAAGAGTTAGCAGGAAGATCATCTGGTTTAATTATTGGTATGCCTCCTACTAGTGCAATTAAAGCACAAGCCGCAATTAGTTCTCTATTAGCAGTTGCTAAAAATAAACAAGTAGTTGGTTTATTTGAATCTTATGGTGGAGATGATGAACCAATTGATACCCTGAGACGCAAATTTATTGACTTAGGTATTAAGGAAGCTTTTCCAGCTATTCGGATCAAAGAAACACCTAATGAATCTATTTATAAACTGTGTGAAGAAGCGGGAAATGGTTTAGGACAATTGTTAGTACGAGAACGCAATATTAAACAAATCAAAGCTCTCGACGTGAATATGGAAAAAGCGTTGGGAAGAATTAGCAATGGTTTATATATTGTTACTGCTAAAAAAGGCGATGTTAGTGGTGCAATGATTGCTTCTTGGGTAACACAAGCTAGTTTACAACCTTTAGGTTTTACTATTGCTGTTGCTAAAGATCGCGCTCTTGATAGTTTACTGCAAATTAATGATCGTTTTGTTCTCAATGTTCTTGAAGAAGGAAATTATCAAGACTTGAAAAAACATTTTCTTAAACGTTTACTCCCCGGTATTGATAGATTTACAGATGTAAAAATCCAAATTGCTAAAAATGGTTCACCTATTCTCAGCGACGCACTCGCATATATGGAATGTGAAGTTATTAATAGTATGGAATGTAATGATCATTGGATTTTATATTGCATTGTTAATGATGGCAAAGTTTCTAAACCCGATGGTATTACAGCAGTTCGTCATCGCAAAGTAGGAAATTACTACTAATTACAATAAATAATGGATAATAAACAATAAATTAATTTTTATTATCCATTGCCAATTGCATTTAATTCATTGTTAATTGCATTTAATCCATTACTTATTTTTAATTGGTAATAATTTATTATCAATTATCAATTGTTTCTTATCTAGATAATTATTTACTCGTTGCAGATAATTAATATGTCAATTCCAGATTCTTTTTCTAATGCTGTTGAATCAGCTAAAAATTGGGTTTCTCAAGTTTTTTTACCTCAACAGGTATCTATGAATGATTCCCGACCCAGAGATGTACAAATTTTACCTATTGGTACTAACACAAAAGTTTTAAGAGCGCGTAGTAAATCACGGCTCAGATTTGAAATCGAATATGCACTAGAACGCGGTACTACTTCTAACTGTTATTTAATAGAAGCAGATAAAACTGCTATTACTGACCCGCCGGCGGAAGGATTTACAGAAATTTATTTAGAAGCGTTACAAAAAACAATTAATGTTCAAAAATTAGATTACATAATTTTAGGACATTTTAACCCTAATCGTGTTCCAACGTTAAAAGCAATTTTAGCAATTGCGCCACAAATTACTTTTGTTTGTTCTCTTCCTGCTGCTAATAATTTACGTGCGGCTTTCACTGACCAAGATATTAAAGTTTTAGTTATGCGAGGAAAAGAAATACTAGATTTAGGTAAAGATCATGTTTTAAAATTTTTACCTACTCCTAGTCCTCGTTGGCCAGAAGCACTTTGTACCTATGATCAAAAAACGCAAATTCTGTTTACAGATAAGTTATTTGGCGCTCATATTTGTGGTGAAGAAGTATTCGATGATCACTGGGAAAGTTTTAAAGAAGATCAACGCTATTACTTTAATTGTCTTATGGCTCCCCATGCGACATATATAGAATCAGCTTTGGAGAAAATTTCTGATTTACAAGTGAGAATGTATGCTGTAGGTCATGGACCTATAGTACGTACTAGTTTAATTGAATTAACAAAATCTTATCATGAGTGGAGTCGCGCCCAAAAAGATAGAGAAATATCTGTAGCACTTCTCTATGCTTCTGCTTATGGTAATACTGCAACTTTAGCACAAGCAATGGCACTAGGATTAACAAAAGGCGGAGTTGCGGTTAAATCTGTTAATTGTGAATTTGCTTCTGCTGATGAAATTCGTACTACTGTAGAACAAGCAGATGGTTTTATTATTGGAACTCCTACTATTGGAGGACACGCACCTACACCTATTCATACTGCTTTAGGTATTGTTCTTTCTACGGGTGATAATAGTAAACCTGCGGGAGTATTTGGATCTTACGGTTGGAGTGGTGAAGCTTTAGATTTAGTAGAAGGTAAACTTAGAGACGCTGGATATCGTTTTGGTTTTGATACTTTGAAGGTAAAATTTAAACCTGATGAAGTGACTCTTAAATATTGTGAAGAAGTGGGTACAGATTTTGCTCAAAGCTTGCGAAAGGCCAAGAAAGTCCGCGTTCCCCAACAAGCAGCAACCCCTACGGAACAAGCTGTAGGCCGGATTATCGGTTCTGTATGTGTTATTACAGCTAAACAAGGGGAATTTTCTACGGGGATGATGGGCGCATGGGTATCTCAAGCTACTTTTAATCCGCCGGGAATTACGGTAGCGATCGCCAAGGATAGAGCGATCGAATCTTTATTATATCCTGGTGGTAAATTCGTGCTGAATATTCTCCCTGAAGGTATTCACTTGGAATATATGAAACATTTCCGCAAAAATTTCCAACCAGGAGAAAACCGCTTTACTAACTTCCCTACAGCGGAAGCGGACAATGGTTGTACAGTATTAACCGATGCTTGTGCATACTTAGAGTGTTCAGTACAGCAGCGGCTAGAATGCGGTGATCATTGGGTAATATATGCAACTGTAGATAATGGTAAATTACTCAAACCTGATGCGATAACTGCTATTAACCACCGGAAAACAGGCTCATATTATTAATTAGGAGAAGAAAGAAAAAAGAGGGAATAATATCGAGCCTAAAAAAGTGTTTTCTGGGTAGTTTTAGAAACCCTAATTCTTTGTCTTTAACTCTTGTGGGGTGGGCTTCTAGCCCGCCCAAAAGTACATAAAGTAGGTACTTTACAGGTTAATTAAAGAATAAAAATCCGGTTTGTAATAAACCGACAAAAAACCCTAAAATACCACCTAAAGTCACAATTGCTTGTAATTCATTTCTGACAATTCCTTCAATAGCATCTTCTAGTTCAGCCGGTGATGTAGCTTTTACTCGTTCTACAATTACTTGATCTATAGATAAAATGGGAATTGTTTGCGCTACAATCATTTCTAAATCTTTCTCTAGATACTTTTCTAAAATTAAGGTCAAATCCCCAGCAACTATTTCTAAAGAAGTATTGACAGCTGGTGAACTACTCAAGCGATTTAGTAATACAATAGATATCCTTTCCCAGTCAGCGGATTCTGTTAATTCTTTGAGCAAATCACTACCACTATTTTGCAGGTATTGACGTACATTATCTCTAATAGTTTTTCGCAGTTGACGTACAGTACCGACGGGGAGATTTTGTAAAGATAACTTCTGTAATAATCCCTGAATGCGATCGCGCATTTTTAAATCTTTAATTAATTCTTGTAATCGTTCATTGGTTGCTTCTTTTTCATCCAAACAAAATGTCCGTAACCGAGTTAGAGTATTCTTTAAACCAAACAAATTTGCAACTACCCAATAAGTACCACTGGTTTTTTCTCGAAAGCTTTCATCAATAGTTTGAATTGTCCGATCTGTTAAGAAATCAATGATAATTTGTCGCAGTCTATCTGGTGGTAAAACTATCTCTAATAACCAATCAGCTAACCGGATAGATTGTTCTTCAGTCAGTTGAAATTCTAGTAGTACCTTATCAAATATTTGGTTAATTTGAGTTTCTAAAAATGTTTCTTGTCGTGCTAATACCCTCAAAAGACGGGGTAAAGATTCACCCAATAAATCCCGTAAAATTCCCGCTACAATTTTAGTAGTACGGGGGTTTTTATCATCTTTAATTTGCTCAAATAGCAGACGTAATAACCACAGAACTCCCCCTTGTAACCGTTCAGGTTGTAAAAGTTTCCGCGCTAGATTTTGCAGTTCTTCTGGAGTCAGTAACGACTTCATAATCGCATTAGCAATATTTTGTCCTAACCGCTCTTGATTGCTAGGAATTAACCCAGGAGTAAATGGTACTCTTTTCCCAAAAATATAAACTGGTTTGTAGGGACGAAACAGCATTTTTATGGCTATGTCGTTGGTATAATAGCCAATTAATCCACCCAAAATTGGGGGTGATACATATAATAAGATTTGAGACAAATCCACGGCTTTTGGATTACCTAATTACTACTAATACTCCCATCATACCGTTCGCAATGGGATAGTGTCTAACTTCCTGAAAACCAACCTGACGCGCTAACTCTATCTGCTCCCTACCCGTGGGAAAACGGTCTAAACTAGGGCTAATATAAGCATATTCTTCCTTTAAACCAAGATTAGTGGCTATAGGAACTACACAATTATCTAAATACCACTGTTGCACAGCGCGTAACTGTTGATGACTGGGACGATGAAAGTCTAAAATCGCAGCTTTAGCTCCTGGTTTGAGAACACGGTATATTTCCTGAAGACTTTTGACAATGTTTTTAACATTTCTTAATCCATATCCCATAGTAGCTGCATCAAAATAATTAGTCTCAAAAGGTAAATTTAATACATCGCCTTCTAACCAATTAATCGGAGGTTGAGGATAATAATTTTTGCAGCGTTCTTGAGCATTATTCAGTAAATTAGGGGAAAAATCAACTCCATAAACCTTTCCTGTCCTTCCCACACGACGTGCTAAACGAAAGGTTAAATCACCAGTACCGCAACATAGATCTAAGCTAGTATCACCAGGTTTAGCGGCGCTCCATTTGACTGTCATTTCTTTCCAAATTCGGTGTTGTCCTAAACTTAATTGATCATTGAGTTGATCATATACGGGAGCAATGCGGTTAAATATAGTACGAATTTCGTTAGTCATTTTTCAGGAAAAAGCATAATTTTAATTTAAACCTGATCATACCAACTGACGGTTTCAACTGGGCGATTTTTACCTTGTAGGGTGCGTTAGCGACTAGTAACGCATCGTTAATAGATTTAATTTATGAATATTGGTGCGTTACGTCGCGTATTTAGTTTAATGTATATTAAATAATATTTTGGCACTCCTAACGCACCCTACATACTACATACTATGATGGTGCGTTATCAACACAGTTCAGGAAAATTAGTAATTTATTTTTTGTCAGTCCCTAATTCTCCATAGTGACCAGCTTTAGTGATATACTCGTATAAGTGACTCAATAATGGCCTATAACAAGTTGTTGAAAACTTATTGTACGCAGATTTTTAATTGCTTTTTAATAGAATTATGACAGAAATACAGCCCAATTCTCAAAATCTTGAGGATACAGCTACAGAGTTATTAGTGAAGCTGAGACAAAAACAGGGTTCTTGGGTGGAATGGGGACAAGCCATCGCTTACTTGCAAAAAAATGGTTATAATCCTCAGACTATCTTTGAAGCAACAGGATTTGAACCAATTCAACAGAATCAGGTAATTGTTGGCTCTCAAGTTTATGCTTCTATGGAAAAATGTGGAGCATCAACGGAAACACTAGCATATTATAAGCAAAAAAGCAGTGATGTGTTATATGAATTACGTGGACTAAATCAAGAAGACCGTGCCAGTACGGCTGATTTAACCTTTGAATACAAGCTTGATGCAGATGTAGTCAGAGATATAGCCAAAGCAGTTAAAGATTTTTCTTGGTTTCCTAATTTACCAGAAGGCTTCAGTAAACATCCGGGGGATGCTGTCGCTTATCAATCTTGGAAATTCGCTAAACAAAAATCTGACTTGTCCGAGCGATCGCGTTTAATAGCTAAGGGTTTACGCTTTGCCCATTCTGAAAGTGCTAGAAAGCAATTAGAACAACTATTAATGGATTTTAGCGTTGCGCCCAAAGTTGCTCCACCTATCCTCCCCTTTTACCGTCTTGAATCTGATGAAGATTTACCCCGGATTTTACCAGTCGTAGGTGAGTTACCATTAACACCAGAAGTCTTAAAAGCTGTACCATTGATTACGGAAATTCAACCATTTCGGATTGTCAAATTTGCCGGGGAACAAGCTTGGGTATCTTTACCAGGATGGAAAGTGCTATTAAATGCAGAAGATCCCGTTGTAGTCATTGGTAATAGCGATATTTTTCCCAACCCTCATCAAAGCAAAGTCGAACCAATTATGATTGTAATAGATCGCGCTCAAAGAGAATGGGATATTTCCAACTACTTTGTTTTTGATAATGGGGAGAGTATTGACTTTCAATGGTTTGAAACTGCACCAAAAATTCCCTTATTGGGAAAAATGATTGTTTTAGTTCGACCTAAGAAAGTTCTAGATGAAGAATTTACCAAAGATGCTTGGCAAATTGATGAATAATTGATCAAGAAAGGTAATAGGTAGGCTAACAAGAATCTACTAATAAGGATCTAATTTATATACTTGGGCGGGCTAGAAGCCCACCCCACAAGACAATGACTAATGACCAATCATCTATTATTAAACTAAAAGAAAATATTGCCGAAATTAGGGCTAAATTGCGTCCAGGACAAACGCAAATGGCTGATTGGCAATCGGGTCCATTGGCCGTGGCTGCCGTTCCAGGAGCGGGAAAATCAACGGGAATGGCTGCGGCTGCGGCCATTGCTATTGCTCGTCAATATCAATATTATTTAAATACAGGTAATAAAGAATATAAACAGTTAGTAGTTGTTACTTTTACCCGTTCTGCGACTGCGAATATTAAATCTAAAATTCGGGAAAATTTAAAAAAATTATCTTTACCACAAACAGGATTTGCAGTTTATACTTTGCACGCTTTAGCTTTAATTATTGCTAGTCGTTATCCTGATTTATCGGGTTTACAGTTAGAAAATGCGACCTTAATTACACCAAATCAAAGTCACAGATTTATTCATGTAGCGGTAGAAAAATGGATTTTTAATCATCCCCAACTTTATCTTAAATTGCTTGCAGGACAAGAATTTGATGGAGAAGAAACGGAAAGATTACGTCGTCAGTCAGTCCTGAGAACAGAAGTATTACCAGATTTGGCTTATACTGTTATTCATGAAGCGAAAAGTTCGGGAATATTACCACAAGATTTATTAAAATGGAGTCAAATAAATCCAGATAAATATGATATTTTAAGAGTAGCAGCAGGATTGTATACAGAATATCGAGAATTTATGAAATTACAGGATTTTATTGATTACGATGATATGATTTTAGCCGCTTTGAAAGTATTAGAAAATAATAGCGCTCGTCGCATTGAACAAAATAAAGTTTTAGCTGTTTTTGAAGATGAAGCTCAAGATTCCAGTCCATTACAAACCAAATTATTAGAAATACTAGCTAGTCAAGAAACATTAAATTTAATCAGAGTTGGTGATACTAATCAAGCCGTTAATTCTACTTTTACCCCTGCTGATCCAATTTATTTTCGGGAGTTTTGTCAAGATTGTGAAAGTGAAAATAGACTAGCTAAAATGTCTCAAGCTGGTCGCAGTACACAAATAATTATTGATGCTGCTAACTTTGTTTTAGAATGGGTAAATCATCAGAACTTTGCTAAAAATAACAGCAGACAAACACCATTTATAAATCAGAAAATTTACCCTTTAGATATCAGTGACGGTAAACAAAACCCTGAACCAGTAGGGAGAGGATTAGAACTTTATACCCCCAAAGACATACATCATACAGTTGAATTAATTTCCCAAAGAGTAATTGAGTTATTTACAGAAAATCGTGAATCTTCCGCAGCCATATTAGTGCGGGAAAATCGTCAAGGAAGATGGTTAGCTACTGCTTTAGAACCAATATGTCAAGAGCATAAAATCAAACTTTATGATGTGGGAGAAAAAGAACGACGTTCTCATGTTCCTCAAGAGATTTTATCATTATTACAATTTTGCGATCGCCCTCATTCCGCTGATTATCTCAAAGCCACTTTAGATGTGCTTGTAGAACGTAAATTAATACCAACCCAAGATATTAACACCCTAGCTATTGTTCCCGAAGAATTTTTATATCCAAGACCTTTAACCCCACCTCAAACAGAAATAGTTAAAAAAGCGGCTCATATTTGTCGGAGTTTACTCCGCGCTTATTTAGAATTACCTTTTTATCAAATAATTTCTTTTTTTGCTTTAACGTTAAAATATAACCAAGGGGAATTAGCTACTGCTGACAAACTTGCAGAACGGGTAAATCAGCAAATTTTTAGTAATAGTTCGACGGGAAAGATGATATCAACTTTAATTGAAATTGTCAGTTCCGAAAAATTTGAACCAGTAGAAACAGAAAATATTGAAGAACAATATACCCAAAAAGGACAATTAACAATTATCACTATGCACAAGGCCAAAGGGTTAGACTGGGATTATGTATTTTTGCCATTTCTCCATGAAAACTTAATTCCGGGAAGATTTTGGATTCCTCCCCAGTCCCAATTTTTAGGGGATTTTAGTTTATCAGAAGTCGCACGCGCTCAAATTCGCGCTCTCCTTCATCAAAAACCCATACCTGATATTCAGCAAGCTGGAGAAGAATCAAAATACCTGAAAATTGCAGAGGAATATCGTTTACTTTATGTTGCTATGACCAGAGCAAAAAAACTTTTATGGATGTCTGCGGCTGAAAAAGCGCCTTTTACCTGGAATAAACCGGAGAATTTACAACCAACAACCCCCTGTCCAGTTTTTGCAGCTTTAAAACGCCAATTTATTCAAAATATCTGCAACAATTGACAATTGATAATTATTAATTAATAATTGATTATTATAGGAATAATATTTGATTTGTGATAGCTTCCGTGGCGTAGCCATACAAGACTCAGTAGGTATTAATTCTGTCTTTCTTCCTGTGTTCCCTGTTCCCTGTTCCCTGTTCCCTGTTCCCTGACCACACAAGTAAGTTCACAGAATCAAACCGGATTCCTATAGCAATCAATAACTAACAACGAAATTTTATGGTCGCAACTCCAAGTTATAACTACATATCCTCCACAGAATATCTCCAAGGGGAAGAAAACAGTCCTATTAAGTATGAATACAGGGACGGAGAAGTCTACGCAATGGCAGGTGCTAGTAATACTCATGTAATTATTACTGGTAATGTCTTTGCTATACTGAGAAACCATCTGCGTGGAAGTGGTTGTCAAGCTTATATTTCCGATACAAAGGCACATATTGAGTCAATTAATACCTATTACTATCCTGATGTCATAGTTAGTTGTCACCAAAAAGACAAGGCTTTTCATAACTTTCTGCGTTATCCCTGTTTAATTATCGAAGTCTTATCCCCTACCACAGAAGCCTTTGATAGAGGTGATAAATTTGCTGACTACCGAAAATTACCATCACTTCAGGAATATGTACTAGTGAGTCAAAACCGCATCAGTGTAGAAGTTTTTCGTCGTAATTCAGAAGGACAATGGGTACTTTATAGTTATGAACCTGGGGAAAATATTCATTTAGAAAGTATCAACTTTAACTGTCCTATAGCAGATGTGTATGAAGATGTAAATTTTGAAACTGCTGCTGGAGAAGATCTAATTGTTTAAACTTACGTCACTCTTGTGAATTAAAAAGATAAAAATTCATCATTTTAATTGTTGACCACACCTTTTACAAAATTTAGCATCTGTGTCATGAAAAGCTAAACCGCAACGTTCACAAATAGTTTCTACCTGATTTGCTGTTTTTACTAATCGTTTAATTAGATCTCCAATTTGCCAAGGAATCAGGGCTACTCCTGTGATAATCATTAATACCGTCAATAAACGGCCTAATTCAGAAATGGGAATCACGTCACCAAATCCCACGGTTGTCATTGTCACAATTGAGAAATAAAAAGCATCTAAAAAAGTGTTAAAATTATGGGGATTAAGTGGATGTTCGACTTGATAAATTAACCCAGAGAAAACAAAAATTATGGCAAATAAAGTAAATAATATTCTGGCAAAAATTACACTATCTTCATTACTAATACTACCAATTAAAAATTTTTTGTCAATAAATCTCAGTAATCGCAAGATACGAAACCAACGTAATAAACGGATAAAACTAATATCTGCTAATCCGATCAAAGATGGTAGAATTGCCATTAAGTCAATAATTGCATAAAAACTCAGAATATACTTAACTCTATCTTTCGTACTCCATAAGCGCAATAAATATTCCGCAGCAAATATTATTAATATACAATTATCTAATACTCTTAACTCTAAGTGAGCATCTTCAGGAATACTATAGGTTTCTGCGACAAAAATCCCTGAAGATACTAACACTAATAAAGCGATAGTTAAACTAATTACTTTACCTATAGATGTTTCTATATCTGTTAGGTAAAACTCTACTTTTTCTCGATTTATCACCATTTTTTATCCAAAAAATTATGGGGAATAATTAAAATTTTAAATTAAACAAAACTCTTAGTTACAGCAAGTTTAACTTGAGTGAGTGAGGTACATATTATGCGGGCAAGATGCCCGCACCACAAGAGTTTTATCACTAATATTTGTATTTCATTATAGTGGTAACTGCTGTAAGTTATTTAGTCATTTGTTATTTTTCCCCAATCACCTATTAACTATTACCATTAAAACCTTAAAGCCACTCCACCTTGTAAAGATACAGCCATATTACCACTATTACGATCAGCATCAAAGGCAATAATAGCATTGCCAAAAATCACAGTATTACTATTAGGAATAACGTAATCAATTCCTGGTTGCAAAGCAAAGCTAATTTTATTACCTACAGGAGAAACTGCATCACTACTATTGATGACTAGTCCAGCGCCTAAATAAGCATCTGTTTGCCAGTTGAGAGGCATATCATAGGAAACAGCAGGTACTATTGCTGTCCCTTTACCAATTAAGGCTTGAGTGCGGAAAGAAATAGGGGTTTCTAGTAACTTATAGCGAAAAGCCAGGACTGCACCTAATTGACTATCATCCGTAAATCCAACAGTAGGACCAATACCAACATAACTACCATAGGCTACTTGAGCTTGTGCGGGTTGAGAGTTGACAGCTAAACCTAAAACTGTGACTACGGACATAAGCCCAAACCAATGCTGAATTTTTTTCATCACACCACTCCTAACAGAATCTAAATACTAAATTAATTCGTGATTATTTCTATTTATGGACAACGAGAATGTAGCCCACCTTTAGTACAAATTAAGGCTAACTGTTGAGGATCTAAATTTTTAGCTTTACTAAAATCTACTCCTTGAACTGAAGCATTTTGTGAACCCAGATCAGGCGTTTCTACAAATTTGTCTGACTCTTGTTTACCTGTAAACAGAATTGCACCTTGAAAATCTGCTCCGGCTACATTTGCTCCCCGTAAATCGGCACGACTTAAATCAGCATTTCGCAAATTGGCGTTTTCTAAGTTAGCTGATTGCAAACTAGCACCAGTAAGTCGAGTAGCGCTGAGGTTAGCATCACTAAGATTAGCATAATCTAAATAGGCTTCGGATAAATCTGCACCTTGCCAATCAGTTTTAGTTAAATTTGCATAAGCTAATTGTGTACCGACGGCAGAAACACGAACTAAATGAGCCGCATATAAATTTGCTTCTGTTAAATTCGCATCGCTTAAATCTGCATTGGTTAAACGAGAATTTTCTAAAAGTGCATTGCGTAAATCTGCACCTACTAACTGGGCGCTACTTAAATTAGCACCAAATAAGCGGGTATAGGATAAGTTGGCTTTGTTAAGAGTAGCGCGACTTAAATCACTTTGATTCATCAAAATACGACTTAGATTGGCATCAGTAAAATTAGTTTGCTTCAACTGGGCGTTACTTAAATCTGCCATGGTATCATCGTAAGTATCCCAACGTCCATCTTCGCCTACACTACGAAAACGACTACCTTGGAAATTACCTTGGTTGAGATTTGCAGATTTCAAGACAATTCCCGATAAATCAATGTTGTTTAATACTAATTTGAATGAGGAATTTCCCCCAGATCCTTGAGAACCTAATTGAGCATTGCTCAAGTCAATATTGTTAATTTTGCCACCATAGATAGCCAGAATTTTGTTGATTACCTGCTGGGTGAGAATTAACTGATTTTGTCTAAATTCCCAGTTTGAACTTTTCCCCATAGATTCTATTTCCCCAGACAAAAACTGATTCACGCGCTTTAATTCTGGGATGGCTTTTAGACCTGTATTAGTTAACGCTTGTTGTATAGTATCCAGAGTTTGGGGGTCTGTTTCTTTTACCAGTAAATCAACTAGTAATTTGATGGATTGTGTGTCATTCATGCTACCCAATGCTAAAACGGTTTTTTGACGCTCTTCATTGGTAACACCGTTGTTGGGATTAAGTGCTTTAATGAGTTCGATAAACTTTTGGCTATTAGTTTGTTCGCTTCTGCGTTGGCTTTCTTGGGTTTGGATATATATTTGTGTACCTATTAAAGTTGATAATACAGCAATCATACTAGTCAGCCCCACCAAAAACAAGCTGAAATTAGAATTGCTTCTCTGGGAAAGGCTGGAAATAGGTTGTTGACTGGAGGAACTATTTACATTATCCTCATGTAGTTTTGACTCCTCTTCAGGCTGACTGAATGTGCTTTTAGCGTCTATTGTATAAGTGCGGGCTAATTGGTCATGGAAGGATCGGGGGTGCTTCTGTCCAGGCCAGCCCTTTGCTTCTGCCAGAATCATTAACATAGTTAAAGATGTAAACAGAGATAAGTTGGGAAAAATAAAGCTATACCGCCAGAGCAGATAAGCAGCGGAAACTGGTACAGTCCAGCGCCCTAATCCTTCTCTGACTACTATTGCACTTAATCCGGGGGCTGATCCTTCTGCATTAACCACCCGCACACCAAACCAACGTTTGGGAATGGTACTACCAGTCTGAGCTAATAGATACAATTGCCACCAGGAAAAGGTCGTGGGTAATAATACAGCTAGAGTCCAGAGAATATTAGTCGGCCAAGCTACATTACGAATACCATAATTTACGGGTAATGCCAGAGGTCTAGCGATCGCTTTTTCTGTGACTACTAGGATCGGATTCAGGGGGACTCGCTGGATATCACTCCGGGAATCTATATATGCACCCAAAGCATAAGGAACTAACCCACTGGCAATAAAGAGGGTTATTT
>NZ_KE384671.1:61965-87388 GCF_000426925.1 Dolichospermum circinale AWQC310F | reverse complement strand
CACCGTCCAAGCCGCAAAACGCCTAGCTGTTAGTGATGTAATATTGACTTTTTTCGGTTCTTCTGGGCGGCTAGATTGATTACTGCTTCTCCCCATAATTGGATTCGCCATTAGATAATTACCTGTGAATTTATTTTTATACCAGTGCTAGGGTGATGAAAATAGGCTATCGCTTATTTCCCTTTTTTGTCAGCAACAAAAAATTTGTATCCAAGATACACTAACCCCGCCAAAACTGCCAAACTAATTACAGAAGCGACTAAAGCAAATACTGTTTGCAGTATCCAAACAGTTAAAAGCATGACTATACCTGTAACTACCAGCTTTTTAATTGTTGATAAACTATTAAACCAAATTCTGCATCTTTCTAAATATAAGTTCCATTTAAAGAAACTTGTGATAGGTGTCTGTGCCTTTGGTCCTTGGGTATTAACTCCAGCGGACTTGATTTCTGCTTCTAGATTTTGCAGACGACGCTGTAGGTCTTCTTCTGGTTGAGAGTTCATATCACAGGGAGTGGGTAATAGGGTGGAAATTTAGGCGACTATCTAGGTTTAATGATAATTGTATGTTCTCGTCCAACTGATAATCGCTATATTCATGATCACTAATACAATTTAACGCCCAATGATGTTTTCCTGAAAAAAGAAATATTCAGAAATTATGATTGGTACTTAGTTGCATTTATTTTGGATCATTTTAGTCGGACAGATGCCCAGATTACAAGCCTTGACTAAGTTAGGAAAATAAAATTTACCTGGGTAACAACTGGGAATATTGACTTTCACGGGAGCTTACGCAGATTTTTCTCCTTTTGACCAATCAGTTCAGGATGTTTTAATTTTTTCCTATGGTAATTCTATTGAATTTGTCATTATATACGTAATTACACTTATTTAAATAGTTGTATAACTATAATTGCCTTTTTACTCATTAGACATCTCCAATTAGTGAGAGAATAAAAACTTGAAATCATCCCTGCTTTGTGTTGCTGACAAACCAAAGGAATCTTAAAAAATGTGCAAAAGAATTACTTTAATCTTATTATTGGTGTTGAGCTTCAGCATAATTAGCCCCAGTGTAGCTGAAGCTGCTGGACTTAAGAGTTTTGTAGACAGTGCTGATGGTTATCAGTTTAATTATCCTAATGGTTGGTTACAAGTGAAGGTTGCTGATGGACCTGATGTGGTATTTCACGATTTGATTGAAGTATCAGAAAATGTCTCTGTGATCATTAGTCCCGTTCCTGCTGGTAAAACTTTGTCAGAACTAGGAACACCCTCAGAAGTCGGTTATAAGTTGGGAAAAGCCGCTCTTGCTCCTGTTGATTCCGGCCGCACCGCTGAATTAATCAATGCAGCGCAAAGGGAAATAAATGGTAAAATTTACTACTTTCTAGAATATGAAGTTAAACTTCCTAATGGACAAAAAAGACACAATATCTCTAGTGTGGCTGTAAGTCGTGGTAAGCTTTTTACCTTTAATGCGTCAGTACCCCAGAAACGCTGGAAAAAAATACAACGCATGATTGATGAAGTTGTCAGTTCTTTTACTGTGTATTAATTGTCTATTGATAATTAAAAATGGGGACGGGAATAGGGGAAATTACCAATTACTAATGATCAACACTCAAGACTCAAGACATGAAAATTCCGCAATTTGTCCTTGCTTCTGCTTCCGTTGCGCGTCGTCGTTTACTACAAACTGTCGGTATTGACCCAATAATTTGCCCTAGTGATTTTGATGAGTCGCAAATACAACTCAATGAACCAGGGGAATTAGTACAAACTTTGGCCCAGTCTAAAGCGGAAACTGTAGTTTCTCAATTTCCATCAGCTTTGGTCATGGGTTGTGATTCAGTTTTGGCAATTAATGGTAAAATCCATGGTAAACCAGCAGATGATCAGGAAGCGATCGCTCGTTGGCAAGTAATGCAAGGTAATTTTGGCGACTTGTATACAGGTCATGTATTGATTGACACATCACAAAATCGGCATCTGGTCAAGTGTCAAGTTACTAGGGTGTATTTTGCTAAAATGAGCGATCGCGCGATTCAAGCCTATGTAAAAACAGGTGAACCCCTCAAATGCGCTGGAGCATTTGCTTTAGAAGGGTACGGGAGTTTATTTGTGGAAAAAATCGAGGGTTGTCATAGTAACGTCATTGGTTTAAGTTTACCTCTATTACGGGAAATGATCGGAGAATTAGGATATGAAGTGACAGATTTTTGGGGATAGTTGGGTAATTATTATTCCCAATTTTTCTCCGATAAAATGTTAGAAAATAGAGACTACTATCTGAATATGAAATTAGTTTCCGAAAACAAAACATGAAACGAGATGAGGTAATAACAACCTTAGCAGCACATCGAGAAAAGTTGCAGGAATTGGGAGTAAAATCCCTTAATTTGTTTGGTTCAGTAGCGCGGGATGAAGCTCGTTTAGATAGCGATATAGACTTTTTAGTGGAGTTTAATCGTCCGGGTGGGTTGTTTCAACTTTTGCGAGTGCAGTATTATTTAGAAGATATTTTGGGATGTCCTGTAGATTTGGGAACTGAGGATGCTTTGAAAGAACATTTGCGAAAACCTGTATTCAAGGATATCATTCGTGCCTTTTAGAGATTGGCGGCTTCGCGTTCAAGATATTGTCTTATCTATCAATGAAATTGAACAAAGGACAAGGGATATAACCTTTGAAGAATTTGCAAAAAATCAAACGATTGTCAAAGCTGTTCTCTATGATTTTGTCGTGATTGGAGAAGCTAGTAGAAATGTACCAAACGATATTCAGTTAAGCTATCCTCTTATACCTTGGCGTTTGATGGGAGGAATGCGAAATGTGGTAACTCACGAATATTTTCAAGTTGATTTGAATAGGATTTGGGTAACTATTCAAAATGATTTATCCCCATTATTACCACAATTACAAAAAATACTGGAGAGAGAAATATCAGAAGAATAGTTGATCGGGTGCAGATAGTTGTAAACTAACAAATAAATTGTATTTGTCAAATAATTATGTCTTTTACTCCTTCCTTGCGCGAACAACAACATCCCCTAATTCGTCAACTAGCTGATTGTATTGAAGCAGTTTGGCATCAACACCTAGACTTATCACCATACCATTTACCTGCGGAGTTGGGATATGTGGAAGGTAGACTAGAGGGAGAAAAATTGATTATTGAAAATCGTTGTTATCAAACTTCCCAGTTTCGCAAAATGCACTTAGAACTGGCAAGAGTCGGTAATATGTTAGATATTCTTCATTGTGTGATGTTTCCCCGTCCAGAATATGATATACCCATGTTTGGCTGTGATTTAGTGGGAGGTAGAGGTCAAATTAGTGCCGCTATTGCTGATCTTTCTCCTGTAAATTTAGATCGGATTTTACCAGATGGTTATAATTCTCAACTCAGGGAATTAACTAAACCCAACTTTTCTCAACCTCGTGAATTACCAGAATGGGGAAATATCTTTTCTGATTTTTGTCTGTTTATTCGTCCTACTTCTTCCGCAGAAGAAATAAGTTTTTTATCTCAAGTCAAGTCATTTCTAGAAATACATTGTACACAAGCAATTGCATCTAGTCCAGTCACACCAGAAAAAGTAGATCAAATTATTGCTGGACAACATAACTACTGTACAAAACAACAACAAAATGATAAAACCCGGAGAGTTCTAGAAAAAGCTTTTGGTACAGAATGGGCAGAAAATTATATGACTACAGTTTTATTTGACTTACCGTAAGCATTCAGCATGACAAGGGAACTCTTAACAGGGAACAGGGAAGAGGTTTTGGGTAACTTTACTTTTCGTTACTTATGTCGGTTTTTTTCCATTCACCTACTATTTAAGATTACTTTATAAATTTATAAATCATCTCTGATAGCCAAATACTTCCCATTACTACTCTATTACTCTAACTGTAAGTTGTGTTACGTTTTCTCTCAATCAATAAATGTAGAATTTACATGAAGTGATCACCACTGATACTTCTCTGACGGGAAACTGAAGTTAATCACCCAAATTTCTAGTTATCTAATTTACGCCGATAACTAGTGATTATTAATTGGTAAAATTATCATTTATTTCCTGTGCTGTTAGATTTTTTATGTGTTTTGTAAATCTTAAATCTTCTTGATATTCTCACAAAAAAGTAAGGGATTAAACAGATGTTTTAAAAACTGCTAGTAATCTTAAAAATACTTGCAAATTCTCCTCAATTAACCCTAACAATCAAAGTTTAAAACTTTAATTTATTAATTGAATAAATTAAGGTCAAAGTTGATAGAGATTAAGATGATTATCATGTAGTTGAGCCAAAGTCAATCATACCAATTAAACAATGGTTGTCAAAATCAAGCCATAAAAATGTGGATTTTCCATAGTCACTAACTTAATTCATAAAGTGACTAATTCCCCTATAGCTAAGTTAATTTTTTTTAGTTTCATCACCACAATTCAGATCAATAGGTAACATATCATGTCAACGGTGGATGAAAAATCGAAATTTAAGGTTGAACAACCTAAAGTTTGGTTAAGTGTTGCTGTAGCCTTACCAGTAGCATTAGCTGCCGGTTTACTAGCTACAACCAGAATGGAACAATTGAAAAAACTGACTTCTGCTGTATCTGTAGCACCAATTCCCAATACTATTAGCGCCATAGGACGTTTAGAACCAAAAGGAGAAATTATTAAACTCTCCGCTCCTGCGGGTTTATCAGGTAATTCACGAGTCCAGCAACTTCTAGTTAGAGAAGGACAACGAGTACAACAAGGGCAGGTTGTGGCTATTTTAGATAACCGCGATACCAGTATGGCCGTAGTCGAGGAAGCCAAAGCCAAGATGCAAGAATCCCGCGCGAATTTAGCCCAGGTGCGTGCGGGTTCTCCCAAGGATATTCAAGCCCAAAAATTCATTATTGCCCGATTACAAGCCCAATTGGCCGGGGAAAAGGAAGCTCAACAAGCCATGATTAGCAGAATTGCGGCTCAGTTAAGTGGTGAGAAAATTGCCCAAGAAGCCACAGTTACCCGTTTAGAGGCCGAACTATTGGGACAAAGGGAGTCTTTAAAAGCTACAGTTGAGCGCGTTAGAGCAGAACAACGTAATGCTCAAGTAGATTCTGGACGTTATGAATTTTTATACAAACAAGGTGCTATTTCTCAGCAAGAACGAGATAGAAGACAGTTAAATGCAGTGACAACTAATCAACAATTAATTGAAAGTCAAGCTAGTTTAAAACGGGCAATAGCTACTATAAAACAACAAATTTCTGAAGCTAGAGCTAATCAAGTAAAAACTCTAAATACTTTACAACAGCAGTTAATTGAAGCTACTGCTAACCGCAATAAAACTATAGCCACTTTGCAAAAACAAATAGACGAAGAAAGAGAAAAATTAAATCGTCTATTAGTAGTTAGTCCACTAAATGTTCAAGTAGCTCAAGCTCAGGTTACTAATGCAATTGCCTTCATGAGAAAAGCCCAAGCAGAACTTCGGCAAAGTTATGTTAAAGCTCCTAGTTACGGTGAAATATTAAAAATTCATACTAAATCAGGGGAAATGATGGGTGTAAATGGAATTGCGGAAATTGGACAAACCGATCAAATGTTTGTAGTTGCAGAAGTTCCTGAAGATAGTATTAGTAAAATCCGTTTAGGTCAAACTGCTACTATCTCGAGTGATAACGGCACATTTAATGGTCAATTAAAGGGTAAAGTTACGGAAATCGGTAGAAAAATTGGCAAGAAAGATGTTCTGAATAACGACCCCGCGGCAGATATTGATGCTAGAGTTGTGGAAGTGAAAATTGCTTTATCTCCAGAATTTAATAAGCAAGTTTCTGGTTTAACTAATGCTAAAGTTACAGTGGAAATTAATGCTAATTAACTTCCGATTTCTCTGAAAAAATATTCAGGTTAAACTACTTAATTAATTCCCCAATCAAAATCAAAAAAAGCTAAAAAATGGCAGGAAAAATACCTTTATCTTGGCTACAACTGACAAGAGAAAAAACTCGCCTAGCAGTAGCTTTGTCCGGTATTGCCTTTGCTGATATTTTAATGTTCATGCAATTAGGTTTCCGGGATGCACTCTATTATAGTAACGTCAGAATGCACAGCAGTTTAGCAGGTGATGTGATTTTAATTAATAATCAATCTAATGCTGTTTTATCAATGAAAAGTTTTTCCCAAAGAACTTTATATAAGGCGTTAGATTTACCCACAGTTCAATCAGTACATCCCATATATTTAGACTATACAAGCTGGAGAAATCCCGTTACAGGTCGCCCTCGCAGTATTTTAATTTTCGGCATCAATCCAGAGGTTAATTTGTTTAATTTACCCGGAGTAAATGAAAATTTAAATAAACTTAAACTGCCTGATGTGGTTTTATATGATCGTTCTTCTCGGGTAGAATATGGTCCGATTACTGATAGTTTTAATCAGGGCAAAATTGTCACTGCTGAAGTAAGAAGACGACAAGTTAAGGTGGGTGGATTATTTACTTTAGGAGCATCTTTTGGTGCAGATGGTAATTTAATTACTAGCGATATTAACTTTTTGCGAATTTTTAATAATCGTCAACGGGGACTAATTGATATTGGGGTAATTAAGTTAAAACCTGGCGCAGATCCTAATCAAGTGGCTCAATATTTGCGAAGTTATTTACCTACAGGTATTAATGTTTTAACTAAGGAGGAATTTGTTGAATTTGAAAGAAATTATTGGGCAAGTAGTACGGCTATTGGTTTTATTTTTACATTAGGAACAATTATGGGTTTTATTGTGGGAACTGTCATTGTTTATCAGATTTTGTATACAGAAGTAACAGATCATTTATCTGAATATGCTACTCTCAAAGCCATAGGTTACACTCAAAATTATTTATTAACCGTGATCCTTCAAGAAGCTTTTTTATTAGCTGTTGTCGGTTATTTACCCGGATTTGCCTGCGCTCTTGTTTTGTACAATGTTGCTAGAGACGCTACTCTTTTACCCATATTCATGAGTTATAATCGCGCTATTATGGTAATCATGTTAACTATTTTAATGTGCTTTATTTCAGGAATGATTGCTATTCGTAAATTGGGTTCTGCTGACCCAGCAGATATTTTTTAATAGGTAATATATAATGGGTATTTAACTTGCATATTACCTAAAATTAAAACTCTTGTGGGGTGGTTATCTTAACCGCTCTGGTTATGCTTAAAGGTTTATCAGCCCTGATTATTCCATCTTTCTTCTCAACTTTTCTATTATGATCAACAAAAAACCTGTAATAACTATTAAAAACATTAATCACTACTATGGTAAAGGATCTCTGAGAAAACAGATTTTATTTGATATTAATCTGGAAATATATGCCGGAGAAATTGTAATTATGACCGGTCCATCAGGTTCAGGTAAAACAACATTACTGAGCCTAATTGGTGGTTTAAGATCGGTACAAGAAGGAAGTCTAAAATTTTTAGGTGAAGAACTGTGCGGCGCAAGTCAAAGTAAACTAGTAAAGATGCGTCGTAATATTGGTTATATTTTCCAAGCTCACAATTTATTGGGTTTTTTAACTGCTAGACAAAACGTGCAAATGGCTGTAGAATTAAATCATCGTATTTCCCAATCAGCAGCTATTTCTCAATCGGAAACTATGCTGAAATCTGTGGGTTTACAAGAACGTATTAATTACTATCCAGATAATTTATCAGGTGGACAAAAACAAAGAATAGCGATCGCTCGCGCTTTAGTCAATCATCCTCCTTTAGTATTGGCTGATGAACCAACAGCAGCATTAGACAAACAATCAGGACGTGATGTAGTGGAAATCATGCAGCGTTTGGCTAAAGATCAGGGAACTGCTATCTTACTTGTTACCCATGATAACCGGATTTTAGATATTGCCGATCGCATTGTGGAAATGGAAGATGGTCTTCTCACCCGTGATGCTCAAAATGTCGCTTTGAGTCACGACTCTAAGAAAAATAATCATAACACCTGATTCAAGTTTTTTTTAATCTAAAGTTGTTGTTGTTTTTGCCTAGAGTCTGAATAAGTGAATTTACTCATTAGTATCTTGTCACTACAGGTGCTTTGCGCGTAGTTTTAAATGTCACATTCACTCCTTCATTTAATTGTTCCAGTACAAGCAGCGGGGTAGGTTTAGCCTTTTGATCCCAATGCATATAAACAATCCGACCGTGAATAGTCGGTTGCCAGCTATCATTATTTTCTCTAGTAGTCAAGTAGGTTTCTATACAATCAATTATCTGGGAGACAGTAGTAGAAGTGGCTTGAATTGGTAACTTAATTAATCGAATTTGTACTCGGAATAGTACCCGCTTCACAATTTTCGGCGCTACACCAGTTTCATATTCAATATCAAAAGTTTCATCTATCTGCTTACCACTGCTACTGGCAACTCCCACTGAACCTTGACTCGATTGACTAGGACGCAGCACCGGAGATATCTTATCTTTAATCTTGATTTTCATTTGATTGATCAGGGCTAAATGGAATACATCCTCTGACATCCGCATTCGCAGATAATCTAGATTAAAATGCCGTGAGTCAGCTAAATCGGGATTGTTCTCCAGTTTGCGAATAGTTTCCAAAGCTAACTTCAGTTTTTTGTCTAATTCTCGCGTGCGGAATTTTTCAAAATTTAATTTTTTTTCACTCTGTTGTAATAAAATTTTACTATAAACAATTACAGCAATCAGAGCTAAAACCATTCCTCCACTGGCAAATAGTAACAATGGTGGACTTTGGGACTCATTGGCAACTACGGCTTTAGTTGTTTTTGTAATCTTGGGTACAGACGATTGATTGAGGGAATTTGTACTGGACATAATTTGCAACCTTATAACTATAAGACTGATATTTGATTGTTGAAATATACCTAGTGCATTGCTAATTTTGGGCAGGTTTTTCCAGGCAATACTATACTATTGCAATTTTTGCAAATGTCAATAGATTTCGGACTGACGATTTTGAATTTGGATTAGTTCCGTACTGAAGAGGCTGCGCTTGTACCGAAAATTCCTCATCTAAAATCTAAAATCTAAATAAAATCTAAAATTTTCTGGTCATTTTACGATGGCTATATTAACAGGTTATCAGCATTCAGAATTTAGTTAAATGAATGTAACTTATATCACATTTTTATTGACATTCCATAACCTACAATTGATGTTATGGTTTCCTTATAGTTATACGGCTTGGCAGAGGTAAAAGCTGTATAAGTCCATGTTATTGCCGATGTATATAATAATTATTGTCCAGTTTTTAGAGCATTATTGGCATCTCATATATGAGATTAATATATTGAATATCAGAAATTCATAAGCTAATGCTATACCACTTTTATCTTTTCTTTGTTATTTTGTATTGGGGGGAACAGTTATTCCCCATCAAGCCCGTTTAAATGAAAATTAGTTCAACTACTTTACCGTTCCTCAAGTTCAGTGCAAATTGCCAAGACAATTTATCATCTTCGTGACCAAGGCAAATTTTGATCACTCTCATTCACAAAGGATTTACGACTATGCTGAAAACTAATGGTCAACCCATGATTATCTCTAGTTTTGTTCACCCTATAGAAGAAACCCGTCCAGGTAAGAATAAGTTTAACTTGTTGCAAAAATTACGTCAATATCTGGATGACATCGAAATTGATAATCGTCAAGTCGCTAAATTGATTGCTAAACTTATTCCTGCCCAATGTCCCTTTGAGCGTGATATCGTGGTTTTTGGTCGCAAAATCGCCCACATTCCTCCTTTATGCAAATTTAACCCCCTATATGACCAGTTTGTAGGCTTGCGCTTTCGTGCATTATGTTATTTAGTAGATAAGTGTGGAGAGGACATTCAGTCTTACTGCTAAATACAACATTCAATAGGCCATGGAAATTAAAGTCGAACATCAACCAAGTCTTACACATCTCCATCAGTTAGATGTATTTAATTGGCCAATTTGGGAGAAGGAAATATCCAAGTTTCCCTGGACTTACGATGATCAGGAAGTTTGCTACTTTCTAGCAGGTAATGTCATTGTCACTCCTCATGAAGGACAAGCGGTACAAATAAGTAAAGGAGATTTAGTGACTTTTCCTGCTGGTATGTCTTGTGTTTGGGAAGTTATCAGCGATGTCAAGAAACATTATCGCTTTAATTAATTGTAATTGATTGTTACTAATTTTGATGCAACCCAAATAATCAATATCTGAGAGGTGGGAATTTGATATTTTTTAGCGGGTTGCTATGAAACTATTGTTCCTAAAATATCGTCTACAAATAAATTATTTTCGGGGAATGCTGAAATTGACAATTTTTCCCCGCGACTTAGTGTTTGAATGTCCCTATAACCATGTTCATTAGGGTAGCGATAGACAATAATTACTTGTTGATAAATATCAACTAACCAAACTTCAGTAATACCACTACTAGCATAGAGAGGAATTTTCACGTCTCTATCATATTCAATACTGCTATCTGCGACTTCAATTAATAAGAATATATCTTGGGGTTGAGGGTGTCCAGATTCATAAAAATCTGTACGAGGTTTTAGTAATGCGATATCTGGTTCAGGTTCAGATAAGTTATTCAAGAGAATCGGATTTTGTACCCTAACAATTACTTTTATTCCCAGAATATTGCTGAATAAGCGATTAATTCTGTCAACACAAGCTGCGTGTCTTCTACCAATTGGTGACATTTCTATAATTTCTCCATTAATCAGTTCTACTTTATCATTTTCTGACAAAATACCGGCTGCACTCATTTGATGATATTGAGAAATATTAAAGCGAAAATTTTTAACCTGTGGTTTTGCTAATTGTAAGGTCATAATTAACTTTCTCCTATAGGAATCTGGTTTGATTCTGTGAATTTACTTGTGTGGTCAGGGAACAGGGAACAGGGAACAGGGAACAGGGAACAGTAAAGACAGAATTGATACCTACTGAGTCTTGTATGGCTACGCAACGCAAGCTATCAAAAATCAAATAGGAGTCCTCTATTTACCTTTGTTTTTAAAATAGCAATAATATCCCCGACTTCTCAACTCAATTGATTATTTAGACTAAATTAGGCGGTTAGAAACCGGGTCTACAGAGACAAAACCCACCTGCGTGGGTTTAGAAAACTGTTTATAAGAAATCAAAAAATACTTCAGGAACTAATCTTAATTCACCAGATTTAAACCGGGAAATATCTATCCATAATGCGCGATGTTGACGTTCTGGTGTTTCTGAAAAAGTTAAACTTTCGATGTGGTAAAATTTGGAATCTGCAAAATCGCATTCGTAGAGTTGAATAATTTCATGTCCTTGTTTACCGTTAAAAGTAAATAGGTTTTCGATACAACTTAGATAGCGAATATTGGTTAATTCGGCTTGAATTTCTTCTTGAAACTCTCTAATTAAAGCTATGCGACTAGTTTCACCAAATTCTACACCACCACCTAAAGCGCGATAAAAGATTGATTGTTTTGTAGGATCATATCCTTCAGAAACAAAGATTCTATTACCGTCTCGAATTAGTGCTAAAACAATTACTCGAATTTGACCTTCTTTATTCATGATAGTAATTAATTATAATGATCGTAGATTGAATCGGGGTGACTTTCACTATTTTCTATAGGCCAATCTGAATTTTCACCTCCAATATATACTTCTTCAATAGTAACATATTCCTGACTTAATTGTGTTAGTGCGTTGATCAGAATGTCTAAAGCGATCGCATCACTTGTTCCCAAATCAAACCAACAACGCATCCATTCTCCTTCATATTCAAATTCACCCATATTGTGCATCAAAGCCAGTAAGCTTTTATCATAGCCTTGTTCATCATAATTCATGTAGCTGATATCAATTCCTGTATCTTGTACTTGCAGATTTTCCGCATTGAATCCCCCCAATTTACCTAAATAAAACCAGGAAGTAAATACTTCTTCTACATATTTTTTTTCTTGTAGGGAGGGAATGGTGCTAAACTTCAACCAGATCCAGACATCAAAAGGATTAAACTCGCGGAATTGAATTTGCATTTTTGTAATGGGTAATTTGTAATTGGTATAACTAGAATTTCATGACAACGAACAACTGACTACTGACTATTAACAGCTTGACTGCGTTCATATTCAATTTGTTTGACTAAATTAACAGGAAGCTGGGATTTTTTAGCTAATGCTTTGTCAAAATAAACTATTCCTTCCTTAATTAAATCCTGACTTTTTTCCCTTTTTCCTTTCTCCTGAAGAATTTGAGCTTTTAGATAGTAAATTTCTGGGTTGTCAGCAGTTGTTTTTAAAGCGCGGTTGACATAATCTAAAGCCTGAGAATATTGTTTCAAATCTCGATAGGCTAAAGCAACACCCCTATCTACTAAATAACCAGGTGACGCATTTTTTTGTAACCGTTCAATTGCATCATCTGGACTGGTAAAAGGCAAATTTACAGCTAACATTAAATCCATATAGCCACGAATTAAGTTTAACTCTGGATCAGTAGCAGAAATTTCTTCGGCTCTGTCAAAATATGTATATACTTTTCGTAAGCGACTAAAAGCAGGTCCAGCACCATTGATAGTCCCTTCTCGACCGAGAATTAGCGCCCCCTCTAAAAAATGACCGACAGCAGTGTATAAATTACCACGTAATGGATCACTAGGAATAAGATCTTGTGCAGTTTCCAGAGTTTTTTGACTGTATTTTTCTAGACTAGCCCAATCTTGATCTCTATAAGCTAAACCAGCCTGAATCACATAAATTAAGGGTTCATTGGGTTCGCTAGAAATAGCTGCTTGTAAGGAATTTTTAGCTTTTGGGTAATTTCCCTCTTGGAAAATCGCTTTAAAAACAGCTTCCGTATTATCACCAATATTACGAGGTTCTTGAGTCCGAAATGGATCAGCAGCAAAGGAGGAATTTACAAATAGATTTAAAAGGATTGAAGTAGTAACAGTCACTTTCAAAAATATAGGAAATCGCCAAGATATGATGAATTGAGGAATTAAGAACTGTTTTAACATAGTCATCATGAGAATAATTACGGTTGAAATTGTTTTATCTATTACCTAAAATGCAAAACAGCGAATTATATGAATTATAAATTACGTCTATTGCCACCAAAATTTACCCTAACTTGGTAATCTTAACAGATGCTGTATCTTAGAAATCTAACTTATCACCCCACGGCTTGCCCCAAAGCAATTCTCCAAGCCATTAACTTAGAATTACCACCCCAGAAACTGGGTTTAATAATTGGACCTAGCGGTTCAGGGAAAAGCACCTTATTAGAAATTCTATCTGGACTAGCTAATCCTACCACTGGTGGGGTTTTTTGGCGAGAGCAGGGACTCATAGGCGAACAACTGCAACAATTAGCAGGTTTAGTATTTCAATTTCCAGAACGACACTTTTGCGGCGGGACAATTTTAGAAGAATTACGCTTAGGACATCCTGAGTTGGGATTAGAACAGGTTAAACAAGCATTAACAGAAGTAGGATTAAATAACTTATCCTTATCTGTATCACCCACTAATTTAAGCGGTGGACAACAAAGACGGTTAGCTTTAGCAGTCCAATTAATTCGTCAGCCGCATTTATTACTATTAGACGAACCGACAGCCGGTTTAGACTGGTCTATGCGTCGGCAACTGGTAAACTTATTAGCCAAACTGAAAAAAGATTGGACATTGTTAGTTGTCACACATGATGCCAGTGATATATTACCAATAGCTGATTATTGTTGGACACTAGATCATGGTATTTTAAAATCAGTTAAGCCGACAACTTTGGGAAATAAAACACAAGAAGTAGTGACTAATTTACCAGGTTAGTATTAACTTTCTTTTTCCTGCTTCGCGTCCTTTGGGTCTTCGTGGTTCATTTAATTCATATTTTGTCAAGAAATAGGGAATTTAACCGCAGATGAATTTGAGATCAATGATCAAGTAAAAATCGGTTAAAATTAATAAGAAAAAGTGATTTTCAATAATGGATACAGAATCTTTATCTATTGCTAATTTGCCGAAAATGGCGGAAATATGGCAAAAGACCCTGAATTGGCAACCGACAAATCTACAAGAAAACCAATTTCAACAACTTTATCAATTAATCATTGGGGGAAATCGCCAAATTAACTTAACTAGGATTACTGAACCTGAAGAATTTTGGGAAAAACATCTTTGGGACTCCTTGCGAGGAATTGCACCCAAACAAATATTTATTCCTGGAATTGACAGAGGAAAACGAATAATTGATATTGGCACAGGGGCGGGTTTTCCTGGTTTACCAATTGCTCTAATTTTTCCCAATTCGCAAGTTACACTTTTAGATTCTACAGGGAAGAAAATTAATTTTATTGAAACTGTTTTATCAGCACTTGCTCTCAATAATGCTCAAACATTACTGGGGAGAGCGGAAGAAATTGGTCAACAGTATGAACACAGACAAAATTATGATGTCGCTGTGATTCGGGCTGTAGGAAATGTTTCTGTTTGTGCGGAATATAGTTTACCATTAGTCAAAAAAGGCGGTTTGGCGATAATTTATCGGGGTAGTTGGAGCGAAGCAGAAAATGAAAGTTTAGAAACTGCTATTGAACAATTAGGTGGAGTAGTTGAATTAATTGAAGAATTTTCTACTCCTTTGAGTAATAGTATGCGTCATTGCCTTTATTTGCGAAAAGTCACCAACACCCCAATTAGTTTTCCCCGTGGGGTTGGTATACCCAGTCAAAAACCAATTTAATCAGCGAATTTCTCGATTTTAGATTAGATTAGTGATTAGATATATAGCGTGAGAGCGTCAACGCTGCCAACGACAATAAACTTAAAATCCCCAAATCCAAGTGTTAAATTTGTCTCAAAATGGTTGTTCTGTATGGGTTGCTTCTTCAACAGAAGGACTGCTGACACCAACTGCTGTTGCTCTTGGCAAATTTGACGGTGTTCATCTTGGTCATCAAAGAGTAATTCAGCCAGTATTACAGTCAGTATGGGGTGAAAGTGGGGAAAATTCAACCCCCCCAGACCGCAAAAATCCGCGCCCCTACTCAACCGTTGTTACTTTTGATCCCCATCCCCATGAGTTTTTTACAGGACTTCCCCGTGATTTATTAACACCACTGGATGAAAAAGTACAACAATTGCGATCGCTTGGGGTAGAACAATTGGTATTATTACCTTTTGATAGAGAATTGTCTGCTCTTTCCCCGGAGGAATTTGTGGATAAAATTCTGGTTCAACAACTCCAATGTCAACAAATTAGCGTTGGCCAAGATTTCTGTTTTGGCAAGAAGCGTATGGGTACAGCCCAGGATTTGCAAATACTCGCAGCTAAATACAATATACCCGTGACCATAGTTCCTATAAAAACTGATACAGACAGCTTGTCTACCACGGATGATACTCGTATCAGTACATCCTTAATTAGAGAAAGTTTAGAAGTAGGTGATATTCCTAAAGCAAATCGTCTACTGGGAAGACCTTATACTCTTACGGGTGAAGTAGTAACAGGTCAAAAATTAGGTAGAACTATCGGCTTTCCTACAGCGAATATCCAACTACCAAAAGATAAATTTTTACCTCGTCATGGTGTTTATGCTGTGGAGGTGATCATTCATAATCAAACTCCAGATACAGACCCTATTCCGCAATTAGGGGTCATGAATATCGGGAACCGTCCCACAGTTAATGGTATAGATACTCGTGTAGAAGTACATTGTTTAAATTGGTCTGGTGATTTATACGGGAAAATTTTGGAGATACAGTTAGTAAGATTCTTGCGTCCTGAACAGAAATTTCCCTCATTGGAAGCACTGAAAAATCAAATTCAACTTGATTGTACAGCAGCTCAAGCAATTTTTAATTCTTAATATTGGGGGGATTTTCAATGGTAATCTAAACATTACAGTGATTTTCAGGTAAATGAACCACGTTTGAAAATCTCACGCAAAGGCGCAAAGGCGCAAAGGAAGAAAGGAATATAAAAACAAGAGTGTGGTACAATTACGTTAAATTTGCTGTAATAAGAAAGGTAAAAAGCGCATCTACAAATAAAAAAACCGCTTATTTAATATGAAATATCATGGGAGCTATAACCTCCCAAAAAGTATTTCTATTATGGTACATTTGTTATGTAGTCATAAAAAAATCATATTTACTTATGCAAAAAATAATCATCAATAATTTCGGTGCAATTAAATATGCAGAAATTGAAGTCAAGAAAATATTAGTTTTAATTGGTGAACAAGCTAGTGGTAAAAGCACTATTGCTAAATTGATTTATTTTTTTAAATCACTAAGAGATGATTTATTTAGCCAAATATATCAGGATACGCAGAAGGATTATTTTGATATTACTTCTGATCTTATATTTCCAATAAGAGAAAAGTTTTATGATTTTTTCGGTTCTACATTGCACTTACCTAATTTTGAAATAAAATTTTATTATAGTGTAGAGAATGACAAATATCTAAAATTAAGTCTTAATGATAAGAAAAGACTAGATTCTCGATTTAGTGATAATTTATTAAATGAAAATTTTAGGACTTCCGCAACTGCAATTAAAAAACTTTTTCAGCAGAGTTTAAATACAAATGATATTTATGAACAATTGACTTATGAGCAAAATAAAATTAAATACGCTCAAAGGCTTGCTAAACTGTTGAATGAATCATTTCAAATGTATCATGAAGATTCATTATTTGTAATCGCTGGTAGGAATGCAACAGTAAGTTATTCTGACTTATTTGAAAAATTATTGTTTGCAGATGTTAGCAGTCGTTTAGAGAAAAATAGCAAGAAGAAGTTTGCAGGTAAGCAACAAACAATAGATGAAACATTAATGCTAAAATTTATGGAAAAAGTTGATATAATTAAAGGTAAATTTAAAAAAATTGGCAATGGTAATTTTGAAGGGGTAATTGAAAGTTATGAAGATGATGAAAATCTCAAACAAAAATTATATGATATCAAAAAACGAATAGATGAAATACTCAAAGGTGAATACAGAATTGATAATTGGGGAGAGAAAATAGTATTTAACAAGGAAACAGAAGAATATGTTAAGCTTTCTAATACTTCATCAGGACAACAAGAATCCATAAGAATTTTACAAGATATCTTCTTGAATATTCTTGACAATACCAAAATATTAAGAATATTGGAAGAACCAGAAGCTCATTTATTCCCTGTTGCTCAAAAGCAACTAATTGAATTATTGACTTTAATGATAAATCAAAATGATGATAATCAACTAATTATCACCACCCATAGTCCCTATGTTCTCACAGTTTTTAATAATTTACTCTTTGCGAATAGAGTAGTTGAAAAAAATCCGTCAACAGAATCAGAAGTAGCACAAATAATTCCCCAAGATTCTTGGTTAAGTGCTAAAGATTTTTCTGCTTATTCTTTGGGAAATCAATCTGTTAGTGAGGATACTAGGTATTGCGAACCTATTTTTAATCAAGAAAAAGGTACTATTCAACAAAATTATTTAGATACAGTTTCGGAAATTTTGGGTGGTGATTTTCAAGCTTTGTACAGTATTCACGCTAAAACTTTCAAAAGAAAATGAGCAAATTTGAGGATATTAAAGAACTTCTATCAACTGCTTTTGATAACTTTTCCGATGTTCTGGAAATTGAAATGAGATCAGAATTTTCAATCATAGACTATCAAGGACAGTCTTTTATTATTATCAATCACAATTTAGATGATAATACATTTACTATTAAACTAAATGGTGTTGACACTGGTAAAAATGGCTTTGATATTACTAAATTATTTAATATAAGTAATGCTAAAATGGTTGGCTTTATTCCTATTGATGGGAAAAAGGGACTTTTAAGATTTGGTAATTCTCATTGCGATTTTATATTTTTTGATGAAAATGATTTTTGTTTTGTAGAGTTCAAATTAAATGCAACGAGTGAAGAAGAAAGAGCAATATCTAAAAATAGAGAAAAGGCTATTGACCAATTAACAAACACTATCAGTTGGTTTAATTTAAAATTAAATCGAAACTACGCAGGTTTAAATTTAGAAGCTTATGTTTGTACTCCTGAATTTTATCCAAGATTTAATTCAAGCTGGATAGCACTTGCGAGAAAATTTTTAGAAGAAGATCATGGTTTTCCAGTTTTTGAAATCAATTATAAAATCTGTGAGTGAATAATATATTCAAACGTAAAACCTCTTAAAAACATCTGTTTTTTGACTTTTCTCTATTTGCGTCAGTGGTTTATTAACTCAAGAAATTTTTAATTCTCATGCTGGATTAAGATTGTTACCTGGGAATACTGTAGAAAAGGCTAAACTATTAAACAAGTTTTTAGTCAAAATTCAGAAATAAACCTTCTACATTTCCCCCCAGGTACTACATGAGAGAAAAAATTGACGCTTTAACACAAAATTTAGCTCGTACCATCGTTGGTAAACATGAAGCTGTACGCTTGGTCATAGTAGCTTTACTTGGTGGTGGTCATGCTTTATTAGAAGATGTCCCAGGAGTCGGTAAAACCCTCTTGGCCAAGTCTCTAGCTCGTTCCGTAGATGGTAAATTTCAACGGTTACAATGTACCCCTGACCTACTCCCCACAGACATCACTGGGACAAATATTTGGAATCCTAAAAGCGGTGAATTTACATTTCTCCCCGGTCCGATATTTGCTAATGTCCTACTAGCTGACGAAATCAACCGCGCTACACCCCGTACTCAGTCAGCTTTACTGGAAGTCATGGAAGAACATCAAGTCACAATTGATGGTGTTTCCCGTCCAGTTCCGCAGCCATTCTTTGTCATTGCTACCCAAAACCCCATTGAGTATCAAGGGACTTTTCCCCTCCCAGAAGCGCAAATGGACAGGTTTATGCTGTCTTTAAGTTTGGGATATCCTTCCGAATCTGAAGAAATGGAAATGCTGCAAAATTTACAAGTAGGTTTAAATGTTACTGATTTACAGCCCTGTATCACTTTAGAAGAAGTACAAGCATTACGTCAAGCTTGTTCCCAGGTTAAAGTAGCAACATCTTTACAAGAATACATTTTAGAATTGGTGCGGACTACTAGACATGATCAGGAAATTACCCTGGGTGTTAGTCCCCGTGGTACGGTAGCGTTACAAAAAGCTACTCAAGCTTTGGCTTTTATCTTAGGTAGAGAATATGCTCTTCCCGATGATATCAAGTTTCTTGCACCCCACGTTCTTTGTCATCGTCTGATTCCTAGAGGGGGACGAAATGCTAAAACTATAGTTGAACGGTTATTGCGCTCTGTGCCTATTCCTTAATATGTTGTAATATTATGGGAGGTATAACTTCCCATAGAGTATACCTATTCTGAAATTGGTGATGAGAAATGGTTATGGTAAATTTATTGAGGACTTATGTACAAAGTATTAACTATTAAAAAAGTACCCAGGACGCACTAAATTCCGTAAATACCGATAAATTAACCAAGCTAAAACTCCTAAACAGAGATTGAGCGCAATATCCCTGATTATAAACCAAAAAATCCCTGGCTCAAACCAAAGTTCCCACCGCAAAAGGCTAATTTTTCTATACAAAATCAAAAATCTAAATATAGAATTTCCACCCAATAAAAACATTAATAATACTAAACCCTTTTGCCAATTACGCACTGAGGATCTATGTCCACCAATTAACACTAAAGGACGTTTACGCTGTAATTTTCTCAGTAATTTTTCCCACCTCCAAAACATCCATAACAGCAAGGGAAATAAACCATAAGTAAGTAAGTATAAGGGCTGTGGAAACCTGCCAGCAATAGATAAAATATTAACTAAAGCATGAAAAAAGACAGAATTTAACCAAGCGGTAAAAATTAAATTCCGATCTCGATCGCACCTTGTTTTGGTAGCAATATATACCGCTAAAGCGTAACCCCAAGGAGCGGAAAACATCACATGAACTGGTGTACCAATAGTCCTTTCTAAAATTGAGGATGTACCATTAAATAGATAAATCCAGGTTTCTTCTGCTGCAAACCCTAACCCTACTGCTATAGTAAATAAAAAGACAGTAGTACCTCGCAAATAATACTGACGTTGTAAATAGCAAACGGGCAGAATAACTGCTACTAATTTACAACCTTCCTCAATTGGTGCTATTGCTAATATTTGCCGGAAGATTATACCAGAAAAATGACGCTGTATCTGTTGCCAGTTTAAAAGCCAGTTAGCAGTGTTTTCTAGAGCAAATTCCAGCCCAAGAGCCACAAAACCAGATACAGCACCGATAATGAACAATATGAGTAAATTTAACACAGGTGGGGCAGCAGGGGTTCTGCGGTAGTAAAACCACAAAAACAGCAAGGGGGGAATTACTGCCCATAGGACTAGTAATAAATTATCCACTCACCTGAGCAATTACAGTACGATGACGAGGACTATTGCTAGTAATAGTAGGAGCGTTAAAACCGGCCTTAATTAAAGCTTGTTCAATGTCCAAACTAAAATATTCGTCTAAATAAGGTTCGGTGCTTTTGAGCAGCGTCAAAATATAAGGTGGCATTTTTTTGTAATTTTCTGCTTTGGGGTTGATGTCCATAATTGCTAAGTGGCCACCTGGACGTAAGATACGTCTAGCTTCAGTAAAAATTCTGTAAGTGGCTGATTGTGGTAATTCATGACACATCAGAAAAATGGAAACTAAATCAAAGGTAGCATCTGTAAACCCTGTAGATTCTGCTTGAGCGTGAACCCAGTTAATTTGAGTTTGATGTTCTTGACTACGATAATTAGCTACAGCTAAGAAGTAAGGAGATAAGTCTAAACCAGTAATTTTGGCTTGGGGATAAGCTGCTTGTAAGGCAAAGGTACTTAATCCTACCGCACATCCTAAGTCTAATATATTTTGTGGTTGGGAATCAATTTTTTCTTTGAGAATATTGTGGTAACTTTGGCGCAGTTTGGTGTCACCTTCAGAACCAGCTTCAGTCCAGATACTAGCATGAACGGTGCGAGCAGCTACTTCTAATTCAAAAGCTGCCGGCCAACCTAAATTTCCCTGTTCGTAAGCATGAAATGTCCGCAAATAGTATTCTGGGTAATTAATTTGAATTTGGGGATTTTCAACTTTTGATAAGTCTTTTACCCAGTCACGCTGTTGCAGTTTTTCTACTTCTTGGGTCCAGGGTACACCTATTTTTTCTGCCCGTTTAATCATCATTTGTCGGGCTTGGTGTTTGGCCAGGTTTGCTAGGGGTTTAATCGCTAAAATGCCATTAATGCAGCGAGAAGCTAAATCTGGGGCATTGTTGATGGTAATTGTCATAAATCAATTTTGGTAAGTAGCCTTTACATACATTAAATCCTAAGAATTTTATCAAATTTAATACTTACTTGCAATATTATCAAAATTATCAAAGTGGTCGTAATTTAATAAACTTACAGCACTTACCGGTGTTATGAGGTACATATCTAGCGGGCAAGATGCCCGCACCACAAGAGTTTCATGATTCAACTTTGTACCTCATCAGAGCGGAAAAGGCTGTAATAAACTTTTAATGGGCGTGATTGATAATTCTTGATTTTTAGGGATGATAATTATTAGTTCGCAGCTTTTGGGCGGCCAGATAGATTTTAGTCCATTCACTGAGAATTTGATTGGTTTTACATTGTAGTTTTTGGGCTATTTCTTCCATGGAATTACCAGCTTTACACAAATTGAGAACTTGCTGGGCTAAAGGGGTTAATTGTTCTTCAAGTTGTTGCCATTCTGTTGCAGTTAACCCTAAATTATCTTGTTTTAAGGATGCAGAAAGCCAGTTATCTACTAATTCTGGTTGACGTTTAATCGCAAAAATTCGCACAGCATGATAACTAATTTTTTCTCGGAGACGATATACTTGTTTAATAGGTTTATTAAGTTGTTTGGCAATTTGTTCTTGAGATTTACCTTGCAGATATAACTGCAACCAATCTACAGCTAGTTGTCCAATATTTGCTAATAAATATTCTGCAAATTCTTCTTGAACTAATTGACGGTTAGCTTGTTGTTCTTCTAAATATTGAGTTTCTTCAAATTGTGCGATCGCTTGATGATCAATTAAACTAACAGGATGATCGTTATTTTCCGTTATAATCTCCTGGGAAACAAGTTTCACTAATTCGCTGGTAGGTACTTGTGTTAAGCCTCCTCTCTGGATTCTTCTTAGGTAATTAACAAACCTGTACATTAATATTGGTTGATTGCGAACTGGACGTAAACAATATTCTTCAATACTAGCAAATAACAACATATCTCGCAATCTTTTATCTGTTGTTAATGCGCTAATTTGGCTCATTTGCTGTTGAATATAGGAATCACTTTGTAATAATTCCTGAAGCACTTCTTGAAGTACATCAACAACACTACGCTGACGATCTCTGCTTAGAGATATCCAAGACTGAATTTTATTTCTAATCGTAACTACGCTACCCAAACGATTAATAAGTTGACAATAAGCCTTTTCTCTGCTCATTCCTAAATAGCGTTTGTGCAAAATTCGCCACCGATATTCTATTGCTTGTTTAGCAATTTCTAATTCTTTGGGGTTAAGTAAATTAAACCGGTTTAAATCTATTCCCAACAGCCAGGAAATAATACTTTCTCTATTAGCCTGACTTTGTTCTGGACATTCTGTAGCCAGTCGTTGTTGCCAATATTGAGCTATATTTGCCCCATTTTGTGTCATAGCAATATTGCTCTCCTCGAAATTAGATTTGGCGATTTAGTGGCAATTAATAACTCCTAATTTATTATGTATAAGATTTCTAGAATGATTGACCGCAGATAAAAGCAGATAAGAATAGATGATTTAATAGACATTGTCGGTAAAGGATGTAGAGAGGTTCTTCTGTTAGGGATTTTCGGCTCTACAATCTTTACCGCTGGATGTTTATTAGAGGATGTTTTAAAAGCGAATATAATTCGCTACTACCCAAGCCAAGTTCACTTGAGCAGACTAATGAAAAATCAAGAATTTCCCACCTGCGTAGGCAATTTTTATCTGTGTAGCCATGATTGACTATAGCCAATTTCAGTATTAATTCAGACTACTGCATTCATCCTCTTACCCCTTACTCATTCATAGAGTATTAAATTAACCTCTGTTAGAGCCAGCAATAATGGGATTTTCTACGGAGTCTCTATACTGTTGTACTTCTGCTGTATAAGCGATTGGTAATACAGCCTCTACGTTTTCATGGGGACGGGGAATAATCACCCAAGATTCCAAAGTACCACCATAAACTTTTTCTACAGCATCTACACCGGCAGCCATAGCGGCTTTCACTTCAGAAACATCACCACGAATGTTAACTGTAAACCGGGCGCTACCAACTCTGATGTAACCAACTAGGGTCACTCGTCCTGCTTTTACCATTGCGTCTGCTGCTGCGAGGACAGCGGGAAAACCCTTAGTTTCTAATGATCCAACGGCCTGTAATGACATTTCTCATCTCCTGTTTTGAATATAAAGTTATAGATGGCTACAAATTACTTGTATGAAGGAAGACTTCAATTTTTGATAGCGCATTTACTTAGAAAATACGGAAAGGTTCGGATTTCGATGTGAAGTGAATGGGTAAGACCGTTTCTACGTTTTCCGGGGGGTTGGGAATAATGTAGTGGGTAATAACCTGACCACCATAGATTTCTTCACCCGCAGTAATACCTGCGGCCACGGCTGTTTCGACTTCGGCAACGTGTCCCCTGACGGCAACTATCAAGCGACCACCTTCGGCGATACCATAGTACACAATGGTGACACCCGCTGCTTTAACCATGGCATCTGCTGATGCTAAAACCGAGGGAAAACCTAATGTTTCAATTACGCCAACTGCCATTGGCATGGGCTGAATCTCCTACGTTAGGGATAATTGATTCTTATTTTACGAGGATTGTGTACCGATTTTTATTTTTGTGGAAATTTTCTTTTTTAATTAATTACTGGGTATTGCTGCAAGTGGTACGCGCTGATGTAAACTGGGTTTTATGTTTCCAAGTTTTCTCCCCCCCGCAGTTGGGCAACTCACACAAACCACATCTATCGCTTTGGCCCAAAATATCCAACGTCAAGCGATCGCTGTTCCCTGTATAAATGCAACTATTGATACTACTTATGTCCATCAAGGTCAGGGTGGTACACCAATTTTATTAATTCATGGTTTTGATAGTTCTGTCCTTGAATATCGGCAAATTTTGCCTTTACTAGCTGAAAATAATCAAGTTTGGGCGGTGGATTTATTAGGGTTTGGCTTTACGGATAGATTACCGGGAATTACTTATAGTCCTGAATCAATTAAAACTCATCTTTTCTCTTTCTGGCAAACTTTAATTAATCGGCCTGTGATTTTGGTGGGTGCGTCTATGGGTGGTGCGACCGCTATAGATTTTACCCTCACTTATCCAGAAGCAGTAAAACAACTGATATTAATTGATAGCGCGGGTTTGAAAGCTAATTCCCCATTAAGTAAGTATATATTTCCTCCTTTGGATTATTGGGCTACGGAATTTTTACGAAATCCCAAGGTACGCGATCGCATTTGTAAAACTGCTTATAAAAATCCTAGTCTAATCTCTGCGGATACTTTATGTTGCGGAGCTTTACATCTACAAATGCCGAATTGGACTCAGGCTTTAATTGCTTTTACGAAAAGTGGCGGTTATGGTGCTTTTAAATTTCCACAACTGGCGAAAATTGCACAACCAACTTTAATTTTATGGGGTGATAGTGATAAAATTTTAGGAACTGGGGACGCTAATAAATTCGCTAAAGCCATTCCTCAAAGTCAGCTAATTTGGATTAAAAATTGTGGTCATATTCCCCATTTAGAACAACCACAAATTGTCGCCCAACATATCTTAGAATTTCGGAATTAAAGGAAGGTTAAGTATATTAACCCACCATTTTCCCAATTTAAGAAGATAATCAAACATCAATGATGATCAATACACAGTAAAAAAGATGGATAAAACAAGAATCAAATCTCTGATTTCTCATTTAGGATTTATAGAACAAGAATCGGATATTTTTCAACAAAATTACCTGAAAATCTATACTAACCATAAAAACTATGTAATTAAAGTTAATTTTGCCAATGAGAAAATTGATTATGGGGATAAAATTTCAGTAGAAGACGAAACTACCTCTAATTTTAGTCAACCTGAGAATTTCGTTGTTTTAGAATGTGTTAATAGATTATTAGAAAAAGGTTATGAACCTAAACATTTAGTCTTAGAACGTAAATTCCCTTTAGGAAGAACTGGTAAAAGTGGAAAATCAGATATTTCTGTTTTTGATAGAGAAGAAAAGTCTTTAATTATCATTGAGTGTAAAACCTGGGGTAAGGAATATGAAAAAGAAAAAAATCGCATGATAGAAAATGGTGGACAACTATTTTCTTA
>NZ_KE384671.1:60206-61955 GCF_000426925.1 Dolichospermum circinale AWQC310F | reverse complement strand
GCAACAAGATAAAAACACTCGCTTTCTTTGTCTTTATACCTCACAACTTAATGATGATGGTTTACTTATTTATGAAAATGCAATTATCCAAATTAAGGATAGAGAAGAAACTTTAAGATTATTAACAGAAAGTAAGGAAGAGATAAAAAGCTATAAAGAAGCCAAAACAGCAGAAGAATTATATACAGCTTGGAAAGAAAATTTTAACTGCTATTTTGCACCTAATGGAATTTTTGATCCAGAAGTGCAAGCTTATAATCCTGAATATATACCCATTAAGAAAAAAGATTTACAACCCTTTACTGAAGGAGAAGGACGTAAATTATTTAATCAATTTGAAGAAATCTTACGTCATAATAATATCAGTGATAAATCAAATGCTTTTAACCGAATTTTATCCTTAATTTTATGTAAGATTGTTGATGAACAAAAAAATGAGAATGATATTACTGACTTTCAAATTATTGAAAGTAAAGATACACCTGAACAGATACAGGAAAGGTTACAAAAATTATATGCTAAAGGAATGAGAGAATTTCTGAAAGAAGAAATTGTTTATTATTCTGAGGAATATATTGATACATTAGTTAGTAATTTCCCCATACAAACGACTCAAGAAAGACTTAAACAAATATTACGGGAATTAAAATTTTATAGTAATAATGAATTTGCTTTTAAAGAAGTTCACAACGAGAAATTATTTTTGGAAAATGCTAAAGTATTAAATGAAATTATTACTTTACTTCAGTACAAAAAATTTAGATATTTTTATAACGATAACAATGGCTTAAAATATCAAAAACAATATTTAGGGGATTTCTTTGAACAATTGTTAGATGCAGGTTATAAACAATCTGAAGGACAGTTTTTTACACCTTTACCTATTGCCAAGTTTATCGTTAAATCGCTGCCTTTGCGAGAAATAATTGAAGCTAAATTCAATCAAGAAAGAGTAGATTTTTTACCTTATCTAATAGACTATGCTTGTGGTAGTGGTCATTTTTTAGTGGAAGCAATTGAAGAAATACAAAATATTGTTGATACTATTAAACCTGAATTTACCAAAGATGTTAATAGATATATTAGACAATATCAAGAATCATCAGATTGGGCTGAAAAATTCATTTTTGGGATTGAAAAAGATTATCGTTTAGCCCGTACCGCAAAAGTAGCTTGTTTTATGAATGGAGACGGACAAGCTAATATTTTCTTTGGCGATGGTTTAGAAGATTATAATGAAAGAGAACGTCAACTTGCGCCTAGTTATGATGTAGTTATTGCTAATCCTCCTTATTCAATTCATGGATTTAAACCCCATGCTTTAAAATTAAAAGATAAATATACACTTTTTGAATCTTTAACTGATAGTTCATCAGAAATTGAAGCTTTATTTATCGAAAGAACTGCCCAATTATTACATACAGGAGGAAAAACTGGAATTATTTTACCAAGTTCTATTTTAAATAATACTGGAATTTATACCCGTGCCAGAGAGATTATCTTACAAAACTTCCTCATTAAATCTATAGTTGAATTGAGCGGACAACCAAAAACCTTTATGGCTACAGGAACAAAGACGATAGTTTTATTTATGGAAAAGCGGGAATCTCGCTGGAAACAGGATTATAATTTTGTAGCTGAAGATTATATTATTAATAACAGAGAACGTCCCCATGATTTTATAGATAGTGAATCTTTATTTAGAAGTTATGTTGACTATCTAGGTTTAGATTTCGATGATTATAAAAC
>NZ_KE384671.1:42378-60196 GCF_000426925.1 Dolichospermum circinale AWQC310F | reverse complement strand
TTGTCAGTCGTAATGCTAATGATGAAATAAAAACTACAGACTGGTATCAAGATTACCGTTACTGGTTTGAAAACGAAACCAGTTTTAAAAATTTACATAAACGAAGAGATTTTAAAGTTTTAACACAAGAGGAGCAAGAACAGAGAATTGAAAGATTGTTTTATGAAATAGTATTACCTATTGAGAAAGATAAATTTTATTATTATTTATTAAGTTATAATCAGGAATTGATCCAGATAAAATCTGGAGATAAAAATCAAGCTCGTGCTTTTTTAGGATATGAATTTAAAGAAGGAAGACAGGCAGGAATGGAACTTGATAGAGATCAAAATGGTAATCATAAAACTCTATTATATGATGAAATAGAACAATTTAATCCTGAAAAAGTAAATTACTATATTTATCAATCTTTTTTAGGCAATTTAGAAAGTCCTGTTGATGCTATTAAGGATTATGTTTCCATCGTTGATTTAGTTGATTGTATTGATTTTAAAAGAGTTACGTTTGAAAAACAAATACAATTTATAGAAAAACCTACACTTAAAATTAAATCAAAATATCAACTTGTTACATTTTTGTGTATAGCTACTCTTGAGTATGGTAGTGCTTTACCTGAAAATCAGAGAATACAAGGTCAATATCCAGTCATGGGATCTAATGGTATTGTGGGTTATCATAATGAATATTTAATTCAATCTCCTGCTATCATTGTAGGACGTAAAGGTTCTGCGGGAAAAGTTAATTATATCGAGAAAAACTGTTTTCCTATTGATACTACATTTTATGTTAATCTTAAAAGCGAAGATACTTTACCTAAATACTTTTATTACTTACTAAATTCTATTAATTTACAAAATTTAGTAGCAGGTATAGGAGTTCCAGGACTTAATAGAAATTTGGTTTATAATATTAAATTACCTTTAACTCCCAAGGAAATACAAGAACAAATCGTTCAAGAAATTGAAGTATTAGAAAATAGAGAACAAGAACTAAAAAATAATATTGAGGAATTACAAACACATATCCAAGTAATATTAAATCATTCCTTTAATACTGCACCTAAAATAAAACTATCTCAAGCAGCATTTTTAGAAAGAGGTCGTTTTAGTTATCGTCCTAGAAATGCACCTCATTTATATCAAGATGGTACATATCCTTTTATTCAAACAGGAGATGTAGCTAAGGTCAAGGGAAGAAATATTATCTATTCTCAAACATTAAATGAGGAAGGATTAAAAGTTAGTAAGCTATTTGAACCAGAAACTATTTTAATTACAATTGCGGCTAATATTGGAAGTACAGCGATTTTAACTTATCCTGCTTGTTTTCCTGATAGTATTGTTAGTATTAAACCTAATGAACAAATGAATATTGATTACTTGGAATATTATTTAAGAACTCAACAACAATACTTAAATGATATTGCACCTCAAAAAGCACAAAAGAATATCAATTTAGAAATACTTCGTCCTTTATTGGTTGCTTGTCCTGAAAAAAATGAACAAGATAGAATTATTAATGAAGTGTTAGATATGGAGAAATATATCCAAAATTATGAACAAGAAATTCAAGCTATACCACAACAAAAAGAAGCAATATTACAAAAATATTTATAAAAATCAAGCCAGCTATCAGGAGTCAGCTTTATACATTCTGACTCCTGACTCGGTAACTCCTAACTTCAATCATATAACCAAGTATTTTTAGAAAAATCTTCACTATCTTGATTTGGTTTTTCTTGAAGTCTTTCTATGGATCTATGGGATTTTTTGTATTGAATGGATTTGGAAATTTGACTAGTTTGTTGACTAGGTTTTTTAAAAACTTTGATTTCTTCTAACAACTGAGAATTAGAATCTGCTAATTGTAATGCTGTTTGTTTCGTTTCATAAAGTTCTTCTGTTAAGCGTTCTGTTAATGCTTTCTTTTCAGAAATTACCATTTGTAAAGCACTAATTTTTTCAATGAGAGTAGATTCTTTTTGTTTTAATGTATCCACTGTTTTTTGCAATTCTTTTATAATTGCTTCTAGTTCCGACTGAGTTTTAATTGTGGTAATGGGAGTTTCAGGGGTTTGTATTTGTGGTTCTAATACTGGTTCAGCAATAATTTCAATTATTGGTTCACCTTGAAGGGGTATAAATTTCTTGGTTTCTTCCTGTGTTAAATTAGAGATATTTTTTTTAGCCATGAGATTATGAACTCCAATTATATTGTTATTATTCAAGTATAAACCTGGAAGTGACAAAAAAACATAGATACCCAACTTCTTCCATAAATATGATATGAATTGATCTGGATTTATCTGACACAGAGTCGTTCCAGCTTAAAATCTTGATGACTGTGAGTATCAGCAACGTTAAATATCAAACTGTCTTCACTTCCAAGTTTTCTGAAGTGATTTCTAAAGTTGATAAAACTTCTTCCTCAAATAATTCTAAATCAAACCAAAAAGTAGTACCAATACCAACCTCGCTGACTAAATTAACCTGACTGTGATGTCTGTCAATAATATTTCTGACAATTGATAAACCTAAACCTGTTCCTTCCAGGGTATGAACCCTATTTTCCACGCGAAAGAAGCGGTCAAAAATCGCTTGTTGATCTTCTGGTGCTATCCCAATTCCTGTATCACCGATTTCAATTCTCACTTTACCAGGTTGATGATGAGAATTAGAATTATCATCTAGTTGATAAGCTCTGATGACTACCTTACCACCTGCGGGAGTAAATTTGAGAGCATTACCAATTAAATTACCAAAAACTTGCAATAATAAATCGTAATTTCCTAAAACTAAAGGTAAATTAGGAGTTAATTCCTGGAATAGTTCCACACCCTTATCTTTAGCATTAAGTTGATAGGTACGTAATGTTTGTTCTAGTGCTTGTGGTAAATCTACTTTATCAAAATTATAAGTCCGTCCAGATTCAAGTTTTGATAAATCCAAAACGTCATTAACCAAACGGGTAAGTCTGTCAGTTTCATTATTAACTGTTTGCAAAAATTCCTGTCGTTCTTCAATTCCTAAATCTTCACCATAATCATGTAAGGTTTCAATATAGGTTTTGATATTAAATAATGGTGTTCGTAATTCGTGGGAAATATTGCTGATAAATTGGCTTTTGGCTTCATTTAATTCTACTTCACGAGTAATATCCTGGACAGTAATAGCTATACCTTTAATACTTTCCCGTTGTAGGTTTAAAACAGTTGTTAAAAGAATGCGAACTGTGCGTTGAGTTGGTTGTTTAAGTGGGATACGAAATTCAGCACTTTCACATTCACCGGCGGCCATTTCATATAAAGTCCGGGATATTTCCATTTGCACACTTTGGGGTAAATGGCGTAAAATATTATTACCAACAACATCCATATTTTCCCAATTAAAAATGCGTCTGGCCGTGGGATTAACTAATATCACCTGCATATTATTATCAATCAACACTGCACCATCAGCAATGGTAGAAACTAAGGTTTCTAACTTAGCTTTTTCTGCGGTTAATTCTTCAATATTTTGTTCTTCATAGCGTTCTAAACGTTCGGCCATTTCATTAAAACTAAGAATTAGTTCACCTAATTCACCTCCTAATGGTATATTTATGCGTTGTTTAAAATTACCAGCAGCAATTTGTTTGACACCTACGAGTAATTCCTTGATAGGTTTAGTAATGGTCAAAGCATTAATTACCCCCGCTAAAATTACCATTACCCAAATCGTGATAAAAACCGCCAGGGTAACATCACGGGTGAAATTAGTGGATATGACAGCGGTTTGGTTGGGATTAATACCCACTGCTAATATACCTAAGTATTTTTTATTGACTATCAAGGGAACAAATACATCTGTAACTATCCCGTCAGGAGTATTATGTTGTCTAACCAGAGGCTGATATTCATCACCAGGATAATCTTCTGGTAATTGTATCCGGCGCTTAATACTCAGGGAATCTTCTACCTCAGGCTCCCAAAAAGGAATACCAAAGAAGATTTCCCCAGTTTTCTCAGCGTAAAGCAGATAACGGACGCTGGTGGTGGTACTATAAAAGCGTTGAGAAAATTGGGCTACCTCAGTCAAGTTATGATCAGCAATTAGGGGGGCGACATTAGCTGCTAACAATAACCCTAAATCACGGCCAAAGCGGGTATCATTAAAACGTGCATCTTGTTGAATTGTGTTCACAGCCCAGAATGTCAAACCACTCATGACCAGGGAAACCGTCAAGGTAGCGACGGCTAGAAGTTTAGTCTGAAGGGTGAACTCTGACCACCAATTAGCGATCGCTTTTGATACACCTGAAGCAAATTCATCTCGGAAATTTCTGAAAAGAGCCAGCATTTTAAAATTCACTTGTTAGTAGTTCCTTGTTTTCTATCCCAAAAACTCAAAATCAAGGGTTAATTTCCTGAAATTTCTAGGAATTGAGGTTGGGGACAGAATATACTTTTTCCTTTACCTCTTCTTTCTTTATTTAACTATGTTTTTAGCCTGATCATGAAAACTCTGATGTTTAGCTTCATTAAATACCCAAATCCCCGATTTCTATGAAAAGTCAGGGATCTATATCACTTTTTCACTTCTTTACTAAAATATAAACATTTGTATATTCAGGTAATTTATGAATGTACTGCTGAAAATCTTTTTCACTCGCAAAAGTTCCCGCTAAAAAATCAAGTTGATAAAGGTTTGGTAAAAATGCTCCACCTGTATCCGCAATTACGCCCATTTTTAACTGTTTTTTCCCACTCTGATTATCTTCAATCACAATTATTCTCCCTAAACCAATATTCAGAACATCTCCAGCAAATGTTACTCCTGGTTTAATGGATATTTTGGCATCTATTTTATATCCATAGCCTTTAATTGCATCAACTTCTTTAAAATACCAGTACCGCTTTTGTGAAGTTGCTTTTACTCCCCGAATATAAGACATTCCATTATTTTTATCTACATTTAAAAATTCTTTAGTTCCATCAGTAAAATTAACTAATACTGTTCCCTGCATTAGTGCTGCTTCTAAACCGTTTCTGGTTAAATAAGCAATAGGTTTAACTTTACCAAATTCTTTACCTCCTGGTTCATAAATACCTGACAAAACATCTTGTTTTGTATATTTAGTGTAAAATTTATCCTGGCTTAATTCTTGTTTCAAAGCATAAACTGGTGTATTATATTCAGAGGTTTTTTCTCGAGAACCAGGATGGATAAAAGCCGCATATTTTGTAATTCTTAATTGTTTCTGTTGAGGATTTTCTGGGTTATGCGCTGACCATTTAATCACGCGAAAATTGGCGTTAATAAAATTTGGATCTTGTAACCTAGTTGTTCGTTTGTTAGCAATATCTTCTTCTAAAACTGCGATCATGAAATCTAATGTTTTCAGAATATCTTTAACTGTAACTCCTTGAGTTATTAATATTCCCGTCCTTTGAATATCTGGATCTTCTGAAGCATATTTTTGAAAATATTCTCTGGTATTTGTGAGTACGGATAATAAATCAGTCTGATTAAAATTTATTTGATTATTTGGTAATTTTCCCGTTGTTAATACCTGATGAGAATTGATACTATATTGATATTGTTTCCATTCATTAATCACTGAATACAATATAGATTTATAAGATGGTTTTTGACTCAATAAATTATTAGATAATCCTACAATTGGATAATCTACTATTGGGGACAATGATAAATTTTCTGTAGTCTGTTGTTTTTGAATTGGCTGTTTATTCATGAAACCAACTACCAATAAACTGGTAATAAATGCTGTAATTTTTAATTTTTGATTGAATAAGATCCGCATAATTTATCAAGATAAACAATGATTACCCTCTATTCTAACATTATTCCCTGTTATGGGTTAAGTATTCTCAACCGTCGTAATAATCTCGTCAGTGGTGGTTCGGGTTTGAGTTTAAAGGCTAGAATTTGAGTCTGCTGTAACCCTCTGAAATTATTATCGCTGATCAGAATCAGGGATTGTTCTCCGCTGGGTAATTTTGCTCCCAAGGTTAATCCTTCAATATTATCTAATGATACATCCAAGTTCCGTAGATCTAATAATAGTTTTTTCTCTACTGGTTTAATTTCAGAGGTGTCAACTTTTGCAATGCTGTCGAAATTACGAATATCCGTAGCGTTGTTTAAGGAAATCTGAAATAAAAAAATTGTAAATCCGAAACCTGTAAAACTTCTTTCTATACTGATAAAATGACCTTGATTATCAAGTGCTAATAAATCTGATAAACCACTAGCAAATTTACCAGTAGGATTAAAGAAAGGTTTGACGGGTTGCGTCTGGTAGAGAAATTCCCGTTCTGGTTGCTTGGTTAAGAGGTTATATTCTAAAATCCGACAAGAAGTACCAATACCGCTTTTAGCTTCTTTACCATCTTGAATTAAAGCGTTTTCGCTGGCTGTAAACAGAAATTTTTCATCAGGTGTTATGCTGAGACTTTCAAAACCTAAGTTACTGCGGATACCTTTTTTCTTTTGTGGATCTGGTAAAAATTTATCTGGTATGGGTAGGGTACTAATTGTTTGTCCAGAAGCCAGGGAAAATTCATCAATAAAGGGATTTACTTGATTGTATATATTACCTTCAGATGAGACAAATATAGTATTTTTACTTGTAAATGCAATTCCTTCTGTATCACTAGTATTAAGTGAAAATGGTTGATTATTTGTATTTAATAAGTTTGTTACATTTACGGGAGTAACGCCATTATCAGTTAATTTACCTTGGCTGAGGTCAATTTTAAATGTATAAAAACGAGGAGGTGCTTTTCTCCCTGTATCATCGGAAATTGCGTAATATAAATTATTTTTAGCATCATAAGTAATTCCCGATAAACCACCAATTTCAGTTTTTTGGAAAGATAAGCCTGTGGGTAGGGTGGCTTCTCCAATAAATTCTACACTACTGATGATTAAAGAGGGAGAGGGGAAATGACTAAAGAAAGAACCGATAAGAATGATCACGAGGAACAGTTTCTGGGGCTTGGGGAGACGTATTATAAACATAAAATAATAGAAGTAAAATTTTTTATAGGTTTATTACCACATTACCACAATCACCTGGAAAAAAAACTAACTAGCCAATCTTTAACGGTACGGGTGGCGCGACAGTCATCTTCATTGTACTCTTGAATTATTGATAATAACGTGCGATCGCCTGTTTCTAACCACTGATCATACCAATAAATACATTTAGCCCCATTAGCTTCCTGTTCACGCCATTCAAAACCTAGCCAACGAGCGATAGTTTTTAATGCGTAACTATCTATTGGTAAGGCTACGCTTTGAGTTAATTGTTCATATATGTCAATAAACCGATTGAGGACGGGACGGATTTCGCTATAGGGTGTATGGTAAAGTTTCCCAAGGCGTTGAACTGTATCGAATTCATAAGCACAAAAATGATAAATTGGTGCTTGCGGGTATTGACTGACTAAAGCTAAAAATTGCTGCCAAATTAATTGCTCTTGATCTGGTGTTTCGGCTAAAAAGGAGTAAAATTGTTCAGTGTTGGCAATTCTATCCACAACTAAAACACCTAAAAGATAATTTAAGTTTAAGTCTGGCTGGGCTTCAATATCAAAATAAAGTTCAATAGGGGCTACAAAAGTCAGATATTCTGGAGAACAAGGATCAGGAAGGGTTAAAGGTTGTTTAGTTAACACAGATTGGGCTTGAATAACTAATTTACCAGCTATATTACTATCAAACCCTGTCAGATTTTCTAAGTTGCTGGGTTGGGTACAAGCAAGTGCTTCTAAACTGGTAATATCCAGGTTTTGCAGTTGTGTGTAGCGAATAGGTGTTACACCTGGTAACAAAGAAAGGTGTTGTTGAGCTTGAGCGATTCCATAACAATGATTATACCAATGACAAAGGTTACATTTTTGCCGGGAAATAAAAACTTCCGGCGGATTTACTGAATCAATTACTTGAGTATATTCATCGAGAATATCCAGCATTTGTGGTATCCATTTATCTAAATCCACCAAATGTGTTTTGTCTTTATTTCGCAATATCAGCCCTGCTTTTTCCAAAATTATATCCTGAACCGTGGCTAAAACTTGGGCATGAAAAGCAATCACTACTTGATATTCTTGTTTAGGACGTTTACCCAATTCAATATTCACCGGCACATAGTTCCAGTTTCCAAACCGGGATTTTCCCGGCTGTTTGACAAGTAAATCCGGGCGACTAAGTAAGCTATATTTTTCATTATAAGTAGTTAATAGTACACCATGATGAATATAACTTACACCTCGCTGCATTAATTCTATAGTAGCTGCTGCTCCTGCTTGCCAATTTCCTGAAGGATAATCAGGCTCATAGTAACTTAATTTTGTGACTATTCGCTGATGATTCAGGTTTTTATCTTGTTGTAACTTTAATACCAACTCATTGCGAATATCTCGCTGATGATAATCACCGTGAGTGTCTAAAAAAGAACGTCGCTGACAGCGTTGAAATTGTAGTAAAAGTTGAGCATTAATTAACATCCTTTTAAATTAACAATAATTTAGAGGATATGGAAGTACCTGTAACCGCAAAATTAATTATATTTTTCATGATCCAAGGGAGTGGCTAATGGATAAACTGGAGAAGTGATCAATATGTAACAATATGTAAATTTATGATCTATCTCCTGATAAATTATGGTATCATGAAGACTCTATGCGGGTGTAATTCAGTGGTAGAATGTCATCTTCCCATGGTGAACGTCGTGGGTTCGAGTCCCATCGCCCGCTTTTAATAATTAGAGAAGATTTGATTCAGATGGCGTTGCTGATTTGAGGTATGAAAATGATTTTTGATGGTTTCAAAACCCTTGTAGAGACGTTCCTCATGTAGGGATTCTCGGCTCTACACCTAAATTCATACCTGGTTTCAGCAACGCCCTTATGGTGTTAAAACATCCTCTTATAGCCATTCCCATTCAAGTGAGGTAAAGTAGTAATAATTGAACGCAGATGGACGCAAATAAACGCAGATAATTTTGTACTTCATTAGACTGGGAAACGCTATATTTCTCTGATTTCATCGTTGCTATTTCTCTATATTTTCGATTATAAGATGTAATAGGAAGCTTAAAGGCTGACTGAATAGGCTTTGCATGATTTATTAGTATTTATATACTACTAAAGAGGTAGAATTTAGTATTACCAATTAGTGGCATTAAGTGGGTAGAATATGACAACAGTATTATAAAGTAGGTATAGCCAGCACGTGAAGATATTTGTATATCACACCCCCGAATTGACCCCCATTGATACAGTACCAGAATGCGCGATCGCTGTTGACGTTCTGCGGGCAACTAGTACAATGGCCACAGTTTTAGCCGCTGGAGGTGAAGCTGTGCAGGTTTTCAGCGACTTAAATCAACTTATGACGGTGAGTGAAGCATGGCCTCCAGAAAAACGATTAAGAGCCGGAGAACGGGGTGGTGCTAAAGTGGCTGGTTTTGACTTAGGTAACTCACCCTTGGATTGTACAGCAGATTTAGTCGCAGGACGACGGTTATTTATTAGTACCACCAATGGTACAAGGGCTTTACAAAGAATAGAAAAAGCTCCCATTGTTATTGCAGCAGCTTTGATTAATCGGGCGGCGGTGGTGAAGTTTCTCTTAGAAAAGCAACCGGAAACAGTGTGGATTGTTGGTTCTGGTTGGGAGGGTAGTTACTCTTTAGAGGATACAGTATGTGCTGGTGCGATCGCTCATAGTATTTGGCAAAAAACTAATTCTTCTCTAGAGGAAATTAGTGGTAATGATGAATTGATTAGTGCAATCGCTCTTTATTCCCAATGGGAAAATGACTTATTAGGACTACTAAATCAAGCTAGTCATGGTCAACGATTATTGCGTTTACAATGTTTAGAAGACATGAAATATTGTTCTCAAACTGACATTTTAGATGTTTTGCCAATTCAGCAAGAACCAGGTGTTTTAAAGAGTTGGAATCAGTAATCTAAAAATTCTTTTTTCTCAACAATTAATTGATCTGAATTGGGATTGACAAGATTTGAGAATGTCCCGGATTTGATTTAATTATCTGTATTTTTTCATCCTGATCATCCTGAAATCCTGCATATCCTGATTCAGACATTTTTATCTATGATATAGGACTCCTATTTGATCAGGACTTACGCAAAATATCTCTCAAATCCTCATTTCTCCGTGACCTCTGTGCCTCTGTGGTTCGTTATTCCATGAATCTTGCGTAAGTCCTATTGATTTTTGATAACTTGCGTGGCGTAGCCATACAAGACTCAGTAGGTATTAATTCTGTCTTTCTTCCTGTGTTCCCTCTTCCCTGTCACCTCTTCCCTGTTCCCTGTAACCTGTAACCTGTCACCTGTCACCTGTCACCTCTTCCCTTATTACTGAATAGTTGACAGCGGTACACCTAACCAACCGACAAAGTTCTCCATTTCCCTAGAAGAGGGATTTTCCACAGATTTAAGTTGATATTTACCAGGAATTGCTGCTGCTAGGGTGATAGAATAAGTCCGCAATTCATCTTGATGGAAAACAGTAACTTGGATCAAATCATTTGCTTGATAATCCTTCAATCTTTCATTTAACTGATTTCCTACCCTAATTCCATCAATAGCTAATAATTCATCTCCTGCATCAATTCCTGCTTTTTGTGCCGGTGAATCTGCTTCTACGAATTTAATTATTTCTCGACCATTTTCGCTATTTATCCTCACACCTAAATAAGGTTCTTCGTTCTTTTCTTCTACTAATTGTAAACCAAAATGTTGCAAATGGCGATTAAATGGTAAATCTTCGAGTCCATGGAGATAACGTTTAAAGAAATCTCCTAAATCCATACCCGCTACAGATTCAATTACCTCCTCTAATTGTTCGGGAGTATAGCCAATTTCTGCCTTGCCAAATTGCTGCCACATTTGCCGCATGACATCATCTAAAGAACGTTTATTTCCATGATGAACGCGAATTAATAAATCTAACAAAAGTGATACCATTTCCCCTTTTAAATAATAGGAGATTTGGGAATTACCACTATTAGCATCTGGACGATAAAGTTTAATCCAAGCGTCAAAACTTGACTCAGATAAAGGTTGTACTTTGCGTCCGGGAGTCATCAAATATCTGGTAATTTCCTTACTCAAATAATTCAAATATGCCTGGGTATTATAAATACCTGCCCGTAAAGGAATAATTAAATCATAATAACTGGTTGTTCCCTCACAAAACCATAAAGATGGTGTATAGTTTTCCTGATCATAGGCGATTATCTCTAAACCTTGGGGACGAATTCTTTTCACATTCCATAAATGAAAAAATTCATGGGCAACTAATTGTAAAAATGGCTCATATTTATCTGGAGTCTGAAATCCAAATCTTTGATAAATTAAAGAACAAGAATTTTTATGTTCTAAACCACCAAAAGCTTGCTGAAATAAATGCAGTAAAAACACATATCTATCATAAGGTAAACCACCAAACATTTGTGCTTCTACTTCAATGATTTTTTGGAAATCATTAATCATTTTTTGTGGTTGAAAATTACCTTTTCCCCAAATTGCTAACTCATGGGGTTTATCCAAAACCTCAAACTTATATAATTGATGACAACCAATTTCAAAAGGACTATCAACTAAAGTATCAAAATCTGCGGCTAAAAAAGTATTTTTTGTCTCCGAAACGGTTGGTAAAGCAGTGGTTATTTGCCATTGGGGGTGAGGAGGAATCACAGTTATTTTTAAGGGTAAATTCTGCCAATTAGGGATTCTAAAAAACAGTGCTGCACCATTAAAATAACCGTGAGTGGCATCTAAATGATTTGTTCTTACTGATAGTTCATTAGCAAAAATACGATAAGATATAGTTACCTGGGAAATATCACCTTTTTCTACTTGCCAATGATTTTTACTAACTTTTCGCCAGGGTAAATGTTCAGTATTCGCAAAAGCGGTAAAGTCTTGTAAATTTCTGGCATATTCGCGCACTAAATATGATCCAGGTGTCCACACTGGCATTTTTAAATCAAGAATTTCTGAAGGATAATTAATAATGTCTAATGTCACTTCAAACAGATGGATTTCTGGTTGAGACATTGCCACTAAATAATGAATTTGGGGAGATATTTCTGCAATTTGAGTATTTAAATGTGGTGCGGTTGGTTTAGTCATCTTGTTTCAGGTAAAATTGTTAATATACACCAAAAGATTTTCGACTCTGTTTCCTATTCTCTATTTGTTGGTGGGGGTAATTCATGAATTACCCGACTGTTTTCTATAAGTCCTGTAATTCATGATCACACATCTAAATCACAGAAAATGAATATTATTTCCCCTGACTGGGTTTGAGAGAAAATAACATCTCCATTTCAGTCTTTGATTTACTAGGGCTATTCACGGTCACACCAACGCCACGCATAGAACTTAAAATCGCCAGAGTATCTGGAGTTAGGGGTTGACTTTGGGGGGCTAAACGTTTAATTATGTCCGTGGTTTTGTCCATATCTAAATAGAAATAACCACTATTGGGTTTTGGCAAAGAACCTGTAACCTTTTTAAAGGTATCACTCTGATCAAGTGCTGTACCTTGACGATTTGCTAGAGTTTCCGCAATTGGTCCGCCAATAGCTAGAAATACGGTATCATTATCTAGCCAACCATGGGAAACAAGAGCGCCTTGTAGGGGAATTTGCCATTCTGTAATGTTTTTACCACCGATATTTTTTTGGGCAATATTGAGAGATTGTTGTTTAGCAAGATTATCAAGTTTAGTGAGAGTGGCTTCAGCAGTTTTGCGATCGCTTGTATCTAATACTAATGCACCTCCAAAACCGACATTAGCTAATAAACCTTGATTAGATTTTACAGCACCTAAGCCAAATTCTCCATTCATCCACCCAAAAATATCTTTATCTAAATCAATTTGTGCGGTTTTTAGTTGTGTCCGAGCTTGTTGGATTCCTTGATTTAATTCAGGATAATCTTGAGATTGTTGCACAAAGGTTTGCCAACTTTTACTAATACCTTGTCCACTAGCTAAAGCGAAGGTTTCACTAGGAAATTGTCCCACAATTTTTGCCGAAGTAGTTTGATATTCAAATTTATTCAGTTGGGGATCTAAATTCACAGTTGCTTTTAATCTCAGTCCTGCATCATCTACTCCCACACCGGCTACCAATGATTTCACTTGCTTAATTTGTGCTAGAGCTTGGGGAGGTAATTGTTGAGACTGGGAATTTAATTTTTGTATCATGTTGGCATAATCGGGGACATAAATTTGAGCCAGACTATTTTTAACATCCACACCTTTACTGAGAATATCGTATGCACCTTCTTTGTTTGCAAAGGAAGGTTCACCTTTATAGGTATCAATGGCTTTTTCTACAGTTTGTTTATTTGCTGTTAACAGCAAGTGGTCATTATTCAAAACGGTTGTATATTGTGGTTGACCTTGACCTTTGGTTTCGATAATTTTTTCACCTTTATAGTCTGATTCCTTAGCTGTGATGTTTTGTGCTACTTTTAACTTATTAGCAAATTTCAGCGCAGCTATTTTGTCCTTAATACCTACTACTAATAAAATATTTGGTGCAGAGGGTGAGCCTAAGTAGTCTGTTGTTTTTTTGGGGGGTGGTGTCTTTTTTTCATCTGGTGGTAGTACTGCAATCATCACACTACCAACCCAAGGTTTGATATCTGCTTCGTAGGAAATATTACTATCATTCCATATTTGTTGGTTAAAATCCTTTAACCCTTTTGTTACTAACTTCTGTGCTTCAGGTGTACCAAATTGGTGCAACTTATGCCACGATTCAGGATTAGTGTCAATATAAGTTGCCATTAACGCGGTTTGTGGTACTAATTTAGCATTACCTAAAGGGCTAGAGCTATCTGTATTACCCTTTAGATATATATAAGCTGCTATACCACCTGCTAAGATTACAGCAGTACCAATTACGGGAATTAAAAACGATGATTTCTTGTCAGACATTAGTGAACTATCCTAATTTTATTGAAATTTGTGACAGATGATAGGAAATACTAATCATCCACAACAGATGGAAAACAAGTAGATTTTGGGATTTTCCTCACTTTACTTAATGCCGGCAGATATGGTATATTGAGTATAAAAGAGTTAAACACACCCCGATCATAAACACAGTTTACAATCAAGTGGTAGAAAAACTTTAACTCATCGGTTTTCAAGCTTTAACCATTTTTTATGACTAATTTCCGTTAAATTAACCGTATTTACCGATAAAATCTGGAGTTTATGCTCACCAATGAATTGGAATTAGCTTTAAATAATACTCCTCTATCGTTAGAATTGATTCCGCAAATGATATCTTATTGCTTTAGCAACAACTCACATTCCTCTAGACGGTTCAGGACTATAAGGCTAGTAATAATCAATGTCGCAGTTTCATTTTGATATCGAAAAAACCGGACATAAACGGTTTGAGTTACCAGGAGCAAAACCACACTATAACCCTGACCGACCCGGACAGGTAGAACATATTTTTTTGGATCTGAGTTTGGATATCCCCAACCAAAGATGCTACGGAACTTGTAGTATTCGCTTATTACCGATTCGTAATTGTATTGATAGGTTAACTTTAGATGCTGTCAATCTCCAGATTAAATCGGTACAAGTGGATGAAGTTGAGCAAAATTTTGAATATGATGGGGAAAAGCTCTGTATTTACCTATCACAACCTACACAAATCGGTCTTCGTCTGATAATTGCGATTAATTACTGTGCTGAAAAACCCCAGCGGGGAATTTACTTTATTCAACCAGACAAACACTACCCCGACAAACCCACCCAAGTCTGGACTCAAGGAGAAGACGAAGACTCTCGCTACTGGTTTCCTTGTTTCGACTACCCGGGACAGTTATCAACTTCGGAAATTCGCGTTTGTGTTCCTAAACCCTTGGTTGCTATCTCCAACGGGGAACTAATTGACACGGTAGAAGCAGGAAAACATAACAGCTACCATTGGTCACAACAACAAGTTCATCCTACTTACTTAATGACTTTGGCCGTTGGTGACTTTGCGGAAATTCGGGATGAGTGGCATAATAAACCCGTTACCTATTACGTCGAGAAAGGACGAGTCGCAGACGCTCGACGCAGTATGGGTAAAACTCCCCAAATGATTGAGTTTTTAAGCGAAAAGTATGGTTATCCTTACCCTTTCCCTAAATATGCTCAAGTTTGTGTAGATGACTTTATTTTTGGAGGAATGGAAAATACTTCCACCACTCTATTAACTGACAGATGCTTACTAGACGAACGAGCCATATTAGACAACCGTAATACTGAAAGTTTAGTCGTCCACGAACTCGCACACCAATGGTTTGGAGATTTGGTAGTCATTAAACATTGGTCCCACGCTTGGATTAAGGAAGGTATGGCTTCTTATTCTGAGGTAATGTGGACAGAACAGGAATATGGTCCCCAAGAAGCCGCATATTACCGTTTATCGGAAGCGCGAAGTTATTTTAATGAAGATAGCAGTCGCTACCGTAGACCAATGGTAACTCATGTTTACCGAGAAGCGATCGAACTTTATGACCGCCATATTTATGAAAAAGGATCTTGTGTTTATCACATGATGCGGGCAGAATTGGGAGATGAGCTATTTTGGCCAGCTATCCAAACTTTTGTCCAGGACAATGCTCACCGCACTGTGGAAACTATAGATTTATTAAGAGCCATTGAAAAAGCCACTGGACGGAATTTGGCTTTCCTTTTTGATCAATATGTCTTTCGCGGTGGACATCCTGACTTTAAACTAGCTTATTCCTGGGATAGTGATGCAAATTTGGCGAAGGTGACAGTCACCCAAACCCAAGCTAAAGCCGAAAGTAAGGATTTATTTAATCTCAAAATTCCTATTGGTTTTGGATATAAGGAAAATCCACAGCTAACAACTTTTACCGTGCGGGTACATGACAAAGAACAAAGTTTTTACTTTCCTTTAACAGAAAAACCCGATTTTATTAGTTTTGATGTGGGGAATAATTACTTAAAAACCGTTACTTTAGAATACCCAATTTCTGAATTGAAAGCCCAGTTAGAATTTGATCCCCACCCCATTTCTCGCATTTATGCAGCAGAAGCTTTAGCGAAAAAAGGCGGATTAGAAGCAACTCAAGCTCTATCCTCTGCTTTGAAAAATGATCCATTCTGGGGTGTGCGTGTTGAAGCTGCTAAACAATTAGCAGAAATTCAATTAGATCAAGCCTTTGATGGTTTGGTGCTTGGCTTAAATGATCCTAGTCCTTTTGTGCGTCGAGCCGTGATTAGTGCTTTATCACAAATAAAAACTCATAATAGCTATAAGGCTGTAAAGGGTTTTGTCCAGAATGGGGATGACAGCTATTATGTAGAAGCTGCCGCTTGTAGAACTGTTGGGGCTATAGCAGCGGCGCATTTAGAAGATAAACCCCATGAAGATAAAGTAATTAAACTGCTAAAATCTGTATTAGAGGAAAGAGCGGGTTGGAATGAAGTAGTTCGTAGTGGAGCTATAGCTGGTTTAGCTGAATTTAAAGCCTCGGAAGCAGCTTTAAATTTAATCCTGGAATACACAAAAATAGGTGTACCACAACCCTTACGGCTCTCCGCAATTCGCGCTGTCGGGAAAATTTCCACTGGCCAAACTCCTGCTAATATAGAAAGGATTTTAGATCGATTATCGGAAATCGCCAGGGAAACATTCTTTTTAACTCAGGTAGCAGTTTTGACAGCCTTGGGACAAATGGAAACCCCAAAAGCCATTGGTATTTTGCAATCTTTAGCGAATCAAACCGCAGATGGGCGCGTCCGTCGCTACGCTGAAGAAGAAATAGCCAAAGTGCAAAAGAATATTGGCACAGACAAAACCCTGAAGCAATTACGGGAGGAACTAGATCAAATCAAACAGCAAAATCAGGAATTGAAAAGCCGTTTGGAAAATCTAGAAGCCAAATCAAAGTAAATAAGCTGTTACCCAGCTAAATTCTACAATCCTGACGTGGCTAAATCTTGTGGTGCGGGCATCCTGCCCGCTATAATTATCGTTAGGTAGTTATTACTTTAAGTGGTGTAACTTTCTTTTTCTTAATCAGGATCACGAAAATGGCAAGGAATCAACTAAAATTAAACTTGACTCCTTGAGATTCCTAAATACATTTGTTTAGGCACACTTGCAGAGACGCAGGAAGATTATAAAGAAGCAAGGGTAAATTTACAAACAGCCTTAGAGATATATATTGAATATAAAGATGAATATTGGGGGAATATTGCGAGGGAGAATTTAGAGAGATTACCAGAGTGATGCTAAAAGATAGAGTTTTCAGATTTATTCAGACGCTATCTTTATGGGATTAACAGCTATTATTTCCGAGTAACGAGCAAAATCCTTGGTGTTAAATGTCAGAATGTGAGTTATCCCATGAACAAGCATTGCAGCTACAAGTTTCGCATCATGCACATTGATACCAATGACAGAATGAGTAATAACAAGCCCTTCCCATTCTGAATAAACTGCTTCGGTGTCTAAAGCAAGATGAAAAATAGTTTTTAATCGTTTTATTTCTACTTCTGCTTCTATTGCTGTACGTCCTAATCCATTTCTCTCAATGGGACGAGTGTAAACATTCCAAAACTCAATTAAGTTTTGCGGGACGATATGTAATGTTTCTCCCTGGCCTAGCAATTTATTGATAGCATTGACAGCATCACTATTCATGGGATGAGATAAATCAACGCTACGTAATAATACAGCACTTATCGGTGTTATGAGGTACATATCTAGCGGGCAAGAT
>NZ_KE384671.1:35675-42367 GCF_000426925.1 Dolichospermum circinale AWQC310F | reverse complement strand
AAGATGCCCGCACCACAAGAGTTTCATGATTCAACTTTGTACCTCATCAGAGCGGAAAAGGCTGTATATTTGTGTCTATAAGATAAGGCATTTAACCCCTGTCACCATAAATACTTTCTCGGCTAATTGCTTCATCAGAAAGGTTTGGGAAATTCAGATTTTTGTGACTCTCTACCCATGCGTGAAATGCAGCTATCTTTTGTTCTGGAGTAGCAGTTTCATCAACCTGAGTTTCTTGTTGCGGTTTTACCAATTGCGTTAGTATTCTATCTAAATATGGTTTAATTTCTTCTGGATTACGGTTAGTTATATCAACCAAAATTTGAGTGATTGTTTCCAAATCCTGTTTATGTGATTCTTGTAAAAAATGTAAAACTTCTGTATTCATAACTTTATCTGTGAATATTTGACTCTGGTAATCCAAATTTAGCTCTAACTTCCTGTACAGAAATTAATCTACCAGCTTGACCGTCAGCAAGTCCAGCCTCAACTACTTGCCTAACATAAATCTCATACATCAAATCATCCCAAGTAAAATTATCAGGTAGTCTGTCAATTAATTTCTGGGCTTCAGTTTTAATGTTTAATTTTTCCATATTTTTAGCTCAAATCTAGCTCTCTGATTACATTGTAGGCTGAAAATTAAAAATCTACTTAAATTAGATCATCAACCTGATAAACGTTGTAAAAATTCCGTGTGTTCTGGTGAATTTAATCCGGTTTGCAATACTTCTAAAACTTTAACCATATCTCCTGCTAATAATGCGGTTACAGATAACCATAATCCGGGCATAACTTGACTTTTAATAATTCCCTCTACATCGGGTTTCAGTAATATATATTCACTGTCATGTAACAAAAACCAATCTAATTTATTTTCTAAACTCTGCCAAACAAGATATTCTTGAATACCGTTCCGTTTATAGGCTTTTTTCTTATCATATAAATCATAAGCTGCACTGCTGGCAGCAATTTCCGCGACTAATTCTGGTGCGCCTTCAATATAATCATCATCGGTAATTCGAGATTTTCCACCCAAACTTTCATCAATTAATAAAACTCCATCGGGTTGAGGTTCGTTATCTTGATCTAATCTAATAGTGGGTTCAATTCCTAGTTTAATTCCGGGGGTATAAATTTGATAATTTCCTAACCAAATCATCAATTTAGCATGGGGTTCTGCATGACGTTGAAAGCGTAAAGGTGAGGCCACGTAAACTACTCCTTCGATTAATTCAGCTTTTTTAATATCGGAACTTTCTGCATAACGACGTTCAAATTCATGGCGTGATAAGCGATCGCCATTTTCTAATGGTAAAATTTGAGGAGTTGGGTTAGTTTGTGGCCGCTGCATTACCATTTGCTATACTTCCAGGAATTAATTGACACAATCAGCAGAGGACGGGGAAACCCCGCCCCTACATTATAAATTATTTGGCTGGGGGTAAAGTTCTACCACTAGCAGCCGACGGTTTAGTGTAATCGCAAAAGATATTGACCCCTATTTTCAGGATATATACAGCACTTCCCGATGTTATGAGGTACAAGAACCCCACCCCCAACCCCCTCCCCGCAAGCGAGGAGGGGGCTTAAGATGTACTTCATAAGAGCGGAAACCCCTGTAAAACTATCACAGTGGGAATAGCTCTATTTTGTAATCTCTCCTTTTTTTCAATTTGGATCTTCTATAAAAATACCAAGCTGTTTTGCAGCATTAGCTAGTTTATCATCAGTGGTTGCTAATAACAGTCCTTCTCTAATTGCTAATTCTAAATAAGCAGCATCATAAGCAGCAAGATTGTATTGTCTGGCTAAATTTAATGTATCATTAACACTTTCTGTAATCGGTTTAGCATCAATTAAGATAGGTAGACTTTGCAGCAGTTTAATCACCTGATCAGTTTTTTCTCTAGTATTACGATTTCTCTTTTCTGCTACCCACAAAACATTACTAATTTCTAGCCAGAAAAATGCAGGTACTAGTGCCTGATTTTGTTGGATTATGATTTCATAAACTGCCTCAGCATAGATATTATTTTCATCTTCCAGACACCAATTAATAGCCACAGAACAATCTAAAACAAATAGCATTAAAATTATCTTCCTAATTCTCTAGCTTCCCTGATTGATAAATTACCTAATGAAATTACCGGTTTTAATTCCTTGAGTTTCGCTTTGATTTCTAATAATTCTTGTTGATTATTTCTTGTCGAAGTTTCCATTAATTCAGTGATGTTTTTATCTATAGACTGAGAATGAATTTTAATTTGCTCCAACATTAAATCTGCTTTACGCTGAATTATTTCATCTGCAAATAATTTAACTTCTTCTGCTTTTGCTACTGTTAACTGTTCTAAAATAGACTTTACTTCTGCTTGTAAAGAATTACCATGTTTTTGAGCGCGAGATTTTAGCCACTCGATAATATTTGGATCTAAGTCATCTAAAATAATTGGATTCATAAGCATTGAGTTATCTGAGGGTACAAACCTTCCAGGACAGAGAAATCCCGCCCCTACATTATAAATTATTTGGCTGGGGGTAAAGTTCTACCCATCATAGCTTGACCATTTTTTGCTGGCCATAAATCTTGAAAAGCCCTTTCCATGTCGCCATTGTGCCTTTCTAAATGATCCATTGCTTCGGGGTCCAGGGGTATAATCGGGCATTAATTCCCCCATAGCTTGGATTTCACTATTAGTGATTTGCATAACTGATTCAGATTTTTTACTGAGTGGTGACAAAATTAACTACATTATAGAAAGGGTTTAGTCATTAAGAAATGATAAAATGCCACCAATATACACAAAAAGTTTGTACTTTTATAAAGTATAATTAAGAAAAATATCAATATATCTAGCTCAAGAGGCTCGGTTAGTTAGCTACTGCTGCTAGATGCGGTTAAAGTTTTTTTCTCAAGAGAAAACTACCGTGATCCTGTACAAACAACTAAGTTAGCACGGGATCATGGCGACGGTGTAAAATTCCCAGTTGGAGAGGCAAATAAAGGCGTGGGTCAGTATCAATCTACTGAATTAAAACAGTATAATCCAGAAGCGATCGCTCGTTACTTTCGTTACCGTCCCTGGCTGGTTTGGGGACGACTACTGAGCATCATCTGGTCTTTTGCGGGATTTGTATTTAGTCTCAAGTGGGACGAATGGCAAGAACAAATCGAAGAAAATCAAGGACAAAGAGCTATTGAGTTAAGAAATTTACTCACCCGTTTAGGTCCGACATTTATTAAAGTTGGTCAAGCGCTCTCGACCCGTCCTGACTTAATCCGCAAAGACTTTTTAGCGGAACTAGTCAAGCTACAAGACCAGTTACCACCTTTTGATAATGCTCTAGCATATCAGATTATTGAAACAGAGTTAGATCGCTCCATTGGCGAGATTTTTCGGGATCTTTCCCCTCAGCCAGTAGCAGCGGCCAGTTTAGGTCAAGTCTACCATGGACACCTGGTTAGTGGTGAAGAAGTGGCTGTGAAGGTACAACGCCCCAATTTACGCCCCTTACTGACAAAAGACCTGTACCTCATGCGTTGGGTTGCTAGTTGGCTCGCACCCTGGCTACCACTGAATCTCGGTCACGATTTAACTTTAATTGTAGACGAGTTTGGCACAAAGTTATTTGAGGAAATTGATTACATCAATGAAGGGCGCAATGCGGAAAAGTTTGCCCATAATTTCCGTAATGACCCGCAAGTGAAAGTTCCAGGTATCTATTGGAATTATACCAGTAATCATGTTTTAACTCTGGAATGGATTAACGGTTTTAAACTCACAGATACTCAAAATATCCGAGCCGTAGGTTTAGACCCAGAAGCAATTATTCAAATAGGTGTAACTACTGGGTTACAACAACTATTAGAGCATGGTTTTTTTCATGCTGATCCTCATCCAGGTAATTTGTTCGCTATGTCCGATGGTCGCATGGCTTACATTGATTTCGGCATGATGGATCAATTGGAGGAAACAACCAAGGAAAGTTTAGTTGATGCTTTAGTGCATTTGGTAAACAAGGATTACGCCGATTTAGCGACAGATTTTGTCAAATTGGGCTTTTTAACTGCAAATACCAATATTGCCCCCATTGTACCAGCATTGGAAGCCGTACTAGGGAACGCTATTGGTAAAAATGTCAATGACTTTAACTTCAAAACCATTACTGATGAGTTTTCGGAATTGATGTATGAATATCCTTTCCGTGTACCAGCGAAATTTGCTTTAATTATTCGTTCTCTGGTGACACAAGAGGGTATTGCGCTAAGTCTCAACCCCAATTTCAAAATCGTAGAAGTGGGTTATCCTTACATAGCACGGCGGTTATTAACTGGGGAATCTCCCGCACTCAGACGGCGGCTATTGAATGTATTGTTTAAAGATGGTAAATTTCAATGGCAACGGTTAGAAAACCTGATTACCATTGCTCGTACTGATAGTCAATTTGATGTTTTACCAACGGCAAAAATGGGTTTGGAATTTATACTCTCAGAAGAAGGTAAATTCTTACGTCGTCAGTTGGTATTAGCCCTGACCGAAGATGACCGTTTACACACGGAAGAAGTCCAACGTTTATGGGACTTGGTCAAGGATGATTTACCACCAAATCGCTTACTAAATGTGGCAATTAGCCTGTTAACAGAGTTTTCCAAAGAAAGTGTAGCAGCTATTTTAGCAAAGTAATTTGTTACCAAATAAAAACGAATTTTAATAACAACCAGGAGTTTTCATGTACTATTACCCTTTACAACCGCCCTACTTTTTACTGTTAGTTGGTTTTCTCACGGCTTTAACTTCTGGTCTGGCTCTATCTGGGACATTAAAAGTAATTGTTCAGCAATGGCCTGATGATAAGTCTACTCAAGAAAATACTAATACTCGTTCTTTTTATAAACAATTATTAGTCCCATTTATTGGTATTACGAGTGGTGTTTGTTTATTTATTACTTGCGGTTTAGAGATATTCGGTTTTCCCTCTGAACTGGCTTTGGGTGTGGGTTTACCAATAAGTTTGTTAACTTGTGTATTTCTTTGGTGGCAATTAGGAGGTTTGCTAGATTATGTTAAAAGTCAAGGAATGCAATCTCTAGATTTAGATTCTTGGTCTTAATAGATGTTTGAAAAGTCATGAAATGTATAAATAAACCCCTTTTGTAAACCTGTCCTGGCTTGGAGGAGAGGCTTTTAAAAACCTTCTTTTCTCCTAGTCAAGGAGGTTAGGGGGTTTTATTTATTTAGAGGGGGTTTGTAACTGCCAAAACCTCTCAGTTCATTCAATGAAAATACTTCCAAAACGATAACCTTTCCCATAAACAGTATAAATAAGTTGAGTTTTATTCCCTACTTCTACCTTACGACGCAACAGACGAATTAAAGCAGGAACAACATTACTATTAGGTTGTTCCTCATGTTGCCATAAATGCTGTAAAATTTGGGCATGAGTTAATAATTGTCCGGTGTTTTCCATAAAGTATTGTAATAACTGACTTTCTTTTTGCGAGAGTTCAATTATTCTTCCGTGAAGATAAGCTATTTGATTTTGGATATCAAGTTCTAAATCTCCTACAATTAATTTTCCCGTTATATTGCTATGAGATTCTGTACCAGCACGACGCAATAAAGCCCGAACTCTTGCTAGTAATTCCCGCAATTCAAAAGGTTTTACTAAATAATCATCAGCACCCGCGTCTAAACCTTGAACTCTATCATCAAGAGTATCTTTTGCTGTGAGAAATAACACAGGAGTTATTTTACCTTGAGAACGTAATTCCTGACAAATCTCCAACCCAGTTTTTCCTGGTAACATCCAATCTAAAATCAGTAGATCATAACTGCCTATTTTTGTCAAATTGCTGCCACTGATGCCATCATAAGTAGTATCAACACTGTAACCTTCACGGGTTAAAAGACGACTTAAAGGGTCAGTTAGTTCAATTTCATCATCAACTAATAAAATTTTCATTTTGTTGGCAATGGACAATATAGATATATTCTCAATATAGTGAATTATAAACACATTAAGGACATCAAAAAAAGAATGTTAACTGTTGCCATACCAAAAGGTGAATTACTTAAACCTACTCTTAAGTTATTACAATCTGTGGGATTAGATTTTAGTGCTTTCTTAGAATCAGGAAACCGTCAATTGCAAATTCCTGATACTAGTGGACAAGCCAAAGGGCTGTTAGTCCGAGCGCAAGATGTGCCTGTTTATGTAGAATATGGTCAAGCACAGTTGGGAGTTGTGGGTTACGATGTTATTAGAGAAAAACAGCCTCAAGTAGCACAATTAGTAGATTTAAAGTTTGGATATTGTCGAATGTCTGTGGCTGTAAAAGCGAACAGTTCTTACAAATCTCCTTTAGATTTACCTGTACATGGTCGAGTTGCTTCTAAATATGTAAATTGTGCGCGAGAATATTTCCAAGGTTTAGATTTACCCATAGAAATTGTCCCTTTGTATGGTTCTGTGGAATTGGGTCCAATTACGGGAATGTCAGAAGCAATTGTTGATTTAGTTTCCACGGGCAAAACTTTAAAGGAAAATGGTTTAATTGAAATTGCTACTTTGTATGAAAGTACAGCGCGGTTAATTGTTCACCCTTTAAGCTACCGTTTGAATACAGGTAATTTACATCAATTAATTGCAAAAATGCGGTTAGAAATACTCAACCCAGTTTAATTTAT
>NZ_KE384671.1:30010-35611 GCF_000426925.1 Dolichospermum circinale AWQC310F | reverse complement strand
ACAGGGAACAGGTTTTGGGCAACTTTACTTTTCGTTACTTATGTCGGTTTTTTTCCGTTCACCTACTTAGTATAGGCAATTAGTAGGTTGGGTTGAAGAATGAAACCCAACATTTTCCAGATTTTTTTGGGTTTCCCAAAGCCTAAACCCAACCTACAAAATTATTCACCTTTTTCTATTTTGCTGACCGAACTAAGTTGATCTAAAATTGTCAAAACTTCTCGTTCAAATGCAACTTGAGCGCGGTTAGTTTTACCCCCAATATATAAAGTTTCACCTTTTTGTAAAGCCCAAATTTGGGAATGGGAAAAATAACTCATGACTACACCCAACATTAATAAAGCAAAGCCAGTATAAACAATGGGAATACCCGGATCAAATTTAATTTGTAACCCTGTACTACCAATGACATCAATAATTTTTAAATTAACTCCATTTACAGGGATAGACATTCCTGCACGCACAGTATTAATTAATTTACCTTGAGCGTCATAAATTAATACCATTCCTTGTAGATCTTTAGCTAATAGGGAAACACCTTCGCTTAAATCAGGCTTTGTGGGTATCCAAGTTCCCCAAATTCTACCTTTACCTTTGGTGTCTAATTGTGCCATTGGTAATTGGAAAATTGGACTTTTATTTAATCTTACCTGAACGCTGGAAATTCCCCAATCTGTTTGATAGAAAACTACACCATGATAACGCAGAGGTTTGTTAACATAAATCTTCTCATGATTAACTTCTTCACCCTGATTATTCAGCACAGACATATCTGAATAAAATTGGTCAATTCCTCCCGTTGGTGTGTAATCAATCCAAAAGCGATTGACACGCACGGACCAATCTTTTAACACATCTTGAGAAGACCAAGCACCAGCATCAACAATATTTTTTACTTGGAATGTATCCCCACTAGAAATCATTTCTTGAGCCATAAATCCCGTCATTGATCCACAAATTCCACCTAATAAAATGGCAACAATACCAATGTGAACAATGATCGGTCCTATCCGACCAATTATACCTTTACGAGCATAAAGAATATCATCTTTCTCTTGAAAAATCCGATAACTTTTTTGCTGCAAAATTGGCATAATTGACTGTAGGGAAACACCTGCTAATTCAGCACTCAAAGCTAATTTTTGAAATTGGCGAGGTTCTTCGTAATATTTCCATTTTTGAGCAGCTTTCAGGGCTGGTAATTGACGAGTAAAGGTACAAGCTGTTAAACTCGTTCCAAATAGAACTAATAAACTCAAAAACCACCAAGTTCGATATACATGATCTAACCCGACTACTTGAATAACTTTCCAAGTGAGAAACCCAAATAAAGCGGGATGTTCTGGATAGTTAGATTGGTAAAATGCAGGTAATTGTCCCTGTTCAATGACAGTACCACTAACACTAAATAAGGCAATTACTAATAAGAGGATAATTGCCAAACGTAAATCAGTTAATATGGGTAAAATTTTTCGCCGCATAAATTTCCCAGGTATTAACCACCAAATTAATTCTGTGGATGTTGTTTGATCTAAAGTCATTATTTAGAAACTACTAATAGGGATCCGAGAAACTAAGGAAAAAACACCAAAACCTACTAATAATGCCCCGCTAACAGGATTTATCCAGCCAGACCAACGGCGCAATTCTAATAGTTTTTTAATACTAGCAGTAAACGTACCTGCTAAAATTAATGGAGCTACATATCCGGCTGTATAAGCAAGTAGTAAAACAGCACCTAAAACTAAATCTTGGCTATTAGCAACCCAACCCAATAAACTCGCTAAAACTGGTGTGCTACAGGGGGAAGCAACCAACCCAAATGTTAACCCAATGGAGTAGGAACGCACTCCGGGAGGTAAATCTTCAGAAATCCAATTTGTGTCATTTAAAGAAGGAAATTGTATGGGTAATGCTTCTAATAAGTTTAATCCCATAATAATAGCAATAATGCTGACAAGAATTGGTAAACCAATTCCTATTTGACCGTAGACTTTACCTATTAAACCTGCTATAATACCCATTCCTGCCAGTGTAGTTGCTAATCCTAACGCAAACCAAGTTGATTGAACCGCTGCTTGTAAGCGGGTTTTAGCTTCATAACCACCAATATAGCCAATAGTAATGGGCAACATAGACAGCATACAAGGCGTGAGACTCGTAAGCAAGCCCGCAGTAAAAATAATGCCAATACTCACAATACTTAAGTGGGTGAGTTGGTTAGTAACCAGGGTATTAGCAAATTGTTCCAGTTCGTAAATTCGGGTTTCTAGAATTTCTAACATGAGTATGTTTAAGTAAAAAATGCTTACTCTGGTTGAATTTTAACATATTTTGGGTGATCAAGTGATGAAAACAAGTAAATATTAATTAGGGTGTTGCCAGATATTTTCCCGGATTTTTGTGAAAGATTGATGAATTTCTAGTAAAGATTGCCCAGAATCAGGTTAATTATCCTGAAGATTATTTTAGGATTAAATCAACATCAAATATCCGTAGAAAACCGAAAATAGTAGTTGCAAAGGAATCTACCACCATGGCTCAAAAAACCAGTAAAGTTTTACAACAATCTGGAGTTATTCCCTATAGAATAATAGAGGGAAAAGTAGAAATTTTATTAATTACAACTCGTAAACGTCAAGGTTGGGTGATTCCTAAAGGGGGACTTTGTAAAGGTATGAGTCCTCATGAGTCAGCAGCAAAGGAAGCATGGGAAGAAGCGGGAGTTTTAGGTAGAGTCACAACGGAAAAATTTGGTAATTATAAATATCGCAAACGGGGGAATATCTATCGAGTAAATTTATTTTTATTACCTGTAGAAGAAGTATTAGAAGATTGGCCAGAAGCCACTGCAAGAGAAAGAAAATGGTTAGAAGTTAACCAAGCTGCTGAATTAGTGAAGGAAAATTCACTAAAAAGAATTATTCAGACTTCATTAATAATGAACCAATAAAAGAGTATTTAAATTATCTCAAAGGACAAATTATGACTTTTGAGATAATTATGGGTAAAATGATCTACCACATTTGTATCACTCAATTCTAAATTGTAAAAATCTACAAACTCATGATCAAAATATGGTCCTGCGTGCCAAGTTCCCACATCTAATTTAATAAAACAACTTCCAGGAATCTGAAAAGCCGCAATTTTTGATAATTCAGGTTCATTTATATGATTATTAGGTGGACAAACTACCATGAACCAATCTTTACCATCTAAAGAACCCAAACATTGAGTACATTTGACATGACGAGTAATGTGGTGAAATTTTCTACCTTTTTCCTGTAACCGCATAATATAAAAACGGGGAATACCATTTTGTAAATTTAATTGTGCATCTTCTTGATCAAAATTTTTGCCATCTTTACTTACATATATTACTTGTCCATAGGGTTGAAAATTCTCTGGTGTAATTAATTGAGATGGTAATTTTTGTATTTTTGATAATGTACTCATAAGTTCTTGACTAAATATTTGGGTGTGACTGCATTAAATTAGAAAAAACCAAGATTTGAAATCTCAAACTTTGCGACTTTGCGACCTTGTGGCTTCGCGCGAAACATACAGCAAGTTCAGCTTGAGTGAGCTACAATGCGGGCAAGATGCCCGCACCACTGTAATACTGTCATTATGCAAGGCACTCCTATTTGATCTTTATTATTCTGAGAAAAAGAGAGAGGAAATATATTTTCCTTCCTCTAATTTCCAGTTAGCAAAATTTATATTTTGCCAATGTAATGTAGTCCTAAAATAATACCGGCTCCCAAGATATGTCCAAAGGAAGCAGTTGCTAGTACAGCGGGTAAACCAAAACCACCGAAAAATTGAGGCGCTGGTAATTCTGGTTTAGCGTTAGGCTGCTGAATGGTAAATTTGCCGACAGCGATCGCAAAAATATTGGCTACAATCATAATGATGCCAATATTAGGACTCCATTCTAACGTTGTTGTAGCTGTAGCCAACAAGGTTGAAGTTAACATCTAAATTTACTCCTGATATTTGGGGATACTTAACAATATCATCTAAATATTTGGTAATAAAAATCTATATCATTGCTTACTTTGTAGTAAAATTTAACATTTGTTTGCAATTCACAATAGAAACAATCATACTACTGAATAGCCAGTTTTAGTGTTTGATCATACTTATGATATCTGGAAGGGCTGATAATTGGTAAGATAAAAGTAATTACTTCCTGAAATTGATCATGTCCTCAACTATTAATTCCTTACCACCCGCGCTAAAGAAAATTGTCGAACGTTTTCAAAGGGCTACAGAACCCAAAAGACGCTATGAACAGTTAATATGGTACGCTCAAAAACTGCAAGAGTTTCCTGAAATTGATAAACTCCCAGAAAACAAAGTTCCAGGTTGTGTTTCTCAAGTATATGTCACCGCATCTTTAGCAGATGATAAAGTAACATTTCAGGGTGATTCTGATTCCCAATTAACCAAAGGATTATTAGCATTATTGATAGAAGGATTAAATGGATCAACACCCACAGAAATAGTCCAACTTACTCCCGATTTTATTCAAGAAACTGGTTTAAATGTTAGCTTAACGCCTTCTCGTGCTAATGGCTTTTACAACATTTTTAAAACTATGCAAAAAAAAGCTTTAGAATGTAAGTTAGAAAGTTAGGGATTAGGAAATAAGTAAATTCTTTCTAATTATGAACTTAATCAGATGTCTACTAATTTATTAACAAATCCCGCTGCTGCATTTGGTGGTAAAGTACAGGAATATCCTTGGCAATGGGAAAATCAGGAATTACGAATAGTATATGAAACCCTTGGCCAAGGTTCACCCATTCTATTATTACCAGCCTTTAGCAGCGTTTCTACCAGGGCAGAAATGGCAGAATTAGCGAAATTACTCACACCCCATTTTCAAGTCACAGTCATAGACTGGCCTGGGTTTGGTGACTCTTCCCGACTCGGTTTAGATTACAGACCAGTCATATATCAGCAATTTTTGGCGGATTTTGTCAAATCTGTATTTAATAGGACAGTTTCCGTAATTGGTGCTGGTCATGCTGCTGGTTATATTCTCGAACTGGCGTTTAAAGAACCGCAAATACTTAACAAAATTGTATTAATAGCCCCAACTTGGCGTGGACCTTTACCAACAATGGGTGCAAGTCAGGAAATAGCGGCTATGGTACGGGGAATTATCAGACTGCCCATTATTGGTCAATTCCTGTATAAGCTCAATACAGCACGATCTTTTTTAAAATGGATGTACACTCGTCACGTTTTTAGTAATGCTGACAAACTTACACCCGATTTTATCGCCAATAAGTGGCAAACTACCCAAAAAACAGGAGCGAGATTTGCTTCAGCGGCTTTTGTCACAGGTAATATTGACACCTTTTACACTCAATCAGAATTTCTTTCTCTAGCTCAATCTTTGTCTGTACCAATTATGGCGGTTATTGGCGCATCTAGTCCGACAAAATCACGTCAGGAAATGGACGCATTAGCCGCGTTACCAAAAGTAGAGAGTGTGGTAGTTACCGGTTCTCTAGGACTTCATGAAGAATTTCCAGCGGAGGTTTTTCAGTTTATACTACCATTTTTAAATCGCTTATGAGGCGTTGG
>NZ_KE384671.1:1547-30000 GCF_000426925.1 Dolichospermum circinale AWQC310F | reverse complement strand
TGAATGAAGGTATGATTTTTTCTCACGCAGAGGCGCAAAGGACGCAGAGAGTAAGAGTTTAAGAACTAGAATATTTGATTTTCATACCTCAATTCAGCAATGCCTTAAATCGCTTATGATAGACAAGATTATCAAAGTTGCTTTGACATTATGATAAATTCAGAAACATTCAGTTCAATACCAGTAACCGTTTTGACTGGCTATTTAGGTGCTGGTAAAACCACCTTATTAAACCACATTCTTACCTACGAACATGATAGAAAAGTCGCAGTTATTGTCAATGAATTTGGAGAAGTAGGTATTGATAATCAATTGGTAATTGATGCGGATGAAGAAATATTTGAAATGAATAATGGCTGTATTTGTTGTACAGTTAGAGGTGATTTAATTCGCATTATTGGCAACTTGATGAAACGCCGAGATAAGTTTGATCATTTAGTAATTGAAACCACTGGATTAGCTGATCCTGCACCTGTAATTCAAACCTTTTTTGTAGACGAAGATTTGCAAAGTCAATTATCATTAGATGCAGTGGTTACAGTTGTTGATTCCCAGCATATTTGGCAACATTGGGAAGCAGACGAAGCCCAGGAACAAATTGCTTTTGCTGATGTGATTTTATTGAATAAAACCGATTTAGTTACAGCAGAAGTTTTAGATGAATTAGAAACCCGGATTCGGTCAATGAATGCAATGGCAAAAATTTACCGCACTCATAATTCTCAATTAGCAATGTCAGCTTTATTAGGAGTAAAAGCATTTGATTTAGATCATGCTTTAGAAATTGATCCTAATTTCTTAGGAGAAGATGCTCATGTTCATGATGAAAGTGTTTATTCAGTTGCTATAGTATCACCAGGGACTATCAATGGTGAAAAATTAAATGCTTGGCTATCAGAATTACTCAGAAATCAAGGAACAGATATTTTCAGAATGAAGGGAATTTTGAATATTGAAAATGAAGATAACCGCTTTGTTTTTCAGGGAGTACACATGATATTTGAAGGTAAAGCAGATAGACCTTGGAAAGCAAATGAACCTCGCAAAAATGAACTTGTATTTATTGGGAGAAATTTAGATGAAGCACAGTTAAAAAAAGATTTCTTTGCCTGTATGAGTTAGGTAAATAAAATTCACAGCTACACAGACAAAACCCACATAAGTGGGTTACAAATCTAGTAAACTTAGTCCACGCCGGTGGACTTTGATTGTGTAGTAGCTACTTCTATTCGCCTAATATTTCTGAGCAATAAAAGATAACAAATATGAACTTAACGACCAGCAAATCTCCAGAATTTACTAAACACTATTCCACAAAACTTACAGATTATGTCACTGCTTTAGCTTGGTCTTTTCAAGGAGAAATACTGGCTGCTAGTTCCGCTGCTGGTGAAATTGTTTTATGGGAAAATCACCAATTAACTACCTTACAAACAGCTACAAATCAAGCAGTAAATTGTCTAGCATTTTCCCATGATGGTAAATATTTAGCCATTGGCGGACAAGATGGAAAAGTGAAAATTTGGTGCGATAATCAATTAATTACAACTTTAGAAAATGCACCTGTTTGGGTTGATCAATTAGCATGGAGTTATACCAATAATCAACTAGCTTTTAGTTTAGGACGTTATGTGCAAATTTGGGATGCAGACACATTAGAAGTTGTTGTCACTCTTAACTTTAATGATTCCTCTATTTTAGGAATTGACTGGCGTAAAGATGGCAAATATTTGGCTATTAATGGTTATAAAGGTGTGAAAATTTGGTCTACTCAAGATTGGAATGCAGAACCATTTATCCTTTCCATGCCTACCGTTAGTATAACAACAATTTGGTCAGGTGATGGTGAATATTTAGCCTCTGGAAATATGGATCGCACTCTCACCGTTTTACAATGGGAAAATCCTGATCCTTGGGTCATGCGCGGCTTTCCGGGAAAAATTCGTCAACTAGCTTGGTCAGACCTCAAAACCCCCGCAGGTGCGCCAATTTTGGCTGCTTCCAGCGTTGAAGGCATAGTACTATGGGAGAAGTCGGTAGATGAATCTGTAGGTTGGGAAGCCCAAGTATTAACCAATCATCTGGATATTATTCAAGCAATATCTTTTGCACCTCAAAGCTTGGTTCTCGCTTCCGCTGGTGCTGACGGTTGGTTATGTTTATGGGATGAAAATAGGGAAGTATCACAGATTTTTAGCGATAGTGAAGCAGGTTTTTCTACTCTATCTTGGCATTCCCAAGGACAATTATTAGCCGCAGGTGGTGAACAAGGAGAATTAATTATTTTGTCAACTTCTTGAGGGAATTAAAAGTAAAAATTTAACCCTGAAATTGTAGGTTGGGTTGAGGAACAAAACCCAACACATTCATTAATTTAGAGATAATTTAGAGAATTTGTGATAAAAATTTCTTAGTTCTTTCTTCTTTGGGATTAGTAAAAAAAGTGTCGGGGGTAGAAGATTCAACTAATAAACCGCTATCCATTAGTACCACTCTATCAGCAACTTCTCGCGCAAATCCCACTTCATGGGTAACAACTACCATTGTCATTCCCTCACTAGCGAGATTTCCCATGACATCTAAAACTTCTCTCACCATTTCTGGATCTAATGCTGATGTCGGTTCATCAAATAGCATGATTTTGGGTTGCATTGCTAATGCACGCGCTATAGCCACTCGCTGTTGTTGTCCACCAGATAATTGTCCAGGATATTTTTGTGCTTGTGCTAAAATTCCCACTCTTTCTAATAATTGCATTGCTAATTCTTCCGCTTTAACTTTGGATATTTTGCGGACATATATTGGCGCTAAAGTGATATTTTGTAAAACTGTTAAATGGGGGAATAAGTTAAATTGCTGAAATACCATTCCCACTTCTCGACGAATTGTTTCAATGTTTCTTAAATCATGACTGAGGATAATTCCGTCAATACTAATAATTCCTTTTTGATATGCTTCTAAAGCGTTAAATGTACGAATAAAAGTTGATTTTCCTGAACCAGAAGGACCCATTAAAACAACTACTTCTCCTCTTTCTACGCTTAAACTTATACCTTGGAGAACATGAAATTTACCATACCATTTATGGACATTTTCGGCAATTATTATCGGTTTTGTTTTTGTCATATTTTACTCTTTTTTTAATTTGAATTTTTTTTAACCAACCACAGAGGCACAGAGGACTCAGAGTAAAAGAGGAAGAACTGTTAAGCTTATTCTTTGGAGAATATGAAATTTACCATACCATTTATGGACATTTTCGGCAATTATTATCGGTTTTGTTGCTGTCATATATCATTCCTATGTACATTTTATTTAGCAATATTGGGTTTTTTTCGTCAACCCAACCTACGATATTAATTGGTTTTCTAATTTTTTAGCAGCTAAGGACATTGAATAACAAAATAGCCAATAAATCAAACCAATAAATAAATATACTTCTGCATATCTTCCTAAAAATTGCGGTTGGGCTAATATAGAACGTGCCATTCCTGTTAATTCCACTAATCCCACTAATGATAAAAGTGATGTATCTTTAAATAAGCCAATAAATTGACCAACAATTGCGGGAATAACTGCACGTAATGCTTGAGGTAATATTACTAATGTGAGTAATAAGGGTGTATTTAATCCTAGTGCTTTTCCTGCTTCTATTTGTCCCCTGGGAATTGATTGTAGTCCTCCACGCACGTTTTCGGCCATGTATGCTCCACTAAATAATATTAGTCCCACAATACTTCTGAGTAATCTATCTAAACGCAAATCTGCTGGTAAGAATAAGGGTAACATAACTTGGGCTAAAAACAAAATACCAATTAATGGTAATCCTCTGACAATTTCAATATAAAGAACACAAAACCACCGCACTACAGGTAAATTACTTGTTCTTCCTAATGCGAGTAAAATTCCTATGGGGAAGGAAAACACAATACTAATTATTGCTATTAATAGGGTGAGTAATAAACCATTCCATAAATTTGTAGATACAGGTTGTAACCCTAAACCACCACCAATTAACCAGATAATTATCGGAAAGGATAATAACCACATTAGGGAAAGCCAAGGTGTGATAATTTGAGCAAATTTTTGACCAATTATCACACCTAAAGTTATTAAACCTGTAATTAATAATAAAGACAAACGACTAGTTAATGGGAAGGGTAAAATTAATAATAAAACCCCAACAATAAAACCAAAAATTAGAGAATTGCGTTTTGTGAATATTGCTTCTTTAGTAAAAGCACCCCCAGTAATTGAGGTTAAAGTTGTAGATATTCCCAAAACCAGCCAAATTCGCCAATATAAATTCTGGGGAAACCTTCCCACCAAAAATAAATGTAAATTAACTGTAACTACTTGCCATTGTGCCTTAGTAATTAACCAAACTGCAAATCCTTGAAATAGCCAAAATAGAAAAATTGAACAAAAAACAGTTAATAAACAATTGTACCAAGTATTAAACAGATTTTCTCTTAACCAAATAAACTTAATCATCATAGAGATCCTAAATAAAATATTTTTCTATAGCGTACCATAAACATAAAATCTCTTCCTCTGTGACCTCTGTGCCTCTGTGGTTCGATAAAAAATAAATCGTGTTCACAAATACAAATCAAATAAATTGCTATTTTTCATCTTTCCTGAATTTGAACAGAACGATTAAATAAATTCATGGTGAAAGAAATAATCAAACTCAAAGTCAGGTAAGTAATCATAATTAACAGCATTACCTCCACAGCTTTTCCAGTTTGGTTAAAAGTCGTAGAAGCAACAAAATAAATATCAGGATAACCGATAGCGATCGCTAAACTGGAATTTTTTGTTAAACTCAGATATTGACTAGTTAATGGGGGAATAATCACCCTTAACGCTTGAGGAAAAATCACCAATTGCATTGCTAAACCTGGCTTTAAACCCAGAGATTTTGCTGCTTCCCATTGTCCTTGAGGAACTGATTTAATTCCCCCCCGCACAATTTCCGCAATAAACGCACCCGTGTAAAAAGTTAACCCTAATAACAAACTAGAAAACTCTGGAGACAAGGTAAACCAAGGAAATTCAATGCCATTTTGACTAAAGTTAGCGAAACCGAAAACAGAAATTTTATTTTCGGCTTTGGGGAAACTCAAGAAAATTGCAAAATACCAAAATAGCAATTGTAATAATAATGGTGTATTCCGAAAAATCTCCACATAAACAAAACTAATTTTCCTGACTAACCAATTATCTGATAGTCTAGAAATTCCCGCAGTAATTCCCACAATTGTAGTTAGTAAGATACTCATTATTGCAATTCGTAAAGAATTAATTAATCCCACTAATAAAGCATAATTATAAGCATCCGTTGGTTGATAATTAACGATAGTTTCACCAATATCAAAAGATGCTTGTTGCTTGAGAAAATTAAATCCAAATTGAATTCCTAATTGCTGTAAGTTCCGTCTGACATTACTCCACAATATCACGACTATAACTACTACTAAAAATACAAAAATTAACTGAATAGCATTTTGCCAAAAACGATGATCTCGCCATAAGGGAGGTTGAGAATTAGTCATTATTTGAATTTAGTATTATAGTATTACCGGAAAGGTGGAGAATAGAGTAATCCTCCTTTTGTCGCTAATTGATTTTGACCACGAGGGAGATTTAGTTTTGTCTTTGTTCCCAAATTGCGTTCATAAATTTCGCCATAATTACCAACGTGTTTAATAATTCTGGCTGCGAAATCATTTGTTAAACCAATTCCTGCTCCCAAATTTCCTTCTGTTCCTAAAAAACGTTTAATATCGGGATCTTTACTATTTGCAAACTGTGATAAATTTTGAGAATTAATTCCCAATTCTTCCCCTTTGATCAAAGCATAAACAGTCCACTTAACTATATCACTCCATTGAGTATCACCCTTAGCAACTGCCGGCGCAAGGGGTTCAGAAGAAAGAACATCATCTAAAATCATGTTATCTTCCGGTTTCGGTAGGGTTGTCCGTCGAGAAACCAAAGCAGAACGGTCTGTAGTGACAGCATCACAACGTCCTTCGGCATAAGTAGCAAAGGTAACATTTACATCCTCAAAAACAACGGGTTTATAAGTCAAACCCCGTTTCCGCATTTGGTCTGCTAAATTCTGTTCGGTTGTCGTCCCTGTTTGGACACAAATAGCTTTGTCTTTCAGGTCTTTAATAGATTTAATGTTGCTATTTTTGCGAACCATAACCGCCTGACCATCATAAAATACCACAGGTGCAAAATCTAAACCCTGAGCAGTCCCACGGCTAAAAGTCCAACTGGTATTGCGACTCAAAATGTCTACTTCTCCAGTTTGTAAAGCTGTAAATCGCTCTTTAGCGTTAAGAGGACGGTATTCTACTGCGTCTGGATTATCAAATATCGCCGCTGCTACAGCCCGACAAATATCAACATCAATACCGCTATATTTACCGTCAGTCCCCACAAAACTAAATCCTGGTAATTCACCGCTAATTCCACAAACAAGCTGACCACGGCTTTTAATGCGATTCCAGATTACGCGAGTAACCTGTGCTTGAGGGGTATTAATCTGACTCTGTGTATTTTGTGGTTCATCACTACAAGCAGTCAGAGAAAATATTAATTCCAGTGTGACGATACCAGATATAATATGTCCAATAGTAGATAATTTTCTAGATTTCATAAGTGAATAATGGGCGACATTTATTCCTGATCTAATCTAAGTTTCGCACAAAAACGTCAAAAAAGCACAAGATATATCAAAGATCTATCGAGGATCACATTTAATTAAAACCAAACTTCCCAATTAACAATATGCTAAATTTTCTCAATTCCCTTCTCGGTCGTCATCCAGAGCGCGTCAAAGCTAATGTAGAGATTTATACTTGGCAAACTTGCCCCTACTGCATCCGTGCGAAAATGCTACTATGGTGGAAAGGTGTTAATTTTACAGAATACAAAATTGATGGTGATGAAATAGCCAGAGCGAATATGGCTATACGCGCTAATAATCGCCGCAGCCTTCCCCAAATCTTTATTAATAATCAACACATTGGCGGTTGTGATGATCTGTATCGTTTAGATAGGAAAGGTCAACTGGATGATCTTCTGTATTTATACTGATGATAAATTAGTTGAAATAAATAAAATCAGCCAAATCTAACTAGATATTGTGGTGCGGGCATCTTGCCCGCTAGAATTATACTTAAATATAGTACAGTGTATAGCTATATCATGGCGATCGCCTGATTTTTAGCTGTTTTGACATTGTATCAGATAAAATAAAAACAAATCAACCAGAGGCAGTGATTATGATCACCCAAATCAGTGAAATCAAATCTCCCACTGAACTTGTAATCTCTTGGGAAGCCTTACCCGATGATTTTCAGTTAGAGGACGAACCAGTGGAAAATACAGGACAGCCACTTTTGGCTGGTGCTTTGCGAGAAAGTTTAGAAATTGCGGGTTTTATTCAACCGCAGATGTTGATAGCCTCAAATTTTGGTTTATGTGCGACATTAGACGGTAAGTTTATTGCTAAAGCACCTGATTGGTTATATATTCCCGCAGTTAAAGAAATTTTACCTGAACGCAAAAGCTACACACCGAATTTAGAAGGAGATATTCCTGCTATAGTTGTAGAGTTTTTATCAGATCAGGAAGGTGGAGAATATTCTTTTAAACGCACATATCCACCGGGAAAATGGTTTTTTTATGAGCAAATCTTGCAAGTTCCTATCTATGTAATTTTTGATCCAGATGGGGGTTTATTGGAATTATATCAACTGGAGAATGGTCGCTACGAGTTAAAACAACCCGATGAAAATGGTTTACATTGGATTGACGCAATGGGCTTATTTTTGGGAACTTGGAGGGGGGAAAAAGAAGCTAGAACTGGATATTGGTTAAGGTGGTGGAATGAAGCAGGTAATCTATTACCTTGGTCTGTAGAAAAGATTGCAGAAGAACGTCAACGGGCTGAACAAGAACGTCAACGGGCTGAACAAGAACGTCAACGGGCTGAACAAGAACGTCAAGAGAAAGAACGGCTAATAGCGTACTTAAAATCCCAGGGGATTGATCCGAGTAATTTACCTTAAATAGTAGGGTGCGTTAGCTGTCTTCGTAACGCACCTAATTGAAATCAATAATAACTGACCACAATAATAAATATAAATATATGCTGGATATACTGGAATTACCAGAATATTTAATACATAGAAAATGGATGAATCACGCCCTAGAATTAGCGCGAGCAGCGGGTAATGCTGGCGAAGTTCCCGTGGGTGCTGTAATTGTTAACACAAATAACCACTTGATTGCTGTAGGAGAAAACCGGAAAGAACGGGATCAAGACCCTACCGCGCACGCGGAAATTATGGCGATTCGGGCTGCTAGTCAAATTTTGCCAAATTGGCGCTTGCATGATTGTACATTATATGTCACTCTAGAACCCTGTCCAATGTGTGCTGGCGCTATAGTTCATGCACGATTGGGAAAATTGATTTATGGAGTGGACGATACCAAAACTGGCGCAATTCGGACTGTTCTTAACATCCCTGATCACCCAGCGTCTAATCACCGTCTAAAAGTGCTAGGAGGTATTCTGGAATCGGACTGTCGAGAACAATTACAAAATTGGTTTGTTAGCCAACGTCAGCAAAAATAACAGACACAGATAAAACTGTCCAGATGGGAAAACAAAAATTACTCAATAAAATCTACGGTGGACATAATCAAGTTTGTGTCATTATTTACTTTTAAAAACTAGCCACCGTTATGATTAAATCAGACTCTGCTTCTACTACCGGCCATTCACAAACCACAAGTACCTATGTAAATCCCCAGGTCGAATGTCCCCAGCGACCGTTGATGGCTGTGAGGACTTGGCGGGTTTCCCCCTGGTTAATGCCTCTGGCCTATTTTTTAGGACGTTACATAGTTTTGCCATCTTTCTTTGGACATATTCAAGTTACTGGAGGAGAAAATATCCCCAGAAGTGGTCCGGTAATTCTTGCTCCTACCCATCGTTCTCGCTGGGATTCATTAGTTTTACCCTACGCTGCTGGTCGTCACCTCACAGGTAGAGATATGCAATTTATGGTGACAATTGATGAATGTCAGGGGTTACAAGGTTGGTTTGTCCTGAGAATGGGCGGTTTCCCTGTCAATACTCAACGTCCGGCGATCGCTAGTCTCCGTCATGTGGTCAAGTTAATGCAGCGGGGAGAAATGTTAGTTATTTATCCTGAAGGTGATATCCATCGTGATGGTCAAGTTCACCTGCTGAAGCCAGGAATAGCCCGTTTAGCCTTAAATGCTGAATCTAAATACCCAGGTCTGGGGATTAAAGTTATACCTGTTAGTATCCAATACAGCGAATCCTATCCTCACTGGGGTGCAGATGTCAACATTCACATTGATCAACCTATCCAGGCCAGAGATTATATGAATGGAAATTTCAAACTGGAAGCTAAAAGGCTGACAGCAGATTTAACCCATAAATTAAAACAATTAAGTCAGGAGTCAGAAGCCAGAAGGAACATAGAAAATTCCTCCCCTGCTTCTCCTCCCTCCTCCTGCTATATATCAACTACTTCCCGTGTCCAATTACCAATTCCCAGTGATTAAGTTTGCCCACATCCAGGGCAGCGTAGTCAATGACTTGTAATTCCCAGTTACCTTGTGCGGGTAGGGAAAGTAATTGTTTCAGGGCTGGATGCGATCGCATTGTGTAAGTATTTTGTAATTGGTTACGACGGCCTAATGTGCGACTTTGCAATAAAATCCGCTGATTATTAGGAGCAATTAAATAAATTTCTAAATCTCCTAAAAAATCATGGGTGATATTAACTGTAACTTGGATATCACCAATATTAATAACTTCATTAATAGCGATCGCACTTTTAATTCCCTGTTGATCATTATCAGGAATATTCACAACTTGAGTATTTTTTACCTGTATTTGTTCATTAGTAATTTGGGCAACGACACCCATTTGTTTTGCTAGTCTCACAGCCTTAGCTGCATTGACTTTCCCATAACCAAACCATTGACTATGACCATTACTATCATAAGTACCCCCATCAATATTCAATTGAGGATCAGGGCTATTATCAATAATTTTATCAGCAGTATCTTGAAGAATCTGTTTAACTTGTTGAGCCGTTAAATCAGGATTGGCTGATAATACTAAAGCTGCTACTCCTGCAACTATGGGAGTGGCACTAGAAGTACCACCAAAGTTATTAGTAAAGTTTCCAGCATCATAACCTGCTGCTCCTAATTGATCTGTGGTCAAGATTCCTAACCCAAACAGAGAAGAGACAATTGCTGGTTGTGTATAAACAAAACCGGTTTCTTGAAACCACATTCCTGGGGGAGCATTATTACTAGGAGCGCAAACAGAAATATTATCTCCCCAATTACTATAAGCAGCTTTTTTATTCAAACTAGTAGAAGCCGACACGGTAATTACATCAGGATGAACGGCAAAACCGCTTAACCAATTTGTGTTAGCTTTAACAATATTTTTTGGCCAATTTTGTTCATTGATAGTCCCATTAATCGGACGGTTAGCATTTCCTGCTGCAAAGACAATTACACATCCTTTACCATTACGTCCATTGGTAGCAGCATGACTAATAGCTGCCCTTTGACGGATAGAAAGGGGAAAATAAACAGCAGAAGCTCCCCAACTACAAGAAATTACACTTGCTCCCTTTTCCACCGCCCAATTAAAAACATCCTCAATTGATTGATCATCTAAAAAACCAGTAGTCCGAATGGGCATCATTGCACAACCAGGAGCAACTCCGACAATTCCCGCACCATTTTCTTCGGCTACAGCTAGTCCCGCGCAAGCAGTACCATGACTAGTTTCTTTTTCTCCTGGTAAGGGTAAAAAATCATTTTCTTTTAAATCTCTAGGAGCAACAATTTTACCATTACCTTGAAAATCAGGGTGATTCAAGTCAAAGGAATCATCTACTACAGCAACGATAATAGAACGAACACCGCGAGTAGTATCCCAAGCTTGTTCTACGGAAATGTGAGAACCAGCTATTAATTGATTTCCCCCATTGTGATTGAGATACCACTGTTGAGGATAAAGGGAATCTTTGGGCCGATAATGAGGTTCTTGTTGAATGATGATATTTGGTTCTGCGGCTAAAACTTCTGACAGTTTTTGTAATTGAGTCGTGATTTTAATTGGGTTTTGTTTAGCTTGTTTACTCACCAGAAAAATAAAAGTATTCGACATTCCTATCACTGGTTGATCTGGAACTAAATTAAATCTATTCGCAATAATATTAATTTTATTCATATCTACCCAAGTAGCAAATTGAATTGTAATTTGATCACTTAGATAAACTAAAGTACCGGGATTATTTTCAAGTTTATAAACATGACTAACAAAGTCTACATTTTTGTCAGCACGGACTTGAGACATTACTATTTCTAGCTGCTCAGGAAAAACTGTATATAGTTCTAACTTTGCCTGGGATATACTGCGCCGCCATACACATCCATGTATCTGTGATAGTTGCTCACGTGGAAAATTAGCATTAGGACGGATAGTGAAGCGATATAATGTTTTTTCTAACATTAACTCTTCGCCACTGCGTTGTAAAATTAATGCTTCGTCGCTATTTGTGACATCTGGTTCAACAAAATCTGGAGAATTAATATTATCACTCATAAAAAATTGGGATTAGTTTAAAATTAATTGACCTCTTGGCTCTTGCCTGTTTAGTCTTTTGCCAGAGAAATTTTTTTAGTCACTTGAGTTTATTATCGCTACAAAGAGAGTTAAAATACATCAAGTTTTTGAAATTTTCTCGATATTTTACTAGTTAACCTCATGAATGTTGCTACGGATCTATTAATTCGCTTTACCTGCTTATCATTTATAGCATTTTTAGGCATATTGTCACCTGCTGAAGCTCAGGTAAAAAAGCCCTCAAGTCCTGTTAATCCTGCTAGTGAAACCAAACCGACGAACGGGGATAAAACTAACACCCTCAGTCCCACTGGACAGGGTAATAATATCTTGAGTATAGCGGCAGGCGATCGCCTAGTCAAAGAAGCAAATCAAGCGATATCTAGTCAAAATTATGCCCTAGCTGCCCAAAAGCTGCAAGAAGCACGCCAGGTTTATAATCAGTTATCGAGCTTTTATCAAGAGTTAAATTCTAGTTTTGGAGGTATTGACATTTCTGTATCTGACTCCCAACGCCAAAAAGCCCTAGCAACTGCCCAAAAGCGAGATGAAGCCAGCTACCAGTTAGCCCTAGTATATCGAGCGCGAAATCAGCCAGAACTAGCCATACCTTTGCTGGTGCAAATCATTAAAAGTCAAAACCCAACCAGAGAATTAGGGACAAAAGCTTATCAACAATTATTTGAATTAGGTTTTGTGGATGCACCCTATTCTCCTGCAAACAAGAAATAATCAGCATAAGTTAATTAGCAACAACCAAGAGTTAGATATCTGTTAATAATAGAGAAGTAAAGTTTTTTAGGAATGGCAATGATGAGTCCGCAGCAAGTGGAGGGAATGATCAAGGCACAACTACCAGATGCCCAAGTGCAAGTACAAGACTTGACGGGTGGTGGTGATCACTATCAGGTGACAGTAGTTTCATCCCAGTTTGCAAACAAGGGACTAGTACAACAACACCAGCTAGTTTATGGGGCATTGAAACAAGCCATGTCCAGCGAAGCTATTCATGCTTTAGCCCTGAAAACCTACACTCCCGAAGCTTGGCAAGCAACAAACTAATTTGAGATTTAGGATTTTGCATTCAACAAAATCTAAAATTGTCTTGAATTTTGACTTTCGACCTTTAAAAACGCAGGAAATAACTAATCATGACCCCAGAAATTAAAGAAAGAATTGATACTTTGGTAGAAGAAAATAAAATTATGGTTTTCATGAAGGGCAACAAATTGATGCCCCAATGTGGTTTCTCTAACAATGTTGTGCAGATTCTTAATACATTGGGAGTTCCCTTTGAGACTATTGACGTACTCGCTGATTATGAAATTCGTCAAGGAATCAAAGAATATTCCAACTGGCCAACAATTCCCCAAGTATATATTAATGGTCAATTCGTTGGTGGTTCTGATATTCTGATTGAAATGTACAACAAAGGTGAATTACAACAGTTGGTAGAAGTAGCCCTAGCTTCTTAATATCAAGTATTAGGTGTAGGTTGGGTTAAGGAACGCAACCCGACACCTTATTTTTATTTGATTTAGATTATGATCTGATTTCAGATTTTTTGGGAATTTTAAATTAATTCTCATAAGTTGAAAATTATTTATGCCTAAATTCCCACATTTTTGATGAAAAATATGAATAATAAAACAAATATAGAAGACTGTGGTTATACATTCATAGGTACAGCGGTTGATAATTTAATTCGCCATTTTGAAGGTCAATCATCTCTACAATTATATCCTGATTTTCGAGAACGGCGAGAACGCGCAAATGAATTATTATTTGATTTAGTTGGTAAACAACCAGGTTGTTTTTATATTCGTCGTCAAGGGACTGGAAAAGAACCAGGAGAAGAAATTTGGGAATTAACTATAGCCACAGACCAAGATAATTTTCAATTACCAAAAAGACTGAAGAAATTAGGAAAGACTTTAGGATTTAAAGCTGCTGTTCGTCAAGACGGATCTGGTGGTTTTAAAATTTTATCAGCTTATTTATTACCAGAATCACGGGGAATTGTTGACGGTTATGCTGTACTTTATTGGTTATATTTAATTCCTAATTATCAGGAGCGTCTTCATATTCCCACACCATTATTGGCAAAAATAAAAAATATGCCAACCTGCGGTAATCATGTTCCTACAGAAGATCAACTTCAAGCCTGGAAAGCTTTTTTAAAAGTTGAAGAAAATATTGCTAAATCTCGTCAATTTTGCGTATTTTTTGTCAATAAAAATAATAATAACCGCTCAAATTCTCAACAAATCACTTTAGAAATTAAAATTAATTCGGCTACTTTAGATGGTTCTGAAGAACATTTTTTCAGTGTAGAAAACTTTTGGGAAAGAGTTAAAAAAGCCAAAAATCAAGAAGTTAAATTTTTAGATTCTATACCCACAGAAAAAAATCGCCGTCACAGTCGTCAATTAGGAACTATTGAAAAAATTGATCAAAAACATAATCTTATTCATATTCGACTAGAGAGAGAACTAATTGAATATATAGCCAAAGGTAATTATCAACTTCCCAATAATGGTTACTTATTTTTTGATGCTGCTGGAGATATCAAACAAATCGAACGTAAAGAAAAAGCTTTAGAACAATTAAGACAAGGAAGGACTCAAAACCCCTATTTAGGTAATTTTTTATTTGACGCTTCCCAAGCAAGAACTATTACAAAAAAAGTGAAACTCAAATCACAAGATTTATTGTTATCTTCTGCTAATGCTGGACAAAAAACCGCAGTGGAAAAGGTACTTTCCGCAGAAGATTTAGTTTTAATTCAAGGACCACCCGGCACAGGAAAAACCACCGTAATTGCAGAAATTTGCTATCAAGTAGCATTACGCGGAGGACGGACATTAATTACCTCTCAAGCGAATTTAGCAGTTGATAACGCCCTCAGTCGCTTAGTTCATAATCCCCTTATTCGTGCTATTAGAAAGGGAAGAGCCGAAAAAGTTGGAGAAGAAGGACAACCATTTTTAGAAGATCAAGTCATTAGTACATGGTTACAAAATACCGCTACTGACTGCGAAAATAATCTCAGTCAACGTCAGGAAAATATTAAAATTATAACTGAATTATTACCATTATTACCACGATTTATAAACTATTATATATTTGAAGAACAGTTTAATCAGCAACAAAATCAACTGCAAACAGAAAAAGAGAATTTAGAGACAATTTATCAAAACCAAAAAACTAAATATGATCAAATTTTATTAAATAAAAATGAAATTGCATCCTTAATTACTGGTTTAGAGAATATACTAAAAAATTCCCAAAATATAGACTGGGAATCTCCAGAAATTAAGAATTTCTTACCCCATATTCAACCCTATACAGAAAATAACAAACAAGTAGAGATTTTTCGAGAAAATGTAATTCAAGCGATTAAATGTATTGAGGAACTTGGTTTTGTCCGTCCTGGTTTTGGTGTATTTGGTTTAGCAGTTTGGTTACAGGAAAATATTATACCTCAACTTTCTGAATTTAAAGCAGGATTAAAAGATATTAATAATCTATCTTTAGCTATTGCGGAAGTAGCGCAATTAGTTGATATTTTTCAACAACATTCTGTATCTTTACAGAAATTAGAAACAGATTTACAAAAATCTAGTCTTCACAAGAATATACAACCAACAATCCAAATTTGGGAAAATCGTCAACGGGAAATTGATTATATTGTTGAAGCGGTTGTAGAATGGAAATCTACAGGTTATAATAATTTATATCAAGTTTTGAAAGAATGTCAACAATCTGATTTACTTTTAACAGAAAATATGGTAAATTTACCATTAGGTTTATTGATGTTTGCTCAAAACTTGAAATTACCTATTGTTCCCAAAAATTATAAAATCAGTTTACCAGCTTGGGGAGTATTAACAAAAGCTATAGCTTATGAAATAGAGGGAAATTTTATTGATAAAAAAGGTAAACAGCATAATTTTAGTTATTTTCTACAACAAAGTTTTAATCAAATTCCCATAGTATTATCAAAAAGTGATCAGACCCAGTGGAAAAAAACCTATCAAGAGTTAAAAAATTATCAAATTCTTACCCCTAAACAGCGGAAATTGCTAATTGAAAATATTCAAGTTTTTTTAATTAGATTGGAAAAAACTTATGGTAAGTCCTTTGAATGGAATAATATTGAAGCTACTCTTAACCGCATTACCCAAGAACTACTAGAAATTATCTTAATTAATGCGCGTCAATGTGTTTTAAAAGTCAAAACCGAAGCTCAACAACAATTGCAAATTTTAAAACAGCAATTTCGAGAACTTCCAGAAAATGTAATTTCTTCCCAACAAATAGCTGAAGCTAAAACTCAGTTAGAAAACAGTAAACAAGCTGCTAATTTAAAACTTGCAGCAGTTATTAATAATTTACAAGCAATTCATAAACAGCAAAATATACCTCATCAATTAAGGAATTTAACAGAAAATTATTTAACTAAACAAGCAAATATTTGGGAACAACCACAGGAATTTTCTCAACAAGTTAAGTTTTGGGAAAATCGCATTTATGAATTAGAAACTCTGATTTCGTCATTAACACCCTTTACTATTTTAGAAACAATTAAAGACGTTTTAAATCAACAATTTACAAATTTACAAGAACAAACTGATGTTTATCAAAAGCAACTTGAACAATTACAAATAGAAATATCTGATCTAGAAGACAAATTAGAATTACAATTATCAGATAATTTAATTATAGAACGGAATTGGTGGGAGTCAACTTGGCAAATTATACCAGATAAATTTAAGCCAGAATTATCTGACGGAGATTTATTTAATTTAGAGTTTTTAACCAAGGTCAGAAATAAATTGAAATCATGGAAACAACAACTGCAAAATGAAGAAAATTATTTAGATAAATATCAAAATTTTGTTCAAGATTGGATTACAAAATTATGTCAACCTTCCGAACAAGATAGTAATGATTTAAGACGAATTTATTTAGATAATGCTAACGTTGTCGGTATTACTTGTGTTCAAGCTGCAAATTATAGTTTCTCTGAAGAATTTCAATCTTTTGATGTTGTAATTATAGATGAAGTTAGTAAATGCACTCCTCCAGAGTTACTAATTCCCGCTTTGAAAGGTAAAAAATTAGTCATGGTAGGAGATCATCGGCAATTACCTCCTATGCTTGATACTAGCACAGTGGCAGAAGTGGCGCAAGCCATGGGTAATTCTAGAGAAGAATTGCAATTTTTAGAAGAATCATTATTTAAAAGTCAGTTTGAAATTGCTGATAAAAGTATCAAGAAAATGCTCAATACTCAATATCGAATGCACCCCATGATCATGGGAGCAATTAATCAATTTTATCATGGTAAATTAGAATGTGGCATTTTAGAACCTGATAGGAAACGCGCTCATAATTTAGCAGGGAAAATCATTCAACCTGATCATCATTTATGTTGGGTAAAAATGCCTAGAGAAAATGAATTTGAAGAAGAACGCAATGGTACTTCATTTCTGAATACTAAAGAAATTGATGTAATTGAAAATATTTGTCACCAATTTGAGCAGGTTTGGTTTCATAAAGTTGCGAATGGAGAACCAAAAAAAGAAATAGCTGTAATTACATTTTATGGCGCTCAATTAAGAAAAATTGATGAACGTTTACAATCTGAACTTTTCCCTTCTTTACAAATTAGAACGGGTACAGTTGATAGATTTCAAGGTATGGAAAGACCAGTGGTAATTGTGAGTATGGTCAGGAATAATCCTCAAGGAGATGTGGGATTTGCAAATAAACCAGAACGGGTAAATGTGGCTTTTTCTCGCGCTCAAGAATTGTTAATTATTGTCGGTTGTCACGATTTATTTACAGGTAAATCTGGTACAGTAGGTAATATGTATTCTGAGGTTGCAAACACTGTTAATCATCATGGAGGTTTTATTGATGTTTCCTGCTTCTGTAGTTAAAATAATTGATAATAATTTGAAATATTTAGTTGATAAAATTGAAGCTGAAAATGATTATTCATCGGTTTTATTAGCACGTCAATTTTACTATCAGGTAACGCAAAATTTCCTAGAATTAACTATTAAAGAACCTCGAAAATTTAATGTTTTAGAAGAGTTTATTATTCGCGCTGGTATGGAATTTAATCCCCCCCCTACAGCTAATGAATTAGCATCTATTTTAGGACTTGATTCTGTATTTGTTAAAAGTACCATTGCTAATCTTCAATCTTTACAAACTCTAGCAAATACACCGCAAATTACTGTCACCTCGGAAGGGAGTTTATTTTATAAACAAGGTTCTGTTCCTAAACCTCCATATTCTGTCCAAATCTATGCTATTACTGATAATTTACTAGGAACAATTACATTTCAATATGAACAATTAGATCATATAATAATTAACCAAAACCAACTAGATTTAATTAAGTTCGTCAATATTCAACAAGAAACTCCAGCACTTTCTAGTTTAGAACTTGCGGATATTCAGGAAATTATTCAATCTTCCGATTTAGCCCTTCATGTCCCCACAGCAGGTAAATTTATCACTGATTTTAAATTGCGAGGTAGTAAACAAACTATTGCCAGAAATATATCACTATTTGTGATTTTTGATCAAAATCAAAATAAATTAGATATTCAAATCAGAAGGGGAAAGGAGATTTTAGAACCTGCGACAAAAAAGATTCAAGAACTATATGATCAAGAAAAAATATCTTTAGAAGAATTAAGTAGGTTGGCGTGAAAAATTGTCGTTATGACAAGGGAACAGGGAACAGGGAACAGGGAAGAGGTTTTGGACAACTTTACTTTTCGTTACTTATATCGGTTTTTTTCCGTTCACCTACTTATGTCAATATCCCAATTAATTGCCATTTATATATAAAATATAATCACTTATAACCAACAACAGCAAAATTCCCCTCAGCAGCATCAAACTGAGGGGAGTATCAAAAATTGTACTACAGTCGCTATCGTCAGATGGTAGCTACTCGATAAATCAAAATCTACCTTTAGTAGTAGCGATGTTGTCTTTCTGGTTCTGGTTGAACCATTGTAAAATTCGATACATCATGCAAATAGCGGCTGGCTTCCTCTTCTAAGCGATGAATCCAGTAGGGTTCAATGATATTACTATGTCTGAGTGCGGCTAGGTATCCATCCAAATACATCCGCATATCATCCATACGATAACCGCGATTCCATAATTCGACGAAGGCGTCAGTAAGTCTTTGGTAGTAGCGGATGGTTTGTGTGTCTTGGAGCATAACTGCTGTATTAGTCTCTTGGGAATGAGAATTGTAGATGATGATTCACGCTCAATGAAGTATCACTTCCTGCTTATGTATGAACTCATAAGTAATATTTGGACTTTAGATGAGACCCCTCAGCAGCTAAAAACTTAATTAAATCCTAGGCCAAAAAACTGGACATAAGGTGATTTTGTAGTGTATTTTTACGATTCTTTGTCAAAAGTTAGATTTAGCAATCTAGCATGGTGTTAACTTGGTGTTGATCATCACAGGTGCTAGAGGAATACAAATTTAGCAATAGTCCAAACCTGTATAATCAAGTTTTATAATTTCTTAACCGCGTGATGGACAGAAAACAAGTCTTGTTTGATTAAGAGTCATAATCAGGTGTAAATTTTATCCTACTCCCTTTGATAATGATTGTTATCTGAGTTTATCACATCTGCTATATAAAACCTAGACAAAGCTAGACTTTACTTTCTACTTCAACGGGAGCATGGGAGCGGTTATCCCTCGGTAGACTTACACGCTGTAGCCCAACGTGATTGTGTTTTAATTAGGGTTTGCTGAAAAAGACTACCACCATCATTGGTTGGTTTTCGCGTCAGCAATAGTCTCAATTCAATACTTGATATCAACCTATTATATATCAAGTAGTTGATTTTTTACTAAAAATATATTGATTTTTGTCATATAAGTATAGTTTTATCGCTGAAATTGTCAACTTAGGACTAGCTCTTTAGGAGTAGGACAAATGACTAAAATTAAAGTTTAATTATAAATAGAGGTTGGCAAGTAAACAATTTTATACCAATTACCAGAAATTACTAAACCACCCTAGACAAATAGCAATTTGAGTTTAGAGAATGTAAATGTAATAATAATTTAATAAAGCCGTCTGCTTTATTGCCAATAAACTAAAAAATAAATTTTTTGCAAGGTTTTTTTGAGGGAAATGTGAAGAATATCTGCTTTCAAGTAACAAAAACTACAAAACCTTGACCACGAGATTGTTAATTTGAGATTCATTAACGCTAAGGGGTTTTGCCACTGTGGGTTCGGTTTGTATTGAAATTGTTGAGGGGAATCCCCATCTGAGATCGTTATTGGGTTGGCACTTGCAACAACTAGAATACCGAGTTCATCAAGCTGCCAGTATTTATCAAGCAAAAGAAGTATTTCAAAGCCATCAACCAACTCTAATTATTTTAGATGCGGATTTATCCGATGGCGATGGTATGGATTTGTGCCGCTGGTTACATCGTCAACAACAGCCTTTAATTTTGATGTTATCTGCTCGTACCAATGAAGCCGATATTGTTGCCGGTTTAAAAGCAGGAGCAGATGATTATTTAAGCAAACCCTTTGGAATGCAGGAATTTTTGGCTAGGGTGGAGGCCATTCTTCGTCGTCACCGCACACCTAATGCACCGGCTTATTTAGATTATGGCAGTTTGCAAATTGATTTAGTCCAGCGTCGGGTTCGTTTCCAAGGGGAATTTATTGACTTGACCCCCCAGGAATTTAGTTTATTGTATGTCTTAGCACAAGCTGGAGGAGTGCCTTTAAGTAGATCGGAATTATTGCGTCGTGCTTGGCCTGACGCTATTGATAACCCGCGCACCATTGATACTCATGTTTTATCGCTGCGGAAGAAGGTGGAACTTGATCCTCGTCAACCCAGTTTAATTCAAACTATTCGCAATGTTGGATACCGGTTTAATATGGAAATTCTGAATGCTAATATCGCTCAACAACCAGCGAAATTACCAAGAGAAAGATTTACTAATCAACTTCCCGTATTAACCGCTCAAAGTTCTTGATTTCAGGAAACTCTTAACAGATAAAATGACCACTGACTAATAACTAATTGTCCATTCTTCTAATTCTTGGTTTTCTGCTGCTGTCAGGGTGACTGCTAAGTTTTCCCAGTCTACTTCAGCCGCAGGTTGATTAACCATTAATTGACCTTGCTGAAGATGTAAAACATGGGTACAAAACTCCTGCACTAAATCCTTTTGCCGATTTACCATCAAAATCGCCGAAGAATGGGCTTGATTTGATTGAGTGAGGATATTGATTAAATTAGTAATTGCAGGGGTATCTAACGCCGACGTAGGCTCATCTAATAGTAAAATTTGTGGTTCGGTAACTAAAGCACGAGCGATCGCAATTAACTGTTTTTGTCCTCCAGAAAGTTGTACTTCTGTCCGTCCTAACCATTGTTCAGGAATTTGCAGTTTTTCCCGCCAATAACTGACTTTTTCCTGAATAGTTGGTTTAGGTAAACCACGCAAAATTAAAGGATAAGCTAAATTTTCTCCTACTGTCATTCCCAATAACTTAGATTCTTGTTGCACAAGCATTATCTGTTGACGTAGTTGAATTACGGGAATTTTGTGATATTCCTGATTTTTAAAATATATTTTCCCGCTAGTAGGTTCATTTAGCCGATTAATCAGACGTAATAGGGAAGTTTTACCAGCACCAGATACACCTACAATAGCAAAGCGATCGCCTGGTGATACTCTAAAAGAAATATTCTGTAAAATTGGATATTGATGTTGATTCTGTAAACGTCCACATAAACTCACGGATTCTAATACAAGCATAGTAATAAACTACATTTTTAATGTAAACTATTAAAATCTTATTGTAACTTAATACATTCTTAATGTAAGCCAATACATTCTTAATGTAAAAAGTTACAATTTATATTGTAACCTTTCTTGGGTAAATGGAGATGATTACAGAGTTAAATTATTGGCATTGCTAAATTAAAGCATCAAATCAGATATGCAATGCCAAATAATTTATCGAAATTTAATCACCCAAATACTTGTTACCCATGACCCATGACTAATGCAGCTTGAATAGTCCAAATATCTACTAATAGCAATAATAAAGTCAAACCTAACAAAATTAAATACATCCAAGGCTGTGATAAAGGACGAACATCTTGAGTATCAATACCAGTTTTTGCGGCGACAATATTGATAAACTTAGAAAATCCAGACATTCGCATAGGTAATAAATAAGCCTTACCATCTTGAGTAATAAAATAATATACTAAACCACCTTGTCCAGTCGTTCGTGGCTTTAACTCTTTCACTTCCGACCATGATAAACTCCAACCGCGACGAAAAAACTGAGAAAACCAACCTGAGTAAGTAACCTTAATCCCTTCCTCATCTAAAATCACCCTTTCAGTCAAAACAGCATACAACAAAATAAAACCGCAACCAATTCCTATCCATAATAACCAGGGAGGAATAGTTGCGGCTGTTAACTGAGCTAAAAACGGTAAAGGAACCGTCAACGCTAAATATAAACTTAACAAAGTGATCCGAATCAGAGGAGAAAGACGAAAAACAGAGGTTAAACCATTAGTTAAATTAGCCGTCATGGTGCTACAATCATTAACGATATATTTATCGTAACGATAAAACCACCAAAATTTGACAAAACCATCAACATAAAACTCTCTGCGTCTAGAACGTCTTTGCGTGAGAAAAAAAGTCCTGATGTAGCCTAAGATTGTTGTAAAATTCCCAAAACAGGAGTTAACTCAGTATTATTAACTTGGGGATTTAACAAACCACCAGCATAAACACGGGGATTAGTTTGGGAAATGATAGTATAAGATTGGCGAACATGACTATTCACAGCCACAGTTGTTGCATCATACATTTGCATGGCAATTTTAGGATAAAAACCAATGCCAATAATTAACACTAGAAAAGAAGCAGCAATGAAAATTTCTCGTGGCCTAGCATCAGTATAGATAGTTTCCGTTGGTAAAAGACAATCTGTACCAAAACAAGCAGTCCCTTCATCTTCTTGATTTTGAATCCCTGCATTGTTAATATCACAGATTTGGTCTGCACCAGAACCGTAAAATACTTGACGTAGCATGGAAAGGAGATAAATGGGTGTGAGGATAACCCCTACAGCAGCGAGAAAAACCGTAACAGTGCAAAAAGTGGTAGTGTAAACATCACTAGTAGTGATACCCACAAATACAGAAAGTTCACCAACAAAACCACTCATTCCTGGTAAAGCTAAAGAAGCCATAGCTCCCATTGTAAATAGAGCAAATACCTTTGGCATTGCTTGACCAATACCACCCATTTCTGCCATCATCATAGTATGAGAGCGATCGTAGGTGACACCTGCGAGAAAGAATAAAACAGAAGCAATTAAACCATGGGATATCATTTGTAACATTGCGCCGTTGATACCCAAATCGGTAAAAGATGCAATTCCTATGAGGACAAAACCCATGTGAGAGATTGAGGAATAGGCCAAACGACGTTTCATGTTCGTTTGAGCGAAGGAATTTAAAGCACCATAGATAATGTTGACAACACCGAGAATAACGAGAATAGGAGCAAAGTAAACATGAGCGTCGGAAAGTAGGTCAAGATTGAGACGAATTAGTCCATATCCGCCCATTTTTAGGAGTACACCGGCTAAAATCATAGATACTGGGGAAGACGCTTCACCGTGAGCATCAGGTAGCCAAGTATGTAGGGGAAAAATTGCCAATTTTACGCCAAAGGCAATTAATAAACCAGCGTATAGTAGTAGTTGGAAGGTGAGGGGATATTCTTTGTGTGCGAGTTGAGCGATATCAAATGTGACATTTCCACCGCCATATAAACCCAGTCCGAGCGCTGCTACCAAGATAAATATAGAGGCTGCTGCGGTGTAAATTAGAAATTTAGTAGCTGCGTAGCGTCGTCTTTGTCCACCCCAAATACAGACTAGTAGATATACGGGAATGAGTTCGATTTCCCACATAATGAAAAATAATAGCAAGTCTTGGGCGACAAATACTCCAACTTGTGCAGAATATAACACAAGTATGAGAAAGTAAAAGAGCTTTGGTCTGCGATCAACTTGCCAAGCGGAAAAAATGGCAAGGGTGGTAACAAAACCTGCTAAAAGCACCAAGGGAGCGGAAATACCATCAACAGAAACCGCCCAATTTAAGCCTAATTGGGGCATCCAAACATAATTTTCTACGAGTTGAAAACTAGCATTACTGGCATCATAATGCTGCCAAAAAGCTAAACACATCAAAACAAAGTCTGCTATACCTACACCTAGCGCGTACCAACGGACAACCTTACCGTCCTTATCAGGGAATAGGGGGATAAGAAAGGAAGCCAGGAGCGGAAATAGGATAATTGCGGTAAGCCAAGGAAATTGATCCGCTATCATGTCAATAGGAAAAAATACTTATTTGTGTAATCAGATTATTGTACTAAACTTTTTAACAATTTCTTTATAAGTTTTTACCCAAGGTGAGTATAAGAAAATATTTACTTAAATATATCTTATGATTATGATTGAAAAGTTTAAAAAATTGGTTTGTCTAGATAATCGTTTAAAATTATACCATTTGTGTGTGATGCCGGCGCGATCGCATTTTTTTCGTAATTATTATAGCCAGGTTAATTAGGACATGATCAATCGTGGAAATAGAAATAACATGGAAGATGAACCTAAATCCGCATCCGCGACTTCTTAAATAAGTCGCGGAACTTCTTGATTGTTAGTGTATCAAAGTGCTGCTGCTTGTAAAATTGCAGATTTTGGTTGACGAATATTTTGAATTTCCAAATTTATCGGACTACTCGGTCCTGTAACTAAACCCCGTCTTTGAGGTTTGATTTCATGGGTATCAACTAATTTCATTGACCATGTTTTTAGGACTTTTGCTAAGATCAATTTCATTTCCATTTGGGCAAATGCTAAACCGATACAACGTCTTGCACCACCACCAAAAGGTAGAAATTCATAAGGTGAAAATTGTTTCTCTAAAAAGCGTTCTGGGCGAAATTTCTCATGTTCAGGATAAGTATCTTCACGGTGATGAGCTAAATAAATTGAACCCATGACAATTGTACCTGGTTCGAGTTGATAACCACAGAGAGAAATAGGGGTTTTAACCCTTCTGGGAAAAGTTAACATTCCCACAGGACAAATCCTTAATGTTTCATTACAAACAGCAGTTAAATATGGCAATTTAAAGACAGTATTAGAATCATAATTTTCTCCTAAACTATCCAATTCTGCTAATAACTTTTCTTTAACTTCTGGGAATTTATGAATCCAGTAAAAAGCCCAAGAAATAGCTGTAGCTGTAGTTTCATGACCTGCGACTAATAAAGTCATCAATTCATCTCTTAATTCTGCATCAGTCATAGGTTGACCGTTTTCATCTTCAGCAGACATAAGTAAATTAAGGATATCTGTGCGCTTAGGATCGAAATTTTCTCTTCTTTCTCGAATTTCCTGATAAATAAGTTGGTCAGCTTGTTCCTGTTTCTTCATTTGTCGTTTCCAAATTTCTGAAATCCCAAAGGTTTCTTTTAATTTGGGAAAATAGAGAAAAATCACCCTCCAAGGAGTGCCACCCTGTTCTAAAATTGCACAAAGTAAATGTTTAAGTTTTTCTGCTCGTTCTCCTTCATAAAGGCCAAAAACAGCTTCCATCATTACCTGAAGAGTGATATCTTGGGTAATGTTTCTAATATTAAAAGATTGATTTTTTGGTTGTTGATTAAAAACTTTTATGGTAATATTCTCAATTAATTCTGCATAGGTTCGCATTCTTTCCCCGTGAAAAGGAGGCATAATTAATTGACGTTGACGTTGATGTGCTTTACCACTAAGACTAATGACAGAATTTTTGCCCAGTAAATATTGAAAAATACTGTTTAAATCTCCTGGTGCTTCCAACTCTTTTTGATCATTACTTAACACCTGCTGCATAGCTTCAGGAGAATAAACAAATAACATTGGTGGTAAATTACCCTGTAATTTTAGAGCAAAAACATCTCCATATTTTTTAGCACATTCCACCATATAAGGCATAGGTCTGAATATCCAGTTTAAGACTTGAATAATAGATAATCCCTTGGGTTGTGGTAGCATTTGCATCATATTCTCCTGTTGTTATCAAAAAAACAATTCAATTATATACATAATAACTCAACTTCCAGTATAAATCATCTTGGAGTCATTATAATTTTTCAGCCAGAAAATCTAAAAACCAACCGAATTATTCTTAATTTCCATCTCCAGATACTTGTCAACAACGATCTTTCAATACCATAGAAACAAGAGATTAATTCCCTTTTGCTTCCCTCTTTCTTCCTCCTTTGTGCCTATCCCTACGGAATACTCCCCCAAGGTAAATGTAGTTAATTTCATCAATATCTACAACTAAACACAAAATAACGGAAAAATCAATCATCACTTAGTTATAGTAACTTTCAGAAAAAGCAATTAATTATTAGAACCTTAAAGATGTAAAATATTTATTAAATTAAACCAGAATCTCTAGTTTTTTCGATTTTATTAAGGTACTCAGCATGACAGCAATTACGCAAAATACAGCTTTCGCAGTTCCGAATTTTTGTCAAGGGATACAATATTTTGGGGAAGTATTGCCAGATTTTCAAACTTATGGTAAAGTACCAGCGATCGCATCTGGTCAAAAAGCAGTAGCAAATCCTACCGATACCAATGCAGTATATCAAACTTTACTGGCTGCTGATGCCCTGCGCTACCTGACGCTACAAATCACTGGTAGTAAAGCTTCTGGACACCCCGGTGGTTTTGCCAGTCAAGCGGAAGCTTATGCAGCTTTGGTCATGCTTGGACATAAGAACATTATTACCGAAGTGGGACACCATGCTCCTGGTTTTTATAGTGCCATGTTTTTAGACCGATCTTTAGAAGATATGGGCATTTCTACAGTACAACAATTGCGCGATCGCTTTCGTGAAAAACACGGATTATTAGGACACCTATCCGGTTATATTCCCGGTATTTTAGCACCTGCCGGACCCTTGGGACAAGGGCAACATTTCGCCATGGCCGCCGCATTGTTACACCGTGACAAACTCTTCCCCTTTACAGTGGGAGACGGAGGACTAGGTGAACCCTACATCATGAGTTCCATGGCACATTTTAACACCGCTTACCCCACTGTCACAAACTTTTTACCAGTTTTAGTGTGGAATGGTTACAGCCAAGAACATCATAGCATGGTATCTTTAAAAACTAACGACGAAATGATCGCCTATTGGAAAGGTAACGGTTTTACCGAAGTCGTGTTAGTCAATGCTAAAGACTTTGATGATCAAAACCAACCCGGTGATTATGTGGATAGTACCGCTTTCTCCTTCCAAAAACGGTTAGAATTTACCAAAGCCGTATTAGTAGGCATGGATAAAGCTGCCCGTTCCGCTTTAAGTGGCACATTAACAGTATTTATTATCAAACAACTCAAAGGGGCAGGGGTTCATGCTTTAGGTGCAAAATCCCATAACTTATATCCTAAAGATACCTTAGACGCGCCCCATATTGTCACCGCCTTACAAAAACGGGCTTTATGTGCCGAGGCATGGCAAACAGTCCGTACAAATGCGGAACGGGCTGGGGGTGGACCAGCAGCGAAAACCGCAGTGACAGAATTTGAATTACCCCTAGCAGAAATTGGCGAATTACCATTAGAAGAATATGCAGTGGGTGGAGAACCAAAAGTTTCTACCACCGCAATGGGAAGGTTAGTAGGAATAGTCGGAAATAAAGATAAAAACTTCCTGGTAACAAACGCCGATGGTAACGAAGCATCAGGAATTGCTAACATTAACCAAGCATTAAAAATCAACCATCCTACCACCGATGATTTATATAATCAAGCTCCAGGAGGTCAAGTTTACGAACCTTTGAGCGAAGATGCTTGTGCAGGATTAGCGGCTGGTTTATCCTTAATGGGTGCGAGAACCTTGTGGTGTTCTTACGAATCTTTTGCCATCAATGGATTACCAATTTGGCAAACTGTCACCCAAGCAATGGCAGAATTAAGACGCAAAACACCGTCAACAATTACATTATTTACTGCGGGGGCTTTAGAACAAGGACGCAACGGTTGGACACACCAAAGACCAGAAATTGAGGCTTATTTTGCATCATTGATGAGAACAGGAAATGTATTTCCCTTATTTCCTCCCGATGCTAACAGTATTCAAGGTTGTTATGACTGGGCTTTGCAAACAAAAAATAAGGGCATTGTCATTACAGCCAGTAAGTCTCCTTTACCCATTAGAACGACTTTAAAACAAACGGAAGAAGGGTTAAAAAATGGCGCGATTTTATTACATGAAATTGCGGGTGGGAAGACAGTTGTATTTGCTGTCATTGGCGATATGACGTTAATTCCCGTATTTGAAGCGGCGGCATTTTTAGAGACTGAAGGTATTGGAGTGAAGATTATTTCTATTATTAATCCTCGCCGTTTATATCGTCCTCATGATACTGCTTGGGATACTTGTTCTGAACCTGATAACGGTTTTTTAAGTGATGCCGATTTTGAGCAATTGTTTGGTGGTGATGCCTTAATTGGTGTTACAGGTGGCGCTGCGGCGATGTTAGAACCAATCATGTTACGCAGTAATTCTAAGCGTGATTCTTTCGCCTGG
>NZ_KE384671.1:0-1537 GCF_000426925.1 Dolichospermum circinale AWQC310F | reverse complement strand
GAAGCGTGGGGAAACTACGGCCAGTGCTGGTGAGTTGATGGCTTTTAATGGCTTGACTGCGGAGGCGTTGACTAAGCGGGCTATTGAGTTGGTGCATTAATTAGAACGCAGATGTACGCAGATTAACGCGGATATTTTGGCGTTGGGTTGCGTACATTTGCTGATTTTTTTATTTGGAGGGAACGCTGATGAACGCGGAAAATTTGGCGTTTGGTTGCGTAGATTTGTTGTTTTTGATGCGAAATTTAATCTTGTGCATTTGTATAAATAAAAAATAATACTCACCATTATATGTATAAGCTAGAAATCAAACTTGACGGTAAATTTATCAACAATTTTTCTACTGGTTCTATCTATGATCTGGTTTTTATTGACTTGGAATTTTGGCCAGATTATGTTAATGGAAAAGCGACACAAAGAATATATGGATACACTCTAACTCGTATTCTAAAAACAAGTAAGCAACAATATATAAAAGTTAACTTTTTAGAATTTGAAAGTGAGGAAGATGAACTTATTAAAGAAATCATAAAAGATATTGATAACTTGAAGGATAAGATTTTTATTGGCTTCAATATAAGAGGTAGTGACTTGATAATGTTGAGAAGGAGACTAAAGGCTTTGTCTATATATATAGATTCTCATAATTTAAACATATTCGACTTCCAAAAGTATTCAAAAATCAAGGGATACAAAGGCTTAAATGGTCTATTTGAGTATTTAGAGATAAAAGTAAATAAAAAAATTGATGGAAGCTATTTTCACAAAAATGTAAAAAAAGTATTCTTACGAAAAAATGGCTGGATAGATATTTTATTAACCATGTTTGAATATTGTTTAGAAGATGCTGCTGGGTATTTTGAGATTGTGTTAAATTGGCATAAAAAAAATTCTCGAATAACTAAAGATATGATTACAAATGAGTTACTATGCTACTTACCAAAAGGGCAGAAAATATCTTTACAATCAGTAAAATTGGAAGAAGAAATAAAAATAGAATTAAACAAAGAAATATTAACTGTAGAAGATACACAATCTGCTCAAACTCAACTTATTACTACGCTCACAGTAGCAGATTTAGAAAATTTAATTATTAAAACTGTAAAGAAAGTTCTTCAACAAGAGTTACAGAAATTAAAGTAGTATCTTAGCAAGTAGGTTGGGTTGACGCAAGAAAACCCAACAATAATGATATAAAAATCAAATCTCTTCCTCTCTTCTTTTCTTCCTTCGTATGCTTCGTGTCTATCCCTAACGCTACCGTGAGGGATACGTGGTTCATTAAATAGCAGTAAGTTCAGTTAATCCAAGAAAACCCAACATCACCTAAACCACCCAACCATCACGAATAGTTTTTTCTACCAATGACATAAAATGACAAAACCTGCCATAATATAAAAAAGTATATTCAAGAAGTCACATGAAAAGTATGAATATTTCCTTACCTGACACCATGCGCGATTATATAGAAAAGTAGCGCAAAGAGGTTACAGCAGCGAAGCGTGAATATTTTCGGGAATTAGTGCGACAAGACCAA
>NZ_KE384670.1:107204-110859 GCF_000426925.1 Dolichospermum circinale AWQC310F | reverse complement strand
CAGTTATGTTCATTGGATGGAAGATATTATGAAATGTTGACATTTTTACCCTTGATAATACTACTATACATAAATATGTAAAGTTTTGTAACGACATTCAACATTTCTGGAAATTTGTGATGTTAAAATAGTTGATACAAGCCGTTTATGGGAGGAATAGCCATGATAGTTGCAACTGCTAACAAGATGACTTTTGAGGAATTTCTTAATTATGACGATGGGACAGATAATTTATATGAATTTGAGAACGGAGAATTAATTCCTATGCCTTTAGAAAGTGAGATAAATCGGCGCATAGCAATGTTTTTAGTTGCCTATTTTCTGCAATTGGGTATTCCCTATTACCGCTTGAGTATGAAAACAGAAATTGCTGTGAATAGTCGGCAGGTGGGGGTGCGTGTTCCTGATTTGACGGTGTTTTCTGAAGAATTAGCTCAAGTGATGCAGGGGGCTACACGCTCGCTGATTTTAATGGATATGCCGCTGCCTTTGTTGGTGGTTGAGGTAGTGAGTCCAAATCAGGAAAATCGTGATTATCGTTATAAGCGTTCTGAGTATGCGGCGCGGGGAATTACTGAGTATTGGATTGTTGATCCAATTGGGCAAAAAGTGACGGTTTTAGAATGGGTGGAGGGTTTTTATGAGGAGCAGGTTTATAGGGGAGATGATATGATTTGTTCGCCTCTATTTAGTGATGTAAAGTTAACTGTGGCTGAGGTTTTACAGGGATGAAATTTGATGAACTCCAACAGTTTTTATTTCATAACAACAATTAAAAACCAACAAAAAACCTAAAAATGTTGAGAAGAAAATCATCATGGTAAATAATATCAAATCACCCGAATTACCGCTATTAGCTGCAACTGGACTCTGTAAAAATTTTGGTGGAATTAAAGCAGTTGAAGAAGCGAATATTGAAGTTATCAAAGGTAGTATTACTGGGTTAATTGGTCCTAATGGTGCTGGTAAAACCACCTTATTTAATTTACTTTCTAATTTTATCCATCCAGATAAAGGTAGAGTCATTTTTGATGGTGAACCTATTCATCAATTACAATCATACCAAATTGCTCAACAAGGATTAGTCAGAACTTTTCAAGTTGCACGGGTTTTATCAAAATTATCAGTATTAGAAAATATGCTTTTGGGAGCGCAAAAACAAACTGGTGAAAACTTTTGGCAAGTGCAACTGCAACCTCATGTTATTCTTAAAGAAGAAAAACAATTAAAAGAACGGGCTATGTTTTTGTTAGAATCTGTAGGCTTGGAAAAAAAGGCTTCAGACTATGCTGGTGGTTTATCTGGAGGACAAAGAAAACTTTTAGAAATTGGCAGGGCATTAATGACTAATCCTAAGTTAATATTATTAGATGAACCTGCTGCTGGTGTCAATCCTCGATTAATTGATGAAATATGCGATCGCATTATAACATGGAATCGTCAGGAGGGAATGACATTTTTAATTATTGAGCATAATATGGATGTAATTATGTCTTTATGTGATAGAGTTTGGGTATTAGCAGAAGGAAAAAATTTAGCTGTGGGGAATCCTCAAGAAATCCAAAATAATACCAAAGTTTTAGAAGCATATTTGGGACAATAACGTTATATTAGATATGCCTAAGAAAATTAGAGAACTGAAAAATTTATTACTGCAATCCGGTTTTACATATAAACCGGCAAAGGGAAGTCAGAGCAAATGGATACATCCAAAATTATCTAAAGCTATTATCATTGCTGGTAAAGATGGTAGTGATGCTAAACAATATTTAGAGAAGCAAGTTAATGAAGCAATAGTAGAATTGAATAAAATAGAAACAGAAGAAAAGGAGGAATCAGAGGAATGAAATATACAATTATTATTCAATGGTCTAAGGAAGATGAATGTTATGTAGTTTCATTACCAGATTTTACAGATGTCATGCAGCCTTGTACTCATGGAGACACTTATGAAGAGGCTTTAAAAAATGCCCAAGAAGTTTTAGAAATGCTGATTTCATCTTATTTAGAAGACGGACAACCAATACCTGAACCGCAAATTTTAGGAAAATTATTAACAGCAGCTTAATTTTTCATTAGTCCACGCAGGTGGACTTTGTTTGTATAGCCGTGATTTATAATCGCCAAGACTTTTTATTCCTATAAAAACTAAAACCAGTGAGTAACCGTAACCTACAAGAAACCCATTTAAACCGCGCCCGTGCTAGTCTCAGACAAGCATTATCTTGGTATGGATATCTCCGTAAATCTGGACAACTAGCCGCTAACCCAGAATTAGAAAATTTACTCAAACCGGAAATAGAAGCTTTAAATAACACATTGATTAAATTAGATGCAAATGTGATTAGAATTGCGGCTTTTGGTTTAGTTAGTCGAGGAAAATCAGCAGTATTAAACTCTTTAATAGGGGAAAAAATTCTGCAAACAGGACCTTTAAATGGTGTGACTCAATGGCCGCGTTCTGTGCGCTGGAAACCGGGGGATAAGGTATTAGTCGAATTAATAGATACCCCTGGTTTAGATGAAATTGCAGGAGAATTAAGGGCGGAAATAGCGCGAAATGTAGCCCGTCAAGCTGATTTAATTTTGTTTGTTGTTTCTGGAGACATTACTAAAACTGAATATCAAGGATTATTGGAATTACGTCAAGCCCAAAAACCCTTAATTTTAGTATTTAATAAAATTGATTTATATCCAGAAATAGACAGAAATGCAATTTACAAAAATCTGCAACAATTAGGGGCGGGAAATTTACAAAATAATCCTTTATTACCAGATGAAATTGTCATGGTAGCCGCTGAACCTGCGCCCATGGAGGTGAGAGTAGAATATCCAAATGGAACTATTAATTATGAATGGGAAACATCACCTCCCCAAGTAGAGGAATTAAAGCAAACAATCCTGAATATATTAAACAGAGAAGGACGATCTCTATTAGCTTTAAATGCACTAATTCAAGCTAGGGAATCTGAGGAAAATATCGCCCAAAAAACCATTGATATGCGGGAAAAAGAAGCAGAAGATATTATTTGGCGATTTAGTCAATATAAAGCTTTAGCTATTGGTTTAAATCCTATTGCTTTTTTAGATATAATTGGCGGTTTTATTACTGATTTAGCCTTAATTCGTACCTTAGCTAAATTGTATGGTTTACCTATGACTAGTTATGAAGCCAGTAAATTATTAAAAACCATTTTATTTAGTTCCGGTGGTTTATTATTGGGAGAAATCAGTAGTAATTTAATATTAGGTTTAGGTAAAACTACCGCAGCCATAACTAGTGGTGATAATCCATTTAACATTACCACTTTTACCAGCAGCGCCATTATTCAAGGGGGAATTGCTGGTTATGGTGCTTATACCGTCGGTAAAGCTGCAAAGTTATATCTAGAAAAAGGCTGTACTTGGGGACAATTGGGCGCTAATACCGTCATTCAGGAGATTTTATCTCAAGTTGATAAAAACACTATTTTGTATCGCTTACAGCAAGAATTGGGCGGTAATTTTGGAGAATTTTGATTTTTAATTAATCAAAAATAATCAAAAAAAATTTTCTTTTTTTTGTTGTGGGGATTGACTTGCGGTGCTAGGCGTGATATGGTGATAATGGAAGTGCGTCTTTTCATAAAAATTTTATCACCACTCCATTATATTA
>NZ_KE384670.1:98136-107194 GCF_000426925.1 Dolichospermum circinale AWQC310F | reverse complement strand
ATCGCCGGCGATGTTGCAACTGCACCCCGAAAAAAAAAATTTGCCCCCCCCGACGCAAAGCTGAGAAATTGTGTAGAATTACTGGGTGTAACGATGAACCGAGATAATGGATTTTAATCTGCAAGCGCCCTTTGTCCCTACTGGTGATCAACCACAAGCGATCGCTCAACTTTCTGCTAGTATTCAAAAAGGAAATCATTATCAAACATTACTTGGTGCGACAGGAACCGGGAAGACATTTTCCATAGCCGCAGTTATTGCTAAAGTGAATAAACCTACTCTAGTATTAGCACATAATAAGACATTAGCAGCCCAATTATGTAATGAACTGCGGGAGTTTTTTCCTGATAATGCAGTTGAGTATTTTGTTAGTTATTATGATTATTATCAACCCGAAGCATATCTACCGGTTACAGATACTTATATAGAGAAAACATCAGCAATTAATGAAGAAATAGATATGTTACGACATTCTGCTACCCGTTCCTTATTTGAACGTCAGGATGTAATTGTTGTGGCTTCAATTAGTTGTATTTATGGCTTAGGAATGCCGGCAGAATATTTAAAAGCTGCAATTCGATTACAAATAGGAATGGAAATAGATCCCCGGCAAATTTTACGAGATCTAACAGCAGTTCAATATAGTCGTAATGACATAGAAATGGGGAGGGGGAAATTTCGAGTCCGAGGTGATGTTTTAGAAATTTCTCCTGCTTATGAAGATAGAATTATTCGCGTCGAATTTTTTGGTGATGAAATTGACGCAATCAAATATATAGATCCTGTCAGCGGTGAAATTATTGGTAATTTAGCAGCAGTAAATATTTATCCTGCGCGTCACTTTGTTACTCCCAAAGAAAGAGTAGAAATAGCTTGTGAAGATATCGCTAGAGAACTAAAACAGCAAAAATTAATATTAGAAGAAACGGGGAAATTAGTCGAAGCGCAACGTATTGATCAACGCACCCGTTATGATTTAGAAATGTTAAGAGAAGTGGGATATTGTAACGGAGTAGAAAATTATTCTCGTCATTTAGCTGGAAGACAAGCAGGAGAACCACCTGAATGTTTAATTGATTATTTTCCCGAAGATTGGTTATTAGTAATAGATGAATCTCATGTTACCGTTCCCCAAATTCGGGGAATGTATAACGGAGATCAAGCGAGGAAAAAAGTATTAATAGATCATGGTTTTCGACTTCCCAGTGCTGCGGATAATCGTCCTTTAAAAGCAGAGGAATTTTGGCAAAAAGTCAATCAATGTATTTTTGTTTCTGCGACTCCAGGAAATTGGGAATTAGAAATTTCTGAAGACAATATTATCGAACAAGTAATTAGACCAACGGGAGTAATTGACCCAGAAATATTTGTGCGACCAACGGAAGGACAAATTGATGATTTATTAGGAGAAATAAAAGATCGAGTTGACCGTCAGGAAAGAACCTTAATTACAACATTAACTAAACGTATGGCCGAAGATTTAACCGAATATTTAGAAGCAAGGGGAATCAAAATTAGATATTTGCATTCGGAAATTAATTCTATTCAACGCATAGAAATTTTACAAGATTTGCAAAATGGTGTTTTTGATGTCTTAGTTGGTGTAAACTTATTGAGGGAGGGTTTAGATTTACCAGAAGTTTCTTTAGTTGCAATTATGGACGCAGATAAAGAAGGATTTTTGAGAACAGAACGTTCTTTAATTCAAACTATTGGACGCGCGGCACGTCATGTTAAAGGAAAAGCCATTTTATATGCTGATAAATTAACAGATAGTATGATTAAAGCCATTGATGAAACTGATAGAAGAAGGGGGATTCAAATGGCTTATAATGAACTGCATGGTATCATACCGCAGCCGATTAAGAAAAAGTCGAGTAATGCTATTTTATCATTTTTAGATGCTTCTCGGCGTTTAAATGCTAGTGATTTAAAAATAGTTGATGAACATTTAGATGAATTATCTTTGGAAGATATTCCTGAGTTAATTATCTTACTAGAAAAACAGATGAAAGAAGCAGCGAAGAAGATGGAATTTGAAGAAGCTGCAAAATTACGCGATCGCATTAAGCATTTAAGAGATAAAATGTTAGGACGTTAATATATGGTATTTGTGATTTGTGTGAATATTTTTTTTAACGAACCACAGAGGCGCAGAGGACGCAGAGAAAGAGGAAATTTATGTTAACCAATATTCGTCAAATCACGGTTAATGAATATCACCAAATGGCCGAAATAGGTATATTTCACCCGGAAGAACGCTTAGAGTTAATATCAGGACAAATTATCAAAATGGCCGCTAAAGGAACTGCACACGAAGCTGCTATAACCCGGACGCAAAGAATATTAAATCAACGTTTAGGTGATAAGGTTTTAATTAGAACTCAATCACCAATTAAACTTGATGATTACTCAGAACCAGAACCAGATATTGCAGTTGTGAAAACTGATGCTTTGGATTATGAAGATCATCATCCCCAACCATCAGAAGTCTTTTTAGTTATTGAAATTGCTGATTCTAGTCTGAAATATGATCGAGAAGTAAAAACTTTAGCCTATGCTAAATCAGGCATTATTGATTATTGGGTTTTAGATATTAATGGACGTAAATTGTATGTATATCGTCTACCCAATGCAGAAGGTTATCAAAGTGAAAGTATTTTAGGGGAAAATTTGACAGTTTCACCTTTAGCTTTTCCTGAGTGTGAAATTAAGATTAGGGATTTTTTAAGGAAGATTTAAAGGAGGTGAAAATTGGCGATCGCATTAAGCATTTAAGAGATAAAATGTTAGGTAGATAAACTAAATTTATAATTAGCGCACTACTAACTTATTTTGTGTAGCAGCTTCTTGAATTAACCGATTGTTGCTAGTGAATACCTGAATGTCTGGAACAACACTATAATCAATATCATCAGTAATAACTTGAAATTGTCCTGCTTTGCTAATAGTTTCGAGCAGCAGCAAATCATAACCATCAACTGCTTGAGTGCTAAATCGCTTAATAGCAGCATCAGTAGTAGCATCATTTACTGTTAGGTCAATGAGTTTAGCACGATTTTTCACTCGTCGCCAAACAAACTGGACTGCATTTACAACATTAGCTCTTTCTAGCGGATAATTATGACGGTATTCCTTGATTGGTAAATTTCCATTGGATTTAATATAATTTTCATATTCGTTCTTTTCAATAATATGAGCAAGTTCAGCTAAAGTGAGTCCAGAGTATGTGAGGGTAGCTCCATGTAAACCTGCTTGTCTGAGATAATTGGGATAATTTTTGATTTGGTAATTAGAAAATCCTCTATATTCGTAAGTTTGCGCGTAAGTTTCCCAAAACCAAACGTTAGTATCTACAAAGAAAATATCGCTTTTCTTTGGAGTATCTTTTCTAATGTCTATCACATCAGCTTGAATGTTGAGATTAATCGCCATGGCTCAAAAACTTGCAGCCATATCTGTAATTACTTCATCCACAGCAGTTCGATATTTTTCATCAGAGTAATAGCGTTTGGCTTTAGTCATTACATATTCTAGAACATCCCATCCATCATCATTGAGAGCAATGAATTCCATAAGTTGATTCACTTTCTCTGGGGAAATATCTTTTAACAATTGACCAAATGCAAAGTTCATGAATGGAGAAGAAAAAACTTTCACCCCTGTAAAATCTAATTTTACTGCTTCGCCACGTAGTAGGCAGGGATGAATAATTTCATAGAGTCCTTGACCATCATCAGCAGTGGTAGCATATTCGCCCACCATATCGTAAATTTTGTGTATCATATCCGTATCTCCTCCTTTCTAGAATATTCGCCTCTTGTGTTGAGAAACTATAGCTTCGCCATGTAAACTATCAGAATCTAAAACGTAGTATTTCTCGTCACATCGAAAAGCTATATTGACCAGCGTTCCAGAGAAATTATATCATGTCCGGTTGAACACTTATCATATCTGTTGAGGCTGGTAATGGGTAATTGGTAATTGGGAAAAGACAATATAATGATCAACTATATTGTAGCTTATCTTGGCGTATGCGTCATTAATAATTACTGTCTGAGAAACTTCTATTATTGCTGAAATCCTATATCTTAGCATACAGCAGTTTTAATTATTGCATTCTCTCCGCGTCTCTGCGTCTCTGCGTGCATAAAAAAGAATGTAACTTTATCTAATTCCATTTCCGTAAATTTTTATGAACCACTGCTAAATACCACATATAGTCATCAATTTTGTACTCGTCCGCAGCTTTGAGAATATATTCCCGTGCTAAGTCTAAATTATTCTCAGCTTCATAATATAAACCCAAATAGAGATGACTGTAAAACTTACCCTTTAATCCTGATAATTTTCCCACATTCAAAACATCATCTTTGGAACAATTACCAGCAAAAAAATCATATATAACTCCCATAATTTTCCGAGAATCATTTTTCACAGGTAATAGAGAATTACGTGCTTCCGTAACTCCAGATAATCTAGCCATACAAAGATAGCGCCAAACCGTTTCCTCCACGTCTTGAGAATTGACAGTTAAATCAACTTCAAACTGTTTAGCACCCTGAGAAAATTGTTCAGCATAATAATAAGATAAACCCCGTTGCCAAAGATAAGGAGTAATGTGAAAATCTAAATTTTCCGCAGTATCAAAATCTTGAATTGATTCCTGAATTTTCCCTAACTTAAAATAGATCATACCTCGAGGAATATAACCATGAGGATTATTTGGCTGACGATTAATAGTATGATTCCATTCCTCTAGTTGACCTTGTAAAGAATTAATAAAAAACATATTAATAAGTAATTTTCTTCCTCTGTGTTCTCTGTATTCTCTGTGTTCTCTGTGGTTCGTTAAAAAAAATTAACTCCATCCTGCGGTACTAGCTTATAATACACTTTGTACTTGCATATTCAAAGGGGAATAGATGACAATTAAGAGATTGTTGTTAATAGTGCTAACGCTGTTGGCTGTCATGTTGTCAGGTTTATCTTTATTAAGTAGCTGGCAAAAACCTCAATTCCAAAGTCGTCTAGAATTGTACCAGACTAACATAGTTTTACAAGCCCAAGCATGGCAACCAGAAGATAGTAGCGATCATAGCATTCAAACAATTCAGGAATCTATTATTGGCGAAAATCCCTTAGCAAGCGCAACCAAGCAATATCAAGAAGCTAGTGAATCTATCAAAACAAGTTTACAGGTAACTAAAAAGAAGTTAACGGAACTCCAATTTTTAGTAACTACTTCTATTTCCGCAGAAGAGAAAAGTTTACAAAACTTAATCCAGGAACAGGAGAAATTATTAGCGGAAGTAGACTTACGACTGGGAATTTTGCAAGCACAGGAACAAGAAACAGATAAAGCTATCAAAACCTGGAGTAATCTACAGCAATACTCAGATATTAACCCCAAATATCCAGAAACCGCTGAAACATTAACCGGAATGTGGAGTAAACCCCCGCGTTTATTCCCCAAAGCTGAAAAACTGATTCAACAAAACCTCAATGGTTGGTTTCGGGATACAGCCTTGGTGCAATTATATAGACTTCAACAACGTCAGGAAGCGTTATCAGCTTTAAAAATTGTCCAACAAGAAGCCGCAACCCAAGCGTTGTTCAAATTAGGGATAATTGCGACTATTCCCAGCTTAACAGCCTTAATAGGGACAATTATGCTCATTTTCCTATTGACTCAACGCTTACTCAAAGGTCGAGAATCCCTATTAGCTAGAAATGGTGATTTACTTTGGTCAACTCCTTGGAATTGGGAAATAATTATTCAGGTTTTTGTCCTTGGTTTCTTTTTAATGGGGCAATTATTTATACCAGAATTATTATCTATTTTGCCTATTCCCCGTGGTACAGGTAATGTAAGAGTTGAAGCTTTGACAGTTTTAGTCAGTTATATGTTAGTGGCTTTAGGTTGTTTGTCAGTGGTTTATTTTTCTATAAAGCGTTTTTTCCCCCTTCCTCCTAACTGGTTTCGCTTTAATTTCTTGAGTAATTGGTTTTGGTGGGGAATAGGTGGATATTGTACAGCTTTACCCATTGTCGTCATAGTATCGTTAATTAACCAAAAATTATGGCAAGGACAGGGGGGAAGTAACCCACTATTGCAAATGGCACTAGAAAGTCGAGATAATACGGCATTGGGGATATTTTTCTTTACCGCAGCTATAGCAGCACCGGTTTTTGAAGAATTTCTATTTCGCGGTTTTTTATTACCATCTCTGACGCGCTATACTTCCGTATGGGGGGCAATTTTCACCAGCGCACTGTTATTTGCTGCTGCTCACCTCAGTTTATCAGAAATACTACCGTTGACAGCATTGGGAATAGTATTAGGAGTAGTTTACACAAGAACACGCAACTTATTAGCCTCCATGTTCCTCCATAGTCTTTGGAATAGTGGCACATTAATCAGTTTATTTATTCTAGGTAGTAACAACTAAGTAATTTATCAGATATTAGGTAAAGACAATACATAATTATACAATGTCTGGTTGAACACGTATTATATCTGTTGAAGCTGGTAATGGGTAATTGGTAATTGGGCTGACATGATATTACTTAGTAGCTATTACCTAAGTAGGTGAACGGAAAAAACCGACATAAGTAACGAAAAGTAAAGTTGCCCAAAACCTCTTCCCTGTTAAGAGTTAAGAGTTAAGAGTTAAGAGTTCCCTTAAGTAGCAACGCCGAATTATCTATTTATTTAGTCAACTGTATCCAAGGTCAACTCAGCAGCGGAAAGTACATGAGCTTCCAATAGAGCCATCATATCTCCTAATTGGGGATTACCACGAGTTGAGCCAGTCAATCCTTTAGCAATAATTAAACCACAATGACCCTGAGTATTTTGACAGCGCTGATGCCATTTTCTCTTAGCCTCTATATGCACTGGGTCATGATCTAAAAATTGCCCAAACAGAAATAATTCATGATTACGTGTTTGCAATAAACCCAAGTCATAGAGATTATCATCTATCGGATCAGTAACAGTATGGAAACAAATTGCGTTCAGTCCTCCAGCCTCTTGAATATTTTTAATAATCCCCTTAGCTTTAGGACGAGAGGTTTGAATCACAATCACAGGTAAACCATCCCCCACAGGCTCAAATTCACCCCCTGCTTGGTGGTTAGCACCTTGACGTAGGTGATCTAATGTTTTCCAAGATAACACACCCAGACTCATGAACGCATCTTCTGGAATCAAATCGTCTCTTAGGGCTTCAAATATAGAATCATCTTCATCATCATCATTCAAACCAGCCATTTCTTCCAGTTCTGCCGTCAATTCTGGCATTCTAGAAACAGTAACATTTAAAGATCTACGATTTTCATCGCTTTTTGGTAAGGAAATTCGATAACGTTGGCCCAGAGTGAGACCATCTTCCTGGGATGATTGATGACGGTAATCACGCAGAAACCGCAGTAAACTTTCTAAGGCGACAAAAGTTAGTAGTGCTTCTTCTTCATATAAAACCGAACGTAGCCCTTCTAGGGGGTGAATATTACCGAAAGTAGGTTCAATTTCTGAATCAGGCATATCCGCCAAATCATCTAGATCATCATCGTCGCTATCGTTTACAGAATCAAAGGTGAGAAATAAACAATCTTGTTTGAGGAAAGCTGCTTCTAAATTTCGATTTGTTTGATCATCATCGGCTATAACAGCAGCCCGAAACCGCTTCAGGGAATCTTCAGAACGATAAAACAAAATTCCATACTCAATTCCTAACATTCCCATGACGGAGGCATAGAGTTTGTCTACATCCCATTGATTGATTTCTATTGATAAAATTTGCTGTTCTTCTAAAAAGTTCCAAGGGGCAGCTTGCCAGACTTCTAAGGCTTTATCATGGAGGAGTTTGGCGTATTTGGGTGGTAAATCGGGAGTTTCTCCGTCAACGATTTCCGCAAAAGAGCGAAAAAGTTCATCAATTATTGGTAATTCTGGTAGGTAGTCAATAGCAATATCTAAATCTTGCAATACTCCCCGCAAGTAAAATTGAATTTCTCGATCGCGGACAACGATTCTTTGGGGTCTAGCGGGCTTGGCCGGACTTTGTGGATGTTCTATTGCCCGCATTAAAGTCCGCACAATGGCTTCAGGTCCCAGACTGGGATCTACCATGTCCATGCCTCTAACTATACCTTCGGAGGCATCCACCCAGAGAATACATTCTCCTTTGGCCTCTGGGTCGGCTGGGCTGTGTGGTGATGACAATGGACGGCGATCGCCCTCCCATACAGAAGGAATCTGGGTTAATTTCTGCAACCGGCGACTGGTAGAGCGATTAAAACTTGTCATAAAGTAAATGAATCAGAACAAAGCGATGAGAAGAGCGACTTTTGGGAATGGTTAATCATTAAACATACCTATTCCTTCAATTCTAGAATAAAAATTCTGGGTTGCTCAAAAACAGGCAACGGGGAAGAGGGCAGGAATAATTGATCATCTTCTACCCATGTTCTCATGTTCCCATCTTCTGATGCTGTTTTCCCATCCTAATGTCGCTAAAATGAATACAAAAACATCCATAGCACCCCAGAGGTACTAAAACCCCTGCTGGAGTATTGATCAAATCAGTTCAGGAGTTAATCATCCATGACACAAGCAACTCAAACTCAACAACGCTCAATTCTGTTATCTGAAACTGCATTGCGTCAAGTTAAGTCTCTTCAAGACAAACAAGGAAAAGATTTATGTCTACGGGTGGGAGTTAGACAAGGTGGTTGTTCGGGAATGTCTTATATGATGGATTTTGAGGATATCAGCAAGATTACCCCCGATGATGAGGTGTTTGATTATGATGGCTTCAAAATTATCAGCGATCGCAAAAGTTTACTTTACCTTTATGGTCTCATGCTCGATTATAGCGATGCCATGATTGGTGGTGGTTTCCAATTCACTAACCCCAACGCTGTCCAAACTTGCGGTTGCGGTAAATCTTTCGGTGTGTAATATTTAGACAGGTTTGTCGGTTATTGGTTGCTAATCACAACTGACAACTGACAACCGACAATTGACAACTGACAACTGACAACTAACAAA
>NZ_KE384670.1:97113-98106 GCF_000426925.1 Dolichospermum circinale AWQC310F | reverse complement strand
ACAACTGACAACTGACAACTGACAACTGACAACTGACAACTGACAACTGACAACTGACAACTGACAAATGACTAATACAATTGATTCCCTATTTGATACAGGTTTAGAACGGTATAAAGCTGGAGAATCTGTAGAATCTCTAATTCCTGTATTTAAAGAGGTATGCGATCGCTCTCCTAAAGCTAGTTCAGCTTGGATTTGTTTAGCTTGGTTATATCTCCTTGATAACAAGGGTTCACTGGCTTTTAAAGCCGCCAATAAAGCGGTGAAACTTAATCCCCAAGACCCACAAGCAAGAATTAATCTCGCTTTAGCTATGCTAGAAACAGGTCAAAAAGGTTTGCGGGAACACATTGAGTTTGCAAAACAGTTGATATTTGTCAATGAAGAATGGCAAGAAGAAGTTAAAAATAGTATTGAAGATGGTTTCACAAGAAAACCTGATTGGCAAAATTTAGCCAAGGTCAAAAAATGGATATTTGAGGACAATTAACTCTTTCTAATCACTAATCACCAATCACCAATCACTAATCACTAATTACCAATAAAAATGAAAGACAAATTATTAAACTGGCTTAACTTCATCCTTGTTGCTGATGTTTTCCTTGTGATTTTAGGTTTCGCGTGGCTTGTTATTGCTGTGATTGGTGATGCTTCGGGAATCAACCTTGGTTTGGATTTATGGCATAAACTGTGGATACCATTATTTAACCCTGCTATTGGTATCCTCATGGGTGGGGCTTTGCTGAGTGGTATTATTAGCTGGGTTTCTAAAAAATTGACAAAAAATGAATTGTCCTAAGATAATTTTAATTTGTATTAAAAAATGAGTGAATATACAGCAAGTAGCTTTGAGTGAGGTACACCTTGTGCGGGCAAGATGCCCGCACCACAAGAGTTTTATTATTAATATCTGTACTTCATAATATCGGAAACTGCTGTAACATCTTTCTTTGTCGGATTTGAAAAATTGAGGATATCCAAACAGTTAAA
>NZ_KE384670.1:90292-97103 GCF_000426925.1 Dolichospermum circinale AWQC310F | reverse complement strand
CTGTTCCCTGTTCCCTGTTCCCTGTTCCCTGTTCCCTGTTCCCTGTTCCCTGTTCCCTGTCACCTGTCACCTGTAACCTGTCACCTTTAACCTGTCACCTGTTCCCTTACTTAAGAATCTGTGTTAATGCTGGTTGTAAGTTAGGATACTGATACTGAAAGCCTGATGCTAAAGTCCGTTGGGGTAAGACTTGCTGCCCTTCTAATACCACTTTTGCCCCATCTCCTAACATCGCTTCCAAAGCAAAAGCAGGTACAGGTAACCAGGAAGGACGATTCATCACTTGACCCATAGTTGTACTTAATTCTGTCATCCTGACGGGATGGGGAGCGGTAGCATTATATACTCCGCTCATTGTGGGTTGGGTTAAAGCTTGGATAATTAAACTGACAATATCATCTAAATGAATCCAGGAAAACCACTGACGACCACTACCAATGGGTCCACCAGCAAAGAGTTTAAAAGGGGTAATCATTTTCCCTAAAGCACCACCATTCCCTAAAACAATGCCTAAACGCAAAATCACTAAACGGACACCAGTATCTTTAACTTTCTCAGCTTCTTTTTCCCATTCTTTGCAGACTTGGGAGAGAAAATCTTGACCAGGGGGACTATTCTCATCAAAGATTGCTGTTTCGCTAGTTCCGTAGTAACCAATAGCAGAAGCATTAACTAATACATTTGGTCGAGGATTGATTTTAGTTATGGCTGCGACAATTTTCTCTGTACTCAGTTTGCGACTGTTGAGAAGTTCCTGTTTCCGTTCTGGTGTCCACCGTTCTTCTGCAATGGGTTCTCCTGCTAAATTCACTACTCCATCACAACCTACTATAGTATCTTGCCACGGACCTGATACGGTGGGGGTATAGGCAATAATTTCTAAATTAGGAAAAGCCGAAGCCGGAAAAACCTTTTGGGCAAATGTGACATTCCGTGTTAACACAATGACTTTATGACCTTCTGTGTATAGTCTTTCTACTAGCCGACTACCCACAAATCCTGTTGCACCACTAATCGCTATTTTCATTTTGCCTGTTTTTGATGAGAAATTACGCTAAAAACCTGGGAATTGAAGCCTCTAGAAAAGTTTGAGAATTTTGGTATCTTTTAATTTAACGTCAATTGTGAGTAGGCCATGGTGGCTATCGGTTTAGAGCCAACCTCCTTAAAAAAATTGAATTTGTGACAACACTGACAGAACTAAAGGCCATTAGTGCTGCTGCACTGGACGGACTGAGATTAAAACCCCAGCTAGGTAATAGTACACCAGCAGCTAGGGGAATACCTATTGTATTATAAGCAAAAGCCCAAAATAAATTTTGGCGGATAGTATTAAAAGTCGCTTGACTGAGGTGAATGGCTTTGACAACATCGGTCAGGGAATTTCGCATTAAGATAATTTCGGCGGTTTCCATGGCGACATCTGTGCCAGAATGTAAAGCGATGCCTACATCGGCCTGTGATAAAGCTGGAGCATCATTAATACCGTCTCCGACCATAGCAACCAATGATTTGCTTTTTCCAGACTGAAGAGATTGAATCATAGCAGCTTTTTGGGCTGGGGGGATACCTGCTATGATATCAGTGTTATTTATTCCTAGTTGTTTAGCGATCGCTGTGGCTGCCTCTATTCTATCACCACTAAGCAACATCACCCGCAAACCCATCTGATGTAATTTATCTACTGCGGTTTGAGCATCTGGTCTGAGGGTATCACTCACGGCAATTAATCCGATTAAAATGCCATCTACAGCCACACCTATGACAGTTTTTCCCGCTTTGGCTAATTTATTTCCCTGTTCTTGTGCTGTTTCGTTAATATCAATTTGGTGATAATTAAACCATTCCCAGTTACCTAAAAGCACATTTTTACCCTCCACCACAGCGGACACACCCATACCAGGTTCAGTATGGAAGTCTACAGCATTGGGAATGGTTAGATATTGGCGTTTGGCCTCTTCTTGGATGGCTGTAGCTAGGGGATGATAAGTACCGCTTTCTACCGCCGCTGCTAGTTGAATCAATGATAGTTCTAAAGTTGATTCGGTAATGGATATACAATCTGTCACCGTGGGTTTACCTGTGGTGAGAGTTCCGGTTTTATCAAAAACTATAGTGTCTAATTTATGAACTTTTTCTAAAACATCACCACCTTTAATTAATAATCCCCTTTCTGCACCTACACCAGTACCCACCAGAATAGCTGTGGGGGTAGCTAGTCCTAAAGCACAGGGACAAGCAACTACCATGACAGCGATCGCTAATTTTAGACTAATTAATAGTGAATAATACTCAGTATGGGGGACTAAATGCTGGGGATGATGTCCCATATTGTGAGCCATTTCCATTGTCCCAGCTATGGTAATATCTGGCCATAAGTGAGTTCCCCACAAATACCAAAATCCAAAGGTGAAAAAAGCCGCTGCTAAGACACCGTAGGTAAAATAACCAGCCACCGTATCCGCTAATTTCTGTACTGGAGCTTTACGAGTTTGGGCCGCTTCTACTAAAGCCACGATTTGGGCTAGAGTAGTATCATCACCTGTGCGGGTGGCTTGAATAGCGATCGCTCCTGACTGATTTAAAGTTCCCCCAGTGACAATATCTCCTGGTTGTTTAATTACGGGTACTGATTCCCCGGTTAACATTGATTCATCTATGGTAGTTTGTCCAAAACGAACCTCACCATCAACGGGAATTTTATCACCTGGTAGCACCTGTAACCATTCACCTACCCGCACCTGTTCCGCCGGAATTTCGATAATATTTGCACCAGCAATTAATTTTTCTGGTTCTGGGTTAATAATTAACCGGGCTGTTTGCGGAGAAAGGGCTAATAATTGGCGAAATGCTTTAGCTGCGCGGAGTCTAGCCTGTTTTTCTAAGGTTCTCCCCAAAAGAATAAAACCTAGCATCATTACTGGTTCATCAAAGAAGCATTCCCAACCCATTTGGGGAAACAATAGAGCTACTAAACTGGCAATATAAGCTGTAAGCGTTCCCAAACCAATCAGGGTATTCATATTGGGCGCACCTCGTCGCCAACCTAACCAACCTTCCACTAAAATTGGTCTACCAGGAATAATAATTGCTATGGTAGCTAGTCCACAATGAAACCAGATGTTATTTAAAATAGGTAAAATTGCACCAATATTACCAAAATGACCAATTCCTGATAAAAATAGTAACAAGCCAGCGACTACTAACTGTCTAATTATAGACTGCATTTCTTGGCGCTGTCTTGAAGCGGGGTTGGGGGAAGCAGCAGATTGATCACCTGCGCTTTTAGCTGTACGTAGTTGACTGGGAAATCCTGTGGCTGTTAACCTCTGAATTAGTGTATCTGCATCTACAGCACCAGGTTCTATTTCTACTACTGCAACTTCCGTTGTTAAGTTCACACAGACGCTTTTAACCCCTAGATGCTGAATAAGCTGTTTTTCTACCGCATTAACGCAGCCACCACATTTCATCCCCCCAACATCTAAAATAATTTTCTCACTAGTTAGTATTTTTGGGGAGAGAGTAGATTCCGGGAACTGGTTTTTTTGATTTAGTTGCATGATAGGTTTTTACATTCACTCTTCTTGGTTGGACACTTGACAACCAGTGTCTCTACCTTGAGATTAGGGGAAAATCTGCACTTGAGGCGAGGGAAAAAATATTAAGTTTCTTTAGATCCTAACTTTTCGACAAAAATCCCCGATATATCTTGATCCCAAACATCATAGTTTTGTCCTGGTAGTGTAAATTATAGCCGTTAACTGTAATGGCAACATCAAAATCAGGCTTTTCCAAAAATAATTTATTTCCCAATCTGATACTACGCTAAAATATCCCGTGCTCATCATTAGCAGGATGAGTAAGTGCTTATGTTTATGTTTGAGAATTTGCATATCAATTTACTTGATAAAAAATCCTAGAACCAAGCTTGTTTATTCACAAAGTAGGTATTAATAAATTCTTCCGGGGGTTTATTTAAGTAAATCATAGCTTCAATCAAACCAACCAATTGCATTATTATTAATGTAAATCCATAGGTGAGAGAGCCACCAACAACGGAAATTGCTAACATAATAAAACCTTCCGATGTGTAACCAAGAATAAATTTATGTAAACCAAAACCACCGAAAACAATTCCCGCATAACCAGCTAACAGTTGTTTGGTAGCATAGGAGGGGTTAATATTAGTCATGGCTATTCTCCTTGATGTCTAAATTATAAAATTTACGGAATTGATCATTGATCATTAGATAATTCTTTTTTAAAGATGACTCCTGTATGATTCAAATAATCATAAAATATAGCAAATTTGGCAAAAAATATTGTCTATCATATCACATTCATGGCGGGTAATGATTACCCGGAAAAAGTCATTGCTACGACAATATAGATTTTTATACCTATCTGTTTTTGTCAGATCCGGATTATTTTTGAACGAACAGTTAAGAAGTTACACAAAACTCTCTCAATTTGTTATAGATATAGTTTTATACTATAATTGGGTTAGGGGTTCTCGAACTCAAAAGCAACGCTGTTAGCGTTTCCGACGCTATCCGTCAAAATATAGAACATCAAGAATCAATATTTATTAAATATTTTGTGAATAATTCAACAAAATAAACGTATTTACAGCATTTTTCGGCAATTTAAACCACACTAAGAGCAAATATGTTTGTAGGGACAAGAACTATTAATAGCAATTAAAACTCGCCGGGTACTCACAGTAATCAAAGCGCCTAACTTCAATAACAATGTACTCTTTCCTGCTAATGTCAATGGTTCATTTTCTTGATCAATTCTTTTTCCTAACGCTAGTCCAAACATTGGATCATGACGTAATTCTTCGTGGTCGTTTAAGTCTTCGTATCCCATGATTAAGCCATATATCCGTTGTGCTAGTAGGCTTTCTATTGGATGTAATGTCTTATTTGGTTTTCGGTAGTCTTGGAAACCCAAAGCTAACCGTGATGTTATTTGCAATTTTCTGTCTATCTCTTGAGAAGTTACTCCGAAAAAATCGCTTTTGTTCAATTAAAAATAAGGTGCGTTACATTTCATTAACGCACCCTACAAGATCTACAAGATCGGCTGAAATTCGCTGTAAGTAAAGTTTAAGGTCGGATGCAGCGATTTGTTAGACATCATAAACTGTCAATAAACTCTTCGACTGTGACTTGCGCTTGTTTGAGAATTCCACTTAATGTACCAACCTTCAATTCCCGATGCACAGGGACGACACAACCAATTTCACCATCTTCGGTTTCTTTCTTGATCACAACATGACTGCCTGTTTGACGAACTTGCTCGAAGCCTAAGCGTTCAAGCGCTCGAATTGCCTCTTTACTTGAGATTCGTGGCAGCTTAGGCATAATTAACCTCAATACTGGTAACAAATCTCAAAGATGTTTCTGGTAAGGAAAATTCCTCTAGGTAAAGCCGTGTGGCTTCTTTCAAACCAGCGATCGCCTGCTCGATCGTTTCCCCTTGATCTACTGTGCCAACTTCTGGACATTCAGCAATGTAAACATCATCTTCTTTGTACAAAATAACTGTAAAGATGCGATTTTTCATCGTCTCTTATCCTCTAAAGCTTGCTCTGAAAATTATAACATCACTGTTCCCTATCGCACTTTAGTCAATCTAACCTAAGAGCGATCGCACTGATATGATTTTGACTTTCTCTTGAGAAGTTACTCCGAAAAAATCGCTTTTGTTCAATTAAAAATAAGGTGCGTTAATGAAATGTAACGCACCCTACAGGCTACAAATTTAACTGGATTTGAGTGGCTTTTGTTTCTATAATTTTTTCCGCACTTTTTAATACTTCTAATCCTAATCTAATATTTAATCTTTGCTGATTTTCAATTATATCTTTAACCGTGACAATTTGGATTTTATCGTAAGTTTGAGTAAAGTATTTATTTTGATAAAATCCGGCTTTTTTAGCTGTGGTAATCATATCTTTAGTTGGATTGTCTAAGGTAATAAATATAGCAATACTGGCATTTTCTAAAGTCATTGTTCCTAATAAGTCTCTGATATCTTTTGATTGAACTTTACCTGATTTGACTTGAACAATAATTTTTTCTTGTTTTCCTTGATCTCCATTAAAATAAGCTGTTCCATCAATTCCTTCATCTTTTCCTTTTTTGGTATTAATCACTGCGCGATTATTACTATAGGTTAAAATTGCCCATTTTTCAAATTCTTTACGAGTGCGATCGTCTTGTTTTTGAGAAAGGGCGATCGCGCTTTCTACATCTTTAGGAATACCATGTAAGTTAATATTAGTTAATACTTCTTTACCAAAACTATCTTCTAATCTTTTTAAGATTAAACTTACAGCACTTCCCGGTGTTATAAGGTACATATTTAGCGGGCAAGATGCCGGCACCACAAGGGTTTCATGATTCAACTTTGTACCTCATCAGAGCGGAAAACGCTGTATACTTTGATAAGTAATATCTATTCCGATCCATTGACGATTTAATTTTTGTGCAACTGCAACTGTTGTACCACATCCACAATAGGCATCTAATATGATCTCATTTTCATGAGAACTTGCTTTTATTATTTTTTCTAATAATGCTTCTGGTTTTTGGGTAGGATAACCTAAACGTTCTCTTGAAACCTGATTAATAGGTGAAATGTTCCAGTAATCAACTTCCATTTTACCATCTTTAAGATAGTGACGATAAACTAGATCTGGATGTGTTTTTTCCCATTCTTAATTAACATCTCTATGTCCTTTAATGGGACTATATTTTATAAATTTACCCATTAATCTATACTGGCATTTTTCATCTTC
>NZ_KE384670.1:73664-90282 GCF_000426925.1 Dolichospermum circinale AWQC310F | reverse complement strand
GCCTTTCCTTTTTCTGTCCACTCTTGGAAAATATTTTCCCAATTAAAAGTATGATTTTTACCTTTTACATAAAATAAAATTACATCATGTCTTCTACCAAAAGATTTTTTATAAATTCTCCCCCCTATTTCATAGCACCAAACAATTTCATTTACAAAATCTCCTCCATTACCACAGAAAATAGAATCTAATATTATTTTTAAATAATGACTAGCATTAGGATCACAATGTAAATGAAAACTATTTGAAGTAATTATTTGGAAAAGTTTAAAATATTCTGAATCTTTAGATTTATGGATTGATGATATCCTCAATATTTGTAAAATAGAAATTAAACCTAATTCCAATAATAAATTAAAACAAGTATTTGATATTTTCATACAAAAACCCTGTTTAATCATTCTTAATAACATAGAAACCATTTTTACTAATGGCCAATTTGCTGGACAATATCAACCAGCATATCAAGATTATCAAAAATTTTTCCAAATGATCACAGAAATAAATCATCAAAGTAGTGTTATTTTAATTAGTCAAGAAAAATGCAATGAAATGAATTTTTTAGATCAGCAACTATATCCAGTTAAAAGTTTAGAACTATTAGGTTTCAATGATATTAATATTTTAGACAATCTAGGTTTAAATAATCAAGATAGCTGGTTAAAACTTATTCAAGTTTATCAAGGTAATTCTAATTACTTGAAAGATATTATTACTTTAATTCAAGATGTTTATGATGGTGAAGTAGCTGAGTTTTTAGCAGAAAATACCTTAATTATTACTCAAAATATGCAATCTCATTTTCACGATTTATTTAGCAGACTATCAGCAATTGAACAACAAATAATTTTAGAATTAAGTAAATTAAATCTACCTATATCAAGAGATGATTTAAAACAAAATGTAGCCTTATCTTCTGTGGAATTTGTTAAAGGTTTACAGTCTTTACAACAACGGTATTTAGTCACGAAAATTAAAGGGGATAAAATGTTGTTTAAATTGTCTCCAGTTTTTAGGGAATATTTGATCAACAATGTCAGTATTTTGCTTTAACAAGCTACGTCAAAGCGCAAGCGATAGTTCTTCCTCGTCGGTTTCATTATAACAGGTTTTTTGCGAGTTGTCAAGTATGAAAAAAGTGGAGACATGGCAAAATTTACAGGGTTATGGGAACGCAGATGAACGCAGATGAACGCAGATAATTTGCTTGGGGTTATGAAATTATTTTAGTAGATTATTGTTTTTAACAAGCCGCGTTAAAGCGTAAGCGATAGTTCTTCCTCGTCGGTTTCATTATAACAGGTTTTTTGCGAGTTGTCAATATCATCAATTCTATTTCTGTTCCAACTTAATCCCCAAAACTTGAGTATAAGCACCTCTAGCTTGAGTCACCCCAATTGTCCGCTGGGCTGATTCTATCATCGGCCGACGCAAACTCACTACAATAAACTGTGCTTGTTGAGCCTGTTGTTTAATCATTCTCGCTAATCTTTCCACATTTGACCCATCTAAAAACATATCCACTTCATCAAAGGCGTAAAATGGGGAGGGACGATAACGCTGGAGGGAGAATATAAAACTCAACGCAGTTAAGGACTTTTCCCCCCCAGACATGGAAGCAAGACGTTGGACAGGTTTACCTTTGGGGTGTGCGACTAGGTTTAAGCTACTGTTAAAGGGATCTTCAGGATTATCTAGTTGCAAATAACCGTCCCCATCTGATAAAATGGCGAAAATTGACTGAAAATTTTCGTTTACCGCGTCGAAGGCTTCTTTAAATGCTTTTTGACGTAGGGTGGTAAAGTTTTCAATTCTTAATAATAACTCTGTTCGTTCCCCTTCCAAAGTCTCTAATTTTTCGGTAAGTTCTTGGAGACGACCTTTAACTTTATCGTATTCTTCCAAAGCTAACATATTTACAGGTTCCATGGCCTGTAACCGTTTGCTTAAACTCCGTAATTCTTTTTGTAAGTCCTCTAAATTAACTTTACCAGGAATTTCTGGCAGGGGACTGGGTAATTCTGCACCTAAGTCTCGTAACTGGTTTTGTAGCGCTGTTAAGTCTTCTCGGCGTTTTTCCTGGGTTTGTGCCAGTTTCTCTATTTCCCATTGTAATTGCTGTTGACGCAATAAGAGCGATCGCAATTCTGTTTCTGTCAAATCCCGATTTTTCTTCTCTTCTCCTAAATTTTCCGCCAATTTCTGCAAATTACTCTCATTGACAGCAATTAAATGATTTAATTCTTCAATTTGGTTATTGACTGTTGCTGCTTGCTGTTTACTAGTTGCTTCTTCTTGTTGATATTGAATAACTCGCGCTTGAGATTCTTCTATTTTTTCTTGTAAACGCTGTTGTTGATTTTCTAGATTTTTTAACTGTTGTTGTACATCCCTTAGTGCTGTTTCCCGTTGTTGCAATTCCTGCTCTTGTATTTTCATGGTACTTTGGATTTGTTGCCATTCTTTGGGAGTTTGGGAAGATTCTAAATCAGTTAATATCAGTCTCAATTGTTGTAATTGAGTTTCTTGTTCTGGTAGTTCCCGATTTAAAATTTCTAAACGGGATTGTGCAGTTGTGAATTTTTGCGTATTTTGGGAAAGTTGACTGCGAGTATTTTCTAATTGGGTTGTTAAATTCTTAATCTCTTTATTTAATTGTTCTAAATATAATTGTTGTTCTCTCCTAGCTTGACGTGCTTCCGTTAATTCTTGACTCAGTGCTTTCATGGAAGTTGCTAAAGTATTAATAGCTTCTCCACAACGTTCTAAAATCCGATCAATATCCATTAAGCGAGTTTTTAAATTTCCGACCTCTTCCCCTTCCCCAGTTTCACCTTTTTCAAACCGCAAAGAAGACCGCTGGCTACTACTACCTCCCGTCATTGCTCCACTTGTTTCTAATAATTCCCCTTGTAAAGTGACAATGCGATAGAGTCCGATATTTTTTCGCGCTTGTTCGAGGGTACTAAAAACAACTGTATTACTAAAAACATAAGTAAAAACATTTAGAAAACGGCGATCGCATTCTACCAAATTTACCGCATAATTAACAAAACCATCAGCTAAACGCAGAGTTGCGTCCTGAGTAAATTTAGGGACTTTAATTTTATTCAAAGGTAAAAAAGTCGCCCTTCCTGCCTTTTTTTGTTTTAAGAGTTCAATTCCCGCAGAGGCTACACTATCATCTTCAACGACAATATACCCCAAACGACCGCCAGCAGCGGTTTCCAATGCTAATTGATACTTAGGTTCAACCTTCCCCAACTGCACCACCAAACCACACAAACCGGGCATTTCTGACTGTAAAATTATTTTACTAGCTTGTGTTCCTTGTATTTCTTGTTGGGCTTGAGTCTGTGCTTCCAATTTATCTAACTGACGTTGTTTCTCCCGTTGTTCTTGTAAAAGCCGCTTTTGAGTATCTTGTTGAATTTGTAACTCTTGTTCTGTGGCGGTGAGATTTTCCGCTAAATTCTGAATAGGTAAACTAGCAGCATTAAATTCCGTTTCGACTTGTGCAAATTCAACTTGTTTTTGAGTTAATTCCGGTTGTAAAGTTGCAATTAATTGAGATTGTTCAGAAATCAGCAGTTGTAATTGAGTATTGCGTTCTTGTAATTGAGCTTGTTCCGTGCGTTGAGGTTCAAGAATATGTAGTAAAGATTCTATATTCCGATTTAGTTCCGTTTGTTGTTGTACCCAAGCTTCCGAAGCACTAGCAACTTCCGCCGCAGCTTGACGAGAACTTTCTAAATTTATTACTGCATGATTTCTTTCTATTTGTAGAGACGCAGCATTTAACGTTTCCACATTATGTTTTTCTATTGCTTCCTCCAAAGAGAGTTGATATTGTTGAATTTCCTGATAAATTTGATTTAAACGTTTTGTAGATTCTTGAATAAAAGCTTCTAACTCCTTGTGCTGACGTTGGAGTTGTTTGCGTTCCGCTTCTTGAGTAGCAAGATGAGATTGAACTGCTAGAAGTTCCTCCTCACCCAAAGCCTTAACCCGGAGATTGCGTTGTTCTAGTTCAATATTTTTCTCGTCAATCTGAGTATTAATTATTGTTAACTGACTAGTAAAATCTCTGAAATTGCGATCGCCTTCTTCAACCTGTAAAAGCAGCTTTTCCTGTTGTAATTGGAGAGAACGCCAAGATAGAACCGCTTCCCAAGATTGCTTTTCCAGAAATTCCGTCCGTAGCTGTTGATACTTTTGAGCCTTAACCTGATCTTGATAAAGTCGCTCAGATTGTACAGTTAATTCATTCTGAATAATACGACAACTATCTTCCCGATCCTTAACCTCATCCAAAGTTGACCTAGCTTGAACAATCCTACGATCATAAGTTGCCACCCCGGCCAACTCATCAATAATTTCTCGACGTTCGCGGCCATTCATCGAGATAATACTAGTAACATCACCCTGTAGAACCACATTATAACCTTGAGGATAAATCCGCAATCTCTGCAAATCCTCATGTAACTCAGTCAGAGTACAAGGTACACCATTAATATAATAATTAGACGTATAACCACCCTGTTGAGACACCCGCAAGCGACGGGTAACACTCCAGTCAGAGGATTTTGGACTGTGGACTGTGGACTTTGGATTTTCTTCCTCCTCTTCCTCCTCCCTCCGCGCCTCTGCGCCTCTGCGAGAGACATCTAATGTTGGATTTTCTTGCGCTACTTCCTCCCCTTCCTCCCTCTGCGCCTCTGCGCCTCTGCGAGAGACATCTAATGTTGGATTTTCTTGCGCTACTTCCTCCCCTTCCTCCCTCTGCGCCTCTGCGCCTCTGGGAGAGACATCCGAAATATCAAAAGTTACAGTTACACTAGCTTCCAGTGGTGAACGTCCCTGATGTTTTTGAGCGTTATTAACTAAATCCGGTAAACGTTCCGCGCGCATACCCTTAGAACTAGACAGGCCTAAACAAAACAGTAAAGCGTCAAGAATATTTGATTTCCCAGAACCATTAGGACCAGATATGACAGTACAACCTGGTAGTAGAGGTACAGAAGTAGTACCACCGAAGGACTTGAAATTGGTAAGTTCAACGCGCTTGACGTATACCATTATAGAACTAATTACTGTAAACTCGTAAAAACTGGGTATTGTGGATCATCATAGCATACTTTTTGCTATTTTCGCCGTTCATCTTAGATAATCTTGGATAATTTTATGCAAATTCAAACACCAGATTGGGTTAAACACGCGGTTTTTTATCAAATATTTCCCGATAGATTTACCAGAAGTCAGCGTTCCCGTTCCAGCTTTTTAAATAATAGTAATTTAGAAGCTTGGGATGCTATACCGACAATTCAAGGTTATAAAGGGGGGGACTTATGGGGAGTTTTAGAATCATTAGATTATATCCAAGATTTAGGGGTTACTGCTATTTACTTTACGCCCATTTTTCAATCTGCGAGTAATCATCGTTATCATACCCATGATTATTATCAGGTTGATCCAATGTTGGGAGGAAATCAAGCTTTGAGAGAGTTGCTAGATGCTGCCCATGATCGTAATATGAAAGTTGTCCTTGATGGTGTTTTTAATCATTCTAGTCGCGGGTTTTTCTTTTTCCATGATGTTTTAGAAAATGGCTCTAATTCTCCTTGGGTAAATTGGTTTAAAATTGAAAACTGGCCGCTTGCTCCCTATGATGGTAATTTACCGGCTAATTATGTTTCTTGGGCTGGTATTCGCTCTTTACCAACTTTTAATCATGATCATCCAGACGTTAAAGAATATATCATGAAAATTGCTGAATATTGGCTAGAATTTGGCATTGATGGTTGGCGTTTAGATGTACCCTATGAGATTAAAACCCCCGGTTTTTGGCAGGAATTTCGTCAACGAGTTAAAGGTATTAATCCCCATGGTTATATTGTGGGTGAAGTCTGGTCAGATGCCCGTGAATGGCTCGATGGTACACAATTTGATGGGGTCCTTAATTATTTATTTAATCAGGCTGTCCTAGCCTTTGTAGTGGGCGATCGCATCGTTTTAGAAGAAGTTAAATATAACAGTTATTATCCCTATCCTGCCCTAGATGCGGGTGAATATGCTACTAAAATTCAATCCCTTTTAGAACTTTATCCCTGGGAAATTCAATTAACTCAATTAAACCTGCTTGGTAGTCATGATACATCTAGATTAATTACCATTGCTAATGGCGATCAAACTAGTGTAGAATTATGTAATTTGCTATTATTTACTTTTCCTGGTGCGCCGAGTATTTATTATGGTGATGAAGTGGGTTTACCCGGAGGAAAAGATCCTGATTGTCGTCGTGTTTTTCCATCAAAATCTAACTGGAATGAGAGTATTTTAAATACTCACAAACAATTAATTTCTCTCCGTAATAATTACCCAGCATTGCGAATTGGTAACTATCAGATTCTCTACGCAGCAGCAACAGTTTACATATTTGCAAGAACCTTAGAAAATCAAGAATTAATTATTGCTGTGAACGTGGGAACTGAATCTATAACAGTGAATATAGATTGTAGTAATTTGCAAAATCGGTCCAATCAAGTTTTATTTGGGAATGGAGATATATCATGGAAATGCGATCATCTTTGTTTAACTATTCCCCCTCGTAGCGGCTTGATTTTACATTGATGCCATTTTTGATTCAAAATCTAAAATCTAAAATTTAAAATTGGATGATATTTTTGATAAAAATGTGGGTAGTCTAATAATGAGGAGGAGTGCTGGAATTTAGACAACAGCAGTTTTTAATATGACCAAATCAGAAAATGATTACTTAGTTCAGCGTGGTAAACAAATCGAGAGAAAGAAAAGAATTATTACATATATTGGATTAGTTTCATTTATTGGTTCAATGTTATTTGGGGGGCTAAATTTTCTCCAACAGACTTGGCAAAAACCGCAACAACCTGTAGTAAAATCGGTTGAAACTGATTTACAAAAACAAATTAAGGGTTATGAATTGGTTTTACAGCGTGAACCTAATAATCAAACAGCACTGGAAAAATTGTCTATTCTGCGGTTAAACTTGGGAGATAAACAAGGAGCGATCGCTTTGATAGAAAAGTTGGTAAAATTACATCCAGATAGACAAGATTATCAAACTGTTTTAAGGGACGTAAAGAAAAAAACTGACAACTGAATTAGAAATTTGATTCAGGGTACTAAGTTCTCGTCTTGTTCCACTAGCTGGTAAAATTTGTTGTGAATTTGTCGTTTTTCCCACAATTTTAGATACAATCTATAAACTCAACATAACCCTAACTTAACCAAAATGACAGGCACTACCACCCCTACCCTTCAACTCCCTGAACTCCTAGCACCCGCTGGTAACTGGGAATGCGCGAAAGCAGCCGTAGAAAATGGTGCAGATGCGATTTATTTTGGTTTAGAAAAATTTAACGCGAGAATGCGGGCTGAAAATTTCACAGCAGCAGATTTACCGGAGTTAATGGAATTTCTGCACCTGCGGGGAGTCAAAGGCTATATCACTCTGAATACCCTGATTTTTCCCCAGGAACTAACGGAAGCACAGCAATACCTCAAAACTATCATTTCTGCTGGTGTTGATGCTATCATCGTTCAGGACGTGGGTATTTGTCGGCTAATTCGTCATCTTTCCCCGGACTTTCCCATACACGCTTCAACGCAGATGACTATAACCAGCGCTGCGGGGGTACAATTCGCTAAATCTTTGGGTTGTCAACTAGTAGTTTTAGCGCGGGAATGTTCAATTTTAGAAATTAATAAAATTCAAGCACAAATATTATCAAAAAATACTGCTTTACCCTTAGAGGTTTTCGTTCACGGTGCTTTGTGCGTCGCATATTCTGGACAATGTTTAACCAGCGAAGCATTAGGAGGACGTTCCGCAAATCGAGGAGAATGCGCTCAAGCTTGCAGAATGCCTTATGATTTAATTGCTAATGGGGAAGTTGTGAATTTAGGTAATCGCAAATATTTATTAAGTCCTCAAGATTTAGCAGGTTTGGAAGTTTTACCAGAATTAGTCAAATCTGGAATTACCTCTTTAAAAATTGAAGGACGTTTAAAAACACCAGAATATGTTGCTAACGTAACTCGCGTTTATCGTCAAGCTTTAAATCAAATTATCAAAACTAACATAGAGACATTTTCTCATAGAGAAAAAGACCAATATAATTTAGAAATGGCATTTTCTCGCGGACTATATACAGGTTGGTTTGAGGGAATTAATAATCAGGAGTTAGTACATGGAAGATTTGGTAAAAAACGGGGTGTTTATTTAGGAGAAGTGACTCGGATTAGAAATGCAGAAATAACAGTCAAATTAGCAGCACCGGTTAAACCGGGAGATGGGATTGTTTTTGATTGTGGACACCCCGAAAGAAAAGAAGAAGGGGGAAGAATATATGCAATTATTAAAAATGGTCAAGATACAATATTAACCTTTGGGAGAAATGATTTAAACTTCCATAATATCCATATAGGTGATAAAGTTTGGAAAACCAACGATCCAGAATTAGATAAACAAATTCGTCAAAGTTATACCGGAGAAAATCCCCAATTTACCAGACCGATTAATATAGAAGTATATGGAGAAATTGGAGAAAAATTAATAGCTATATGTGGTGATGAATTGGGTAATATTGTTCAGGTAGAATCAGAAATATTTATAGTCAAAGCACATACAAAACCCCTCTCTAAAGAAAGATTAAAAGAACAATTTGGACGCTTAGGAAATACACCTTTTCATTTAGAAAATTTCATAGATCATCTCAACGGTAATATTATGTTACCCGTGAGTGAATTAAACCGAATGCGTCGGGAAATAGTCAGGAAATTAGAAGAATTGAGAAGTAAACCCAAACTTTGGGAATTAAATCATCACGCAAAATGGCAAGATTTAATTATTTCTAAGTCTACTATTTCTAAATCTACAGATGTTTCCGCGTCTCCTACCTTGATTGTTTTAGTCAGAAATATCGCACAATTAAAAGCAGTATTAACAGCAAATATCAAAACCATATATTGTGAATTTGAAGATCCACGCAACTATAAAGCAGCGGTAAAAATGGTGCGAGAATCTCAAGCAGAAATCAGCATTTTCGTTACACCACCTCGCATAACCAAACCCGGAGAAACCTGGATTTTAAAACAAGTTCAGGCTTCTCAAGCTGATGGTTATTTAATCAGAAATTATGATCAATTAGAATACTTTACCACAGAAAGATGTATTGGTGATTTCTCTCTAAATATTGCTAATCCCTTAACCGCAGATTACTTTAAAAACCGCTTTAATTTAGAAAGATTAACAGCATCTTACGACCTAAATATTAACCAACTTGAACATTTAATTACCAATTATCCAGCGTCAAACTTTGAAGTCACAATACATCAACATATTCCCATGTTTCACATGGAACATTGTGTATTTTGTGCCTTCCTATCTACAGGAACAGATTACACCAATTGCGGTAGACCTTGCGAAACACAAGCAGTTACAATCAGAGATAGGGTGGGTAGTGAACACATTCTCAAAGCAGACGCAGGATGTAGAAATACAGTATATAATAGCACAGCACAAACCGGGGCGGAATATGTACAACGGTTGATAGAATTGGGTTTAGAAAACTTCCGCATTGAATTTGTCAACGAAACACCGGAACAAGTACAAAAAACGATACAAAGTTATCAAAAATTACTTCAAGGGGAAATGACAGGTTCACAACTGTGGCAAAAATTAAAATTACAAAATCAATTAGGTGTGACTCGTGGTGCTTTAGGAGTAGTATGAGTATACCGCAGGAAATACTGTGAAAATGATAGCAGAAAATGTGAAAATATTACAATATTATATTTAGTATGAACTTAGGATTTGAAGGTAAAAGCGGAATATAATACAGCAGTTGCGGGAATTAATGGCTGTTTACAAGCTATGCAGTTATATGAACATTTACTGCCAATAATTGGTGAAGAAGAAGTATAATGTTTTTGGTGAATGCAGGGTTTTTCTGTGTTCACCTAATTAAGATTTTTTTCACGCAGAGGCGCAGAGCCGCAAAGAGGAAGAAAGATGGAAGAGAAGTTTTAAATTTTAGATTCTGAACAAAGTGATGTTGTGATTGATTTTGATGGTTATATTTTTAAAGCCAGTCAATTAGATATAGCTTTATCAAAAGTAATCTTAGATAGGTGAATTTATGTTACAATTAATAATTAAGGTTCTGTAATTGCTGATGAATTAATTAATTTTGGTCAATCTTCCTGGCATAATTCTATTTTAGAATATGCGGTTTACTACTCTCAAAAAGTCAACCAAGATTTTCACGAATTTTGTCAATCAATATAAACAAAACCCCACCCATTCCCATACCTCCAGAAGTCAGAAACTACGTTTTTCAAAGAGATACAGCATTTCCCGGTATTATGAAGTACAGATATTAATGATAAAACTCTTGTGGTGCGGGCATCTTGCCCGCACAAGGTGTACCTCACTCAAAGCTACTTGCTGTAAATATCAATGTCAAAGCTGCTGCGGTGACATTTTGACACCTAGCCAAACCAGACCATCTTACCTCTTACCTCCGTGTTCTCTGTGCCTCTGTGGTTAGATAAATGCCTTTAAACCACTTAGTTATCCCCTCAGCTAAGGTACTCGCCATTTTCCGCTGTGCTTGGGGATTCACTATCTCCTCAAATTCATAGGGATTACTCATAAAACCCAATTCCAATAATACCGCAGGTGCGACACTGGGACGAGTTAAGGCTAAATTATTCCAAAATACACCATAGTTAGGTTTACGGAGATTGGTAACTACGTAATTTTGTAGAAATACCGCCATGCTGTGGGACTGGGGATGATACCAAAAAGTACCAAATCCTTTAGTATTTTCCGCATCACCATTATCCGGTAAAGAGTTATGATGGATGGAAAGAGCGATCGCTGGTTCTTCTGTATTAATAATTACCTGACGTTCTACCAAAGATAGGTCTCGATCATCTTCTCTGGTCATTACCACTTTAGCGCCGCGCTTTACCAATTCATCCCGTAGCAATTTAGAAATTACCAAATTTACATCTTTTTCTAAATACCCATTTGGTCCACTAGCGCCAGATTCTTTACCACCATGGCCTGGATCAAGTACAATTTTAATGCCAGATAAAGGTCGATGTTTTCTCTGGAGAAAATGGGGGGGATGACGTAAAGTTAAAACTAGAGTTGTATTGTCATATCTCAGCTTATAACCCCACTGTTGGAGCTTTTTGAGGTTAAAGGTGTATTTCACCTGTTTAGGGCTTACCTGCTGCCAATCTAGGCGAGAAATTAGGGGGTTATCATCTAGGCGAATTGTGTCTGTTTGGGCAGTAGTATTGTAAAGGGTGAGAGTGAAGAAATTATTTCCCTGTTCTACACTCACAGGAACAGGAGTTTCTAAGGGAAAAATCATCTCTGTGGCTGTATTTAGTTGCCGATAGCCGACACTCCGAATCACCGTCTGTGGTGCAACCGCACCTGCTATAATTTTAGTTTCTTTGCTATTAATCCAAGCACCATAGTCTAAACGCAGCCATTTACCTTCTTTACCTGTTACCGTCGTCATAGTTCCCTTAGGTAAGGGTGTCAGTCGTGAATAATCTGTACCAGGTCCTGTGCGAGTAACGCCTGATTCTGATGTAATTTCTGCAACTGCTAACTGTGCTGGGGACAGAATTTCGATTTTTCCTAACCCAGTTTGAGTTATTCTTTGATCATGCAGTTGTAAATTAAATTCAGGTTTTCCTAAATCAGCAGCATTTGTGACTGTTGTACAACCTTGGTATTTGCTAATACTAGAACGATTAGGCTGATTGAAACCTGTTAAAATACTCGAATTAGGAGGTAATTGTGCAAATGATGGTTGAGGTAAAAGGGCAATATTTTGATTTACTAGATTTTGACTTACTAGATTAACCCAGACAGTGGCTTGAGGCGGCGCAACTGCACTAAAACAAATTAATTCTCCTGGTAATCTGGTAATATCCACGGCGGGGGTCAAGGAATTTTTAGCGAAGCCTAAACCTTGGGGTAACTCAGGTTGGGTAGATACCCTGTTAATTTTAATCTCTCGTTCTTGATTTTGGTAACGGACTTTAAATATATTTTCTCCTAATTGCAAGGGAAAACTGGGGGAAAAATGCCCAGACTGACTACGTTTAATCACTTTACCATTAATTAAAACTTGTCCTGTCGGCGGCGCAGTACCAATAAAAAATATTTTTTCTGTGCTGGTTTGGTAGTTTGTGGGGGGAAAAACTACTAAAAGTGATTCTCGCGCTAATGCAACCCAGGAGGTGAATAAAAAATTAAATAATACTAATCCTAAAAGTTTTTTCATGGACAAATACAAGGGTGATCAGAGTAAAAACTGTGGCAAAATGGGGAAGATGAAATAAAACATCAATTCATCCCGCATACAAGCTTTTAAAACCGTCTACACAAATTCTCACTAGGGACGAAAATCTATTTTTACAAGTTACTAGCAATTGAAAATACTATGACTAAGTTTATCTTTGTGACTGGAGGCGTTGTTTCCAGTATTGGTAAAGGCATTGTAGCAGCAAGTCTGGGTCGTTTACTCAAATCTCGAGATTATTCCGTTTCCATTCTCAAACTTGACCCCTATATTAACGTTGATCCAGGTACAATGAGTCCTTTTCAGCATGGGGAAGTTTTTGTTACCCAAGACGGTGCAGAAACGGACTTGGATTTGGGACATTATGAACGGTTTACGGATACATCCATGTCTCGTCTAAACAGTGTTACTACTGGCTTAATTTATCAGTCGGTTATTAATAAGGAACGCCGAGGAGACTATAATGGCGGCACTGTTCAAGTAATTCCTCACATTACCAATGAAATTAAAGACCGAATTGTCAGAGTTGCTAAAGAAACTAATCCTTCTGCGGTAATTACAGAAATTGGCGGTACAGTCGGTGATATTGAATCACTACCGTTTTTAGAAGCAATTCGTCAATTACGCAAGGAAGTCGGCCGGCGCAATGTTCTATATATGCACGTTACTCTATTACCTTGGATTGCTTCAGCAGGGGAAATGAAAACCAAACCCACTCAGCACTCTGTTAAGGAATTGAGATCAATTGGCATTCAACCAGATATTCTAGTATGTCGCAGCGATCGCCCTATTCCTGTAGGTTTGAAACAAAAGTTATCAGAATTTTGCGACGTAGCTGTAGAATGCGTAATTCCTGCCCCAGACGCTCGTAGTATCTATGAAGTACCAGTAATTTTAGAACGGGAAGGACTAGCAGAACAAGTCCTTGATTTGTTGCAAATGGAACAACGTCAACCCAATTTACAAGAATGGGAAACTATGGTAGAACGAATGTATACTCCCAAATACAGTGTCGAAATCGCCATTGTTGGTAAGTATGTCCGGTTAAGTGATGCCTACCTTTCCGTAGTTGAGTCGTTACGTCATGCTGCTATTGCTACCCACGGCGATTTGCGTCTGCGGTGGGTAAATTCTGAAGCCCTGGAAACTGAACCAGCAGAAAACTATTTATCCGGTGTAGATGGTATCATTGTTCCCGGCGGTTTTGGTAGTCGAGGCATAGATGGGAAAATTGCGGCCATTAAATACGCCCGCGACCGGCAAATTCCCTTTTTAGGGTTATGCTTAGGAATGCAGTGTTCTGTGATTGAATGGGCTAGAAATGTCGAAGGCCTATCTCATGCCAATAGTGCTGAATTTGATCCAAACACCAATGATCCGGTTATTAATCTTTTACCGGAACAACAAGACGTAGTAGATTTAGGCGGAACAATGCGCTTGGGACTTTATCCCTGTCGGATACTTCCTAATACCCTTGCTTTCCAACTTTATCAAGAAGAAGTTATTTATGAACGCCACCGTCACCGTTATGAGTTTAATAATGTTTACCGGAGTCAGTTATTAGATTCTGGTTATCTGGTCAGCGGTACATCTCCCGATGGTAGACTGGTGGAAATAGTGGAATATTCCCAACACCCATTTTTTATCGCTTGTCAATTTCACCCCGAATTTCAATCTCGCCCTAATGCACCTCATCCTTTATTCAAAGGATTTGTAAACGCTGCCATCTCTCAAGCCCATTCTACTACCAATATCCCAAAACCCCTAAAAGTCTCTTAATTTTCCATTGTTAGCATTGTCAATGCTAATTTAGCAGCACCAACCATTCCCGCTGCATTTCCTAATTCTGCTGGAAGAATTTGTAACCCTGCGCGGGAAGTTGGTAAAACCCGTTTTTCGATTTCTGCTTGTAATGCGGGTAAGAAAAACTGAAAACTCCCACTCACACCACCACCAATAATAATTGCCTGGGGTGTCAGCACATAGAGTAAACTTGTTAAACCTCTTCCTAAATCTTTACCATATTCTTGCCAAAAAGTCAAGGCTTCTTGGTCTCCAATTTTGGCAAGTGCGCCTAATTCCGCTGGTTCTTTGCCTGTACGGCGACGGATAGAAGCAATGGAAGTATATTGTTCTAAAGAACCTTGATTGCCACTATTGCACATTGGTCCATCAGGATTTAAGGTAATTAAACCTAATTCTGCTGCTGCACCTTGATGTCCCACAAATAATTTACCATCAAGAATAATTGCCCCACCAACTCCAGTCCCCAAGGTCAGTAAAATCAAATTGGGGAAATTGCGGCCAGCACCTAACCAAGCTTCTCCTAAACCAGCACAATTAGCATCATTAGCCAAAATTGTCGGTTTACCAGTTTTAGCTTCTAACCAATCTGCCAAAGGTACATTATTCCATCCTACCAGATTAATAGCAACTTTGGCAACTCTTCCCGCAGCATCAGCAGGTCCAGGAGTACCTAAACCGATAGCGGTAGTTTCCTGATTAGGGTCAATTTGCGCTATGGCATCTACTATAGCCGATAATACAGCTTCAGGTGTTGCAGGTTGGGGAGTATCTACAGATAAAGATTGCAAACAGTTACCATTTGCTGTAAAACGTCCCAACTTAATCCCAGTTCCTCCTAAATCAATACCAATTACTTGTTTTGTCATTAGTCAGTTGTCATTAGTCAGTTGTCAGTTGTCAGTGGTCAGTTGTTAGTGGTCAGTTGTTAGTGGTTAGTGGTTAGTGGTTAGTGGTCAGTTGTTAGTGGTCAGTTGTTAGTGGTCAGTTGTTAGTTGTTAGTGGTCAGTTGTTAGTGGTCAGTTGTTAGTGGTCAGTTGTTAGTGGTCAGTTGTTAGTTGTTAGTGGTTAGTGGTTAGTGGTCAGTTGTTAGTGGTCAGTGGTCAGTTGTCAGTTGTTAGTGGTCAGTTGTTAGTGGTCAGTGGTCAGTTGTCAGTGGTCAGTTGTTAGTGGTCAGTTGTCACCACTTCTATTGATTTTTGCTGATAACTTGTACCTTTGCAAATGGGTATGAAGTTTTATGTACCTGTTGCCAATCTGTAATTGGACTACCTTTTAAAATACCAGATAAAGCTAGAGAAAGCACTAAGCCACCTGTAGCAGCCGCAATTAATGTCATATTATCGTTCACAATCATCTCTCAGGTTGTTATTTGTTAATTGTCTTTGATTCATTGTCAATTGTTGCTTATCCATTGCCAATTGTTTTTGATTCATTGCCAATTGTTGCTTATCCATTGTCAATTGTCAATTATTCTTTCTTTTGAGACGAGGATTAACAAATTCATTTAATCCCTCACCAAGTAATGATAATCCAACCACTAAAGAAGTCATAGCTAAACCAGGAAATAGAGTAGTCCACCAAATACCTGTAGGTAATGCTTCTAAAGCCTGTTTTAAATCATATCCCCATTCTGGTACTTCTTCAGGTAATCCTAACCCTAAAAATCCTAACCCGCCTAAAACTAAGATAGCATCTGCCGCATTGAGAGTAAATAAAACAGGTACACTTTGAATGACATTTAAAAACAGATATCTTGATAAGACAACCCAAGTAGAAGCACCCATGGCTTGTGCCGCTTCGATATATACTTCAGTTTTGACGCTGACTGTATGATTACGAACGACCCGATAATATTGGGGAATATAGGCTATACTAATAGCGATCGCTGCATTTAAGATTCCTCTTCCGACCACAAAAGCCAATGTTACTGACAGTAATAAACCTGGCAGAGTATAAATACTATCCATGAGAAATAATAGAGCTTTATCTAATTTTCCTCCCAAATAACCGCTTACCATCCCCAATGGTACACCGATGATCATGCTCAAAGATGTCGCTAAAGTCACAACTTGCAGCGCGGCCTGAACACCAAATACACTACGGGAAAAGACATCATAACCTAAACGACTTGTTCCAAACCAGTGTTGAGCGGAAGGTGCTTGATGAATAGGGTGAGAAAGAAATTCCTTGGGGTTTTGTAACCAACCCCAACTTTGAAAAACAGGAGCAAAAAAGGCTAAGAAGATGAAAAAGAGAGTTATACCCAGACCAATTTGCATTAATCCCTGAGATAGACTAGGATTTTTCGTAAATTTCCAGAAATTTGGTAATCGCTTTTTTGTAATGGTCATCTAAACACCGGCTTGCTAAATTTGATTAAGTAGGTGAGTGGAAAAAACCCGACACAAGTAACGAAAAGTAAAGTTGCGCAAAACCTC
>NZ_KE384670.1:61935-73654 GCF_000426925.1 Dolichospermum circinale AWQC310F | reverse complement strand
TCCCTGTTCCCTGTTCCCTGTTCCCTGTTCCCTTGTCATAACGACAATTTTTAACGCCAACCTACTTAACAGTTAAACTCAACTTTGGACAACACCTGCTATATGTTTAGTTGATTATGCCATGGTGGGGCGGTGGTTAGCCGGGATTTTTAGTGATCAAATTCTTGGGAAAGCCTGAAAATATCCATGAGTTAACCGCAGACGAACGTTGATAAGCGTCCATGATTGGATAAAGAGAAGAAACATAATCACAGCAAATCCTTTATAAATAAGCTTTTTCAGGGATTTTGGCTGTATGGGAAAAAATATTTTTAGTTAGGTGATATGAAACCGATCAAAACTGGGTAAGTTAATAACATCAGGAATTAGACAACACCAATCCTACAGGAAAACACCATGAAAACTGAACTAAAAGCCAAATTCTTACAACACCTCCTGGGTAAAAAGAAAGAAGACGAAGGTTTCACCTTAATCGAACTGTTAGTTGTTATTATTATCATCGGTATTCTATCCGCTATTGCTCTACCTTCCTTCCTCAGCCAAGCAGCAAAAGCTAAACAAACGGAAGCAAAAACCTTTGTTGGTGCAGTCAATAGAGGCCAACAGGCTTACCGCATGGAAAATCAAAGCTTTGCTACTAGTACCGCGGCTCTACAAATCAATGTTCCAACTACCTCAAAAGATGATATTACTGGGAATTTCTACTATAGTTATAGTATCCCAACTCCAACCGCAAGTGCTACTACTTTTAACGCAGTACCTGTAAATGCTGAATCATCTACTCTGAGAGCTTATGCTGGTGGCGTTGTTGTTGTCTCAAGTGGACAAACTGCTGCTGCTGCTTGTATGACAACTGCAGTTTCTGGCCTAGAGCCCGCAGTTACCCTAACTACCTCTGGGGCCAACTGTGCTAGTAATGCTAATAACATGAAATAAAGTTGAGTACTTTATTTTTCGGCGTTGCTGATTTTTGGGATGAAAAACAATTTTGCATATATTTAAAATCCTTGTAGAGACGTTCCAGGGAACGTCTCTACACCCAAAAAACATCCCGCATTTATGCAACGCCTAATTTTGCGAATAATATCAATTTTTTGTCAGATTTTCTCGCATATTGTGGGGATTAACTGTGTTAATCCCTACTTTTAGCTTTGATTCATGTTTCTAACTGCCAAAACTGATATTAATTTAGACTTGTGTATTGATTCTCTCAAGGTTTGCAATGATTACCACCAACTTAAATAATCAAATTTCTGCTCACCCAAACTTATTAACCATTCAAGAATATGAACAAAATATTACAGAGAATCCCCAGGAAGTTACTAATTATTGGTATTTAGGACTAGCTTTGTTATTAGCAGGAAGAGAAGAAGAAGCGCAGATAGCCTGGATGACTCCACTGCTAGAATTTGGAGAAGAAGAATCGGAACAATGGCTACTGCAATTAACAGAAATTTTATTCAATGCTGCCCAACAACAGGAAACAGATTCTCAATCTCAATTTGCTTGGGTAATTCGTCAACACATTAGACAATTTCTTCCTGGTAATATTAACAATCTTTTGAAAATAATTGAATTAAATATTGATTTAAAGATTGAGGATTTGGAAACCAATGTTAATCAATTAATTGCTATTATATCCGAACTAAGAGAACCCCCTATTTTTGATGAGCAATTATTAGTCCAAGTGCTTGAGAAATTACTTCGTCCTAACCCCGTTAATCCTCCTGATTTTATAGATAAGTTAGTAGAAGCCTTTATACCTTATTTAATCAGTTCTGAAACTATTATTAAATTATTGATAGATAAAGCTGATGGCTATAGTCATTTTTTCAACTTTGAGATGTCACTTTATTTTGCGAAAATTGCCTGCCACCTCAGACCCAATAATTTAGCTTGTCTTGGCAAAATTATTTTTTACCTGCAAAGTCTAGCAGGATGTTACCATAAAGAGTCTATTGATTGGGCAAACAAATATTTAGAAATTGCTGAAGAACCCATTGAGAAAATTCTCGGTACTCACTTCTTGCTGACAGGATTTTTACAGTCTCTTGATTATCCAGAAAAAGCAGTTCAGATTTACCAACAATATAAACAACTTTTATCTGATCTGGTTAACAATCAAACAGAAAGCAAAAGTTTAATTGATATCTTAGCTATTGGTGCTTTTTTGCTATACATGGAAGATAATCCCCATGAAAATAGATTAATTCGTAATAGATTAGCCGCTTTATGTCAAAAAATGATCTGGAAAGAGTATTCTAAAGAGATCAACATTTATCAACAGCGTTTTAATACACCTCGTCCTGCTTTGAGTCAACGTCCTTTAAGAATCGGCTATGTATCAGAGTGTTTTATTTCTCATTCTGTCGGTTATTTAGCCTGGTGGTTATTAAAATATCATAATCGCCAAGAATTTGATATTCATTTATATTCTTTAAGAGAGAGAATTTACGATCCACAACAACAAGCTTATAAAAACGAATTTGGTGATCATTTTCATCAATTATGCCCGCCCATAGTGACAATTGCAGATAAAATAAATGAAGATGAAATAGATATTTTAGTTGATTTAGATAGTTTAACTTCCTATAGTAATTGTGCTATTTTAGCTTTGAAACCCGCACCTATTCAAGTTAGTTGGTTAGGATATGATGCGACTGGTTTCCCGACGGTTGATTATTTTATTGCTGATAACCATGTTTTACCTGCATCAGCACAGAATGATTATACAGAAAAGATTTGGCGACTGCCGCAAAATTATATTGGTATTGATGGCTTTAATGTGGGGACACCAACTATCAGTAGAGAATCTTTAGATATTCCTAATAATGGAATTATTTATTTTAGTTCTCAAACTGGATTAAAACGTAATCCCGATAATATCCGGTTGCAAATGCAAATTATCAAACAAGTTCCTAATAGTTATTTTCTGCTGAAAAGTTTTCGCAGCAATCATGAAGATCTGCAAAATTTTATTGCTCCCCTTGCTGAAGCCGAAGGACTTGATTTAGAATGTTTTAGGTTTTTACCTTCTGCACCTACAGACATGGAACACCGGGCGAATTTAGCCATTGCAGATATCGTTTTAGATACCTATCCCTATAATGGTGCAACTACTACTTTAGAAACATTATGGATGGGTGTACCCATAGTGACAAGAGTGGGGGAACAATTTGCAGCCCGGAATAGCTATACAATGATGATGAATGTGGGTGTAACTCAAGGTATTGCTTGGAGTGATGAAGAATATGTAGAGTGGGGTGTGAAGTTGGGTAAAGACGAGAAATTAAGACAAGAAATTGTCTGGAAACTGCGAAAATCACGACAAACATCACCCCTATGGAATGGGAAGAAATTTGCGCGGGAAATGGAGAATGCTTATTTACAGATGTGGCAAAGGTATATTGATAGTTAAGGCTAATTAATACTTGTAATTTGGGTTGATACAAGAAAATCGGACCTTGCTGATAGCCTGCGTAGCGTAGCCATATTGGCGTAAGATTTTTGCAGGTAGAGCCTATAATACTAATGGAACGTCTCTACAAAGGTCTTGAACCTATGCAAAATTATTTTCATCCCTAAAATCAGCAATGCCGGAAATCAAAGCACCGGAAATTATGTTAATCTTTAATCAAAAGGCTGATTTTACAGCACTTACCGGTGTTATGAGGTACATATCTAGTGGGCAAGATGCCCGCACCACAAGAGTTTCATGATTCAACTTTGTACCTCATCAAAGCGGAAAACGCTATAAATGACCCATCCTAACAAAAAAAGGATTGTGATTATGTTAAATAAAATACCAAATCAACTACAAAGACTGTATGAAATTGACGATTATCTCTGGTTGGAAGAAACTATTAAGCTTCTAAAAGCAAAAAATTTAGAAAACTTAGACTTAGAAAATTTAATTGAGGAGTTAGAAAGTTTGGGAAGAAATGATTTAAACAAAGTTAGAAGTCTATTAAGACAAATTATAATTCATATTTTACTATTAGAATATTGGCACGACGAATATGATCGAAACCATCGGCATTGGCGGGGAGAAATAATCGCTTTTAGAGATGATTTAAACAATAGCTTAACTACTACATTAAAAAATAAGTTAGTTCAAGAATTAGATCATATTTACAATGTTGCTTTGAAAGTTGTTGTTCAAAAAACAGGATTAGCATCAAATCTATTCCCTGATAATTGTCCCTATTCTTTAGAACAATTATTAGATGATAATTGGTATCTTCAAAAGTAACTGGATTTGATACAGCGGTTCTTGGTTGGGTGAAATACAAGGACTTCAGCTATCAAAAAGAATCAAAAGTTGCACTATTGCTTAACCCAACCTACATTTCTAAGACGCTTAAAATTGACTTATCAAACTATCTAGTTGATAACTTTTTAAGTCACTAACTGGTATTTGTACTAAATTTATTTTAGCTTCATTATTCAAGATAACTCTACCATAAATGCGGGGTAACAAAGATTGCCATTGCATATTTCCTAATTTATCAATCAAGGAAATCTCTATAGTATCGCTAATGTCTAAATCTGCCATTAACAGATTCATAGCCACACTAGATAAAAATATTTCTGCATCTTCTATAGTTAGATTACCTATGTGGATAATCAGGGTAATTTTTTGATTTTCAGGGTGATTTGCTAATGTTTGAATTACCTGTTGTAATTCTAAACCAAGTTCATCTTCTGCTTGTGTCCAATCAGGAAAGATAATAAAATTAATATCTCTTAATTTTAACTCATTGATAAAATCGCTGTTTTGGTAATTATCTGAAGAAAAGTCTAAATTCAAATCTTGAGATAATTTATTTAAGACAGAGATAACATGAGGTTTTCCATGGAATCCGAAAGTGTTTTCCCAAGAAAAGTTTTCCAGTTCTTCTATGGGTTGTTCAAAACTAAATTTAATAGCAACTTCTAAAGGTGCAAATTTAATACTTTTCGCTGTAAACCAGTCATAAAAATAATGGCAGATAATCAAATCTTCTGATAATGAAGATGTTTGTATATTATCAAAATCCAATTCTGAACATAATTCTAGTAGCTTTTTACTTCTTAAAGAAAAACCACCATTACCTACTCTATTTTTATTTAAGTCAAGTATATCTACCGTCTGACCTTGGGAGTTAACTAAATGAGATTGTTTGCACCAAGGTGCGCCAATATAATCATAATTTAAAAATTCCTCTGACCACAACTGAGAATTGATAATAAAACCATCTCCTTGTGTAACTAAGCAAAATTCAGTCTCTATAAATGAATTAAGTTCTTTGATTATAAATCTACTATATTCTACTAGACTTCTAATGGGATAAATTCTAATAATTTCTAACTGCGGAAAAAGCTCAAGATATTTTTGGTCAATTTTTTCGGAAGTGAAAAATAATACTCTATTAAAGTTCACATTCAAATTAGAAATTACTAAACTTAGTAAAGTAAGTTCTATATCTACCGAAGATATAGTAACTAGAGTTGTATTGTGTAGATTGATTTTATTGGTATTTTTATCCAGTAAATGAAGAGCATTATTCAATAATTCTGTGATATTAATACTCTGTTGTGTTTGAGCTAAAGATCCACTATAAAAAGTTCTTTCTGTAAAGTCATCTGCTAAAACATCTCTAATGATAAAAGGAGGATGTTTTAAGGGGAATTGCATTTCTGTAACTGGTATATTAGCTAAAATACTATTTGTATCTGTTGCGTGAGTTCCTTCTTGTCCAAATCCAATATTAGAAACTAAATTAATATTTGGTAAAACGGTTAACCCTTGATTTAGATAACAAGCAAATAACCAAGGATAATCCCAAGTATTGTATCCTTCATACACAATTTGGAACATTGCTGACCAATATCTAAATGCTTGTTCATCTTGGAGAATATCAAATAGCCAATTTTCATCCCTAACTTGAGGCCAAAGAGCCATAGTATCATCATAATATTGCCATGCTCTTTTCCAAGTAGCCCATCCCCAACAATGGCTATAACGGGAAAAATAATAACTATAATTTCGTCTTTTTTGTCCAAACTGAAGATTTTGTCCACAAACTAACATGATTCTGGTATTATGACGATACTCTTCTAATAACTCTTCACAAAAGCGAAAGAAACTAGGATCAGGGAGACAGTCATCTTCTAAAATAATTGCTTCTTCAACTTGAGAAAATACCCAATCTAGTCCGGTATAAATTCTCTTTCTACAACCTAAATTAATATCAGAGTAATTAGTTAATACTTCACACTTCCAGTCAACTTGATTAATAATTGCTCTAGCAGCAATACACTTTTCTTGTTCTCCAATTTTATTCGCTCTTGCACCATCAGCAATAACTAATAATTTAGGAGGTTTAGCTTCACGAATTTTTTGAAAAACTCGCTCTGTCACATCAGGACGGTTAAAGATGATGAAACCAACCGGGGTTTTTAATTGCCATTCATTCATAAAATTCTACTTTTTAAATTGCAATTTTCAGTTATTATAAAGTAAGTACAGGTATTTTGTCTAATCCTATTTGATTAATAAATTTTTTGTTTTCACTTTCTAAAATAATTCTAGAGTGTAAAATTGGCAATAAACCTTTATATTCTTCTGGTGAATTTGTTTTGAATAAATTAAATTGTGGTAATTGATCATCATCAGTTTCTGTATTTCCTTGATAACAAAGATTGAGTAAAACATCTGCTAATAAGAAGTTCGCATCTTCTAAACTGGTGTTTTGGATATCAATAAGTAAGGCAATATCACTATTTTTAGGGTGATCAATAATGGCTTGACATATATTTAGTAACTGTGCAAATATTACTTCTATAGATTGACTCCAATCTGGGAAAATGATAAAATTAATATTTTTAAAATTCAGTTGATAGTTGTTTTCTGCTGATTTTATAGCTTTTAATACAGCATGAACATGAATCACTTGATTTCCCGAGTTTTTCTGATCAATGCTAACAATACTGAATTGTCCCTTAAATCCATAGTGACTTTGACAACCTGCTAAATAAGGAGGAAATTCTTGGCAATAATACATAAAGGAATTAATATTCCAAAAACTGACATGGGTAGGATCTTGAAATGCTCCTCTGCCATCAGTTGATGGTACGCTAATGTCAACTATTCCATCTGGCTTTAATATTCTCCAGATTTCATTCATTGTGTGGATTCTATCAGGCAGATGCTCGATAATGTCGTATGCTTTAATAAAATCAACACTGTGATCAGGAAATGGAAAAGAACCATTCAAATTAGCAATAACATCAACTTGATCACCGGCAATAATATCTACTCCGATAAAACCCTCTGCTTTATGAGTTCCGCATCCTAAATCAATACAAACTAATTTAGATTTACATGAGGACGATAAATTATTATCAGTATTTCCTGCTTCCTCTATGATGCTATCAAATACTTGTTTTTGTTCTAAATTATTAACAGGATTTTGATTTTCCTCCTTATTAGCAATTAATAATATGCCATTATTTTCAAAATATTTCCTACTAGGATGAAATTTCCCTAATCTACTTTTTGTTTCTAAATCAATAGGTCTAGTAAAAATTAAATCTATTTTCTGAGTTAGAAAACTACTTTGATTAATATATGCTAAGTAATCTTCCGTGAATAAACGATTAATATGAGGTGAATGATAAACATAGTAAACCATTAAATTCGCTGTTTCTTTGTCAGTAAATTGACATAAATGGCTATACATTTCCGGTGAACTCATCAAAAGATGACCCCAAGGAGGTATGGGAGATTCTCCAAAATGAAATTTTCTTCCTTGTTTATCAACTATATTCGGTAAATGATGACCGTCATGGGCAGACCAGATAGGCGAAAACATAGAGAATAATTTTCCTCCCGGTTTAAGAGCTAGAAACATTTTATCCAAAGCTAATGGCAATTTATGAATATGCTCAAAAGTCGCAATAGAAAAAATTAAATCATATTGGTTATAATATTCCTCTGGTAAATCTTCAATATTTTCTAGATAAAGATTATATTTATTTTGTTGTTTATTATTGAACTTGTAATCAGAAGTATTCTTAATGTTTTTGATAATTGTACCTGTGTGAGTTATTCCTCCTGTTTCTTCCAATGATTCTTGATAATCTGGTGTTTCAATTCCTGTCCATGATTTCACACCAAGATAATCAAAAACAAAATCAGGAGATAAACTTCCTCCTACTTCAAGTACATCTTTATTTTCAAATCCAACTAATTGCTGACAGATATGAGCAAAACTAACATGATAACTAAGGTTGAATTTAGACTGACATTCTTGTATTTGTTCTTGTTTTAGCATTTGTTCCTCAAGAGATAAGAAATATTTTTTCAATGTAGGTTAAAAAATTGTGAATCTGCTGTGTATTTTTTTATTACTTTGCTTTTTCTCTGATTGTTTCCTTTACATTCCTAACACAGTATTAAAATCCTACCTATTTAATTTTACCAGTTTCTCCATAACGGCGATCGCTTGCTTAACCTCCTTAATTACCTCTATATCTAGAGATTACCCACAATTTCCAAAAATATATCACTTTCTGAATATGCTAATGTTAATTTTCACAAATCTTTACAATTAATCTGGAAAGTGCCTAATTATCAATTTCTACACCTAATTCCCGCAATTTTGCTGCCAACTTATCAGCCCTTTGTTTTTCTTGTTCAGCCCTTTGTTTTTCTTGTTCAGCCCTTTGTTTTTCTTGTTCAGCCCTTTGTTTCTCTTGTTCAGCTAATTCTTGTCCTGTTAATAATAAATTACCTGCTAAATCCCACCACCGTAACCAAGGTAAATCTATATTTTTATATGTTCCCTGCCAAATACCTAACTCAGCACCCATTTTAGCAATTACATAATGACCTCTTTCATTAGGCGACATTAAATAATATTGTCCCTCAACTAAATGATATAATTCTAAAGATGATTTTTTTTCTTCATAAATGCCGTAAAAAGGCACTCTAATTGCTTTTTCATAAACCCAAAATTTTCCCTGATAGGGAGTTTCGTCTCTTTCTTCTTTACCGTTTCCTGATACAAATTCCAGGACAATTAAAGGTGCTACCAATTCCTGCCATAATACGTAAGAACGGCGCATTTGACCATTTAAAGTTGGTGGTACATCAGGAACATAAAACCAATCTGGTGCTTCTGCTCCCTTCTCTGGTGGGTTTGTGATTCGCCAATAAATACCACTATCTTGTCCTATGCAAAATTGTTTATCTGGATGAATTGCTTGTAATTTTAACCAAATAGATTCAGTTAATAAAATGCTTTGGGGATGCTCTTGAAAATTTTTCACGAAATTTCCGTCTTCACAGGGTAATTGGGTATGGTCTGGTAATTGTGTGGAAATTTCAAGTTTGAGGGTATCCATAATTTGGCCTATTTCTTGGAAATATGAATGAGAAGAAAACAGGAATTTTAGGTAGTTATTGTCCTGAATAAATTTTTGATATTCCTGTATAAATCCTATGCTTTAATAAAAGCAACACTATGATCGGGAAATGGAAAAGAACCATTCAAATTAGCAATAATATCAACTTGATCACCTGCAATAATATCAACCCCTAGAAAACCTTCTGCTTTATGAGTTCCACATCCTAAATCAACACACTCCATAAATTTTATCAATCAACAGATTTATTCTGACAGACCCCACCATACCATGAATATACCCATAATTCCCTAGACATCATAATATATCACCTGTATCGCTTTCTTATCTAAAATGACGTTAATTGTCATAATACTTTACAATATGACATTACCCACAACAGGCTGTATTATATTGCACAAACTGTATTAATAAACACAACTACGTCATAATCTATAAATTTTATCAGTCATCTGATGAGATGATCAGATATCCAATTCCCTGAAATATCAAATTATTATCTACAATTAATCGCTTTGCTATCTCTGGAAATTGTTGCTGAAGATGGTTTTTTAATAACTTACTATCACCACCAGTTATGATAATCTGACTATTAGGAAATAACCCCCACCAAGCCTCAATAAAATCTTTTATCCCACTTAATAAAGTGTAAATTACTCCACTTTGAATAGCCTCTGATGTATTCATCGCAAATCGTGGTGGTAAATTGGTCATTAAACTAGTTTCTAATAATGGTAATTGTCCCGTTTTTTGTCCTAAACTGCTCAATTGTAACCCCAAACCCGGTAAAATTGCTCCCCCAAGTAAGCATTTATGATCGTCTACACCTGTAAAAGTTAATGCTGTACCGCCATCAATTACTAATGTGGGAAATCCCCAAGTTATTCCCGCACCCCATAACGCTAAAGCGCGATCAATTCCTAATGTCGGGTACATTCTCTGTAATGGTACATCTGCTAGGGTAATCAGACGCAAATAGGGATAAATTTGCCAAAGTGCGGTTTGCTGGGGAACAACAGAGGCAAAAATCACAGGCACAGGATAATCTGGGGAAATAGGAAGAATATCCCCAGGTAAAGAAATCACTCTCAGCCAATTATCTAATGTTGGAAATTGGGCTAATTGTTGGATAATAGATGCAGATGGATGAAATGTATTCCCAGTTAAGTATAGGGTTTTATCTATGAATAATCCCCAATGAACACGGGAATTACCAATTATTAATGCTAAGGAAAGATGCTGTTGACTTTTTGCAGGAGAATGATTTGCCAATGTTTTAATTTTCTTAACTGAACTATAGGTTTTTTAATATTAATTAATAATAAACCTGTGCCACAATAGGAGAAAGGCATAAATACTCAATTTATTAAGGAGGGGCGTTATGGTATTGCTCACGGAAAAGTTAAAAAAGCGTTTGAATATAAATACCATAGATATCAGTGAAAATACTACGGCGATTCGCTCTTTAGACTGGGACAGAGATCGCTTTGATATTGAGTTTGGTTTGCAAAATGGCACAACATACAACTCTTTTCTAATTCGTGGTGAAAAAATAGCCCTAGTTGATACCTCCCATGAAAAATTTCGCCAACTTTATTTTGATACCCTCACTGGTTTAATTAATCCCCAAAATATTGACTATTTGATTGTCAGTCACACTGAACCAGATCACAGTGGACTAGTAAAAGATTTATTACAAATCGCTCCTAATATAACCGTTGTTGCCTCAAAAGTAGCAATTCAGTTTTTAGAAGATTTGGTACACCAACCATTTAAGCGGAAAATTGTTAAAAATGGCGATCGCTTGGATTTAGGCAATGGCCATGAATTAGAATTTGTCATTGCTCCGAACTTACACTGGCCTGATACCATTTTCACCTTCGACCACAAAACCCAAATTCTCTACACCTGCGACGCTTTCGGTTTACATTACTGCTCAGAAAGTACCTTTGATGACGATTTGGCTGCCATAGAAACCGACTTTAAATATTATTATGATTGTTTAATGGGACCAAATGCCCGTTCTGTCTTGTCCGCAATGAAGCGCATGGCAGAATTAAAAACCATTCGCATGATTGCCACTGGTCATGGTCCCCTATTGTATCACAATGTGGAAGAATTGACAAGCCGTTATCGGCATTGGAGTCAAGGACAAACCAAAGCGGAAACCCCCGTAGGGATATTTTACGTCTCCGAGTACGGTTTTGGCACGCAAATAGCCCAATCTATAGCCAATGGGATTACTAAAACTGGTGTGGCTGTCGAAATAGTAGATTTAGCCGGCGTTAACGAATTACAAGAACTCCGG
>NZ_KE384670.1:59715-61925 GCF_000426925.1 Dolichospermum circinale AWQC310F | reverse complement strand
AGTAGGACGTTGTACAGGTTTAGTGGTAGGAATGCCTCCAGCCTCCAGTAATTCTACCATTCAAGCTGCACTCAGCACCGTTTTAGGTTCAGCCAAAGAAAAACAAGCCATTGGTATTTTTGAAACCGGTGGAGGAGATGATGAACCTACCTATCCCATATTAAATAAATTCCGGGCTTTAGGCTTAAATATCGCTTTCCCCGTAATTGAAATTCGGGAAACACCCACAGCCAACACCTATAAAAAGTGTGAAGAAGCGGGTACAGACTTAGGACAATGGGTGACAAGAGATAAAAGCATCAAAACCATGAAATCCCTTGGTGCTGACTTAGACAAAGCTTTAGGCCGAATTAGCGGCGGTTTATATATCATCACAGCCAAAAAAGACGACGTATCCAGCGCCATGTTAGCTTCCTGGGTCAGTCAAGCCAGTTTCAAACCCTTGGGTTTTTCCATTGCAGTCGCTAAAGATCGGGCGATAGAATCACTGATGCAAGTAGGCGATCGCTTCGTTCTCAATATACTCGAAGAAGGCAACTATCAACCCTTAATGAAACATTTCTTAAAAAGATTTGCTCCCGGTGCTGATCGTTTTCAAGGAGTGAAAACCCAACCTGCGGAAAATGGCGCACCTATACTTACAGATGCCCTAGCTTACGTAGAATGTGAAGTAGTCAGCCGCATGGATTGTGGTGATCATTGGGCAGTATACAGCACAGCTTACGCTGGTAGAGTATCAAATCCCGATGCCATGACAGCAGTACACCACCGGAAAGTCGGGAATCACTATTAAAACCCCACCCCTAGCCCCTCCCCGCAAGCGAGGAGGGGGACAGGAGAGAAGGGGAGGAGATTATCCAGTGGTTAAAACCCCACCCCTAGCCCCTCCCCGCAAGCGAGGAGGGGGACAGGAGAGAAGGGGAGAGGAGAGAAGTGGAGTTATGTTCAGAAATCTTTGATTTTATTCAACTGTTGGCTCATGAATCAATCCAGAATCAACCGACTCTGCTAACATCTTCCGAGCCGAGTGCTGCTGCAACTTTCTCCGCAACATCAAAGCACCAAAGACAATCGCCATACCTGCTGGTGCGGCATTAGACTCAAAGGGAACAGGAGTAGCATCAATGGAAAAACTGCTAAATAGGCCTGGATCCGGTAGAGATCTGTCTTGGACATTTAATGTCCAAGTTCCATTGAGTGAACTGCCATTGAAAGCACTTAATGGCTGAAAACTGGCATAGGTAGTGACAGATGGCACTGGATCAGCTTGAGTGTACCAATTAGCCCCAGTATTGGCAAAAGTGTAGTTGCCACCAGTTAGATCAGCACCATAATTAGTAAAGACTGTACCATCAGGAGAGTACGCTGTACGAAATAGTTGCACTGTGGTTGTGCCATTGGAAAGAAAGGCTCTCAAATCGGCATACCAGGTATGGGTAAACCCAGAAATGGTCACGGAATTAAAGCTACTGATATTGGGTTGACCAGAGATATTGATTGATGCTGTTACCCCAGTTGCATTACCATCTGGAATATTGTAAGGACCAATTGGACTGGTGAAAGTAATCGCCTCTGCAACACTAGAAAGAGCTAGAATGCTTACCAGGGAAGCAACTACCCCCCCCCATTTTTTGAACATTAGTGCTGATCATGATGTCCTTTGTTTCTTATTTTCTTAATTTCCTGATATGTACCAAATCGGTACTTAGCAGTAGAATAGCTGAAAATCACTCAAATAGCAACAGCAAAATATGAAAAATTATCACATACCCAATCCTAATTCTTGTTCCCCCTCGTCGCTTAATTCTTGTCCTCCCTCCCCGCTTTCCCCGCTTAATTCTTGTCCCCCCTCCTCGCTTGCGGGGAGGGGGTTAGGGGGTGGGGTTTCTTGGCAAAGCCCACCGGAAATCTGGTCAAAACTGAAACCCTTAACCAGACAAATGCGGACAGAACCCACATTAGCAGAAAAGCAACTTTGGCAAAGATTAAAAAATAAGCAACTGCTAGGTTTGAAGTTTCGTCGTCAGCAGGTGATTGATAGATTTATAGTTGACTTTTATTGTCACGAAGTCAAATTAGTAATTGAAGTAGATGGAGAAATTCACAATTATACTCAAGTAGAAGATGCTATTCGAGAAGAGTTTTTAGAGTGTTTGGGTTTGCGGGTGATGAGATTTAAGAATGAGGATGTTTTGTTGAGGATAGAGGGG
>NZ_KE384670.1:52640-59705 GCF_000426925.1 Dolichospermum circinale AWQC310F | reverse complement strand
GGAGGAGATTATTCAGTGGTTAAAACCCCACCCCTAGCCCCTCCCCGCAAGCGAGGAGGGGGACAGGAGATAAGTGGAGTTATGTTCAGAAATCAAGGAGATAAAGTATGATGTCAGAAACTAAACCCCGTGATGTACAAATATTGCCCATTGGTACAGATACCATAATATTGCGATCGCGCAGTTGGGCTAGATTAAGATTTGAACTTGAATATGCCTTAGCTAGATTTCCAGGCACAATAAAAAAATAGCAAACGGAGAAGGTATCTATGAAAATTGCACCACATATCATCGTGAAATCTTACTCTTTGCGCCTCTGCGCCTCTGCGTGAGACAAATTCATCCTTTCATTCAGCAACACCAAAATTCTCTATAACGAACAACTGACCAATGACTAATAAACCCCGTGATGTACAAATACTGCCCATTGGTACAGATACCATAATATTGCGATCGCGCAGTTGGGCTAGATTAAGATTTGAAATTGAATATGCTTTAGCTAAGGGAACAACGGCTAATTCTTATCTCATCCAAGGCGATAAAAATGCCCTTATTGACCCCCCTGGCGAAACTTTTACCGAAATCTACCTCCAAGCTTTACAACAGCGGTTTAATGTCAAAAATCTCGATTATGTGATCCTTGGTCACGTTAACCCCAACCGGGCTGCGACGTTAAAAGCTTTACTGGAAATTGCTCCCCAAATTACCTTTGTTTGTTCTAACCCGGGGGCGATAAATTTACGCGCTGCTTTGGAAAATCAAGATTTATCAATTCTGGTTATGCGCGGGGAAGATACCCTTGATTTAGGTAAAGGACACCATTTACAATTTATTCCCACTCCTAACCCCCGTTACGCTGACGAACTTTGTACCTGGGACCGGCAAACAGAAATCTTATTTTCTGATAAACTATTTGGGGCGCATATTTGCTCAGACCAGGTATTTGATGAAGGTTGGGAGGTGTTTAATGAGGATAGACGCTATTATTTTGACTGTTTAATGGCACCTCACGCTAAACAAGTCGAAACAGCTTTAGAGAAATTAGCAGATTTGTCCGTGCGAATGTACGCTACGGGTCATGGTCCAATTGTCCGCTATGGTTTAATTGACATTACCAAGGGTTACAGAGAATGGACTAAACAGCAAACCTCCGCTGATATGACTGTGGCTTTAATTTATGCTTCAGCTTATGGTAATACTGCAACTTTAGCACAGGCGATCGCTCGCGGTATCACTAAGGCTGGTGTGAGTGTCGAGGCCATTAACTGCGAATTTACTGGACCTGAAGAAATCAAAGCCGCTGTGGAAAAATCCGCCGGTTTTGTCATAGGTTCTCCCACCTTAGGAGGACACGCACCCACACCGGTACAAACAGCTTTAGGAATAGTCCTCTCAACTGCGACTAATAATAAATTAGCGGGGGTATTTGGTTCTTTTGGTTGGAGTGGGGAAGCGGTTGATTTAATTGAAGGTAAACTTAAAGACGCAGGATACAGATTTGGTTTTGACACCATTCGCGTCAAATTCAAACCCAATGAAGTCACCTTACAAACCTGCGAAGAAGCGGGAACTGATTTTGCTCAAGCATTGAAAAAAGCGGCGAAAAGATTAGTTGTCGCTAAACAACCTGCTACAAATGTAGAACAAGCCGTGGGTCGCATAGTTGGTTCTTTGTGTGTAGTTACAGCAACCGAAGGAGACATCAAAACAGGAATGTTAGCTTCTTGGGTGACACAAGCTAGTTTTAATCCGCCTGGTTTAACTATTGCGGTTGCTAAAGACCGGGCTATGGAAAACATGACTCACACCAATAACAAATTTGTCGTTAACATCTTAGCGGAAGGGAAGGAAATCCGTAAGCAATTTATGAAGGTTTATACTCCTGGACAAGATAGATTTGCGGGTTTGGACATTCAAGAAGCCAATAATGGAGGTATTATTCTCAATGGTGCTTTAGCTTATCTAGAATGTTCTGTGCAAAGTCGCATAGAAGCTGGTGATCATTGGTTGGTTTATGCGACTGTTGATGATGGTAAAGTCCTAAATCAAGATGGTGTCACAGCGATACATCATCGCAAATCAGCGAGTTATTATTAACACCTTACGTCTTAGCCCCTCTAGGATTAGATAGAGGGGTAATTTTTTTGACGCTATGATGTAAAACGTCTGCTCGTATTTTTGATCACTTTAAATAATGCTTAATTTTCAATAATTAGAACTTCAAACAATTAGAACTTCAAACCCGTCCCATAATTTATCATCTAAAACCTGGAAATGCTTGGTTTTGGCTGGTTTTTCTCAAAGGCGACACCCGGATTTGAACCGGGGGTGAAGGTTTTGCAGACCCTTGCCTTACCACTTGGCTATGTCGCCGCGCCTACGATTACTTATGATAGCACCATTTTTCCCAATTTGCACTATCTAGGAGAAATTTTTTTAATTATGCTTTTGATTATTAATTTTTTTCACAGACTGGACAGACTGAAAGCCTGTCCAGTATTGGATTTTAAGGATTTAATTTGACTTCTTGGGCAAAATTCCCCCAACGCAGGAAGTGAAAAGGACCAGCGACAGAACCCCAAATATGCTCATCTGTTTCAGGATTTCGCCCTCTGTCACGGCTGATGAACCTTTCACCATCAATTTCAAAATCACTATCCAAATAGGTTTTTTGCCCGTCACGGATGACAATGCAGCCCTTTCCTGGTTCGACTCTGCCCTGGAATTGGCGGCCAGTCCATTCTACAATCATGTTACAACCAGAAAGCTTTTCTAGGCGATCGCTTGTTAAAGTTTGTAACCGGGGTAAATCACGAGAAGCACCGTAAAAGTCTTTTTCTGCTTTGACTGTATAGTTTTCAATGTGAATTTTATCCCCTACAGTTGTCAGATGTAACACCCGCACGCGGTAGGGTTTATTCAGCATATAGTCGTAAGCTTGTTCCACAAACAAACTCACCCCTGATAATACCTGCCAATTCAGGGGACGCATACATACGCGAATATGGGCAAAAAAAGCCGGATTCTCAAAAACTTGGGCTTGATTGCTAAAATCGGCCGCCATCCACCGTGCTAAGGTGGTAATATCTGTAGAATGAGTCATACTAATTTTGGATTTTGCATGAGGAATGCTTATGATTTTAAATCCTGATGAGGCTCAAGCTACATCTTATATTTAACCGTATTTAACCAAAACGTCCAGAAACATAGTCACGGGTACGAGCATCTAAGGGACTACCAAAGATTTGACTGGTAGCACCAAATTCTACCATCTGACCGATACGACTTTCATCGGTACTGAAAAAGGCTGTGAAATCAGAAACACGAGTTGCTTGCTGCATATTATGAGTGACAATGACAATCGTAAATTCTGTTCGCAACTTGTGAATCAAGTCTTCCACTTTCATGGTAGCAATAGGATCGAGGGCTGAACAAGGTTCATCCATGAGTAACACCTTGGGTTTGACTGCTAAAGCCCTAGCGATACAAAGACGCTGCTGTTGTCCACCAGAAAGCCCAAAAGCAGATTGTTTTAGTTTATCTTTGACCTCATCCCAGAGGGCAGCACCTTTAAGCGCAGATTCCACAATTTCATCTAATTCTACTTTCGGACATCGGCCGGCAATTTTTACGCCGTAAGCAATATTTTCATAAATACTCATGGGAAAAGGGTTTGGTTTTTGGAATACCATACCAATTTCCCGACGCAGACGATTGATATTAATGCGAGGGTCATAGATGTTTTGACCAAAAAATTCGATACTACCTTCAACTTTGACTTTTCCTTCTAATTCATTAATGCGATTAATAGTTTTAATGAATGTAGATTTACCACAACCACTAGGACCAATTAGTGCGGTAACTTGGTTTTTATAGATATCCAATGATATCCCTTGAATAGCTTTATAGTTGCCGTAATAAAAGCTAAGATTTTTGACTTTGATCGCTGTGGTTAGATTACTCATAATTTAATACAAAAAACGTTTTTAATTGGCTTTACTTTTCTGAGAGATTAAGCGAGATATCAAGCTAAAAAATAGCACTATGGTCAGAAGAATGATAGAAGTAGTCCAAACTAATTGGTTTACTGCTGGGTCGGGATTATTATAAAGATTAAAAATCAATACTGGTAACGAAGCAGTAGGACTTAATAAACTATCTGACCAATTTTGACTAAATAAAGCGGTAAAAATTAGTGGTGCGGTTTCACCAGCAGCACGAGCTATGGCTAAGGAAATACCCGTAGTAATTCCTGGGATAGCAGCACTAATAATCACGCGAAAAGTAGTTTGGAAGCGGGTCCCTCCCAAGGCTGCGGATGCAAGACGCTGAGGTATAGGAATTAACTTTAAAGCCTCTTCTGTCGTCAATACTATCACGGGTAGCATGATTACAGATAAAGCAAAACCACCAGCAATGGCGCTAAATTGCTTAGTTATTAAAACAATCACACCATAAGCGAACATCCCCACCACAATTGAAGGCACACCCGTCAGAATACTAGTAATAAATCTAACATATTGAGCGACTGGGTTAGTTTGACTAAATTCTGCTAAGAAAATTCCCGTCATTACCCCCACGGGAATACTGAATAATGCACCAATACTTACCATAAGTACAGTACCAAGAATAGCATTAGCAAAGCCATTTTCAATTAATGGACTAAATAACATCTCCAACCTAAAGCCAGAAAGTCCTCTGTGCAGAATTTCCCACAATATGGATAATAAAGGCAATAGTGCTAATGCGGTTAAACCAAAGGCCAGTCCATTCATTAAGTATGTAAATACTTGTCTACTGGTAGGTAGGGGCTTACATAATTCCGTCGTTATGGATTGATCTACTTGCGACTTGAAAGAACCACTCATATTAATTTTGGATTTTGGATTTTAGATTTTGGATTTTAGACAGAAATTTTCATTTTTTCTTCCTTCTTCTTGACTCCTTTCATCTATTCTTTTTACCAACCCATTTAACTAATAAAACAGCCGCAATATTGACAGCTAGAGTTAAGGCAAATAAAATTAAGCCTAAATAGCTTAACGAACCAATATGTAATCCTGGTTCAGCTTCGGCAAATTCATTAGCTAAAACAGCGGGGATTGTGTATGCTGGATCAAGTAAAGATAGACTGATTTGAGCGTAATTACCAATTACCATGGTTACTGCCATTGTTTCTCCCAAAGCCCTACCAAGAGACAACATAGCCGCACTTACCAACCCGGAAAATCCTGCTGGTAATAACACCCGAAAAATTGTTTCCCAGCGAGTTCCTCCCAAAGCCATAGATGAAGTACGTAAATCCTTAGGAATGACCAACATTACATCACGAGAAATAGCTGCCATTGTCGGTAAAATCATAATGGAGAGAATAATTCCCGCTGTCAACATATTATTTCCCACTGGATCTTCGGTATTAAATAGTGGTATGAATGCAAAAGTGCCACCAAGCCATTTTTCCAAAGGTTTGATGACAGGAATAAATACAAAAATTCCCCATAAACCGATAATTACACTGGGGATAGCTGCAATTAATTCTACCACAAAAGCGAGGGTACTTTTAACCGGAATGGGTAAGAAATCCTCACTAGTTACTAAAGCTATGGATATACCCACGGGTACTGCTAGTAAAATGGCGATCGCACTACTTACCAGTGTTCCATAAATATAGGGCAACGCGCCGAAAATTTGATTACCTGTATCCCAATCTTGACTCCATAAAAAGCCCAGTCCGAATTCACCAATAGCCGGTTGTGCTTGCTGAAAAATTACCCAAGTCATCACAAATAGAATGGCTACAGTAATACCAGCAAAAATATACACCAGCCAGGTAAATCCTCTATCGAACCAGAAGTTAATACCACTGCTCGATATTAAATCAATATTTCCATTATTTAAACTCAGTGAATTCTTATCCCGTTCTTCAAAGAAATTAGTCATAATTAATAACAGGTGGAGGAAATAAAAGGAATATACATTTTATAGGGTATTTAAAACAGGGTATTTGCAAAGTTTTAGTTAGTGATATTACTCCCCCCAGTCTCCCCAATGCTTTAGGAAGAGATTATTCCCTCCCCTTGACAAGGAAAGGGTGGGGTGTGGTACTTATGACTGTGTGTACAAAATTACTTGACAGTGCTATTTACAGTCTTTAATACACGATTGACAACATCACTGGGAATTTTAGTGTAGTTGAGGTCATCATTATATTGTTGACCGTCTTTGAGAACCCAGTTAATCCATTTTTTAATTGCATCAGCTTTAGTAGGATTAGAATACTGTTTGTAAACCATCATCCAAGTTAAACCAACAATAGGATAACCTTGTTCTGGGTCTCCAATAAAAACGCGGTAGTTGTCGGGAAAAGTTACATTTGATAAGGCTGAGTTAGCAGATGCTAAGGAAGGAGCGACAAATTGTCTTTTCTTATTTTGCAATTCCGCCGATTTTAGATTGTTTTTGGTAGCATAGTCATATTCAACATAACCAATAGATCCGGGATTACTTTTCACCAATGCAGCTACTCCCGGATTTCCTTTACCTTTGAGGGCGTTTGGTAAAGTCCATCTGGGAGCAGTATTAGCACCAATTCTACCTTTGAAATAACCGCTAATAGAACTTAAATGGTTAGTAAAAATGAAAGTTGTGCCACTACCATCAGCGCGAACCACAAATTTAATTGGTTGATCTGGTAGATTCACACCAGGGTTATCCGCTTTAATTTTCGCGTCACTCCAGTTAGTAATTTTTCCAGAGAAAATATCTGGTAATGTAGTGCGAGATAATCTCAGGTTGTTGACACCAGGTACATTATAAACAACGGAAACAGCACCACCAGCAGTAGGTACTAAAATGACACCATTTTTAACTTTAGCAATCTCATCATCTTTCATGGCTGCATCACTAGCACCAAAGTCTACAGTTCCCGCAATGGTTTGACGAATACCACCACCACTACCAATTGCTTGGTAATTAACTTTCAAATCAGGATATTTTTTCTTAACTTCACGGGCATACTTTTCGTAAAGAGGAGCGGGAAATGTTGCTCCTGCACCGTTCAAAGTC
>NZ_KE384670.1:38221-52630 GCF_000426925.1 Dolichospermum circinale AWQC310F | reverse complement strand
CTGATGCTATTTTACTCAAGACTGGACTTAACGCAACAGCCCCTGTTAATAGCGAAGTAGTAATAACACGATTCATCAAAACACTGGTTAAAAAAGTCATACTGCCTCTTAGTTTTTAGAAATACCTGGCGAAAGCCAATTACATCTTGAACTAAGGGTGATTGCCTATGGTTAAGAATATATTAAATATAGGTAAAGAAAAGTTTAAACTATGTTTAAAATTATGCTAGTAAAATCAATAAATAAACCCAACATGGTTATATAATACTAATGCACATGAATTAAATGGGAATTTTCAGAATCAGAATTAGTAGGATTAAAGAATACACAGATTTGATTTTAACTTTTAATTTTTAAATTAATAAATGGATGTAAAAACCAAAAGATAACCCATCTGATGATTTATCATCGTGGTAAATTTTAAGTTTAAATTAAGTGAAAATTTTAACTTAATTGTGCTACAAGTTGATTTTCTACTAAAATAGTATTTGTTAATAAGTCTTCAATAGTCATTCTTAAAAACCTTTGTTCATCAACCTGAAAGTAAATTTTAATACGATCACTACCGGGAAAGCCAGGTGGTGTAAGTTTAGCAATTTTACTGGCTTCTGTGTTATCATTCAATGGTTTGACGATGGTTGCTGGACTATCAAGCTGACGAGTAATCAATCTGTCTCCATCAAAATATACCTCTGTTGCACCGCTTTCTATTCCTAATTCTCCAATAATTAATTCAATACTGGGTTGATTTTCTACAGAAGCGCCCAAAGTTAATTCTACTGGTTGAGTCATGGGGTAAGGTTGTCCAGTTTTAATGATAGGATGCCAATGATGACGTTGATGACGACGATCCCAATAACGCACACCGTAACTATGATAAAGATAGTCTTTAATTTCTATTCCTTGAGTTATTTGTAATGCTCCGTGAGCGATAGCTTCAAAAGGTAATTGACGACGGATTTTTTCTGGTTGAAAATATTGTTGTATCCATGTCTGTATTATTGGTAATTGCACCGTTCCACCAACTAATAATACTCCATTAATATCATCAATTTCTATATCGTAATTTCGTCCTTGTTGTAATAGCGTCATCATGGCACTATCCAGTTGATCAAAAAATCCGTTTTCCTGTAAAATCTTTTCCAGAGTATCACGATTCAGGTTCATTTCATAACTTGTAAAAGTCTGATCATCAAAATAAACTTCAGTAACTTGATCTTGAGTTGATAACTGAATTTTTACCTTTTCTGCTAACCGCGCGGTCAATGAACTGACTGGTAATCCTTGGCTTTTCGCAAAATAATCTACTATCCAGTTATCAATATCAGTTCCACCCAGATTTTGCCCTGCTTTCGCCAATACACGGGCTGTTTTCGTTTTTTGTTTAGAATCTTCACTCAGAGTCCTTTCACCCCATTTGAGCAGAAATCCCAGAGGTTTATTTTTGGCTTGTGTTCCTTGATCTAAGCTGACTAAAGACAAATCTAATGTTCCACCACCAAAGTCAACAACTAATAAAGTTCCTTTATCTGTTAAACCGTACCCTAAAGCCGCTGCGGTGGGTTCATCTAACATCCGTATCTGTTGTACTGGTAGTGATTGACAAACTTTGCCTAACCAGTGACGATAAACTTCAAAACTGTCTACTGGTACGGTCAAAACTAAGGAGTCTATACTTCCTTCGATGATTGCTAATTCGGTAATTACTTGAGTTAAAAACCATTTTCCTACTAGCTCAAAAGTAATATTTTCATCATCAAGTTCCGGTAAAAAACCCTGGACATCTGCACCAATTCCCCTTTTAAAGTTCCGGAAAAATCTGGTATCAGTTTTCATGTCTAAACCGCGATCGCGTACCTGCTGACCTGCTATAATTTTACCTAAGCTGGCGTTTTCTATATACACTAAACTGGGGATTAATGGGGGGTTAAGATGCTGTTGTGTTGACAAACCAGGTAAATTAAGGGTCTCTGCTTGTTGGGTGACAGGGTTCCAACGAGTGATGACTGTATTACTTGTACCAAAATCAATAGCGATCGCCATAAGCTATAATATAATATTTTATATTACTTCAGGAAATAGAGAATAGGGAATATTCCCGACTACCAAACTATATCAGAATAAAAAAATAAAATTCCCACTAGAATTATCCGGGTATATGAAAAGAACTACTGGATACTCTAACAGTAGATGCACCTTAATTAAACCATGACCCTCAGCTTTTAGTTAGTTGAGGGGATTTTTTTTAATTTTTAGTGGCTATTTTAACAACTTTTCACCAGAAAGATCAAATATTTCATTTGAAAATAGAAGGCAACAAATTGGGCGCTAACCATGCGGCATAACCAATAAAGCCAAACAGTAGCGTAATTAAAAGAGTGGCAACATAGCTAATACACATTAGTAACCCATCCGATTCAATGGTAGCAACGGCCAGAAGTAAAATCCCCACGGTTGGGATAGGATTAGTGAAGGGAACGGGAGAAATCAACAATATTGTCAACCAAGAGATACACAGCCCGTTAAATCGCCAAATCCAAGGATGATTAGCCAATTTCTGGAATCGGGGACGGGCAATTTTTTCCAAAATTCTAGTAACCCGGCGCAAATTTTGTAAAATAATTTGGGCGAAAGCGTTAGGAAATTGATAGTTAGCGATTTTTTTCGGTAGCCAAGGTGTTCTTCTGCCTAAAACCATTTGCATGGATAATAATAAGCAAGCACCGCCCAGGGGACTGCTTAAACCGGGTGGCATAGGAAACAAAAAGGGTAATACCAATAATGTGATCACTAAGCTAAAACCCCGTTCTGACGTTTCTAAGAGAATATCACCTAAAGTCAGAGGTTGTTCGCTTAAGCGTTGCAGGAGAGATTTAATTTCTTGAGAAAACCGTAAATTCATAATTATTAACTATGATTGGGGATTGAGATGATTTTTGTGATCATGATTTAAGGTATCATCGAATAAATCATAACTATGATGGAGATAATTTTTGTGATGATGATGATTGTCATGTTATCAACATCCAGCAAAATTCAGGAGCGAAAATTCCTAACTGCCTGTTAAAATATGATCAAATAAATCATGTCAATCAGATAAATCATAGTCAAGATTATACATCAGGAACGAAAATAGCGATCGCTTGAGGAATCACCCGAAAAACAGCGGGAGTATAGGTTGTGATTTCTCCGTCAGTATTAATAGAATGAGGTTTGCGGGTATATACTGTAATTTGCTGACCATAAAGGGCGCGAACATTTGGCCATTGAATATGTCGCCCTCGACGCATAGCTGGAAGTAGGGGGAGAATTTGCCACCAATGATCAATTTCCAAACTATAAAGATCCAGTCTTTGGTCATCTATAGCAGCATCATGAACTACAGCCATACCACCACCATAATAACGGCCATTACCCACAGCAATTTGTACAGTTTTCACTAAAAATGATTGGTCATTGATGCGAATTTCCGCACTAAAAGGGCGAGATTTCCAAATTACTTGCAATGCAATGACAGCATAGGCAAATATACCCCAACGGCGTTTAATTTCTTTAGTCAATTGTTGAGTAATATTGACACTTAACCCCAAACTAGCAACATTAAAGAAATACTTATTATTCACCCAACCTAAATCAATTCGTCGTAACTTTCCCGCTGCGATAATTTTACAAGCTTCCGGTAGAGAATTGGGAATAGCCAAAGTTCTCGCTAAATCGTTAGCAGTTCCTAAAGGTAAAATTCCCAAAGGTAATTGAGTTTCAATTATTGCCTCTATGGCAGCATTAAGTGTACCATCACCACCACCGATAATTACTAAATCTATTTCCTCTTGATAGTGGCGAATAAATTTACCTAATTGTGTAGCATCTTCGGTAGATTCTTCAATTATTGTTAAACCCAGGCGATTTAAACAATTTATTACTTCTTGGTACCGTTCTTGTCCTTGACGAGAATGACGATTTACTAACAATAGGGCGCGGGTACTCATTAGTAATTTCCTTTAATCACAATTCATCAGGTTGCAATAAAAACGCTCCTGAATCTATGGGATTATTTCTCATAAACGTGGTGCGTTATGTCGCGTATTTAATTTAATAGCCCCATTTTATCATTTTTTAGCGATCTTAACGCACCCTATATATTTTATTTCGGTAGGTTGGGTTTTCTCAAACCAACCTACATGAATATATGACTAACCGACATCATCATGGGCGAAACGGTTAAACAAGAAATCTAAGGCATAATTTCGCAATTGATAATATTGAGGATCTTCCATAATTCTGGCTCTATCTCTAGGGCGAGAAAAAGGAATTTCCATCACTTCCCCAATTTTTGCATGGGGTCCATTGGTCATCATAACTAACTTATCTGCCAAAAATAAAGCCTCATCAATATCATGAGTAATCATCAAAACTGTACAACGATTATCACCCCAAATTTTCAACAATTCCTCTTGTAATTCTTCCTTAGTAATTGCATCTAACGCCCCAAAAGGTTCATCTAAAATTAGGACTTTGGGACGAATAGCTAAAGCCCTAGCAATAGATACCCTTTGTCTCATTCCTCCAGACATTTGCATGGGTTTCTTTTCCATTGCGTCCCCTAAACCCACCATAGCTAAATGTTCTCTGACAATAGCCCTTTTTTCCGCTTCTGGCTTAGTAGGATAAACTGCATTTACAGCTAAATAAATATTTTCAAAAGCTGTTCTCCAAGGTAATAACGCATAGTTTTGAAATACCACCATTCTATCTGGACCTGGTTTAGTAATTGGTTGTCCTTCTAATAAAACTTGTCCAGTGGTAGGAAAGTTAAAACCAGAAACCATGTTTAATAACGTTGATTTACCACAGCCAGAGTGGCCAATAACACAAATAAATTCACCTTTTTCAACATTGAGATTAACACCATCAAGAACGGTAAATGGTCCTTTTTTAGTGGGATAAACTTTACAAACTTCTTTAATTTCTAGGAAGGGTTGACGGTTAATTGTCTTGGTGGTTTTGAGGTTTTGCATTGTTTAGTAATTGGTAGAAGGTTTCGCGCAAAGGTATAAAGAAAGGAGCAAAGACGCAAAGGAAGGAAGAAAAAAGGGTTTTTTATCTCGTTCCCAGTCTCAGACTGGGAATGCTATCAAGAGGCTCTGCCTCTGGTATAATTGAAGTATAATCGAAGGTAGAGCCTTCCGTAATTAATTTCCATACAGAGTATGGGAACGAGAAAAGATGATTTTGTTAGTTTTGTGGGATGGGCATCTTGCCCGTCCTTTGTATTTTTGGGGCAGACAGGATGTCCAACCCACAAGATTTATTTTGATTTTCCTGGATTTTGGGGCAGACAGGATGTCCAACCCACAAGATTTATTTTGATTTTCCTGGATTTTGGGGCAGACAGGATGTCCAACCCACAAGATTTATTTTGATTTTCCTGGATTTTGGGGCAGACAGGATGTCCAACCCACAAGATTTATTTTGATTTTCCTGGATTTTGGGGCAGACAGGATGTCCACCCCACAAGATTTATTTTGATTTAAGCTGCGGTTTTTCTGGGGGATTCTAAAATGACTTCAGCTATGGAGAAATCCCGTTTAATTTCTAGGTCGTTAAGATAGCTAATTGGATCATCAGCATTAAAGGGTTTATGATCAAATAGTTGAATGGGTTGACGGGTATAACTGATATCTAAACCTAGTTCTCTGGCCGCTGTACTAAAAACACGCACTCGACACACTCTTTCAACTATTTCTACCCAATTTCTAGGGAAGGGAGTATCACCCCACCGCGCTAATTGAGTCATAATCCAAATTTGTTCGGTGCGACTAGGGCGATTAATAGCAGAGTCGGAATAAAATTGATGATGGGCATATTCTCGCATGGGATGATCTAAGTCACAGGTAGCGTTATTTGGATCTTCAATTTGAATATAATCAATGTCTGTGCTGACATATTCCCGACTTGCTAAAATTTGCCGCACTTCTTGGGCGTTATTAGGATTTGCACAATATTGACAGGCTTCTAATAAAGCTTTGGTTAAGGCAATATGGGTGTTAGGATAAGTTTCTGCCCAGTCTTCTCTTACTCCTAAAACTTTACCAGGATGTCCTAACCAAACTTCTAAATCTGTGGCAATGGTAAAGCCTGAACCTTCTACCGCAGCCCGATAATTCCAAGGTTCACCTACACAATAACCGTCAATGGTTGCACCTTTTAAATCTACTACCATTTGGGCAGGAGGAATATTTTTCATATCTACGTCAATGTCGGGATCAATTCCTCCTGCTGCTAACCAATAACGCAGCAGTAAATTGTGCATTGATGCGGGATGAACTACACCCATTCTATGTTGTTGGTCACGGGTTTTTAGCAGGTACTTTTTGAAGTCTGATAAACTGTGGACTCCGGCATCATAGAATCTTTTTGCTAAGGTAATGGCGTTACCATTGCGAGTCATTGTTAAGGAGGTAACAACTGGTAAAGGTTCGTTTTTATGCCCCCCTAAAGATAACCACATTGGCATTCCTGAAGGCATTTGGGCTGCATCTAAATAACCACCAGTCATCCCATCCACAATTCCCCGCCAACTGCTTTCTCTGACTAAATTAACTTCGTCTAAACCATGTTTAATAAAGAAGCCTTTTTCTTGGGCTATAGCCAGGGGGGCGCAAGCAGTAAGGGGTAAAAAACCAATTTCTAAATTAACTTTTTCCAAGCCATGACGGACAACTGCTGCGGTTTTTCTGGCGCGGATTTTCTTAACACGTTTTTGTTGGTTAAGGAAGTAAATCATTTCACTTCGCAAACTGTAGTAACTAGGATGTTCTACAACTTCCATTCGTTTACGAGGTCGGGGAATATCAACTTCTAAAATATCCCCAATTTTCGATTCTGGTCCGTTAGTTAACATGACAATTCTATCAGATAACAAAACGGCTTCATCTACATCATGGGTCACCATAACTGCGGTAACTTGATTTTCTTCACAAATTTGCATTAATTGTTCTTGCAAATTACCGCGAGTCAAGGCATCTAATGCCCCGAAGGGTTCATCTAATAATAATAGTTTAGGCCGAATTGCCAAGGCGCGGGCTATAGCTACCCGTTGTTTTTGTCCCCCTGATAACATCCCTGGTTGTTTATCAGCGTGGGGACGCAAACCTACCATATCTATATGTTTTTCGATAATGGCTTTCCTTTCTGCTGCCGGCATTCCATGTAATACTGAATCTACTGCTAAAGCAATATTTTCTCTGACCGTGCGCCAAGGTAAAAGGGAATAATTTTGAAAGACTACCATTCTATCAGGACCTGGTTTTTTAATCCTTTGTCCTTCTAAGGTTACTAAACCTTCTGTGGGTAGATCTAACCCAGCAATCATATTTAAAAGGGTTGATTTACCACAACCGGAGTGACCAATTAAGGAAATAAATTCGCCTTTTTTAATTTGCAAATCAATACCTTTAAGGGCGATATATTGGCCACCACCACTTAATTCAAAGACTTTATTAATTTGATCAACAGCAACAAAAACTGACATAGTTTTAATGATTGGTAATTGGCAATTTATTATTTGTTATTTGTCAGTTGTTATTTGTCAGTTGTTATTTATTTGCTACTGACTACTGACCACTGACTACTGACCACTGACTATTTTTGTTCTGGTAAAATCCAGTTTTGTAATGCAGCCATGAGTTTATCTAGGATTAAGCCAACAACACCGATATAAACTAGTGCTAAAATCACTTCACTCACGTTGTTATTTTGATAAGCATCCCAGATAAAAAAGCCAATTCCCACAATACCAGACATAACAATTTCAGCCGCAATAATTGCTAACCAAGCTAAACCAATGGCAATTCTTAAACCTGTGAAAATGTATGGCAATGCTGAAGGAATTAAGATATTCAAGAAATACTCTTTTTTGGAAAGTTGCAGAACTTTAGCGACGTTGTTGTAATCTTGGGGAATTTGAGTTACACCCACCGCAGTGTTAATTAAAATCGGCCAAATTGCGGTGATAAAAATCACGAATAATGCCGCTGGTTCGTTTTGTCTTAAAGCTGCTAAGGAAATAGGCACCCAAGCTAAGGGCGGTACTGTTCTTAATAACTGAAAGATGGGATCTAATGCTTTAGATATGGTTTTATTGACACCAATTAAAACTCCTATGCCAATGCCAACAATTGCTGCTAATGTATAGCTAATAGCCACCCGTTGCAGACTAGCAAATATTTGCCAAAATAGCCCTTTATCTGTGCCACCCTTATCATAAAATGGATACAAAATCAAAGTCCAAGTATCTTGAATAACTTGAATTGGTCCTGGTAATGTTGCCCCTGGTGTCCAAGAAAATATTTGCCAAATAACTAAAAAGATAGCTAATGCAATAGCAGGAGGCATAAGTTCAGGAAGTTGCTTTTGCAATCCTGATAAAAAGCTATTATCAAATTTAGGAGTTGTGGGACGTTTTTGAGCTATGGTCATGAATTTTTCCTCGAATTTACTAATGACTAATGATTAATGACTAAATACCAGCTTTTTTGATTTTCAAACTCTTGAGATATTCTTCGGGTTTTTCAGGATCAAATTTAATCCCATCAAAAAATGTTTCTACTCCACGAGATTTACTACTGGGAATATCGGTCGCAGCTATTCCTAATTCTTTGGCTGCTTCCTGCCAAATATCTTCCCGGTTGACTTTTTTGATTAATTCTTTGGCTTTGGCTGCACCATTAGTAATGTAATCTTTGGGCAAAAATCCCCAACGCACATTTTCTGTGATAAACCATAAATCATGACTTTGGTAAGGATAGGACACACTACCTTTTTCGTCTTTCCAGTAATAAGCAGCCATTGATTTATCATCAATTTTTCGACCATCCCCCATGTCATATTTACCTTGGTAGGGATTAGCTAGAACTTCTGGTGAAGATAAACCAAAATATTTTTTGGCGGCGAGAATTTGCGCTGCTTCTTTGCGATTTTCAAATTTATCTAGCCATTGCTGGGCTTCCATTATTCCTTTTAATAAGGCTTTTGTGGCTTTGGGATTTTGATCAACCCAATCACCTCTCATGGCAAAATATTCTTCGGGGTGATTTTTCCAAATTTCGGCGGTTAATGCGGCCATAAAGCCAATTTTGTCATTAACTAAGCGGAATGGCCAAGGATCACCGGTGCTAAAAGCGTCCATTGTCCCGGTTTTCATGTTAGCGACGGTTTGCGCCGCAGGTACTGTTAATAATTTGACATCTGTATCCGGGTCAATGCCACTGGCTGCTAACCAGTACCGAATCCATAGGTCTTGGTTAACATGAGGGAAGGTAAAGGCTGCTGTAAAGGGTGTGTTGGCTGATTTGAGTTGGGCAAATAGGGGTTTAGCAGTATCCAGTTTTAAGCTAATTCCTTTCCCCAAATGTTTGTTAGCGATCGCAATTCCGTTACCATGTGTAACTAACTGAGCTAAAACATACATTGGTATAGGTTTATTCCCTTTGGTAATTAAACCTTCTGTAATTAAGTGTGGCATGGGCATTTGCCATTGACCACCATCAATACCACCCCCTTGAGAACCAATTTCCAGGTTATCCCTGGCTGAACCCCAAGAAGCTTGTTTAGAAAGTTCTACTTCGGTCATCCCATATTTAGCAAAAAAGCCTTTTTCTTGGGCAATAATTAATGGTGCAGATTCAACAATTGGAATATATCCCAGTTTGGCTTTTGTGGTTTCTGGTTTTTGTTCTGGTTTAATATTACCTGTTGGTTCAATGGAGGATTTTGTACCAGTATTGCCTGTTTCTGGTGGATTTCCTAAACAGCCTTTGAGTAATACTGCACTGGCTGAAACTCCAGCAGTGACAATAAATTTACGGCGAGAAACTTGGTTAAAAAATTTTGTCATTATATCTCCTTATATCTCCTTACATCAAAATTTATTTTTCTAACTATGAAAATATAGACAAAGAAAATAAATCATTTCTTTGCTTTATGATGCAAATTTCCAGTTATATCTAGGTATTAAAAATAGACCTCCCTGATAATAAAAAGAACTAGTTTATATACTTAGTAATAAACGTGGTTTAATTTCTGAGCCTGGGGTGATCAAGTATCACTTGGCTAGTAAAAACTAGTTTACAGTGTTTGTGATCAAAGTGATCATTTCTCAACTTGAATTATTAAACAAATATTTAATTGGATACATAAGTAAAAACTTATCTATTAACCTGAAACCTACGAAATGACTCTAATATATAGATTATTGTCTATGATAATAATATCAATATCCCTGATTTCTTGGATAAGTCGGGGATCTGAACCTCTCAATTATATTAAGTAGGATGTGTTACGGCTAGACAATATTGGTGAGTTTAAGAGATTAATGATTAGCCGTAATGCACCGAGACATCAGGTATGTTACGTTAAAAGTGTTACCCTTTTAATATCTCTACAGTACCCTTGTATCCATCAATTCGGACTTGTTGACCATCCTGGAGTATATATGTAGCATTATATACGTCTATGACAGCAGGAATACCGTATTCACGGGCAATAATTGCCCCGTGGGAAAGTTTACCACCTGCTTCAGCAATTAACCCCCCAGCTTGAACTAGAACAGGAACCCAACCGGAATCTGTATAAGGAACAACAAGGATAGTATTTTTATCAATATCATGGACTGTTTGTAAAGTTCGTAATATTTTTACCCGACCTTGAATTTGTCCAATACTGGCCGGAATACCTAACAAGATATTATCAGCGGGGTTAATGACAGGAGTGATAGGTTGAGGCGGGTTATAACCGTAAACAACGGGGGGAATTTGGGGAATTTGACTATCTTGGAGAAATTGCGATCGCCTTTGTGCTATTAATTCTAACAGATGATTTCTAACCGCTACATCTGGATGAATTACTAAATGGCGAATTTCATCTAATTCCAAAAAGAAGATATCTCCTGGCTGTAATAGCACCCTAGACTGAAGCCAAATCTCTTCCAACGCCAAAAATGTCCAGCGTAATTCAGCCAACAAGCGGGAATAAACTTCTGTTACCCTACCTTTAAGATTAACTCGTCTTTGGACTAAATTTTGCTGTTGGGGACGAGAATCATCTAAATTTGGGATTTGGTCTGCTTTAATTAACTGCACAAACAATTGTCTAACTGGTTGGGGATTTTCTCGCCAAGTGGGGACGGAAATATCTGTACCTACTTCGCTTAAATAACCATAATCCTGAATTAATTCGTCAAATTCAAATAAAATCCTTTCTCCAGCGGTCGTTTTTGCTAATTGCTCAAATATTTTTTCTGGTTCACAATTGTAGTCAATATAATCATCATCTAAGATTTGTTTAGCATCGGCAGCTAGTAAACCCATGGCTCTTAACGATGCTACCTCTGGGGTGAGACTGTTATCAATTTTTTCGGCTTTGATACCGAAAAGCGATTGACGGATAGCTGCACTCAAAGGGGCTAAAATGCTGTAGTAAGTACCTTGGCGGAGTAAATCAAGAATTAAGTCTATTCTAGTTAATAACTGATCTAGTGATAACTCGGTAATGGCAATGTTGGATAATTTTGTTAATGCCGGGATAAAAACTTGACGATAATCTGATTTAAAGTCTTTTTCTAAGTCAATTTCCCGTTTGAGTAATCTTGTGAGTCCAGGTAAATTAACCAAAGTGGAATTTAGAGGAGGTTTAGTCATGGTTGCACCTCTAGTTAAAAAGTCGAGACTTTCTGGGGGTAATCCCATGGCTAAAAAGATTTCTCCTAACAAAGAAGCATTAAAATAAGCTCTAGAGTAGTGTAGTGTAGCTGTTTTAGCGAAATCTAAGTTTTTAGCACGTTCACCTAAAACGATAGTAAAAATTTCTCCCCATACACCACAGGTTAAAGGGTAATTAATAGACCAGGTTAAAGGATGAATGACCCCAGGAATCACTTCTGCGGCGATTTTTCTAGTCCAAATTGGTAAGAGTGTAGTGATAGGTCTTGACTGTAATACCCACAAGTTTTGACCATCATAACTCCATTCTACATCTTGGGGAATACCTAAATAACGTCTTTCTAAACGACGGGCTAAATATGCAACTTGTTTAATTAATGCTTGGGGTATTTTACCAGTTCCGTCAAATTGCAGACAAGATAACTTTTCATCACCTGCAATTACTACTTGATATTGTTCTGGTGTGATTTTTCCTGATACAATTTGAGTAGGACTACCCGATACAGCTTCGATAACTACGGCTTCACCTTGTTGAGAAATAGGATCTCGACTGAAGGCCACGCCAGAGAATACGCTTTGAACTTGTTGTTGAATGAGTACACCCATGGCCGCCTCTTTCGCACTACGGTGACGACGATATTCGACGGCACTGGGGTGATGATAAGAAGCTTGGACTTGGGTGATGGCTTGTCTAAGTTCTTCTTTGCTGGTAACGTTTAAGATTGTTTCATACTGTCCTGCGGCGGAGGCTTGTTGGGAGTCTTCACCAATAGCGGAAGAACGGACTACCAAGGGTGAAAGTGGGGACGGTTGCAGAAAATCAATTAAATTGGTAGGATCATCATCAGGAGCTAATACCCAACCTTTAGGAACTGAATAACCCCAACGTTTAATTTGCGATAATGTAGCGGCTTTAGCTCCCACCACTTCCCCGTCTAATTCTTCCTCTAGGGTGATGATCCTATCCTGATTATTGCTTAAATATTGCATCATTTCTAGGGATTGTGGAGATGCTCCCTCGACGGGGAGGTGAAGGTCGTCGGGAATTTGGCTATAAATCCAGTAGATTAACCCCGATAGGGCAAAGGCAGCAATAATTCTGGATAATTCCTCTGAATGGAGGATACCCACAAATAGGGGGAACATTACCAATACCCCTAGTTTAATTGTTTCTTGAGAACGAGTGATCAAAAAACCAATAGCTGCAAGTAAGCCGACCAATGCAGTTACTAACGGATCATGTACCACTAATCCCCAGGAGACGTTTGTGATTCCCGCGGCTTTAGTTGTGACGTATCTACCAAGAACTAAGCCAATTAAAGCAATAATTTCCCATACTGGTTGTAAAGGGAAAAAAGAGTGGGCAATTGTGACAACAGCAATGCCCTTAGTTGCTTCTGAAATTACGGACAAAATTCCCGCTAATTTTCCACCATGATAAAAGGCTGCTGCAACGCTAATATTTCCTGTACCGACATTAGCTAACCACTTTCTACTCATGGCATAAGTAATCCAGGAAATTAGTGGTATTGTCCCTAACAGTGGACAAACAATTAAAATAATTAAGATACCCCAAAAATTAATCATTATTTTCTGATTTCAAATTTAAAATTTGATGACACACTCCAAGTTTGTTATTAACAAAAATGAATATTTATATAATATAGGAAACAAAAGAGCAAATAGAAGTCTTGCTCTCTTGTCTCCTAAAGATTATGCAAAGAATCTAAGCTATTGCATAAGCGAAGTTAAGCGCCCAAAGAATCAGGGCGACAATTGATCCTAACAGTATCACGGTGGAGATTGTAATCAGTTTAGGCGAATCTGCACCTTCAAATTTCATGATTCCGCGATTTAAGTCGGACATTGTTTTTAAGCCTCCTTGACTGTAGGGCTAGTCTGTCCGTTATGATTTTAGTCTTTCTGTTGGCAAATGATGTTAAATTCTTCTTATATTTTCCCTGAGCTTGACAACGGTGAACAAAGAACAGGGAAAAGGGTCAGCATAAAAACTTCAACTGATGATCATAAGTCCATGGGACGAGAAATTGGTAAAATTAGTTCCCTTGATTATCAAATTAAAGCCCGTCATTATCTGAGTTATCTTGTTAAAGCCGAATAAAAAAGTTGCTAAGGGAGTATAGATAACCGACTTGTTAAAAAAGCCGGTTATCTGAGTATCAAATATTATATTTTATGAGGTTAATTTTCCCTAATCCAAAGTGCTAAACCACCTCCACGTCCACGGGCAGCGATTATATCTTCAGTCACTAAAAAGAAAGCAAAAAAGGGTAATTTAGCTATAGGTTGATCATAAAAATCTTCACCTTCAACCTGACCAAAACGAATTTGTTTATTAATAAACATCCAACTGAATGAACTAATTTGTAGTTGGATAAAATCAAAGGCCAATAAATTCTTTTTTCCTAAGTATTTTGTTAGTCCTGTTAATTTCAATAAAATCGCTCCCAATTGTATTTGATTAGCAATTTCCCCTCTTCCTAAAGCCCCTTCTTTGCTAGGATTAAAACAGAGAAGAATTTTTATAAATTTTGGCATATACCAACCCTTACCTAAAATAATTCCGCCCCGGTTTCTGACTTTTTTAGTACCAGTAGCAAAACAAAGTCGCCATTTACCGTTGAGAGACTCAAAGGGATAATTTAACTTTTGCGCCTTGGCTGTTTTT
>NZ_KE384670.1:37420-38211 GCF_000426925.1 Dolichospermum circinale AWQC310F | reverse complement strand
TGCTTCTAGCAGCGCATTTACGACTATTTCAGGCGGGGGAACTTGATTTCCTTCTCGATAAGCAGCAGCAGCACGGGATAAGGTATTCATGAAATCAGAGGTAGAGTTAGATATTAAATTAGCTGTCATAGAAGTATTGTTGACGTAAGTATTGCTATATTTTTTCATAAAGTAACTAAATTGTAACGTTTATTAAATTATCTTTTTGATCAGATGACAATGATTGTATTATTTGATCTAAAATTTTAGTAAGGAATAGTTTAATAAATCACATACAGGCTGAATGAGGTGAAATAATGGATACTAAAAAACTCCCGAATTAATATAAATCAGGAGAGAGGAATTTCTCAGAGATAAATCTAGACTAAGTTAAGTGAAATGATGTTGATTTCAGAGAAATAAGGTGAATAAATTTATTTCCCAGGTGCGAAGTTGAATCATTATTGTGGGTAAGAGATAAAAATCTAGTTCATTTATTTAACAATTTTCATAAATAGCAGATGATATTTTTAAAAAAAGTAAAATGTCCGCTTTTGCGGACACTTTTAGGGCTTCTGTCACTTTTATTGGCTACAATCATGTCTGGAACATGATATTTTTATTGTTGATGATCAGAATCAAAAAATCAAGTCTTTTTCAGATATAAAGTAGACATAATTAAGTGAATTATATCTGGAAAATTACAGCATTTCCCTTCTTTTGTCAAGTATAGCAATAGGGAAGTTCACCGCAGATAAAGGTAGATAAATTTGTATTTTCGTGGAGACTGTTCCCTATTATATGAAAAAACA
>NZ_KE384670.1:25875-37357 GCF_000426925.1 Dolichospermum circinale AWQC310F | reverse complement strand
GAAACTCTTACCCTCAAAAGACTCTGCGCCTCTGCGTGAAATAAAATCATACTCTTAATCAGCAACGCCAAAAAACATTATTCCTCAAAGTTATAGCGGCGTGAAGTATAAACCCAAACATTATTATCCTGTTGAATTTGTTGAGTATGGGAAGAACCAATAATAATTACAGTTCCCATATCTGCTAATGTTGGTTCTAACTCTTCTAGGGTAATAATTTTAACCTCTTCTCCCTTTCTCCCCAGATTTTTTCCTAAAACTACGGGTGTATGAGGTTTTCTGTGTGCTAATAAAATCTTTTTCGCGGACTCTAGTTGCCAATTTCGTTTTTTTGATACAGGGTTATAGAAAGCAATCACAAAATCACTTACCGCCGCAGCACTTATTCTTTCGGCGATAATTTCCCAAGGCTTTAAAATATCAGATAGGGAAATTACGCAAAAGTCATGTCCTAAAGGCGCACCAGTAAGAGCGGCTGCGGCTTGCATAGCGGAAATACCAGGGGCGACTTGAATATCAATTGTTTGCCATTCTGGTTTATTATATTGGTCTAAAACCTCAAAAACTGCCGCCGCCATTGCGTAAATACCTGGATCTCCAGAGGAAACAACAGCTACATATTTTCCCCCTGCGGCTAAGTCTAAGGCCTGATAAGCCCTTTCTGCTTCTACTCGATTATCTGATTCATGGACGCGCTTCCCAACAGCTAGGGACGCAATTAAATTAATATAAGTTTTATAACCTACTAAATCCGTAGCTGAATGCAAAATTTCCCTTACTTGTGGTGAAATCCATTCAAATGCACCAGGACCAGTACCAATAATAGCTAATTTTCCCTGGGCTTGTCCTGTTGTGGCGGGGTTGATAATTTGGCTGGAAATGGCCACGGCAATAGAAGAAGATGGAGATGATATAATCCGACCATCTGTACCTGTGGCTGCTAAGGCTAGGGCTGAAGCGGAGGAGAGTTGGTTTTCCCGAAAAAAACGGACAGGAACGTTTAAAGCCTTAGCTACACCATGGAGTTGGGAATTATTGGCCAGGTGAAGAGGTGCAAATATGCCAGCGACGGCAACAGATGCTAAGTTAGATTTTGTGAGTATTTGCTGAATTTGAGTAATTGTATCTGGTTCTGGGTTGGTGAGAGCGATCGCTATGGTCGCAGGATGATAAACTAAACAATTACAGTCATAATTACCCAAATATTCGGTAATTTTAATCTTTAACTCGCCGTTTTCATCAATAGGTAAATTACTCTCTCTCAACCAAGGCGCTGTTCCCATTAACTTGACTTTTTTCCCGGCCAATAGGTCAGCAATAAATTTTTTCCCCTGTTCTGGGTTAGCTAAATGATATCCCACAGGGGGAGACAACAAAGCGGTATGAAACCGGATATCTCCTGTGGTGGTAATTGCTGGTTGAATATTCAGTACTTCCCCAATTTGACGCGCTAAATCATTGACACCACTCAGTCCACCTAAAAGCGGTACTACAGCACTTCCATCTTCTGCGACAGCTAAAAGAGGCGGTTCTTGTCCTTTATCATTTAAAATGGGTGAAATTGTTCTAATGAGAATCCCAGCCGCACAAACACCAATTATTGGTGTACCAGCAGCGAACAATTTCCGCACCGTTTCGCCAAAGTCGGTAAAACTAATATCAGTATCATGAGTACGAGTAGCCAAACCGTATAATTTCGCGGTTGAAAAGATATTAGTAATTTTCCGCCCCACAATAACGCTATTTTGATTTAAAACTACAACCGCAGGGACTACTCTGGTATTCATGTATTTGACGATAATAGGCTATTGAGAATTTAAACGGGATAGAAATCGGGAATTGAACGCAGATGAACGCAGATGAACGCAGATAAATACGCTAGTGGGGTAGGAAATGGTATAATCATTAGTGATTAAGAGTTATCAATTCCCAATTTCCTACAATTTATTTTTGGTAGGGATGATAATCATGGAAAAATAGGGAACTTCTAAAGGGTTAACTTCATCTAAAGGTAATATACGTTGTTGCGTTGTCGTAGCGCGTTCAATGTATCTAGCCCGTGAAGCTAGTCCTAGTTCGTGGAGAAGATTCCTAATTTTAGAAAAATGACGACCAAGTTTCATAATGGCCGCCGCGTCAGTGGCTAGAAGTTGGCTAGTTAGTATTTCTATTGGTAATGGCGCTGGTAAAACGGTAAGAACATCATTATAATAGGTAAATGGCAAACCTAAAGCCACAGGACAAGCCATAAGTGAGGAAACTCCGGGAACAACTTCTGTTTTGTATTTATCAGCTAATCGAGTAAATAAATACATAAATGAACCGTAAAAAAACGGATCTCCTTCACAGAGAACCACCACGTCTCTACCAGCGGCTAAATGGTCAGCAATGGGTTGAATTTCTTGGTCGTAGATAGATTTGGCATTTTCTGGTTCTAAGGCGCGAGGAAGATGAAATAATACCTCAATTTGATGATTATCCAGGTAGGGGGAAACAATCTTTCTGGCGATACTTTCTTTATCTACCGCTGACTGATAAGCGACAACGGGGACGGAACGGAGGATACGTAAGGCTTTTAAGGTAATAAGTTCTGGGTCTCCAGGTCCGACACCAATTCCATAAAGACGACCTCCAGAATTAGTCATTACTCTTCCTCACTTGCTAAAGCGTTAACAGCAGCCGCAGCGATCGCACTTCCGCCCCGTCTTCCATGTAAAGTTAAGAATGGTACATTGCGGCTATCTGCGGACAATGCGGCTTTTGACTCAACCGCACCCACAAAACCGACGGGAAAACCCAATATTAACGCCGGTTTAGGAACTCCCTCGTCTAGCATTTCCAATAGCCTAAATAGTGCTGTAGGTGCATTTCCAATTACCACTATTGCCCCTTCTATATGAAAGCGCCATAATTCTAAGGCAGATGCTGATCTTGTATTTCTTAATCTTTTAGCCAGTTGTGGTACTTCTGGATCATTTAGGGTACAGATCACCCTATTATTTTTGGGTAGTCTTTTTCTTGTTATCCCCTCAGCTACCATGTGAGAATCGCACAAAATCGGTGCGCCGTCAATTAAGGCTTTTCTCCCGGCTTCTACCGCTGTAGAAGAATATCCTAAGTCTTTGACAATATCCGTCATTCCACAGGCGTGAATCAGACGAACCGTAATTTTAGCCACATCATCTGGTAATACATGGAGATTGGACTCTGAGCGAATAATTTCAAAGGATTTAGTGTATATTTCGTTAGCATCACGGATGTAATCAAACATGGTATTTTCAAATTGTAACTGTTGAATTTGGACTGGATTTGCTAAATAATTGGTTTAATTGGTGTTTTTGACGGTCAATAAACTGCCTGAAGGATTCCTGTAAACTTAGACGTTGTTGTTGATACACTTCTAATATTTGCTGAATTAGAATTGGAACTTTAGCCAAAGTCACATATTCATAGAGCAAATGACCAAGAACATAAATTTGATAACCCGGAAAATTTCCGCCGGCAACACCAAGTAAGGTAATATCAGCTTGGGTATGTTGAGCGCAAGATTTACTGCACCCACTAAAATGGATATTAACCGAACAATCTAAAATCATAAGATTTTCTAGGTATTTTGCCAAGTTTAAAGCATCATCTTTCGTTTCTGTGGCCGCAGCACCACAACCTCGTTTCCCAGAACAAGCTACTAAAAAACTTTTGATGTCCGTTGGTGAATAGTTTAAATCCAAGTTGGTAATTTCTTTCTCAACTTCTATGATTTGATTTTGGGGAATGTCGCTTAATATTAAGTTTTGCCAAGGTGTTAACCTGATATTATCATCACCGTATCTTTTCGCAATATGAGCTAAACCTCTAATTTGATAGGTTTCTAGTCTTCCTAGAGGTAAAACAATACCAATGTAATATAATCCGCTTTGTTTTTGGCTATGAATGCCTATAAGATTTTTCTCTCGCAGAGACGCAGAGGCGCAGAGAGAAGTTTTTTCAAGATTAAATGTGTTTGAATCTAATTTTTCTTTGACTTGGTGCAGATATTTTTCGATGGTAATGTGATTGATGATTTCTCGTAAACGTGGTTTGCAACGGTTGTTAATGTCTATGTGTTTGAGGTAAGTTTCTGCTAATGCTGCTAAAACTGCTATTGTCTCTACTGGTTTCAGTAAAATTCCCGTGTCTTTGGCTGGTTCTCCTTTTTCTCCATAACTGAGATATAATCGCCAATGGATATTGCTGTTAATTAATTCTGCTGTTAAGATGATATCGTTGGGGCGTTCTTTGACGGAAATTGTTCCTCCTCCATCAAAACACACACTAAATTTCGCCGATAATTGGGAAAGATGAGAATGTGCTGTAATATGTTTTTCCCAAGCTTTAACTAGGGGACGAGTATCTATTAGTTCTTGAGTATCAATACCCGCTGTAGGACTGGTCATAATATTGCGGATATGGTCTACACTAGCATTAGTAGCAGCTAAACCTAGTGCTTGTAATTTTTCCAGAACTTGAATATTTATCCCTTGTTTAATTTCTCTAATTTGGATATTAGCGCGGTTAGTAATATCAATATAGCCCCCACCATAATGATCAGAAATATCCGCTATGGCCTCAAATTGTTGAGAATTAATCATTCCCCCTGGTATTCTCAGACGACAGAGAAAACCATCTTGGGCTAATGTATTGTAAAATAACCCTGGACAAGCAGTCAATGGAAATTGCAAAATCGTGACTCCTTCTCTGTGTGACGCAGAGACAGAAATTGAGTAGATACCCTAGAATTGGCATTCTGACTTACCCAACTTTAGATTTGAGATTTTTAGTCAAATCCAAAATTGCTTTACAGTTGCGGCACAGTCTCGGAATTACACCGAAGTTTCCCAACCCTAAGTTTTAGCATTGTACCACAAAATAGTATTTTATGGTATTGATATTTATTTAGTCTGTTAAAACAGACTTTCGCTATTTTACTTAAAAGTATATTAACACCTTACCCACCCATAAAAAATCCTTCCGCAGTCTTCTCTGCGTCTCTGCGTCTCTGCGAGAAAAAACTCTTATTCAACTCAAACCACCTGACGATAAGGTAATAAAAACGATATTTCAACAAAACAAACAACCTCACAAATTATGCAAAAATGGTTATCAATTATCGGTATCGGTGAAGATGGTTTAGCAGGGTTAAGTCCCGTAGCTGTTTCTTGCTTAGACAAAGCTAAAATCATCTTGGGAGGGGAACGTCATCTTGCCATGATACCCCATGCCGACTACCGGGAAAAAATTCCCTGGAAGTCACCTTTTCAAACTTCCATAACCGAAATTATCAGTTATCGCGGTGAAGCAGTTTGTATTTTAGCTAGTGGCGACCCTTTATGTTATGGTGTGGGTACAACTATTCTTAAAGATATTAATATTTCGGAAGTTACAATTATTCCTGCACCTTCGGCTTTTAGTCTAGCTTGTTCTCGACTAGGATGGTCTTTAACGGAGGTGGAAACTCTAAGTTTATGTGGTCGTCCGATGTCTTTACTACAATCTTATATTTATCCTGGTGCAAAATTATTAATTTTGAGCGAGGGAAAACATACTTCAGCTAATGTGGCGGAAATTTTGACAAGTCGCGGTTATGGTAATAGTCAAATTACCGTTTTAGAAAAAATGGGTAATATTAATGAGAATGTTATCACAAATATCGCTACTAATTGGCAAGAAAAAAATATCGCTGCTTTAAATACTATTGCGGTGGAATGTATTGCTGATAAGGGAATAGTTGGTTTATCGAGATTTCCCGGTTTACCTGATCATGCTTTTCATCATGATGGACAATTGACAAAAAGAGAAGTCCGGGCGGTGACTTTATCGAGTTTAGCACCTTTACCGGGGGAGTTGCTTTGGGATGTGGGTGCTGGTTGTGGTTCTATTTCTATAGAGTGGCTGCGAAGCGATAGGAGATGCCGAGCGATCGCTATTGAACAAAATGCCTCTAGAATAAATTATATTGCTGATAATGCGGCTGCTTTGGGAACACCGAATTTACAAATTATTGTGGGTAAAAGTACGGAAGTTATAGAAAATTTACCTCCACCCAATGGGATTTTTATTGGTGGTGGTGTGACAGAACCAAAAATTCTAGAAAATTGCTGGAATGCGCTACTTCCGGGAGGGAGAATGGTAGTTAATGTTGTTACTTTAGAAGGTGAACTAATTTTATATCAATGGTATGAAAAAGTAGGAGGAAATTTTACCCGCATTGCGATTCAACGCGCTGAACCTATTGGGTCAAGATTTTTGGGTTGGAAAGCAATGTCCCCTGTTACCCAATGGATAGGAATCAAAAATTAAAAAAAATTCATCTGTATTTATTCATCCGCGTTTATCTGCGTTTATCTGCGTTTAATAATTTTATAATTCCTTCCCATACTCTGTATGGGAAGGAGAAAAAAGCAAGTATTTATTTTTCTTTAGCCGTTAATAAATCACCTGGAGAAAAAGCACCATTTTCTGTAATAATCGCTGTAATTAAATCCGCAGGTGTGACATCAAAAGCCGGGTTATAAAATTCTACTCCTGGAGGGGTGAGAAGAGTTTCACCTATTTGATATATTTCCCCTGGGTGACGTTCTTCAATGGGAATTTGACTACCATTAGCTATTTGAAAATCTATGGTGGATAAAGGTGCGGCGACAAAGAAAGGGATATGATGGGATTTGGCGACAATAGCTAAACTGTAAGTCCCGATTTTATTAGCAGTGTCACCATTAGCAGCTATTCTATCAGCGCCTACAACTACAGCATCTATTAAACCTTGTTTCATGCAGTGGGCGGCCATATTATCGGTAATTACTGTGACTGGAATCCCTTCTTGTACACATTCCCAAGCGGTGAGTTTTGCCCCTTGCAAGCGGGGACGGGTTTCGTCTGCAAATACTCTAGCTAAACGTCCTTGTTTCCAAGCGGAACGGACTACACCTAAAGCTGTACCATATCCGGCTGTGGCTAAAGCACCTGCGTTACAATGGGTGAGGATAATTAGTTTTTCTGGGGTTTGTGGTAATGCGCCTAAACCATGATCGCCTATAGCTTGACAAGTTTGTAAGTCTTCGGCGCTGATATTTTTAGCTGTTTCTAAAAGAGTTTGCTGAATTTCTGCAACTGTTCCCAAAGTTTCATAAGCCGTTTGCATCATTCTACCAATTGCCCAAAATAAATTTACCGCAGTGGGACGGGTAGAACGCAATAAATTGGCCACTTTCTCTAGTTTAGCTAAAAACTCCTGGCGATCGCTGGTTTCAATTTCTCTAGCCCCCAAATACATTCCATAAGCAGCAGCCACTCCAATTGCTGGCGCACCTCTAACAATCATAGTTGTAATAGCTTCGGCCATATCTTGACTGCGGTGAATTTCCACCACTGTATATTCATTAGGTAGGCGAGTTTGATCAATCAGTGATACTGAATTATTATGCCAAGTAACGGGATAAACCATGTGATCAGTTGTTGGTTGTAGGGGTTTAGTTAGGTGGACATTTAACCATATCTACACAGGTAAAATTCACCTGAGTGGGTTGTCAAGTCTGAATTTTTATCTATTTCCCTGAGGCGGACTTTGTTGGTATAGCCGCGACTTCCAGTCACCGGGGCTTCTAGAATCTTATGTATTATGCCAGTTGCGTGTCGTCCTCATATAACAATCCTTAATCATTATTAAACAAATTTATCGCCTATTACCTATTGCCTTTTCTACAAATTAAGTTAAAAAAGAAAGATGAAAATTACCGAAAAAATCAACTATTGGCTGGAAACCCACGCTTGTGCGCCTGCTTATAGCGGTTGGGTGTTAGTGGGAATCTCTATATGTTATTTAGGTGCGGGTATTAATACCATGGCTGGCTGGCTGTATGTTATTAGTGGAGTTAGTTTTGCGCTTTTGGGAATATCAGCTTTTATGCCTGTGCGATCGCTTGTGGGTATAATTGTTAAACGTCGTCCTATTGCACCAGTAACCGCTGGTGATGATCTAAAAATTGAGATCGAAGTTCATAATCATAGACAACAACCAGTAAGTTTATTACAAGTCAGGGACATTATCCCTTATGTTTTAGGTCAGCCAGTCCAGCAAAGTATTGAAGTTATTCAACCACAGGATAGTTACCGCTGCATATATTATCTTCCTACCCAACAGCGGGGGGTTTACCGCTGGCACAGAGTAGAATTAGCAACAGGTGCGCCTTGGGGTTTATTTTGGTGTCGTCGTCAGCGACAATGTGAAGCTATGGCAATAGTTTATCCTACCGTCTTATCTCTCAACAATTGCCCTTTAATTGATGAAATCGGACAAGACGATAGCCACCGGGGAGATCCTCGTGGTAAACCATTACAAACTGCTACAACGGGATTAGTGCGATCGCTGCGTCCTTATCGCCTTGGTGATCCGACCCGGTTAATTCATTGGCGGACTAGCGCCCGTTATGGAGAATTACGAGTGCGGGAATTGGAAGTTATTACTGCTGGACAGGAAATTATTATTGCCATAGATAGTTCCTTCCAATGGGAACAGGAGTTATTTGAACAAGCGGTAATTACTGCTGCTTCTTTGTATTTCTATGCCCAGAAACAAAAACTGCAAGTGCAACTCTGGACAGCAGCTACAGGTTTAATTAAAGGAGATATCCCAGTTCTGGAAACCTTAGCGGCCACCAACCCCCTGGAAAAAAACAGCATACCACCAGATCATAGTCCCTTAATTTGGCTCACACAAAACTCCTTTACCACATCCTCTTTACCCTTTGGTAGTCGTTGGGTACTCTGGCAAAACCCATATTCACTCGCAGAAACCGTCATTAATCGAGAATATCCTGGTATTTTTATTCAAAACGAACAAGAACTACAACCTCAATTACAAAAAGCTCTGAGTTTGTTTGAAAGTGATTTCTCTCACTGACCGTGATGTACAATGCAAAGAAACATGAAAATTTATCAGCAATGACTACACCAGAAGTAAATTTAAAATCTAGCGATAAAAGCCTAGAAGCAATGCGGTATTTTTCCGAACAATACGCTAAAAGGACGGGAACATTCTTCTGTTCTGAACCTTCCGTTACCGCAGTTGTTATTGAAGGACTAGCTAAACACAAAGACGACCTGGGAGCGCCTTTATGTCCCTGTCGCCATTATGAGGATAAAGAGGCCGAAGTTAACGCCGCTTTTTGGAACTGTCCCTGCGTACCCATGCGCGAACGTAAAGAATGTCACTGTATGCTGTTCCTCACCCCTGATAATGATTTTGTCGGTGATAAACAAGAAATATCCATGGCAACTATTAAAGAAGTTCGGGATAGTATGGGATGAATGAAACCATGCCTGACGAGTTTTGGCATGGTATAGAACAGTTCAATGCGGGAGAGTTCTATGCTTGTCATGACATTCTAGAAGCAATCTGGATCGATAGTCTCGAACCAGATAAAACTTTTTATCAAGGTATTCTCCAAATCGCTGTAGGACTCTATCATCTAGGTAATTCTAACCGACGAGGAGCGATGATCCTTTTGGGAGAAGGTAGTAATCGTCTTAGACGTTATTTACCTAGCTACGGCGGTATTAATGTGGAAAAATTATTGACCCAAAGTGTAGATTTATTAACAATACTACAACAGGAAAGTCTAGAACCATTGGCAAATACTGAGTTGCTAGAAAATCAAATTTGGATTTTACCCAACATTTCTCTGAGTCATGATTAGCGTCTAAACTATGATTTGGATGATTTGTATAACTTAATCCTTTAATCATCTCCTGTAGGGTGCGTCTTCAATAATTCGGTAATGGTAATAATTAACAAAATTTTGGCATTTGACTCACCTAAAATATACCATTTGCGGTCAATTAATGTCTAACCCATGACTTGTATAAGTATGATTTAATAATTTTTTGTAAGTACATAGATACAGCAATTTCCGATGTTATGAGGTACAGATATTAATGATAAAAATCTTGTGGTGCGGGCATCTTGCCCACTAAAATTGTACCTCATTTAGATGAAATTCACTGTATGTAAAAATCAATAACTTAGTAACAATTAACTAACAAATTCTTGCCAGTTTTGATCAGACATTTTCAAAGGGAAACTAAAATTTAAAACCACCGTCCGTTTTTGCTATAAAACTCATATTTGATTTTTATTTCTGTGTTCCCTATTCCCTATTCCCTATTGCCTGACTTTTATGATACCTTCTTATCAATTGCTAAAATCACAGATAAGCCGCTTAGGATTGGCTTTATTGCTGCCAATTTCCTTTGTGGTTACAGTCTCATTGTCTACCCAAATCCAACCTGCTATAGCCCAAGCTGGAGGGAATCGTCCTTTGACTATCCGCTCTGATGTTCAGGAATATGATGCGAAAACCCAAGTAATTACTGCCCGTGGTAATGTGCAAATGCTGTATCCGGCTCGTCAAATTCAAGCCACTTCCGCTCAAGCACAATACTTTAGCAAGGAAAGACGGATTGATTTCAGTGGCAATGTGTACATCTTACAACAGGGTACTAATAGTATTCGTGCGGAAAAAGTCACCTATTTAATTGACGAAGGTAAATTTATTGCTTTACCTCAGTCTAATCGTCAGGTAGAATCAATCTACATGGTAGAGGACTCCCCAAGACAAACTACTAAACCAGCCCCGAAAACACCATCCCTAAAGCGTTCTAATTAGCATTTACTACCAGGGAAAAACCTAAGTGTGAAAATTGTTTTAGAGAATATCCAGAAATCCTACGGTAAACGATTAATTGTTAATCACGTTAGCCTTTCTGTTAACCAAGGAGAAGTTGTCGGTTTACTCGGTCCCAATGGTGCTGGAAAAACAACAACATTTTATATTGCTACAGGTTTAGAAAAACCTAATCATGGTAAAGTGTGGTTAGATAATTTTGATATTACTAATTATCCCATGCACAAAAGGGCTAGATTAGGTATTGGCTATTTAGCTCAAGAACCAAGTGTATTTCGTCATCTTTCAGTGGAAGAAAACATTCTCCTGGTATTTGAACAAACTCAAGTTCCTAGAAGAGAATGGGGAAAAAGATTACATACTTTATTGCGGGAGTTTCGCTTAGAAAAAGTGGCTGGTAGTAAAGGTATTCAACTTTCTGGAGGTGAACGACGACGCACAGAATTAGCTAGAGCTTTGGCCGCAGGTAAGGATGGACCTAAATTCCTCTTTTTAGATGAACCCTTTGCGGGAGTTGACCCCATTGCTGTCTCTGAAATTCAGGAAATTGTCGGTCAATTACGCGAACGTGGTATGGGTGTATTAATCACAGATCATAATGTCCGCGAAACCCTGTCCATTACAAACCGTGCTTATATCATGCGCGAGGGACAAATTCTCGCCTTTGGTCATGCTGATGAACTCTATAATAATCCTTTAGTGCGACAATACTATTTAGGTGATAATTTCTCTGTTTAAATTGTTTAACCTACATTCCCCTATCT